>CAYPNT010000001.1:0-52820 GCA_964412235.1 uncultured Rhodospirillaceae bacterium
AACATCAACAACCACGAAACACTCACCTTCTAAGCCCCAACCAGTTGTCTCAAAATCAACCATTACAAAGTCAGATATTCTAATGTCTAGGGGACCCGTCACCACAATCTTCCCAAACACTCCAAAGATTAACGAAATTAGGGTGGGACTGCTCCTTCCATTGACGGGCCAAAACGCAATCTTAGGAAAAGCATTATTCGATGCGGCCTCGTTAGGTCTCTTCAGTAAAAAAACTGATAAATTCGTGCTTATGCCCTTCGATACCCAAAGCACTAAAGAAGGTGCGGCTACAGCCGCATATAAAGCCACACAAGCCGGCGTAAAACTGGCCATAGGCCCCATTTTCTCCGAGGCCGTGACTGGGGCCGCTCCAGTTTTTCAAAACGCGGGTATCAAAGTACTTGCACTTTCAAACAATCGAGCTGTTGCGGAACGGGGGATATTTTTAGCTGGGTTATTTCCAGAAGCCCAAATTAAGCGGTTAATTGAGTATGCGGCTAAAAAGGGGAAAAAACGCCTCGCTGTACTCGCGCCTATCGGACAATTCGGCACGCGCATTATTAGAGCAACGCGAGCCGCCGCCACCACCGTCGGAACAAAATTGGTTAGGGTAGAAAAATATACTCTATCTGAAGAGGGCATTGCTCAAGCAATACGGGCTCTTACCAACTATAATGAAAGACGGAGTAGTTTATTGGATCAAATCGCAATACTTAAAAAACAAGGCGACGATGGGTCTCAAAGAGCCCTCGGCCGCCTGGAAATACTCGAAACGCTGGGAAAAATTCCGTTCGATTCTCTTCTTGTCGTAGCTAGGGACTCAGCGCTAGTAAATGTTGGGGCTCAATTAGGAAATTTCGATGTAGATACCAAAAGGATCCAACTCCTAGGATTAGGCGGCTGGACATCAAATAAAACAGGAGCTGAACCACCTTTGGTAGGAAGCTGGTTCGCGACAATTCCGTTCCATGCCGACAATGGTTTTTCGAAGAGGTTCATAAAAACCTTTGGTTATAAACCACACCCACTTGGCACAATGGTCTACGACCTAGTTGCGTTAGCTGCAATTTTGCGGCCTAAATCTGGCTCGCAATATGATGGAGCTAAATTCGTTACCAAAACAGGGTTTTCTGGTGCGAGCGGTCTTTTCCGTTTTCTCAACGACGGACAATCACAACATAGTTTAGAAGTTCGCGAAATACTTCGCCGAGGGAGCAAGCTAATCGACCCTGCTCAAACCCACTTCAACCCCCCGCCTAATTGAGACTGTTCAGGTAAGAAGAGAAGTTATCAGAGAGTTTAGCCGGAGGCGACCCGTATCCGTTGACCTTAACCCCTCCGCATCGAGCTGAATAAAACCACAAGATACAAGCGTCTCAATCATGTTCATCGGGAAAAACTCCTCAAAATCCTTACCAGAGATTTTTTTAAAGGTGTTTCTATCTACACCCTGCATAAGCCGAAGGCCGGTAAGAAGAAATTCATCCACCTGTTCAGACTTCGTTAGTGGTTTTTCTAAGCGGGTGCCATGGCCTTTCGACATAACAGCAGATAGCCACTTTTCTGGAGCGCTCTCCTGTTCCGTTCGCACCCGGGTACCATTTAAAGTGAGGCGGCCATGGGCACCCGGCCCCACACCAACATAATCGCCGCCCTTCCAATAAATAATATTATGGCGACACTCTTGACCGTTCTTTGCATAGTTCGAAACTTCGTACGGCTGATATCCCGCGCTTCCCATCATCTCGTTAGTAATTTTATATAATTCGCAGGCCAACCCATCGTCGGGTAGCTCAAAAGCGCCATTTTGATGCGCCGAGTAGAAACGTGTGCCCTTCTCTATAGTAAGCTGATATAAGGAAAGGTGTCCGGTCTCCAGAGTTAATGCTGTGTTAAGCTCACTCACCCAGCTCTTAAGGTCCATCCCAGGCAATGCATAGATTAGGTCAAATGAGACGCGTTCAAAACATTCTAAGGCTTCTAAAACAGCGGAACGCGCGCTTTTTGCGCTATGACTACGACCCAGAAAAATCAATGAATCGTCGTTAAATGATTGAACTCCTACTGAAATTCGATTGACCCCTGCACCAGCGAACTCTTGAAATTTTTTTATTTCAGAAGAAGACGGATTAGCCTCTAGAGTAACTTCTAAATTTTCCCTCACTTTCCAATGGCGTGAAGCTTCTTGGAGAATAACGGCCACAGTTTCAGCAGGCATAAGAGAAGGCGTTCCTCCCCCAAAAAATACTGTTTGCAAGACACGGCCTGATGTTCGCTCTCCAAAATATTGTAACTCTCGTAACAACAATTTGTGCCAAAGTTTATAGTCAACATCAGCAGCAACATGAGAGTTAAAATCACAGTAAGGGCATTTAGAAGTACAAAACGGCCAGTGCACATACAGGGCTATGAATTTATGCGGATTGTGCGTTCCACAATCGGGTTCGGGTTCAACACCCGAAAGAGGGCACCTTTTATCAATATCTGAAGGCACGTTTGTTCTAGAAAAACTAATCATCTTTTTCACTTGGTGAGAAACATGCCTTATACAGCTTAGCAAACGCTTTAGACCTGTGACTTTTCTCATGTTTTTCAACGGGTTCTATCTCTCCAAAGGTGCTGACGTCACCCTCCGCTACAAACATCGAATCATATCCAAAGCCCTTATTGCCCCTCGGTGGCCAAACAACACAGCCCTCAACGTCACCCACGAAAACTTCCGAGTGAAAGTCGGGCCATGCCAAGGCAAGCGCGCATACAAAACGAGCCCCCCTATTGGGGTTATTACCCAACTCGGTATGAACACGTAACATCGCAGCAGAAAAATCTTTATTCTGCCCGGCCCAACGAGCGGAATAAATTCCTGGCGCACAATCAAGCGCATAGACTTCTATGCCAGAATCATCGGCTATAGCCGGGAAACCTGTCTCATTTGTTGCAGCTAGCGCCTTTAATTTTGCATTCTCAACAAAACTTGCCCCCGTCTCGTCGGGTTCGGGGATCCCAAGCGCCGCAGCGGACAAAATTCGTATATTATTGAACGAAAATAGATCCGAAATCTCTGATATCTTGCCCAAATTGTGGCTAGCAATTACTAAACAGGGCTCTTTAAATAAACGTGCCATCTTATGATGCCAGTAAAGACCGCCAGCTAAGTAACATCCGAACCCTAGCCGGCAAGCGCCATACTCTGCGCTGTCGTTAATTCGCCTATCCCCTTTTTAGCGAGCTCTACTAAATGGCCAAAAGCGGTTTCGCTAAAAGGTTCTTTTTCGGCGGTGCCTTGAATCTCAACGATACCGCCACTCCCCGTTAAAACAAAGTTAGCGTCAGTATCCGCTTGCGAATCCTCATAATAATCGAGATCTAAAATCGGAGAACCTTGGAAAATACCACATGAAATTGCAGCGACAGACGTCTTTATAGGATCTTGCGCCAAGGCCCCCGAATCTACTAGCCCTGACACTGCTATTTTAAGCGCGACCCACGCTCCGGTAACCGACGCTGTTCTGGTACCTCCATCTGCTTGAATCACATCACAATCCAGTCGAATTTGCCTTTCACCTAACGCTTCTAAATCAACGACCGCACGAAGCGAACGGCCTATTAGGCGCTGTATCTCTTGTGTCCGCCCAGACTGTTTGCCGCGGGCCGCCTCTCTATCTGTCCGTTCATGTGTCGATCGAGGCAACATTCCGTATTCAGCCGTTACCCAACCCCGTCCAGAATTCCGCATCCAAGGAGGAACCCTCTCCTCAACTGTAGCATTGCATAATACATGTGTATTTCCGAATTTAATTAGACACGAGCCTTCTGCGTACGGAGAAAACCCAGTTTTTAGTACCACAGATCTCATTTCATCGGGCGAACGACCAGAAGGACGCATAGGTTTCTCCTTTCAAAAGTTATTAGCAAGCTATCCAACACCGGTTTATTGGTAAAGGTTTGAAAACCGCCGTTGACAAAACAGAGCCCGCTATTACATTTCCCCCGCCTTTCAGTGAATGATATGAGCGATCCGAATATTAGTATAATAAGCGAATTAAATGACCGAACCCGCGAGGTATTTCGCGAAATAGTTGAGGCTTATGTTGCCGACGGCGCTCCCGTGGGGTCTCGCACCTTATCACAACGCCTTCAAAAACCACTATCACCTGCCACCGTCAGAAATGTAATGGCAGATCTAGAGGATATGGGTTTGCTCTATTCACCGCATACATCTGCTGGGCGATTACCCACGGATGCGGGGCTTCGAATGTTTATAGATGGCTTGCTGGAGATCGGTGATCTGAGCCAGGAAGAACGAGAAAGCATTGACGCGCGCTGCGTTTCACATGGAACTAGCTTAAGCGAAGCACTGAGCGAAGCAACCACACTTCTATCCGGACTGGCCCAGTGCGCAGGGTTGGTGATAGCGCCCAAAACCGCACGACCGTTGAAACACATTGAATTTGTAAATCTTGGCGATGGGCAAATTCTCGCGGTACTCGTCACTGATGACGGGTTTGTGGAAAACCGTTTGGTAGACATACCACCAGGAACGCCACCAGCTGCCCTCACACAAGCCGGAAACTACTTAAATTCTCGACTAGCTGGAAAGACGTTAGACGGCGCACGAAACGCAGTCGCAATAGAAATTAAACAACGCCAAACAGAAATAGATTCCATAACCGCAAAACTTATCGACGCCGGATTAGCTGCTTGGGCAGACACAGATGACGACAACACCCACGGCACATTAATTGTCAAGGGCCAGTCGCGTCTTTTAAATGAAATATCAGCCGTACAAGACCTTGAGCGCGTAAGAGGTTTATTCAAAGCTTTAGAAACAGAAGAGCTCCTAATCAAACTCCTCGATATCACCGAACTCGCGGATGGTGTTCAAATATTTATTGGTGCCGAAAATACGTTGTTTGATCAAACAGGATGTTCGTTAGTAGTAGCCCCATTTAAAGCAGATAGACAAACTATCGTTGGCGCCATCGGCGTAATTGGTCCAACACGACTCAACTACGCACGCATAATTCCGATGGTCGATTATACGGCCAAGATGATAGACCGACTTATTGGATAGAGGATAAAGAACGTGACTAATTCAAAAGAAAAGGAACCATTGCCAGGAAAAACCTACGACGCAGAAGCGATGGATAACCCCAACGAAACGGACGCGGAATTATCACCGGGCGGACCCGAGAAACTCCCGGAACAAATTGATAAACCGACAGAGGCTTCCGAAATCGACTCTGATCAACCTGCTGGCTCTGCGAAGGAAGAACAACCCGAGGAAAATACACCGGAAGAAGAAATAGCTGATTTAAAAGATAAGCTTTTGCGCGCTCTCGCCGACATGGAGAACCAGCGCCGACGCTCTCAAAAAGACCTTGAGGAGGCCCGCAAATATTCGGCCATGAACTTTGCTCGTGACATTCTATCAGTTGCCGATAATTTTCGACGGGCAATTGAATCAGTTCCTGAAATTGATGAGGCCTCCGTAAGTGGTTTTGTAGAGGGTCTCTCGCTCACCGAAAAAGAACTTTTTTCTACCCTTGAGCGCCATGGCATAGAACGAATTGAGCCACTTGAAGAAAAATTCGATCCGCAGCTTCACGAAGCAATGTACGAAATTCCGACAGAAGACGCCGAAAACGGTACAATTGTTCAAGTGGTAGAAGCGGGTTACTTAATCCATGGCAGACTTTTAAGGGCGGCCAAAGTTGGGATCGCAAAATCGCCAGTCAGTAAAGACACGGAAACTTCCGAAGATAACGATACAATAGATGATGCGGAATAGTGCCTTTCGGTTGTTAGAGGTTCTCGGAAACGCTAGTGTATTGAAAAGCGATCATTGCTCGTTGATTACAGGTGTTTTATCAATGTAGGTCTGATCCCCACGGTAGATTTATATAGCTGGGTACATATAGGACAAGCACTGGACCCAGGCTCGAGACAAAATGAACAGCGAACGAACAAATTTACTTAATCGTTATGAGAGCATTCGTGGCCAAACAGAAGCCGTCGCTGCCCCGCTAACGCCTGAAGACCAACAAGTCCAATCCATGCCAGATACAAGCCCAACAAAATGGCATCTCGCACATGTAACCTGGTTTTTTGAGACTTTTCTGTTAGAGGAATTTCAAGAAAGTTATAAGACATTTGATCCAGTCTATAAAATTTTATTTAATTCTTATTATGAGGCAATTGGGCCCAGGTATGTTAGAGCCAACAGGGGCCTTCTCACTCGCCCACCGCTGAACGAGGTGATGTCCTATCGTTCCCACGTCGATAGGAATATTATGAATTTCATGGAAACCGCAGACGAAAAAACATTTTTTGAAGCAGCGCCTCTTATTGAACTAGGGCTACACCACGAACAACAACATCAGGAATTAGCACTGATGGATATAAAACATGTTTTTTCATGTAACCCCTTAACACCGAGTTACAAGGAAACTGACACATCAAATGCAAAAGAACACCACAATCCATGTTGGTATGATGTGCCGGGCGGAACATTTGTCGTGGGTCACACTGGCAACAGTTTTGCATTCGACAATGAGGGGCCTGCACATGAAACGATTGTTAGAGATTATTCAATTGCATCGCATCCAATTACAAATAGGGAGTTCCTGGCTTTCATAGAAGATGGTGGTTACTCAAATTCTCGATTCTGGCTTTCAGATGGGTGGGCTAAGGTTCAGAGCGAGAGTTGGGTCGCGCCACTATATTGGAGATGTGCGAACACAGGTTCTTGGGAAGAATTTACGCTCTCGGGCATTCAGCCCGTTTGTATGGAGGCACCGGTCTGTCATGTTAGTTTTTACGAAGCATCTGCTTATGCGGAATGGGCCGGAAAGCGATTACCGACTGAATATGAATGGGAAATCGCTGCAAATTATTATAATTGTGGAACTGCGATAGAAACTAGTCATAATCGCCTTGAAAGTGGGCACCTGAACCCAATGCCCCCAAATACTCTCCAAAACAACGCCCCATCACAAATGATGGGAGATGTGTGGGAGTGGACGCAAAGTGCCTACGGACCTTATCCGGGTTTTGTTGCAGCCCCTGGTGCGGTGGGAGAATACAATGGTAAATTCATGATTAACCAAATTACGCTGCGCGGCGCTAGCTGTACCACACCCATTGGGCATGCTCGTTTAACCTACCGCAACTTTTTTTATCCACACCAAAGATGGGCGTTTTCAGGGTTCCGTTTGGCACATAGTTGATTAGCCGTATACTGGACCGTCGTGAGATAGATCCTTGAATACACTAAGAACATTAACATTTCGATTATCGTAATAAGACCTCCTGATGGACCGCGGCCCAAACTTCTCTGGGCTAAAATTATTCTACTATTGTAACACTAGAACCCAATACCTATATAACAGCCATATCGCTCTCCGAGGGTAAACAGGAAACTTCTGAGATTTCTAAACGGTCATTTGGGACTAAGAATTCTCGCAAAAAATGAGGCAATATTATGGGCAAAGCAATCGGTATTGATCTCGGCACTACAAATTCATGTGTTGCGGTTATGGAGGGGTCAGACGCCCGTGTTATCGAAAATTCTGAAGGAGCTCGCACTACACCCTCTATGGTCGCCTTTTCGGAGGGTGATGAACGTTTGGTGGGCCAGGCGGCTAAGCGACAAGCAGTAACAAACCCAGAAAACACCCTTTTCGCAATTAAGCGTTTAATTGGACGGTCGTTTGACGACCCGACAACAAAAAAAGACGAAGATCTTGTGCCCTACAATATTGTTAAGGCAGAAAACGGCGATGCATGGGTGGAGGCCGATGGCGACAAGTATTCTCCCAGTCAAATTTCGGCCTTTATACTCCAAAAGATGAAGGAAACAGCAGAGGCACACATAGGCGAGGAAGTAACCGAAGCAGTCGTCACTGTACCTGCATATTTTAATGACTCTCAACGCCAGGCAACAAAAGACGCAGGAAAAATTGCTGGACTCGAAGTCCTTAGAATCATCAACGAGCCCACAGCGGCAGCCCTGGCCTATGGATTAGAGAAAAACGAAACAGGAACGATTGCGGTTTATGACCTCGGGGGCGGAACGTTTGATGTTTCAATCCTTGAAATCGGTGACGGCGTATTTGAAGTGAAGTCTACAAATGGTGACACATTCCTGGGTGGCGAGGATTTTGACGCACGCATTATCGAGTATCTAGCGGACGAATTTAAAAAAGAAAACGCTATTGACCTGCGAGAAGACAAACTAGCGCTACAAAGACTTAAGGAAGCCGCCGAAAAAGCAAAAATAGAACTGTCTTCATCTGCACAAACAGAGGTTAATCTTCCATTCATTACTGCTGATCAAAATGGCCCCAAACATCTCAATATAAAAGTGACCCGAGCAAAGCTCGAGGCGTTGGTGGATGATCTAGTTGCCCGAACAATTGGACCATGCAAAGCGGCATTAAAGGACGCAGGTCTCTCGGCGGGCGAAATAAAGGAGGTCATACTTGTAGGGGGAATGACCCGAATGCCAAAGGTAATTGAAACTGTAAAAAACTTTTTTGGACGCGACCCTCACCGCGGTGTTAACCCGGACGAAGTTGTAGCAATCGGAGCAGCTATTCAGGCTGGTGTTCTGAAGGGTGATGTGAAAGACGTCTTATTGTTGGACGTTACACCACTGTCGCTCGGGATAGAAACATTGGGTGGTGTCTTTACGCGTCTCATAGACCGCAATACCACAATCCCAACCAAAAAAAGTCAGGTTTTCTCAACCGCGGAAGACAATCAGAGTGCAGTAACAATAAGAGTCTTTCAGGGTGAGAGAGAAATGGCGAGTGACAATAAATTACTCGGCCAATTTGATCTAGTTGGGATTCCACCTGCGGCGCGTGGCATGCCGCAAATTGACGTTGCGTTTGATATTGATGCTAACGGCATAGTTAATGTGAGCGCCAAGGACAAAGCCACTAATAAAGAGCAAAATATCCGCATCGAAGCATCCGGTGGATTGTCGGATGACGACATCGAACAAATGGTCGCGGACGCCGAGGCTAATTCAGAGGCCGACAAAAAAAGGCGGGAGATGGTGGAAGCAAAAAACAATGCGGATAGCCTGATTTATACCACAGAGAAAACAATGGAAGATCATGGTGAGTCGCTTACAGAGGAGGACAAGGCGGCCATTGAGACGGCTATCTCTGATTTGCGGGCGGCGCTCGATATAGAAGAACCAGAACCAACTGAAATTACTGCGAAAACAGAAGCATTAGCACAGGCGGCCCAAAAACTAGGAGAGGCGTTATACAATGCGCAACAGGAAGAAGCGGCCGCCAGCGCCTCTAATATGAATAGCGATGAGACCACTAGAGCTGATACGGAGAAACCAGCTGGCGACGACAATAGTGCCAATGTAGTCGATGCTGACTTCGAGGAAGTCGACGATGAGGACTCTAAGGACAAAGCGTCATAGGGATATTACCTACAAAACACCAAACGTGACTGCATAGATAGAAACGCTTTTGGGGGAACGCGCTTAGCCATGGCAAAACCGGATTATTATGACACACTGGACGTTGATCGTAGTGCTGACGATACAACGCTTAAAAGTGCGTACCGTAAGCTCGCCATGAAATATCATCCGGACCGTAATCAAGGCGACACTGCCGCAGAATCCAAATTTAAAGCAATAAATGAAGCATATAATGTTTTAAGAGATTCGGAAAAACGAGCCGCATACGACCAGTTTGGTCATGCTGCTTTTGAAGGTGGCGGCCCTGGAAGCAATGCTGGAGGTTTTGATTTTGGTGGCGGTTTTGCAGACATTTTTGACGAAATGTTTGGAGATTTCATGGGTGGTGGACGTTCGGGTGGGAGAGAAAGGGCGGGCGCCGCTCACGGGGCTGATCTACGCTATAACATGCTAATCAATCTGAATGACGCGTTCAATGGGATAGAGACCCAAATTAAAGTGCCCACAGCTGTTACCTGCGAAAATTGCGGAGGATCAGGGGCTGCGAAAGGGTCACGACCATCAACCTGCAATTCGTGTAACGGCCACGGAAAGGTCCGTGCCCAACAAGGGTTTTTTACTATTGAACGGACCTGCCCATCATGTAACGGAGCTGGGCAAGTAATAACCGATCCCTGTAAGAATTGTAGTGGTGGCGGCCGAGTACGGAGAGAAAAGACGCTGAAAGTCACTGTTCCGGGTGGTGTTGAGGATGGCACCCGCATTCGGCTTTCTGGCGAGGGTGAGGCCGGTACACAAGGCGGCAGCGCTGGGGATTTATATATTTTTATTGAAGTTACGCCACACAAAATGTTTCGGCGGGACCAAAATAATCTTTATATGAAAGTACCAATTCCTATGATGACAGCAACATTGGGGGGCACCATTGAGGTCCCAACAATTGAGGGAAAACGCGCAAAAGTTACAATACCCAAAGGCACGCAAAGCGGGCATCAGTACAGGCTGCGAAACAAGGGTATGTCGGTATTACGAAGTAAAGCCCGTGGGGATATGTTTATTGATGTCCTTGTTGAAACCCCGGTAAACCTCTCTAAACGCCAGGAAGAACTTTTGCAGGAATTTGATAGTGAAAAACCCGGAAGTGGAAAAACTAGCACCAGTCCGGAATCCGAGGGTTTCTTTGCTCGTGTAAAGGAACTTTGGGAAGATATTAAGGATTAGCCTGTCCTTATATTATGAACGCATTGCATAAGACCGCCGAAAAATGTGCTTCGATTGAAGCAAACTGGACTTCCGTCCCTTTTCCTAGCCTGAGTCTTATGCAACAACGGAAAGAGAAAACATAGGAAGTACGAGATGGCCGAGTTAAAAATTGGAATTATCGGCGCGGGCGGTCGAATGGGGCAGGCAAATATCCGCCAGGTAATCGACACAGATGATTGTATTCTAGTTGCTGCATCAGATATGCCGGGAACACCACAAATCGGGCGAGACGCGGGAGAAACAGCCGGCAAAGGTATTATTGGTGTTGAAATTAGCGACGATACCAGTGCGGTAATCGCTGCCTCAGACGCCGTGATTGAATTCACGCTTCCCAACGCAACAGTAGAGCATGCTCAAGTTTCTGCTGAGGCTCGCGTTGCACATATAATCGGTACGACAGGTCTAAACCTAGAGCAAGAACAACAACTAAAAGCGGCCGGAGATAAAACAGTGATTATGCATGCGCCAAATATGAGCCTCGCTGTAAATTTATTGATCGCACTCACAAAACAAGTAGCTAGGACGCTAGACGATGACTTCGACATCGAGATTTTTGAGATGCATCATAAGCACAAAGTCGATGCTCCCTCCGGAACTGCCATCAGCTTGGGTCAAGCAGCCGCTGAGGGGCGCCAAGTCGAACTTAACAGAGTGGCGCAATGGACACGCCAGGGTAACACAGGCGAGCGCGCACAAGGGAGCATTGGTTTTGCGACCTTACGAGGTGGGAATGTGGTGGGTGATCACACAGCAATTTTTGCAACGGAGGATGAACGCCTGGAGCTCACACACAAAGCGCAGTCACGACAGATATTTTCACGGGGTGCAGTGCACGCTGCTCTTTGGTCTAGGGGCAAGACCGCTGGCTACTATACTATGTTCGACGTATTGGGTATTGATTATTAACGGGGATATCCAAGCAGCTAAGTTTAATAGACGTTAAGTGCTGAGGCTTCTCCACAAGAGGGTGTTAGGAAAATTTAGTTGCTTGCTCCCAGCCTATTAACGCCAGTTTTCTATCAGGACCCCATCGATATCGTGTATCAAAAATGCTGGCAGTGCCAATCACTCGATGACAGGGTATAATAAGAGCGATCGGATTGTGACCCACTGCACTCCCAACGGCACGAACAGCCCTCGGATGTCCAATTGCTCGAGCGACATCGCCGTATGTAAAAAGCTGCCCGTGGGTGATCGATAGTAATGTTTTCCAGACTTTAATCTGGAAGAGCGTACCGTGCACAACAAGGGTAACCGGCCCAATATCGTTCGTCCCCATGTGAACGAAAATAACCTCAGACGCAGCCTTGGTCGCATTCTGGTCCCTGATAAGACGGCCCCCTGAAAACCTTTGACAAAGTGCTGAAAGAACGGAATCGAAGTTTTCGTTATCAAAGAATGCTAATCCGCATATCTTCTCTTTAATTACTGCAATAATCAGAGCGCCAAATTGGCTGTCATACACACCATATTTTATATCAAAGGCTTGGCCTTTTTCCTGGCCCATACTTTTATTGGTGACCTTAAAACAGACCCTTACAGGTTGCGGGAAATTTTTAGGTCTAAGGTTATTTGTTTTTTGCGGACTGTCTGCGTGTTGTAACTTATTAAAATTAGAAAAGAATTGTTTTGGGCTTAATCCGGACCACCGAAGGAAAGCATTCTTAACGGCACACTTTCTTAATTCTAACGCCTCCGAAAGTGACTGATTGGTATAATCCAGTCTCCGGCTATTACGAACGAAGCGTATCGTTTGTTCTACGATTTTATAATCGTTCGAGGGTAGGTGTATATTTTCCCCTTTAATAACTCCTCTCCCTATTCATACGATCAATAAATTTTTCGCGATAATTATCGGATTTCTTTCAGCTTTTAAATGCGGGCAAAACCTCCTCGATGCAGCGCTGAAGTTGTTCACGAGGGTTTGGAGCAACAAAACGCAGCACTGGGATAGTACACCCTGCATCAATATAAGAGGCTATTTTGTCAATTACTGACTGAGTTGAACCGCAGGCGATCCAAGTCTCTGCACGTTCCCGCGAAATTAAACCAGCACCGTAATACGATGTCAGAAAACTGGTTGCTTGTTCAAAGGCTTTGGTCTCGTCATCGTTGATATTGACCATCATGTGCAGTGAACTATCAAAGTTCGACAAATCGCGCCCAAGCTCCTCGGCGTATTTTCGTATTTTTGAAAACCGTTCTCTAAATTCCTTTACTGGCGTGCCATCGGTCTGCCAGCCGTCTGCATGCCGTGCCACCCGGCGGAGCACGCGTTCGAGGACCTCTTCGCTTACCTCATTTGCGGGCGGATTTACCGCTAAATGTATGGGCATCGGCTTTTGAATCGGTTTAGGTTGAAGATCAACATTTGAAAATTGGTAGTATTTTCCAGTATGAGTAACCACCTCATCGCTCCAGAGCCGACGAAGTATTGAAATTCCCTCTACCACTCGACCCACGCGTTCACGCGAAGTAACGCCCATAGTTTGAAGCTCATGCGCATACTGTGGACCAAACTTATCGGTCCCGCCGTTACATACTGTTAAGATTGTGCGCCCCTTAGAAAGAATATCTAAGCTTGCCCACTGTAGGGCAAAAAGAATCGGTTCTCTTAATGGGAAGCTTGCGAGGCAAATTGTACCAAGTTTTACCTTATTCGTGCGAGTTGCAAGTGCAGAAAGCGTAACCATCGCCTCCACACGAGGTTTCGACAAAAGGTTATCCCCCACCCAAACACCATGGAAAAGCCCTGACGCTTCTGCTGTTTCTGCCATCTGTATCAAGTCATCGAGCGTCCCCCAATCAAACAATATAGCACGCGTCGATAAACTCAGGCCAAACTTTGCTTTCATACTTTCTGTTTCAGTTTTTACCATTAATAAGAGCCCCTACGTTCTCAATAAAATGTTAGAATGGTTCGAGCAACAGTGCGCGCAACTCTCTCGAGGTGTGAGATAGGTACGAAATCTGCTTCCAGAACACCACCAGCACCACCCACTCCATACATCACGGCCGGAATTCCGGCTGCACAGGGACCACCAGCATCAAAAGTGCCCTGTCCATAATAAACCCCCGGAGCGTCTCCATGAACAGCTTCATGGGCGCTCATAAGTCGACGAACCCCTATCTCCATAGGATCACAAATTGCCGGCCACATATGGTTCCCCTGCTCCACAGTAACCTGGAAAGGCGTTAGATCACCGATAGCCTGCCGAACTTCATCTGTTGCCGTAGCTGGATCATCTCCAGGCAATAGACGACGATCAATTCTAAGAAACGCAGTTTCTGGCAACGTATGCGGAGCGAGCGGTTCATAGATCACCTGGTAGGGAATAGCGTGCCGGCGACCAAGCTTTTCATGGGAGCCCGGTAATTCTAGCTCTTTGAGACGTTTAATAACCTCCCAAGCACCTTCTATAGCACTGAGACCAGTAGACGGCACACTGGAGTGTACCGCTTTTCCGCGTACCGTAACATTTACGTCGACCCGTCCACGATTACCCATAGAAATCTTTTCTCCAGTGGCTGTCAGTAAAAGTGCAAAGTCAGGTTTCCGGGGCAATGCACTGAGGATCGATTCCGTGCATGAATGGCTGCTTCGACCCTCGTTATTGAAAGCAATATATAGTTGCCCGTCTAACGCCACATTATGGTCCTGAAAAAGTTTTAATATTGTTAATACGATCGCCTGATGCGATTTATTTTGTGTCACGCCCTGGCCAAAAATACAACGCTCGTCATAACCCCAAGCCCCCCCATTCTCGACTTTCCCGGACCATGGATCATCCATTAAGTTATGATGCTGAACAGGTGTGTATACTTGAACCAAAAAAACCTTGTCATGACTGCCATTACCAATGTTCACGACAATTTGGTTTTGCGGCGCCTCAATTAGGTTTACATCTCCGATAGCTGTTAATCTTGGCTTAATTTCTTCTTGGACGTAACGAACAAGTATAGGATCGTCGGGCTCCATAAACACTTCTGTACCCATCGGCACTGCTGCTGGCACCCTCGCTAATTCCTGGAGGGTGTTTGTTAAATAATTAAAGTCAAGCGCGTTTACGATAGGTTCGACTGGCATTTTTCCCCCTACTCTAGGTGCCTGTTATTTCTCACTGGAATGACTGTGACCCGAGAGATGCGTAGCGTCAATATTGTTTCGGAAGATGCTCAGGTATCACACGGGGTTTTTAATTCTTTTTAAGGATATTCACCGACTCTGGCCTCCCTTTAATGGCCAAAACAGTGTGCCAGCCGAAAACCAGCCACCGAAAAACCGGAGCCTACAATCAATCCAAAAATGGCAATCGGGATTAAAACAAGTAAAATCCATTCAAACAAAGGCCGATGTCGGCCCCTAATGACCCCATTAAAAAAGCAGGCGTCCTTCGATCCAATGCACTGTTTCTGTTACAGCGTCCATGCTAAAACTTATAGTAGTAACCATACCGCGGGCACCCGCAACAACCCAGATTGTGTCGTGATATAAAAGTTTCTGGCGAGCGCTTTATTCAACTAAATAATCGGCCGACTAATGCTAATAGATACACAAATGTACCAATGCGCATGTGGTCTCCAACCAAAAAAGTTTTATGCTCTTTTCGTAATCAACCTATGGAGTTAAAACGGTATCGATGCGCGCAACAATGCCTTCACAAGACGTCGTCGAATTCTTCCGGCGTCTCTCTGAAAAAACCCCCAACCCCCGTGGGGAACTATATTATATAAATGAATTTACCTTAACCGTCGCGGTCGTTCTTTCAGCCCAAGCCACAGACGCTGGTGTTAATAAAGCGACCAGAAAGCTGTTTCGGTTGGTTGATAGCCCGGAGAAAATGGTGGCCTTGGGAGAAAAAAAGTTACAGGACTATATTAAAACGATCGGACTTTATCGAAATAAAGCAAAGAATGTGATCGCTTTATCTAAAATGCTTATAAATGAGTTTGAAGGCCAAATTCCCAAGACTCGTGATGAACTCGTCAAATTGCCTGGAGTGGGCCGCAAAACTGCCAACGTGGTACTAAACATCGCATTTGGACAGCCTACTATGGCAGTTGATACGCACATCTTTCGGATATCAAACCGCACAGGAATGGCGCCGGGGAAAAACGTAGAGCAAGTTGAGAGAAAATTAGTGAGGCGAATTCCTCAAAAATGGATGTTAAATGCACACCACTGGCTGATCCTCCATGGGCGATATGTGTGTAAAGCTCGGAAGCCTGATTGCCACCTTTGCATCGTGCAAGAATTATGCAAATTCTCGGACAAGTTATTTGGATAAATGTATAAAAAATAATCAACGATTTTCCATATGAAACCAATAGCGGTTAAAATCTCTAGTTACGATTTTGGTAGACAAAAATGCTAATAGCCCGTCACGGTCAAACGGTGTTCAATGTTAGATTTAGTCAATCTAGAATAGACCCCGGCATAGAAGATCCTCCGCTAACAAAGCGCGGTATAAAACAAGCCGATGATCTTGCCCTAATACTGCTGGATTATGATATCAAACACCTGATTTCCAGCCCATATACAAGGGCCCTGCAAACCGCAGAAAAGATAGGCAACCGCCTGAATATACCTATAACGGTAGAACCCGCTGTTCGCGAGCGAACAGCATACATTTGTGATATTGGGACTTGCGCTAGCATTCTCGCGCAGACGTGGTCCAACTTAGATCTATCAAATCTAAATGAAATTTGGTGGAACAGGTCGGAAGAGACTATCCCGAAATTTCACGCACGCTGTGCCACATTTCGTCAATCAATGGCTAGAACAGAAAATTGGGCGAATACGGTCGTAGTTACTCACTGGGGTGTTATCCGCTCTCTTACGGGAGAGCGTATCGGGAACGGAGAACACATGCTGTGCAATCCCCTTAATCCACATCCGACACTAGAAACCGCATGGTCTTAGTAAGGTCTGATTGAGAAACATCACCTTGTTTAATAATTTTGTTCATGGTAGCCACCGACCACAAAAAGTGGGAGCATTTAATGGTGGATAATTCGGAGTTACCTCTCGAAAACGGCGCAAATGGCGCTCAGGATAATAGTGTTGAAAACACTGTGCCTTTCATGATTGGCGCTCAGTATATTAAGGATCTATCCTTTGAAAACCCTCGTGGCATTGAAACGCTATCAATTACTCAACAAAATATGCACGTGGATGTTGATGTAACTACGAATGCACGATCGATAAATGATGAGGGGGTATTCGAGGTCTCTGTGTTTGTACGCGCAGAGGCTTCGCACGAAGACAGTCCGGTTTTTATTGTTGAGCTAACATATAGCGGGATTGTGCAAGTTTCGGGGGTTTCCGAAGATGATGTAAGGCCTATTGTGTTAATTGAGGGGCCCCGTCACCTGTTTCCTTTCGCTCGTTCTATAGTTTCGAACGCTGTACGAGACGGGGGTTTTCCGCCTCTTATGATAAATCCAATTGATTTTGGTGCACTGTACGTGGAACAGCACATCGACTCGGAAGGATCAGAGATATAGCAACGGGCGCCAACACTCTAGCCCTGTTCAGCACCCAGCAGTTGACAAAAGATCAAATCTTTTTCATGCGCTCTATAGTTCTACAGACCGTCTTTGGGCCAATAAGCCTGCTATAAGAAGCCTCGGCTTCGTCCAGCCGCCTTTATGGACTTTTTATACGCTTTTTCTGGGGCCGCAAGGCTTCTTTCTTTATGTAGCTCCAGTGCTTTTGCATAAAATTGTACGGCTTTTTTTATACACTGCCGAAATTATCCCAAAAAAGTAACAAAACTTTCCCTACTTCCCCTTTTCCCATAGTGGCTCGCTCAGCTTCCGCATGAAAGCTTTATGTTCAGCTCTCTCGTCGGCCGTAGCCATGTGTGGGCGTGATGGCCGAACCTTTGTTTTCGCCGGCTGAAACTCTTCGGCCTGCTCTGCCACTGGTGTTTTTATTTGTTTACTCAAAACGAGGCCGGGCTCGCGACCACCTCTCAATTCAAGATACACCTCTGCCAACAATTCCGCGTCAAGGAGAGCCCCATGTTTTTCCCGTGCAGAATTGTCTATTCCGAAACGACGGCATAGAGCATCAAGCGACGCTGGTGCGCCAGGAAACGCTTGCCTCGCCATTGAAACGGTATCAACGATTTGGCTTGATACAAGACTATTCCTATTTAGTAATTTGAGTTCGGCGTTCAAAAACCCAAGATCAAACCCAGCGTTGTGTATTATTAAGGGATCCGTACCAATAAAGTCGAGAAAGGTGTCCACGATCTCCGAAAACGGTGGAAATTCGGAGAGAAATTCCTCACTCAAACCATGGATATCAAAAGCCGCCGTCGGCATATCTCGATCTGGGTTAATATATTGTTGGAAAGTTTTCCCAGTAGCCATATGGTTAATTAGTTCAATGCACCCTATTTCAACTAGGCGGTGCCCCGCTTTGGGATCAAGACCCGTCGTTTCCGTATCTAAGACGATTTCGCGCATTTAAACTCCGTTCGGTCGCCACACGATCATAAAACGGATCATGGGGCCAATGAGTAACTGGTAATGATTTTGCGAACTTTACTATGTTCGTCAACCTTCGTAAGGTTTCACGCTTACCTCGGTTGCTTGGTACAACAAAATCCGCACGTCGACGCTTTTGCTCGTCCGACATTTGGCGAGCGACAATTCCAGAAAACTTTTCACGTGTCATGCCCGGCCTAGATAAAACTCGCGCTTCTTGTATAAACCTCGGTGCCGTAACAACAACTGTTACATCACAGCGTATATTCAGCCCAACTTCAAACAACAAAGGTATATCTAGGACCACTACAGGTGATCGTTGAGTAGCGCACCGCCTTAAAAACAAATCCTGAGTACAACGCACAAGGGGATGAACTATTTTCTCTAATTCTTTGAGGGCTTTTGCGTCCGAAAAAACCCGTCTTCCAAGGGCTTCTCGGTTGATCACCCCCTCGTTTACTACGCCGGGGAATAGCTTTTCGACAGGTTGGACGCCGACCCCACCGACCCCAAGAACTTTGTGGACTGACAAATCGGAGTCATACACCGGTATACCCAATCCCCGGAAAATTCCAGACGCGGTAGACTTACCCATACCGATAGAGCCAGTTAAGCCTATTATAATCATCGTTTAGTTTGGGCAACCAAATCTGCCACCACATACTCTCGCAATTTACTCTCCACCTCCGGCTCGGTACCAAACCATTCCTTAAACCCGGGGCGCGCTTGGTGCAGCAACATACCAAGGCCGTCGACGCCTATATTTCCGCGGGATCGGGCTAGTTTAAGAAACGATGTTTCAAGAGGGGTGTAGACAATATCGACGACTATCGCATCGGGCTCCAGGTTATACAATCCGACATCAAGGGCAGGCTGTCCGACCATACCAAGCACAGTAGTATTAACAACGAGCATTGCGTCCGCAATAGATTCCTCTCGGTCTTCCCACGAAATAGTGACAGTCGGAACACCAAGGTCCTCGCACAATTTCTCAGCCCTTTTTTTTGTTCTATTCAAAACGCGGATAACAGGCGCCCCCTCTGCCCTTAGCGCTGCCACAACGGCTCTGGCGGCTCCCCCGGCACCCAAAACAACCGCAGGCCCAGAGCTTGCGCTCCAAGTGGGGTGTGCTTCACGGAGGGCTTCTATAAAGCCATATGCATCGGTATTCATCCCGTAAAGCAACCCATTTCGGACGGTAATTGTATTTACCGCTTTCAGTTGTTTTGCCCACTCGTCTGCCTCATCTACAGCGTTATACGCTGTTTCTTTGTGCGGGGTTGTCACGTTTAGGCCAGCAATGCCGAGTCCAGGCAATGAGCGGTATGCGTCAAAAGCGCTGTCTGGAGGAATTGAAAAAGGCACGTAAACACCATCTATCCCATATTTTTTTATCCAATAATTATGGATCCGAGGAGACCTGGAATGTTTTACTGGCCAACCCGATATTCCAGCAACAACCGCTGCAGAAGTGAAAGTCACTTTTCTAGAACTCCAGTTTCTCGCAAATAATCAAGTAATAAAAGCAAAGGCAACCCAAGGATTGTATAATGGCTACCCTCTATTTTAGAGAAAAGCTGGACGCCTAAGGATTCTGCTCTGTAGCCGCCTAGTGTACTAAGAATTTCGGGACCGCAACGCATTATATATTTGTCTATAAATTGATCACTTAAATTCGGTCTAATCGTAACACTTGCTATGTCTACTCCGCTCCAAACACGCACACTGTCCTTGATAATTACAGCGTAGGATATCAATTGATGTGAATTTCCCCGTAAAAACTTCAGATGTCGGGTGGCTTCCGCAACATCATTTGGTTTATCAAAAAGTCTGCCGTTGCAATCTAGCACTTGGTCAGCGCCCAAAACTAATTTCCCAGGGTATCTTTTTGCAACGGTTCTTGCCTTCAAATCGGCCAAAGCCTCTGCCAGTTCTATTGTTTTTGCGCCAGCTGCGCGCATACTTCGCTTAACCTCTTCCTCATCAACGTTTGATGGTTCTGCGCTATATGGTATTCCGGCATTCTCAAGAAGCTGTTTACGCGAGGCGCTTTTCGAAGCTAGTATTATTCGACTTTCAAAACTTTTGCTCATGCGTTTATTTATACCAACCACATTTAATCACCAGTTTTCAGTTTTCTTTAAACTGTAAATAAAGCTGAAATATAGCCGCTGCCGTCTCTTCGATGGAGCGTCGCGTCACATCTATAACTGGCCACGCCTGTGCGGAAAATAACTTCCTAGCCTGATTAATTTCTGTTTTGACTGTTGAAATATCCACATAATCTGTCTGTGGTTCTTGTTTTAAAATGAGCAGTCTATTGCGTCGAATTTGAACCAACCGCGTGGCTGATGCAGTGAGCCCGATCACTAATACATTCGACACCTGAAAAAGCGAATCGGGTAGCGGTATGTCCAACACGAACGGTATGTTAGCCGTCTGCAGCCCATAATGGTTTGCAAGATAGATAGAGGTTGGGGTTTTAGATGTACGAGAAACACCCACTAGGATCAGATCCGAACTATCAAGAGAATCTGTTGATTGCCCATCGTCGTGGGCCATTACATAGTTAAGGGCTTCTATTCTATCGAAGTATTGGGCGTTTAAAGTGTGTTGGCCGCCAGGACGGTTTACCGTTTTTCTTTTAAAAAACTCGCCCAACGTTTCTACTACTGGGTCTAGCACTGATATGCAGGGAACATTGGCCCTCATGCACCCGTCAATCAGAAGTTCACGAATACGCGTGGAAACAAGGGTAAAAATTACCGGCCCGGGATTTTCATGAATTTTCTGAATTACTTGCTCCATTTGTGTTGTTGACCGAATCATTGGCCAAATATGTTCTTGAGCCGAAATGCTCTCAAACTGAGCAATGCTTGCCTTTAAAATTCCCTGCGTTGTTTCTCCCGTGGAGTCTGAAATCAAATGAATGTGGTAATTTTGCTCCACGGTTTTACCCCTATCGATTCGTTAATTGCTAAAAACGTGCGCAACAATATGTACATAAATGGCTTTTATAATAACAAAATTAAAATTGATGCCCGTTAACCAAATTCTATCCAATGTATTACTAACCTCTTAATACAATAATATATGCCCTGGGATAAAACTTGTTATTCACGTTATTCAGATATTTAAAAAATAAAAGCCCACAGTTTTTATTGGGATTCTAAACAAAATTCATAATCTCCGGTAAATAGTTCACATATCTAGCCCGCTGTTTGTAAATCTGTGGATATGTAAGGATCCCCAATATTCACAGGTACAACAACAACTACTACTAAATTGTTTTTATTAATTATTTAATTAAATAACTTTTTTGGGGTTTGTGTTTTCTTAACTTCCTGAGATATTGCGTAAATCGTGGAAGAACATACAAAACCACTTATTAAAAGTTTGAACGGCGAACGTGTCGACCCTCCTCCAATTTGGATGATGCGCCAAGCAGGTCGCTATTTGCCTGAGTATCAAAAAATCCGTTCCAAGTGTCGGAGCTTTCTCGATCTCTGTTATGACTCAGACAAAGCAACAGAGGTTACAATGCAACCAATCAAGAGGTTTGATTTCGATGCGGCTATCTTGTTTTCAGATATTTTAGTCCTACCACACGCTCTTGGCCAAGACGTATCATTTGTGGAGGGCGAGGGCCCAGTTTTAGATCCAATAAGGACATTGGAAGATCTTCAAAAACTTTCGTTAGAAAATTTCCACACGCTTTTGGCCCCAATTTACCAAACAGTGGAAAATGTTTCCGGCCTCCTCCCGCGACAAACAGCGTTAATAGGCTTTGCTGGGGCACCCTGGACAGTTGCTGCTTATATGGTTGAGGGGAAAGGGAGTCGGGATTTTATTTATGCGAAGAATTGGGCGCTGGGTGCGCCAGAACAATTTCAAAAGTTAATAACACTATTGGTCGAAGCGACTAGTAGTTATCTAATTATGCAAGCCGAGTATGGGGCTAATGCTTTACAACTTTTTGATACCTGGTCCGGTGTTTTACCGAGATACGCTTTTGAGAAGTACTGTGTAGAACCAACTAGAGAAGTTATCAAACGGGTAAAGGAGATCCATCCGAACATACCTATCGTGGTGTTTCCTCGGGGATCCACCGCACATCTTCCAACGTTCGTCAAAACATCAAAAATCGATGCAGTAGGCATTGATTACTCTGCGGACCCCACTTGGGCTGCCCAAAAACTACAGCCGTATACAACAGTCCAAGGGAACTTAGATCCGGTGTTATTAATGGCAGGAGGCGCCGAATTAGAACTTCGAACACGGGAAATTGTTACCGCCCTAGCCAACGGCCCACATATCTTTAATCTAGGACATGGTATTCTTCCTGAAACGCCAATAAAACATGTCGAACAATTAATATCTGCGGTTCGTTTTTAGTGCACACATGAAGAAAACAGCTGTTGTTGTCTATAATTTAGGGGGCCCCGACAGCTTAAGTTCTGTATATCCGTTCCTTAAAAATTTATTTTCAGACCCCGCGATATTGCGTGTCCCAGCACCTTTGCGATGGGTGTTAGCTCGTTTGATTGCACGGCGGAGGTCGCCTGTAGCAAGATCAATTTATGCCCAAATTGGTGGTCGGTCGCCAATATTGCTGGAAACCCAAAAACAGGCAGAAGCACTCCAACATTCGTTAGGGGAAAACTATAGAGTGTTCATTTCTATGCGATATTGGCATCCGTTTGCTGATGCTGTGGCCGACGCTGTGGCCGATTGGAGGCCGGAGCGAGTGATTTTACTTCCACTTTATCCCCAGTTTTCGTCGACGACCACTGGCAGTTATCTGCGCATTTGGGGAAAAGCCGCAAGGTCTGCGGGTATAAGTGTGCCCACCGCGCGAATATGCTGTTGGCCGGAAGCGGAAGGTTTTATTGACGCGGCTTCTCGAACAGTTGACTCGGCAATCGATAAGCTCCCAAACCATATGCCCTACCGAATTCTTTTCTCGGCACATGGTTTGCCGCAAAGGATAATTGATGCTGGAGACCCTTATTCGCATCAAGTAGAGCGAACGGCATTGGCCATAGTCCAAAAATTGAATAACACGGATGCTGATTACATTGTTTGTTACCAAAGCCGAGTTGGTCCGATGAAATGGCTTCAACCTTATACTATTGATGAAATCAGACGGGCCGGTGCAGAAAGCAAGGCGATTATCATTGTGCCGATTGCCTTCGTAAGTGAGCACTCAGAAACGCTAGTAGAGCTCGATATAGAGTATGCAAAGGTGGCGAGAGAATCGGGTGTGGTGGAATATACACGAACCCCAACAGTCCGAACGGATTCGTCTTTTATTGGATCGTTAGCCGATATTGTGCGTTCAGGAATGGAAAGGGGTATTGTTGCTGGGGGAGCCACTTGTTCGAGGGGTTTCAAGGATTGTCCTTATCATAAGAATGCGCTTGAAAATGGCTGAGTATTATTTGTGGTTTAAGGCATTTCATGTCATTTCAGTGGTAGCGTGGATGGCGGGAATGCTCTATTTGCCGCGGCTCTATGTATATCATGCGGATGCTGAAGCTGGCTCGGGTAAATCGGAGACATTTAAGACCATGGAACGTCGTCTTTTGAGGGTTATAGTTTATCCTTCGATGATTCTCACATTCGTTTTTGGCGGCCTTATGGTATCCGTTCCAGATATGACAGACTGGAACCAGGGCTGGCCCTGGATTAAGTTTGCTATGATTCTTTTAATGCTGGGTGTCCATTTCCTTTTTGCGCGGTGGCAGAGGGATTTTGCGGCTGATCGGAATGTGCGGCCAGCGAAGTTTTACCGGTGGTGGAATGAGGTGCCGACCATTCTGCTTATTGTGATCATCATCATGGCTGTGGTAAAACCGTTTTGAATTTGGGCCAGAGAGTATTAATCCGCGCATAGCGGGGGCCGGTAGTGGTCGATGTTGCGGCAGGCTAAATCTCATTTTAAAAGAATCGTGAGTGATCAAGAATGTGTGTTAATTTTTTCGCATTGTCCCAAGTTTGTTTTCCAAGTGCGATCGAAACATTGTTTGACTTGTATTTTTAGATCATTTAACTAGGAAGCAGAAATAGGGACGGCGGCCAGCCGGGCTCCCACATTACAATCCAGAAAACTGCCAAGAACGCTACAGAAGTCTCAGACAATCGCGCACGGGCCGCGGATCTATTTTAAATTTATTTTCCGTAAATATTTTTTAAACAAAACAGCACTTTCAAAATTATGAACCTTCAAGAACTAAAACAAAAATCTCCTCAAGAACTGCTCTCCCAGGCAGAGGAACTCGAGATAGAAAACGCATCGAGCCTGCGCAAACAAGATATTATGTTCGCCATTCTGAAACAACTTGCGGAAAATGATGTACCAATATTTGGCGATGGCGTGCTCGAAATTCTACAGGATGGTTTTGGTTTTCTTCGTTCTCCCGAAGCGAACTACCTTCCTGGTCCGGATGATATTTATGTATCTCCCAGCCAGATACGACGGTTTGGGTTACGTACGGGTGATACAGTGGAGGGGGAAATTCGGGCGCCCAAAGATGGAGAGCGGTATTTTGCGCTGCTGAAGGTTGGTCAAATTAATTTTGACGATCCCGAAAAAGTGAGGCATCGAATTAATTTTGATAATTTGACACCGCTTTATCCCGAAGAAAAGCTAAATTTAGATACAGCAGACCCAACGATTAGTGACATGACACCACGTATCGTGGATCTTATAACACCGTTGGGCAAGGGCCAAAGGGGCCTAATCGTTGCTCCGCCCCGTACCGGCAAGACGATGATGTTACAATCAATTGCAGCTGCGATAACCTCATCTCACCCGGATGTATATCTTATAGTGCTCCTAATAGATGAAAGACCGGAAGAGGTCACGGATATGCAAAGATCCGTAAATGGTGAGGTAATTTCGTCAACCTTTGACGAACCGGCCTCACGTCATGTGACCATTTCCGAAATGGTTATCGAAAAGGCGAAAAGACTAGTTGAACACAAACACGACGTGGTGATTCTGCTTGACTCCATTACTCGTCTAGCGCGTGCCTACAATACTGTAGTGCCGTCGTCCGGCAAGGTGTTGACGGGTGGCGTTGACGCGAACGCTCTACAGCGTCCAAAACGCTTTTTTGGTGCTGCACGTAATATTGAGGAGGGGGGTTCAATGACAATAATTGGAACGGCCTTGATCGATACTGGGTCGCGGATGGATGAAGTAATTTTTGAGGAATTCAAAGGCACGGGCAACTCGGAAATAATACTGGATAGAAAGTTGGCTGATAAACGTACTTTTCCCGCGATGGACATTACGAAATCGGGGACCCGAAAAGAAGAATTGTTGGTTGATAAGGGGGTTTTAGCGAAAATGTGGGTGCTGCGTAGAATTCTCACACCAATGGGGGTTGTAGATGCTATGGAGTTTTTGCTCGAAAAGCTAAAAGGCACAAAGTCTAATGATGATTTTTTCGATTCAATGAATCAATAACTTCGTTAATTTTCCCGGTTATGTTCGAAAATTAGGGTTCGAGAACAATTGAACCCGTGGTTTTCCTTGCGGCTAAATCACGATGTGCACGAGCGGCCTCCCGCAACGAATATTTGTGATTAACTTCTATTTTTACGGCACCAGCTTTTACAACCTTAATGACCTCTGTTGCCATTCTCCGCATTTTTTCTGGTGTGTCCGCAAAATGAAATAACGTTGGACGCGTCATGACGAGGGAGCCCTTTTGTGCAAGAATCGCGGGTTCAATTGGCGGAATGGGACCAGACGCATTACCAAAAGTGACAAATAGGCCTTGTTGTTGGAGGCAGTCGAGTGAAGCAGGCCAGGTTGCTTTTCCTACAGAGTCATAGACTACTGGAACCATAGTGCCTTTTGTGATTTTGCGGACTCGGTCCACAAAATTTTCTCGGCTATAAATTATGGGAAAGTCACATCCATGGGCTTTTGCTAGGCGGGCCTTGCCGGGAGAGCCGACGGTGCCGATTACAGTAGCTCCGAGGTGTTTTGCCCATTGACACAATATTAGTCCGACGCCACCAGCGGCCGCATGGACAAGGATGGTGTCTCCCTTTCCCACTTTGTAGACCTGGCGGACAAGGAATTGGACAGTCATGCCTTGGAGCATCATCGCGGCCGCAATGTCGTTCGGAATCTCTCGCGGAACCTTTATAAGTTTTGAGGTATCTATGTTTTGGATCTCCGAATAACAGCCCAATCCAGCAGTACCAGTGGCCACCCGATCTCCAATCTTAAACCCGCTGACGCCAGCGCCGACAGCCTCTATTTCACCGCACATTTCGCCGCCTGGCGTAAACGGCATCGGTATCGGATAAAGGCCCGATCGGTGGTAAATATCGATAAAGTTGACACCAATAGCTTTTGCGCGAACAGTAACTTCTCCGCTCGCCGGACGGACAATTTCTATGTCTTTCCATTTTAAAACCGAAGGTGAGCCAGGCTGGTCAACTACAATCGCTTTGGGCATTTACGTTTCCTTTGTTGGGTTTTAATATTGGAATGTTTTAGTCGGATACTTCTACGATTAAAAATAATCAGCGGCGGTTAGTTGAAATCGCTGGGTAAAAACCTTTTCTAACAAGGTGGCCACGCGGGGGGTATTAGTGTTGTTGTTGAGGGCAAAATAGGGGTGGTCAAGTGGTTGAAAACCAAGGCGCGGGGGCTGGCGGTAGCGTGTAACTCAGTGGTATGAGCAGAAAATGGGCCGATGCTGTCAGCAGGGCGCATTAATGTAATGGACATCCTTTTCCTCGTGTGTGCCTAGCTTCACTTCGTAAAGGTATTCAATTTACAACAAGAATAACGGTGGAGCAGCAAAAAGTCACCGGTGCGTATGTTATTTTGGCGTGCAATTTATGCAAACGTGTTGTGCGGGTTTATATTAGGGCAGAACTCTATGGAGTTTCTGCGGAAAAATGGGATACCGTGCCCCCTTAGAGGCGTCGGAATAAGACCGATTTTAGGTGGTGGAATTAGAGTGAGGCAATGAAAACAAGTTACATGGATTTGTATTGCGAGAGAATGGGTCCCGAGTATTGGGCAGAGCCTTTAAATGCGGTCACAAATCTAATGTTTATTTTTAGTGCTGTTGCCATAACAGTCCTACTGGTAAGGACGGTTGATAGGAATCGTGGGCGCGGAGCTCTGTGGGTGCTAAACGGATTGATCTATGGTATCGGGATAGGGAGTTGGTTGTTTCATACTCACGCTGTTCTCTGGGCTATGTTGGCGGACATAATCCCGATTGGGGTGTTTATACTGCTTGCTAGTTGGGTATCATTTCGACAACTTGCAGGATTTGGGCTCGTTGTTAGTGGTTTGGGGGTTGGGGTCGTGGTGGCTATTGCTATACTAGTCCATGTGCTCTCAGGTTACGAGGGCGGGGCATACGTCGCGGCGCGTTTTGGGCTCTTTAGTATAGGAACGTATTTGGAATATCGTCGGCCGCGGTCCGCCGGTAAGGCTTTTTTATGGGGAGGGGCCCTATTCGCTATTTCTCTAGCCTTCCGGAGTTTAGACCAGTCGGTGTGCGACCAAATATCAATCGGGACACATTTTGTTTGGCATATTCTAAATTCCATCGTTTTGTTTATTGTTGTACGTGCACTTATGACGCACGGGCACGCCGCCAGGTAAGTGTATGTATATACAGGCAATTGTTTTGTCCGCTGTGGCGGACCCCTGTGTAAAGAGTGTTTGCTGTTTTGTGTTGATTGAGGAAATCTAAGTGCAGAATCATTTGGATGTACATTCTCTGGATACAATATTTTCTTTGTCCACCGCGCCTGGTCGGGCGGGGTTAGCTGTATTTCGTATTTCCGGCCCCCATGCAAAGCTAGCGCTTAGTGCGTTAAACCAGGGAAAAAGAATACCAGAACCTCGAAAAGCGACAAGGTGTTGTTTAGTGGATCCTGAAAACGGCGAAGTAATTGATGATGCCATTGGTATAATGTTTCCGAAACCTGCGAGTTTCACAGGGGAAGACGTCATAGAACTACATGTTCATGGGGGCGCAGCGACCTCAAAGGCATTAGCATCAGCGCTATCAAGGTGTGTTGGATTAAGAATGGCGGAACCCGGAGAATTTTTAAAACGTGCTTTTTATTCTGGAAAAATAGATTTAACTGCGGCGGAAGCGACCGCAGATTTAGTAGATGCGGATACGGCAGAGCAAAGAAAACAAGCGCTTCACCAAATGGCGGGCGGCCTGGCAGAAAAATTAGAGATATGGCGAAAAAAAATCATTGAATTACAGGCAAAAGTTGAGGCAGGTATTGATTTTCCCGAGGATGAAGTTCCAGCTGAAATACTTGGCGTGGCTATTTCCGGCGCCAAACGATTGGCTGTGGATATAAACGAATTTCTTGATGATAACCGACGGGGTGAGATTATAAGAGATGGATTTAAAGTAGCAATTCTTGGAGCGCCAAATGCGGGAAAATCGACGTTATTGAACGCTCTCCTGGATAGGGAGGTGGCGATAGTTTCCGAGCATGCTGGTACTACACGCGATGTTATTGAGGCACGAATAGACATTGGGGGGTGGCCGGTTATATTTTTTGACACCGCGGGGCTCCGGGAAACCAACGATCCTGTAGAGCGAGAGGGGGTTAGGCGTGCGCTGGACGTAAGTAAAGATGCGGAGCTTCGGCTAGCGGTGTTTGATGTAAGTAACGTCATCGATAAGGCTACTTTGGATCAGCTATCAATCCAAAACACCATAATTGTCGCAAACAAGATAGACAAAACGAGTGGGGCCGTAGAGTGGCCGGCCGATTATAGCACGGTCCGCCTTTCAGCAAAAACCGGGCAAGGGTTAGCGGAGTTGGTAACGGCTGTTAACTCATATATAGAAAAGAGGTTGGAAATTGGCACAAGAAATAATTTCTTGAGTCGTCTTCGACACAGACAGGCTATTAGCGAGTGCTTGGCATCGTTGGTACGCGCTACAGAGGCCACGGCTGTAGAGCTTCTTGCAGAAGACCTTAGGCTGGCCGCACGTGCCATCGGGCGGGTAACCGGCCGCGTGGATGTTGAGGACATATTGGATAGAATTTTTGCCGAATTCTGTATTGGTAAGTAACTGGTCCGGTTAACCGCAAGATGTTTTTGTTTCACGTGAAACAATAGCGCGCAGGCCCCCTGTTGGAACTTTACTGGACGCAAAGGTAAACGTATATTGCGACCGATGAACAAAGATCTTTGCAGTGTTGATGTCGTCGTCGTTGGCGGTGGCCATGCGGGGTGCGAGGCGGCCGCTGCTGCGGTGCGGATGGGCGCTATCACAGCGCTCGTTACGCACAAAATGAAGACAATAGGAGAAATGTCGTGTAACCCCGCGATCGGTGGTCTCGGGAAGGGACATTTGGTGCGTGAAATTGATGCGTTAGACGGCTTGATGGGGAGGGTCACAGATGACGCAGGAATACAATTTCGTATCCTTAATCGGCGAAAGGGCCCGGCGGTGCAAGGACCCCGTGCCCAAACCGATAGGGCGCTTTATCGCAACGCCATGCAGCGTATTTTGTCGGAGCTACCCAATTTGCATATTATAGAAGGCTGCGTGCACGACCTGCTTCTTGCTGAACGAGGAGCGGCACCAGGCGTGATGGGGGTCAAATTGGAGGATGGCCGCGAAATTAAGAGCAGTGCCGTGGTGTTGACCGCTGGAACCTTTCTAAGGGGGGTTATCCATGTTGGTGAAAAACGAACGGGCGCCGGACGCGTTGGCGAAAAACCCACCATTGACCTCTCAGTGACACTTGAAAGACTTGGATTTATGATGGGTCGCCTAAAAACCGGGACACCACCGCGCTTAGACGGACAAACGATTGATTGGTCGGGTCTGGAAGCGCAACATGGAGATCAACCCCCCGTCCCATTTTCCGCCCTGAATCACACAGTGGACACCCCCCAAATTCCTTGCTTCATAACCCATACAAATCCTCAAGTGCACGATATTATTAAGAAGAATATCCATCGCGCCCCAATGTATAGCGGCGCGATAGAGGGCGTTGGTCCAAGATATTGTCCATCTATAGAAGACAAGGTAGTTCGTTTTGCGGATCGTTCGCGGCACCAGATATTCTTGGAACCTGAGGGTCTGGATGATCAAACGGTTTATCCTAATGGAATATCAACGTCATTGCCGGAAGAAGTCCAAATACAGTTCCTGCGCAAGATAGCGGGGTTAGAGCAGGCTGCTGTTCTAAGGCCCGGGTATGCCATAGAGTATGATTTTATTGATCCTCGTGAGCTACTCCCATCGCTCGAGACCCGGCGTGTATCCGGCCTATACCTCGCCGGGCAAGTAAATGGAACGACAGGTTATGAAGAGGCGGCTGCACAGGGCCTAATGGCTGGATTAAATGCAGCCAGAAAAAGTAGCGGGGAGCCTACGGCTTTTGTTCTAGATCGCGCCGATGCCTATATTGGCGTAATGATCGATGATTTGATTACCCGGGGGGTCTCTGAGCCGTATCGAATGTTTACTTCTCGGGCTGAATATCGGCTGTCCCTAAGGGCAGACAATGCTGATCAGCGATTAACACCCATTGGTCTGGAGTTGGGGTGTGTCGGTATGATCCGCCGGACCGCATTTAAAGAGAAAATGTCCTCTATTTCCCGTGCTCGAGAAAGGCTGGCCTTACTAAAAGCAACCCCCAAACAATTGGCGGAAGAGAAAATTAAAGTTTCTCAAGACGGAGCCCCAAGAACGGCGCTGAAGCTGTTAGCCCATAAGGGCGTAAGGATCGAAAAGATCTACAAACTGTGGCCAGAGCTCAGTAGTTTTTCGAAGGCAATACTAGAACAACTGGCAACAGAGTCTCTTTATGCCGGCTATTTGGAGCGGCAGCGGGCCGATATTGAAGCATTTCGGAAGGACGAAACATTGACCTTGCCAGACGGCATGGATTATTCGGAGATTGGCGGCCTTTCTAATGAGATGCGGGAAAGGTTATCGGTTGTTCGGCCCCGGACGATTGGCGCCGCGGGGCGGATACCGGGGGTGACGCCCGCCGCAATAACGGCCCTACTGCGCCACGTTCGCCGGCTAGCGGCCTGATATGACCCTCGACAATGGCGCGCTAACAAAAGATAATTTTGCCCGTAATGAAAATGTTTCACGTGAAACGATGCATAAACTTGAAATCTATGCCGAACTCCTAATACAGAATCAGAAAACACTTAATTTGGTATCAAAAAGCACTCTTGGCGATTTGTGGAAGCGCCATATGTTAGATTCGTTTCAACTTATAGATTGCCTGCCACAGTCGACGCAAACAATTACGGACTTGGGCAGTGGCGCAGGTTTTCCCGGGCTTGTATTGGCCATTTCAACTGGACTACCTACCCGATTGATAGACTCCCGCCAACGTAAGGGCATATTTTTACGAGAGGTTATTGAACGAACCGGCGCACCCGCTACGGTAATGAGCAAAAGGATAGAGAGCCTATTTGCCGAATCAAAGAAAAAGCCTGTGGATATTATTACAGCGCGGGCTCTCGCGCCACTTGATAAATTGTGTGAAATGGCAGATTTGTTGGGTGCGCGGACGTGCCTTTTCATGAAGGGTGCGCGTTGGAGGGAGGAATTGACCGAGGCCCAAAAACACTGGACAATGACGTTGGAAACTTTTCGGAGCCGTACATCACACGAGAGCCGCATATTGCGAATAAGTAATTTAAAGTCCATCTAAAATATGTATTGTCCATGTTTTCTTCGGGATTGCACAGGCGAAATTTTCTGCTGTCCCAGCCGTTGTTTAACCTATAAATGAACGTTAGATAGGTATGATGCTGCCATTAAAAGAAGATGCGGTTTTCGGGCGTCAGAAAAAACGCGATGGACGCATTATAGCGATTGCTAATCAAAAGGGGGGTGTGGGCAAAACAGCAACAGCTATAAATCTTGCCACGGCCTTGGCGGCCGTGGGTCGGAAGGTTCTAGTTATTGACCTAGATCCCCAGGGCAATGCCTCTACAGGATTCGGTATCGAAAGTTCTCGCCGTGAACAGGGCACATACGATCTTTTGCTCGGAAGTATAACCGTGAACGAAGCAACGCTGGATACGGAGATACCAGGATTGCAGGTTTTGCCTTCCACAATTGACCTATCGGGGGCAGAGATAGAACTTGTTGGTGCTGAAAAACGGGAATATCGGCTTCGCGATGCAATAAGTGTCGGGGAGCGCAAATATGATTATGTGTTTATTGATTGTCCCCCAGCTCTGGGTCTATTGACCTTAAACGGCTTGGTGGCGGCGGATTCGGTACTGGTTCCCTTGCAGTGTGAGTTTCTAGCGCTCGAAGGGCTGAGCCAGCTCGTTAAAACAATCAACCGAATAACCCAAAAATTCAACCCACGGTTGAATCTCGATGGTATAGCGTTAACGATGTATGATGTAAGAAATAAATTGTCTGCTTTAGTTGAGGAAGATGTTCGTCGATTTTTTGGAGAGAAAGTTTTTGACACTATTATACCAAGAAATGTCCGGGTATCGGAGGCACCTTCTCATGGCAAACCGGTTCTTTTGTATGATTTGAACTGCGCAGGTTCTCAGGCCTATGTGCGCTTGGCCTCAGAAATGCTTCGGCGGCACCACCTTTTAAGCGCCGAAAAAGCTTCACCCGAAATTAAATGGTCGGATTCGACGGGAGATACACCATGACCGATAATAAATCGCGCCCAAATCAACTGGGGCGTGGATTAGAAGCCTTGTTTGGGGAATCCCGTTCTGAGTACAGGGAACCGCACCCGGAAGTCGGGTTATTGGATGAAGGGGTGGCGGCGGATGCCCGAACTATAGCGATTGCGAAATTAGTGCCTAATCCTCTTCAACCAAGAAGCCAATTTGACGATTCTGGGTTGGATGAACTGGCAGAATCTATCAAACAACAGGGTATTTTGCAGCCCTTAATTGTTCGCCCCAACCCAATCGATAAAGAGACATATGAAATAATTGCTGGAGAACGCCGCTGGCGTGCCGCACAACGGGTGCAGGTTCATGAGGCTCCGGTTATCGTCCGCGACCTTTCGGACTCGGAGGCGTTCGCGGTTGCGTTGATTGAAAATATTCAGCGCGATCAATTGTCCCCAATGGAAGAAGCGGCGGCGTATGCAAGATTGGCGGCTGAGTTCCACCAAACTCAAGAGCAGATTGCTCAGGTCGTTGGGAAAAGCCGACCACATATTTCAAATACGATGCGTTTGTTAGATCTACCACACGATGTCCAAACTTTGCTTTTGGAGGGGAAGTTAACAGCGGGCCACGCTCGCGCAGTTCTGGGTTCTAAAGACCCCTCAGTGCTTGCGAGACAAATTGTGCAGAAAGGTCTTTCGGTTCGTGAAGCCGAGCGCATTGGAAACCGTGGTTTTACTAAAAAGAGAAACAAAAAAGCAAAAAACGAAAAAACTGCTGATACGTTAGCTTTGGAAGAAGACTTGACCCGAACTCTTGGTGCAAATGTCGAAATTATACATGACGGTACAGGTGGGTCGATAAGTGTCAAATATCAATCGTTGGAACAATTAGACCATGTGATTGAGCGGCTGACGACGAACACGTCCCGATACGGCGCTATTTGACGTTAGGATGTTGGCAGACAAGTTCCATAATAGGTTATTTTAGTCCATCGGGCTTTATAATTCAGCTTTACGATGAGAAAGAATTCGTACCATCATGACGCTGTCAATAGATTGCGCAATAGCCAATCGTGAAGGAAGAGACATCTTGCCTGGGTAGTTCTACAAATTTTCCCATAATTTGCTGAGCTTTTGTCAATAGCCCGTTAATATCATTTTACGTTTCTTGATAGCATGTTGGAACATCCGGCGCGGGTGGCCCAGTACTCCCAGGCTCGGTAGAATTCTTGTCCATCTGCCCTCATTTTCTGACGTAAGGCGATTTCCCCTGCAGTCAAGGGCTTAACGCCGCCAAATTTGAGAGCGGTAGTAAGCACCCGAGCGTTACGTGCCAACATAATGGAGATTCTTACAACTTCTGAAAGTGATTGCCCTGCTGCGGCAAAACCGTGGCCACGCATTAATACGACACTATTATTACCCAACTTCATAGCGAGGTCGCGACCCTGTTCTATGTTCACGACAAGTAACGTCGTATCTCCGAAGTTATTCGCGATGTCCCATAATGGTGTCACAGAACCTATGATACCGGCGGAATGAATGACCGGAATTAAAGCTTGGTTGGAGATAGTGTAGGGCAGGATCTCCTCAGCATGACTGTGGACGACAGCGCAAGTTTCTGGATTGCGTTCATACACCGCGCCATGGATAAAGCGTTCAAGGTAGGGAGTGCGCTGATCGTTTCCGATCGGTGTTCCGTCCAATCTAAACTCCATTATGTCGCTGCGTTGAACCAACTCCGGGCTCCGTGAACACGACAAGAAATAATGCTTGGGATTTTCGGGATTGCGGACGCTTATGTGGCCGTATGCATCTAATATGTTTTCGTTGGCCAGAACCCGATTTCCAATTACAAGGTCGCGTAAAACACTTTCTTTGTCGGGCATTTATGTTTCCTTTAGTTTTGATTGGTTATTGCCGATTTCATACATCTTTAGGGTTGGGTTTAGCCCCACCTTGTTCATCAGAATAAAAGCATTTTAGTATTGTTAACGGACTATAGTGGCGCCGCCCATTACCGCTAATTTCATCAAAACACGGTCGCAAATATTCGGTGCCGGAGCGTTATTTTTTTTGCACTCTATTTCAGCCTTAATTAGCGACTCTCGAGCGCGGCTTAGGAGCTGTGGGCGCCATTTTTGCAATTGATGTCGAAAGGCCGCCTCTCGTTTGAAAAATATCGGAGGTCGCAACTTTTTTATTGCTTGTTCGGCTGATAGGCCTTTTGAAATATGACCAGAGGTTTGCTCAAGTCGCGTAAAATGGCGGTTCGCCGAGCGTAGTATTGAAATTGGAGGGATATTCTCTAAATGTGCCCGTGACAGCGAAATGGTAAGACTTGGTAGATCGCCGCCCGCTGCGGCGTAAATTATATCGTCAATAGCCAAAACGGCAGCATCCCCAATAATCGATTGGGCATCTTCCAGGGTCACGGCTTTTTGACCGGACACATATAACTTTAGTTTTTCTAACTCCATGCGGCTAACCATGCGATCAGCACCGAGGTTTGAAGCAATCCAGGATATGACATCTGAATTGGTTGATAAGTTTTCTTCTAAAAGTGTTTCCCGGACCCAGGCCTTTAGGCTGTTGCCCTCATCCATATAACAAGGAATTGCTGCCGCGTGGTCACTTTTCTCAAACAAAGCCCGTAGCTTGGATCGGGGGGATAACTCCCCCCCTTCTACGATGATTAAGGCGCCACCTTTTGCATCAATCGCGTGACTGGCCGCAGCGGTTATAGCATCAGTGGCGTCGCGAATTCGAATGACCCTTCTTGTGCCGGTAATGGATATTGTGCAAGCTTCATCAGTGATGCGTGAGGGGTCATCGCGAAGGGCAGTTTGCGCAAATTCAACAACGTTGAATGGATCTACGGTGGCGCCGGCAATCGCTTTTACCGCTTTTCCCGCCCGCTCTCGAACAAGCCCTGAATCTGGGCCATAAATGAGTATCGCGTATATTGTGTCAGGTACTGTTAATACGAACGCGTCGGCTTGCTTTGCAGCAATTTTCATTTTTTGCCTTTGACCCGTTGTCTCTGTACTAACCATACCGATATCCGATTTGTTATAGTTTGGGCGAGGGTTTTAACACCTCGACGACGTGCATCCTGAAGAGCACTCAGAGTAGCGAAATCAGAGGCAAGGATATCGTAACTACTTACTGACCGGCTGCGTCCCACATATACGGGCTGCCCCTTTTGTTCCCGGCTTACTCGAAAGGTGGCATTGAGTATTAAGTTGGCCCGCGTTGCGACATCGTCTTTGCGTATACCAAGTTGGTTAAGGCGTTCGACAAGCAAAACTGAAACATAAAAACGTGGTGCATCAATTTTCCTGCCGTGTCGCATACGATCAATTAATTCATTTCGGAGCATTTGTCCTATTCGATCTGGTATAGGGTTTATTTCAAATGTCGCGAGGTTAGATATGGTCGCTGGAGACTGCGGGCCGTGGATGCCAGTGAACCCGCATCCCGAAACGAATAAAAAAATACCTACGACAGAGCAGAAAATATTACGTCGGGCCCCCGTGCGTGGTCTTGGTTGATCAGGGTATAACATTGATAATCCGATTAGGGATGTAGATAATCTTTTTTATTTTTCTATCTGCAAGAGCTGCGGCTACGGTTGGCAGGGAAAGAGCCACTTTTTCTGCGATGCTTTGGTCAGCATCTCGATCAATCTTTATCGTGCCGCGCAGCTTGCCGGAAACTTGAACCGCTATTTCGATAGTGTCTTTTTTCAAATATGTTTCGTCAACAGTGGGCCAGGGACAATCGGCAACTAATGTTTTTTGGCCTAAACAATGCCAAAGTTCTTCTGCCAGGTGGGGCATCATTGGTCCGAGTAATAAAGTCAGTGTTTCTAACCCGTCACGCAAGCTGGCCTTGTGTTCTGCTGGTGGCGCATTCCCGAGCACGTTTACCAACTCATGAATTCGCGCGACAGCGCGATTAAAGTGGAAAGCTTCTAGGTCTGTCGTTACATTCGCTATAGTTGCGTGCACGGCTTGGCGCAACTTCGTGTCGGCTTCTGTTTCCATAACGTGTTCTGATGCTGAATGCTCCTCAGAAAAAGAGGCAACTAAACGCCACACGCGGTTAGTGAAGCGCCAGGCACCAGTGATACCCGCCTCTGTCCAGTCGAGGTCCCGGTCCGGAGGGCTGTCGGATAGCATAAACCAACGCGCCGTATCGGCGCCGTACAAGTCAATTATGTCCTCAGGATCTACCACGTTTTTCTTCGATTTAGACATTTTTTCAGACCGACCAACGATAATATTATTGCCGGTGCGAGCGTCAATTAGTGCTTTGTCTTCCCCTTCTTTCACGGCTGAAGGCTCAACCCACTGACCGTCCTCAGATCGATATGTCTCGTGACAGACCATTCCCTGAGTAAACAGCCCTGAGAACGGCTCAGCTAGGTCGGAGTGTTTTGTCTGGGTCATGGCCCGCATAAAAAACCGTGAGTAAAGTAGGTGCAGTATCGCGTGCTCTACGCCGCCGATATATTGATCGACAGGCAGCCAGTATTTTATAGCAGAGGCTTCTGTGGGCGTTGGGGCGTTTGGCGAACAAAATCGCGCAAAATACCATGATGAATCGACAAAAGTGTCAAAAGTGTCTGTTTCTCGTTTTGCTGGTTTTCCGCAAGAAGGGCAATCCACTTCCCGCCATACACTATGGGTCGCTAGAGGGTTCCCAGGGCTATCAAACGAAACGTCGTCTGGCAAAACGACTGGGAGGTCTGACGAGGGTACGGGTACAGCGCCGCAGTCCTCACAGTGTATGATTGGAATAGGGCACCCCCAATACCGCTGACGGGAAATTCCCCAGTCGCGTAATCGGAAATTAATCTCGCGGGTTCCTAAACCCAGGGCCTCGACTCGATTTGTAATCTCGATTTTTGCATCTTCGACGCTTAATCCGTCAAGAAAGTCGGAATTTGTTAATATCCCCGGACCCGTGTATGCTTCATCCGATATATCGAAGTTTTTACAGCCTTCGGGAAGAACGACCGGCAGAACTTCGAGGTCATATTTCCTGGCAAAATCTAAATCCCTTTGGTCATGTGCTGGGCATCCGAAAATAGCGCCCGTACCGTAGTCCATCAGTATAAAATTGGCCACGTATAGCGGTATCGTTTTATCTTTCACGAACGGGTGCTTAATTTCTAATCCAGTATCGAAACCTATTTTTTCGGCTCGCTCTATAACAGCCTCTGATGTGCCGCGTAGGCTGCATTCTTTTATAAATACCGCGAGCTGGCGATTTTCTTTTGCCAACCTATCGGCGAGCCCATGTTCTGGTGAAATTGCACAGAAGCTCGCGCCAAAAAGAGTGTCTGGCCGCGTCGTATATACTTCGAGCCCGTCTTCATGCCCGATAATCTCAAATTTCATACGCAATCCCTCGGATCTGCCAATCCAATTTGATTGCATTAACCGCACTTTGTCTGGCCAACGCTGCAACGATTCTAGTGAATTCAACAGATCTTCGGCATACTCGGTTATTTTAAAAAACCATTGGGACAAGCGTCGTTTTTCTACTGGAGCCCCTGAGCGCCACCCTCGGCCGTCTATAACTTGTTCATTGGCGAGCACAGTATGGTCAACGGGATCCCAATTTACCCAACTTTCCCGCCGGTCTATCAGTCCCGCGTCCAGGAAATCAATAAACATCTGCTGTTCATGTCTGTAATAGTCAGGATCACATGTAGCAAATTCTCGACTCCAATCTATAGAAAGGCCCATCATTTTTAATTGTTGCCGCATGGTTTCAATATTGGAATATGTCCACTCCGCGGGATGGACTTTCTTTTCCATCGCGGCGTTTTCTGCAGGCATACCAAACGCATCCCAACCCATAGGGTGCAGTACATTGAAACCTTGTGCCCGCTTAAAACGGGCTACGACATCGCCCATTGTATAATTACGAACATGGCCCATGTGAATACGACCCGAGGGATAGGGAAACATCTCGAGTACGTAATATTTAGGGCGAGTTGAATCCTCGAACGCTTGATAGCAGTTTTGGTCTTCCCATACTTTCTGCCAACGTTTTTCAGCGTCTTTAAACGGGTATCGATCAAGGCTCATATCGCAAACCATCATTAAACACAGTTTTTAACAACTGTTTATCTATTGAGTTCCGCCTATTCTGCTAGACAAACCACAAAAAATAATACTCTCATTATTCTGAAAAAACTCACAATATAAATCATTTTGAAAATCGCTTTGCTGCCACACGAAGTTGTCGTGCCCGCATGAGAATTTGATCTTCCAACTTTATCCCCGTTTCTTTTTTTACTGGCGCTTCAACCCAATCGTTAGCTATTTTAGTTTGCCTAAAAACCGAAACTCTTACAGCATCGGATGAAAGTGTTCGATCAAGGATGTATACGTTTAGCTTTAATCGCTCCTGCGGTGTCTCGGGCGGGGTATACCAATCAGTAATAATTACGCCGCCAAAAGGATCGGCCGATTTTAAGGGTAAAAATGCCAATGTATTGAGCGTTGCGCGCCAAAGGTAGACGTTAACTCCTATTCCACCACCACCACCACCGCCGCCACGTTTTTTGTTGGTCCCCAATAGGTCGTCAATAGAAATACCGCCGCTACCGCCTAATATGGAGCCCTCTACCTCTGGGCTACCGTCGACTGTGGGGGGCAAGAGGTCTGGATCATCTTCCGGTTTTATGAAGCTGGGGCTTCCGCATGCGCTAACCATTCCAAATGTAATGAGAATGATCGCGAAAAGAACTTTAGTTGATTGCATTACGGCCTGAAACCTTTCACCGTTCGTTTATAATTTTTCATCGAATAACTCAAATTAATATTCCACCCAATGGCCCTCTAAAAACCCCCAGTGTGGCTATTTTGTCACATTTGTGATAAAAATGCCTTAGATTCGTTGAGAACGCTTGTATTCCCGGGTCATTGAGAATTAAAAAGGCTCTGTGGTGGCAATAACTTTGGTGGGGCTAATGTTTATGCCTCACTCTACTACGCCACACTTTATATATAAAGCTATAGGAAACATTATGAAAAAACATCTTCTTACAACTGTTCCAGCAGTTGCGCTTGGCCTCGCGCTAAGTTCGCCTGCGGGGGCGATAAAGCTAAAAATAGGTGGTTTTATCGACAAACACATTGGTTTTGGCGAGAATGACAGTGCCTATGACAGCGCACAGACTGCAAGTGAAATAGCCTGGGACGTAAAAGACGATTCCGAGATTCTGTTTACCGCAACCGGTAAATTGAACAACGGAATGAAAGTCACCGGCCGTATGGAGCTTGAAGGCGGAACGCATATCGGCAGCGACCCGGTTGATGAAACCTGGCTCAAACTCGATGGCTCGTTCGGTCAAATCATCCTTGGCGTGCATGACCTTGCCGGCAAGCGTTTGACCGCTGGTACACAGGGTTCATTCCTCATGGGTGCTGGTCCTGCGCTTCCCTACAATATTGGAAACTGGGTAAGCAAACCAAGTGGTGTGGCCACGGAAGGTACTGCCCACGTCGAAACGTCCAGTGACGGTGACGGCGTTTCCTACATGTCTCCACGTGTAAGCGGCCTGCAGTTTGGTATTGGTTATGCTGCTATGGCCACACAGGACAGCAACTCCAAGGCCACCAAAGCTGCTGATCATGAACATATTTCCGGCGGGTTAAATTACTCGACCAAGGCTGGCGGTATGGGCGTAACAGTGGGTCTCGGCTTTGCTTCGGCGAAAACAGGCGCAGCTGCGTCTGGCGACGACCCCTTAGAAGTTGGCTACGGTGTCAAAGTTAAGTCTGGCGCCATAGAAGTAGCGCTTTCGAAGCATGATCGGGCTGAAAGAGCCACGTCTTCGGCAACCTCTGGAGCCGCTGGTTCAGACACCTATGAGTTCGGTGTCCGATACACGATGGGCTCGAGCAAGTTTGCGTTCGTGATGGCTAATTCTACCAATAACGGCAGCAATAACACTGGTGCCAAGGATGATGAATCGCGCACATATGGTATTTCCATGAGCCGTTCGCTCGGCAAGGGTGCGACGTGGCATGCAACTTACTTCTATGCTGATCATGACGAAGGCACATCAGGTGCGGCTTCTTCAAGCAGCAACAGCGGCTATGCCCTTGTTACAGGTGTAAAAATTAGGTTTTAATCCTGTATAGAGTATAGAGGTAGCGGAGGGCGGCCCTTGGGCCGCCCTCTTTTTTGTTTGGTTTGTGTCTAACTTTCAGTCGGCATACAATTCAACCGGGTGCTGGAGTGCCCACAAATGGACAAATGCTTTAATTAAGAACACAGAAAATCATGGTTGCCGAAGTCGCACAGGAAATAAAACAAAGAATTGAAGACGTCCTGCAATCCATTGGTCGGGCGGCTAACGAGGTCGGCAGAGAAACGGGTGATGTTTCACTGATCGCGGTTTCTAAATCGCAGCCGGTGACGCTCCTTCGGGCAGCGTGTTGCGCCGGGCACGCCTGTTTTGGCGAAAATCGCGTTCAGGAAGCACAGACTAAATGGAGAGAAATATGCGAAGAATATCCGGATGCCGCACTACACCTGATTGGCCCTCTGCAGACCAATAAGGCGCGTGATGCCGTTGGATTGTTTAGAGCAATCCATACTTTGGACCGAGAAAAATTAGCACGCGCGCTTTCTAAGGAGATTGAAAAACAGAACTCAATTCCTGATATTTTTATCCAAGTTAACACAGGTGAGGAGCCACAAAAGGCGGGCATCCTACCGGCGAATGCTGATACCTTCATAAAAGATTGTCGGAACATATACGGCCTTCCCATTGTGGGATTGATGTGTATTCCACCCCAGGCGGAACCACCGGCCCTGCACTTTGCTTTTGTATCTGAGATTGCGAAGAGGAACGGCTTGTCTCGCCTGAGTATGGGCATGTCGGCTGATTTCAAAAGTGCGGTGCGCCTCGGTGCAACAGAAGTTCGAGTGGGAACAGCTATTTTTGGACCCCGTACGCCAACTGGATGACCAGCCGATCGTTGGTGGGGTTCCATAGGCGCAGAATTTCTCGCAAGTCTGGTTCAGAAAAAGCAACACACCCCTCCGTACTTTGGTCCCCCTTTCCTTTTTTCAGGTGGATAAAAATCGCGCTCCCAGCCCCAGAGACTACGGGATCTGTATTGTGATCTGTTGTTATGACGATGTCATATGCGGAATCTCTTCGGTGCAGGGCTTCGTAACTGGCGTGATAAGGTAAAGTGACAAGCTTGTTATAGTTCGGGTCCTTCGGTGCGTCACACCAGCCATCGGTGTTCTTTATTTTAATTAACTCGAGATCCGTGATGGGAGGTAAAATACGATCCGCTCGATAAAAGGCTCGGCGGAGCCTATAAGTACCGGCGGGACTAGCGCCATCACCCTCAGTTTTTCTGTTCGTTACTCCTCTGCGACCGATCGCGACGGCGTAAACTTTATTTCGATAATGTGCGGAACCGCTCGTAGTTATGAGAAGCTTCATTGTTTTAGTTTTGACCTATCTGATTGTTTTGATAGTTAAATTTAGCCCATCTACTCGAAACGAACCGCTTTATAAAGACTAAAAACCATGGCGTGCCCGTAAGTTATCATTTAATTTCCATTTATTTCTTATTGTTTGTTATTGGCGAGATATAAGAGTCATGGCCCTTGCCGCTTTAATTCTCTATTTTGCAAAGAAAGAAAGCTAATTTTTTGGCCACCAAAAGACTTTTATTAATTGATAAGGATGAATTTTTACAGTCATCTCTTAGGGAACAATTTCAAAGGGATGACGAATTTGTGTTTGAAGCGGTTTCAACCGCCCAAAAAGGATTAGTTAAGGCACAATCGTTCCGGCCCCACCTATTCCTTGTTGGAATATCAGCCCAAGATACAAATAGTATTCAGTTCGTAAGACGATTACACGATTGTTACCCTATAATTCCGTTAATACTATTAATTAGCGAGGATGGTGGTCCCATACCTTCTTTTGACGGAAAGCTATCGGTCGAGCGGTCCTTTATAAAACCCTTTAAGTTATCGATGCTTTTGAATGATATAAGGTCCCTTGTTCTGGAAGATAGTCATGGTGCGGCAGGAGGACTTCTTATCGGCCCCTATACATTTTTTCCTAATAGAAATTTAATGGCTGATGGAGAGCTTGGTCGAAGAATACGCCTAACAGAGAAAGAAGGCGCTATTTTGGTTTGCTTATTTGAGAATAAAGAAAAATTCGTGTCGCGCAGGCGATTGTTGGCGGAAGTTTGGGGTTACGAACGTACCGCGACGACACATACAGTAGAAACACACATTTATAGGCTCCGACAAAAAATAGAGCGCGACCCGTCACACGCGGAAATTCTTAGAACAGAGCCAGGCGGGTATAGGTTAACACCCTAGTGCCATTCAAATAACATTGAACCCAACACGATGTTTGGTTTGAATGCTACAGTGCTTTGATGCCGCCTCCGTCGATTGATAAAACTTGCCCAGTTATGTATTTCGCGCGCTCGCTCGCAAGGAAAACGACAGCATCCGCGACTTCGCGTGCCTCCCCAAGACGTCCTAAGGGAATGCCCTTGGCTGGATTGCCCATACCGGCGTCAATCATTTGTTGCTGGCGTTCCGACATAATTGGTCCTGGAGATACAGCATTTACGCGTATTCCCGCTTTACCATATTCATTGGCTAACCCCTTGAGGACGAGATTTAAGGCGGCGTTTACGCTTCCGCCTGGTAAATGGATATTGATGGGTTGTTTGCCGCCCGTACCAGTGATCGCAATGATAGTGCCACTTTCACATTTAAGCATGTGAGGGAGCGCCGCTTGGAAACAGTTAATGTACCCGAGATACTTGACCTCGAGAGCGGACCTAAAAACATCGGAATCGATTTCGTTAAAAGGGCCAAAGGCTGGCACCGCTACCGTAGTGGCTAAAATATCAATTCTGCCAAATGTTTCCACGATTTGGTTTGCCACTTTTTCGACAGCTTTTGGCTGTGTTACGTCCACTGGCAGAGTGACTACAGTGTTACCATTTTTTTCAGTATTTTCTTTAAGGATACTAAGGTCGGCGTCTGTTCGCGCTGACAAGATAACCTTTGCGCCCTCACTAGTAAAAACAGCAGCGATTTCCTTACCTATGGCCCCCGTCGCCCCAGTCACCCACACGATTTTATTGGTCAACCCTAAATCCATTTGTCTTTCCTATATAAAATATGGTGTTAATGATTGCTGTATAAGCGCGGCACCGCTAATTGTCGTCAAGCTCAACATATCTAAGCCGGAGAGCATTTACGACCACGGACGCTGATGATAAGCTCATCGCTGCCGCTGCGATTATCGGTGAAAGTAAGATACCCATAAACGGGTAGAGCACGCCACCAGCGACAGGAACCCCCAACGTATTATATACAAAAGCGAAGAGAAGATTTTGACGAATATTACCCATAGTTTTACGTGCAAGTATTCGCGCCCGTATAATCCCAGTTAGGTTGCCTTTGACAAGGGTTATACCGGCGCTTTCCATAGCAATATCAGTGCCGGTTCCCATCGCGATACCCACATTAGCGGCGGAAAGAGCTGGAGCATCGTTTATTCCGTCGCCGGCCATGGCGACCTTACGATTTGCTTTTTGCAGGTCGGTAACCAGATGTTGTTTGTCCGTTGGTGACATGTCTGCATAAATTTCGGCGATGCCAAGGGTCCTTCCAACAACATTAGCGGTTTTAATGTTGTCACCTGTTGCCATCACTATTTTAATACCGTCAGAGCGTAAATGGTTCAGTGCCGCAAGGGCATCCGGGCGAATTCGGTCAGCACTCCTGATCATCGCCACTATTGTTTTTTCTACGACCATAAACATTACTGTTTCGCCTTCTTCGCGGTGCAAATCGGCGACTGGCGTTAAGGCTGAGACATCAAAACCGAGTTCCCTCATTAATGCGTCGTTGCCTAGCGCAATATTAGTCCCATCAATTATACCAGAAATACCCTTTCCAACGTATTGTTTTGTGTTGGTGGGTGTTGTGAGCGTTAGTTCTTTTTCGTTTGCGGCACTAATGATGCAATTGGCCAGGGGATGCCCAGAAGCCTGCTGCAGGCTGGCTGCAAGTTGAAGGATTACACTTTCGGGATGGTTAGAGGTGGCGTTTATGGCCGTTACAGTTGGTTTTCCCAGAGTTAACGTCCCGGTCTTATCTATAATGAGCGTGTCAACGTGCGAAAGTTTTTCTAGCGCCTCGGCTTCTTTAATTAATACCCCGGTAGAGGCACCACGGCCCATTGCGGTGATGATTGACATGGGCGTCGCAAGCCCAAGTGCACAGGGGCACGCTATTATTAAGACTGAAATCGAAACTAATAGTCCATACATGAAAGTTGGTTCTGGGCCCCAGCAGACCCAACTCACGAACGAAACAAGCGCCACAATAATCACCAAAGGTACGAAAATAGTCGCGACCTGGTCGACATATTTCTGACTTGGTGTTTGGGTGCGCTGGGCTGCAGCAACCATAAAAAGAATTTGGGAAAGAACCGTGTCAGCACCCACGCGTGTTGCTTCCATCACGATAGCATTTGATTGGTTAACGGTGGCGCCTGTTATGGTTTCTCCTGGACCTTTTTCTACGGGCACCGATTCACCGGTAATCATAGATTCGTCGACCGATGAAGTTCCCTCGAGTACACATCCGTCCACAGGAACTTTTTGCCCAGGCAAAACTCGGAGACGATCTCCTACCCTTATCTCTTCCAATGCGACTTCTTTTGCTTCTCCTGTTTCACTTAGTCTCAGAGCAGTTTTGGAAACTAGATCAAACAAAGCACGAAGGGCGTTGCTTGTTCTTTCCCGAGCTTTCAACTCTAAAATTTGTCCGAGTAGTACAAACAAAATAATTAATGCGGAGCTTAAAAAGTAACTTTCAACATTACCCTCCGAGGTTCGAAAGCCAGAGGGGAAAATGTTCGGTGCTAAAATGGCAAATGAACTGAATAAAAAGGCTGCTGATACTCCGAGTGCAATCAGCGTAAACATATTGAGATGGCGCGTTCGGATCGATCGCCAACCACGCTCTAGAAAGGGCCAGCCACACCAGAAAACAATTGGCGTTGCTAGGCCAAACGCTATCCAAGCGGCATTTCTAAAGCCTAACCATTCCTTGAATGGAATTCCTATCATTGAACCCATGTCAATCAATAAGAGCGGTAAGATCAGTAAACCCCCACCGATAAGCCTTTTAACAAAATTGGTGAGCTCGGGGTCCGGTTCGAAAGTCGGATCTAGTCCTGCTGATTCAAGCGCCATTCCACAATATGGGCAACTTCCTGGCCCGGCCTGCGACACCTCAGGGTGCATGGGGCATGTATAACCAATGCTTAGGTGCGCTGATGGTGGGCTAGGTTCCGGTCCGCAGGATAGAAATGTTTCAGGGTCCTCCTTAAAGCGGTTTGCACAGTGAGAGCTGCAAAAGTAGTACAATACGTTCTCATAAAAGAAGGTATTGACGTTCTTTTCTGGGTCTGTCGTCATCCCACACACGGGATCTGTTGTGATCTCGGCCGGCGCGCTTTCGGGGGTATCCTGAGTGAGAGACTTTGTATTATTCAATGTATCAGGTCCCACATTTTTACTTCTGATGTAGCTCCATTTCTACGGGGGAAAAGTATCGTAGTTTATTCCGCTGCGATAGAATGGGCAGCCCTGGCGGAGGCCCGATCATGACACGCGGCGCCGAAAGCCTGCCACAAAGCAAACGACAGCGCGTTTTCTGTGTAGCGCCACTCCACATGCCATTGCACACCTACACAAAAAGCCTTGGATTTCGTGTTTCGGATTCCTTCAATTACTCCATCGAGAGATACGCATTCTACTTCAAAATTTGGCGCAACTTTATCTACGGCTTGTGCATGAAGCGAATTCACCATCAATTCACGTTGGCCGCAGAGGCGACTAAATTCACCGTTCTCGGACATTATTATAAGATGGCGTTCACCAAACTTATGCTCAATATCCCCCTCACGCGGCATTCTGTGATCATTAAAGCCCTCCACTTGATGCACTCGATAGTGCAGTGACCCACCCATAGCTACATTAATTTCTTGTATGCCGCGACAAGACCCAAAGACCGGTACACCCTGATTTACGCATTCCCGGATTAAAGGTAGGACCGTATTATCACGCGGGGGATCTCGGATTTCGTCATCTGGAAAAGGAGTGCCATCATAATGATGGGGTTCAACATTGGCGCGGCCCCCGGTTAGCATGAGGCCGTCTAATCGCGCGGCCAGGTCGCTAAAATTATAATCGTCAGCAAGTGCCGGTATAATCATTGGCAAAGCATCGGCGCCTTCTGACACACCGCGAATATAGCGCTCCCCCACACCATGCTGTGCAAGCGAATGTGCAGGTAGAAAGATTTGACTAGCAGGAATCCCCACTAAGGGTTTTGGGGCAGCATTGTTCATGTCGGATGGCTATCACAAAGCTATTGTTTGGGCAACGTAAAGGCAGCATTGAAAAGACTAATCTGCCTGATACTCATATTCTTTTTCCTCAAACGAGAAGGTAGAGCCCGGTATAGGAATATCAAATTCTGCCGATGAAAGTGTCACAGAAGTGAAAGTTCCGTCGCCGTCAATAATATTCCACTTACGAAGTGTAAGAGGTTGGTCCGTAAAAATCAGTTCTAATTCTCCAGCATTTTGATTTTTTGTTTGACTCAATACTATAGAAATTACGTTCGCTTTTCGCTCCACTCGTTGTGGTGAGATATCGCCCGAAAGCTTAATATTCTCGCGGACAAATAAGCTTGCCGCCGTGCTTTTGATAGGGATGTGCCATATTGTTTCAAGTTCCGTGTCAATGTAGGTAAGCCAAAAACCACTAGAATAAACCTGTATATGTGAGGGGTTGGTATATTTTAATCTTAGTTTGTTTGGCCGTTCTATGTATATTACGCCTTCCGAATATTGACCGGACGAGACCTGTACGAAATTACTGCGTAACGACTTAAACTTATTTAAATAAGCCTCAATCCGCTGAATATCGGTTCGATCTTGTGCCGTGAACTTGCTGGCCGCGTCGCTCTGTGGAGACCAAAGCCCAATTAGCAACATAACAATCAGAAGTCCATGAAGATGCTTCATTCGCTTTTCAATCAGCGGGGCCCGATGGCTCAAGTTTTATACCAAAAACATGCAATTTAGGCGGGGAGGTCACTAATTTTATAGCTACTCTTTGGCGCCAACAACGTTTTGTGCAAGCACCTCTCGTTTACCAGCGTGATTAGGCTTGCTGATAACGCCTTCCGCTTCCATTCTTTCAATTATACGGGCCGCCCTATTATATCCTATTTGCAGTTGGCGTTGAACAAAGCTCGTGGACGCCTTCTGTTCTCGGCAAATTATTGCTAGGGCTTGGTCGTACATCCGATCATCGCCCGAGGCATTTCCCGTCATTGGCCCATGAGAGCTATCATTTGGAATAAACGGACTTTCGTGCTCGCCTTCCGTAACTTCATCGACATATTCTGGCTCTCCCTGGGCGCGCAAGAACCCTACCACACGTTCCACTGAGAAATCCGACACAAAAGGACCATGAACACGTGCCACGCGTCCCCCTGCAGCCATATATAGCATATCGCCTTGGCCGAGGAGTTGTTCAGCGCCCCCTTCTCCAAGAATAGTGCGGCTATCAATTTTTGACGTTACCTGGAACGAAACGCGGGTGGGGAAATTAGCTTTGATTGTGCCAGTGATAACATCGACGGATGGTCTCTGTGTGGCCATGATTAAGTGGATGCCGGCGGCACGAGCCATTTGGGCTAGCCGCTGCACCGCGGCTTCGACCTCTTTACCTGATACCATCATTAAATCAGCCATTTCGTCCACAATGACCACGATATAGGGTAGCGGCTGCATATCGTAGTTCTGTTCTTCGTATATTGGGTCGCCGGTTTCCCGGTCGAACCCCGTTTGGACTGTGCGTGTCAGAGTCTCTCCCTTCTTTGCGGCCTCCGTGATCCGGTGATTAAATCCATTAATGTTTCGTACCCCCAAATTTGACATGGACCGGTAGCGCTCTTCCATTTCTCGAACCGCCCAACGCAAAGCAACAACCGCCTTTGCGGGATCTGTCACTACCGGGGCAAGTAAATGTGGTATGTCATCGTAAACAGATAACTCTAACATCTTTGGATCTATCATGATGAACTTACACTGTTCCGGAGTTAGTCGATAAAGCAACGACATTATCATCGTATTTACCGCTACCGATTTGCCGGAGCCAGTGGTGCCTGCAATCAGCAAATGAGGCATTCTGGCTAAGTCCACCATCGTCGGCGTGCCCCCGATGTCTTTACCCAATGCTAGCGTGAGGGCGCCTGTGTGCTGTTCATATGCCTTGGCTTCAACTAATTCCCGTAACGACACCAACTCTCGCAGAGCATTCGGCAGTTCTATGCCTATAACGTTCTTGCCGGGCACTACAGCCACGCGTACGGACACTGCACTCATTGAACGCGCGATATCATCGGCAAGGCTGATAACACGAGACGATTTGGTGCCGGGCGCGGGTTCTAATTCATAGAGCGTTACTACGGGTCCGGGGCGAACTTTCACTATTCGCCCACGTACCCCGAAATCCTCCAAAACCGATTCCAACAATCGCGCATTCTCTGATAGCGCCTCTTCATCTTGGTTGCTCGCGTGGGAATTATTTGAAAGTTCATCGAGGGCTTCGAGAGGCGGCAGTTCATACCCGCCAACGTCGAGGTCCAGACTTCTTTGATTTGAGACCGACGCTCGCTTGCCGAGCGCTGGTTTTTTTTGTTTTGCTGCGACAATTTTTCTCTCAGACCCCGCTTTAACTTCTGGAGCGTCGTTCAGTTTTTCAAGTCGGCGAAGGGTTGGTTCCCGACGGCTATCACCATAGTATTGATCGGATACGGTATCGCCGTTTGAAGCAACGTCTTCCAATGATGATTCGCGGTTTGCATACAGTTTATTAAACGGCCTATAGGACAGCTTTCCTATACGCCTCGCTATCCGCCCAGACCAAGTCCCACTAACTATGCTGACACGGGCTGTAAGGGTGCTCATTTGTAGTGCCCTTTTGAAGCCTCCTGACCACTGTCTTTGCGATAGACCAAGTGATACCAACAAGCTAGCTAACGCGATCAGAGGAAAGCCCACCATATTAACCCAACTGGGAATGCTCAATTGTACTGTGTGAGTTGTTATGTAGGTAAATAATAATGTGCCAGTAAAACCCCCGGGCGCTATTTGAGCACTCCAGGGGACTGGGATGTTTAGGGCGGCCAAACTTAGCGCGCCCAGTAGAAGGGTAATTGGAAAGGATGTTATCCGGAGCCAAATACGGCCAATCGATTTTTGAAATAGGATACAACACCCCCAGATTGATATGATAAGGCCTGGAAGGACTGCTGCTGTTCCCAGACTTTGTATAAGAAGGTCGGCGACCCACGCTCCACTATGGCCTATCGGGTTTGATGCACTCCAAGAGTTGGAATGGCTCCAAGAGGGGTCCGATGGATGATACCCTAGAGTAACAATTAGCATGATTGCACCAACCAAAAATATGCTGAAGCCTACCAGTTCAAGGATTCTCCGGTGCAAAAAACGAACGATTTCCGGCGATAGGAAGCCAACGCTTCCAGCATTTGGTGATCGGCTGGCCATGATTAGGTCCCCCGTGGTTACAATACCTTTATTAACCGCGTTAACGCTTCATGTGTTGTAGCTTCATCGTGCACTAGTGCGACGCGTATATAGCCCGCACCCGGGTGTTGTCCATTTATTTCCCGAGCGAGGTATTCTCCCGGAATTACGCGTATACCGGCTTTAGACCATAGAATCTGAGCCGCTTTTTCACCATCACCGACGTATAACCAAAGATAAAAGCCACCCTGTGGCCTATAATATTGATATCGCCCCTCTAAAAGTTCATCCGCTATTTTGTATTTGGCAGCATATAGGGCGCGGTTTTCAAAAACATGCTTTTCGTCAGACCACAGTGCAGCGGCGGCCGATAACAACGGAAGTGGCGGAGGCGCCCCACTGTAATCCCGCAAACGAACGAAATTTCGTATTAATTCTGGGTCTCCCGCAACAAATCCGGATCGTAGACCAGGTGCACTTGACCGTTTTGATAATGAATTCATCACGATTACATTTTTCAACGTCCCGTCAAGACGCGCGCAGGCTTCAACGGCGCCCGTGGGGGGGTCGCCGTAATATAGTTCACTGTAACATTCATCAGACACTAGATGGAAATTGAATTCACGGGCGAGAATAACGAGTTTCTCCATTGTTTCTGCGGAGGCGATGGTGCCTTGAGGATTGGCGGGAGAACAATAATAAGCCAACACAGTTCTAGCTAATATATCTTTGTTTAGGCCCTCGTAGTTTGGGAGGAAGCCGTTGTCCCGATCGGCGGGAACTAAAACTGGTTCTGCGCCCGCCATAATCGCAGCCCCAAGATATACCTGGTAAAATGGGTTTGGCATTAACACAACGGGTTTCGCCCCACTATCCGATGCGGGTACCGTGGTGAGTGCCATTAAAAAAAGTGCTTCGCGGGTCCCCGAGACCGGAACAAGCATAGTTTCCGGATCGATCATCTCTTGAGGGAGGCTATAGCGTCGCACGAGCCATTCGGCAATTGCCGTTCGGGCAATCTTCGTTCCCTTCATTGGAGGATATTTGGCCCAACTTTCGTATTCCCTCGCTACTATTTGAGGTAAGAGGGATGGCGGCTTATGCTGCGGTTCCCCTACGGATAAAGCTATTGTCTCAATATTTCTTGGTGGTTCGACCGATTTCAAAAGAGCACGCAAGCGATCGAATGGATAGTCCCCAACAGTATTTATGCGATTGTTCATAGGCATGCGCGGTTGTTTATGATGGGAGCGCTGTCTAGTCGGGAGTTTATTGTCATCGAAGCCACATTTTGCATTTCATATATAACAAGAACAAAACATAAAAACCTATTAAATCAAGTTGCTATATACCTCTAGTCAATTTTTCAGATTCTACATTATCCGGGGCCCCTAGGATACAGGTCTACTAGGGGTGGCGTGATTCGGATGATTTCGGTAGCGTAACGAACATTATAGGAACAAATATTGGGTTAAAACTGCTTAATAACCGCGGTGCGTTGATCTAACCCTGGACAGATTTGGCTCTAAATGGTCATTTAACACCATGAAAGATCATCGCTTATACGACGTAGCAATTGTTGGCGGGGGCATTGTCGGTTTGAGCCTTGCCGTTGGTCTTGCGGGTGCAGGTATAGCCACCGCAGTGGTAGAGCGGACCACACTCGCGGCCCTTGGGAGGCCGGGCAGGGATGGCAGGGGGTCTGCTCTTGCAGCCGGCTCAAAACGCATTCTCGAAGGTATCGGGATATGGGAGTTGCTTGATTCTGAAGCGGAGCCAATCCTCGAAATACGAGTGGCCGATAACACAGCACAAGGTTTTCTCCATTATGAGTTTAGCGACGTTGGTGATGCCCCCCTGGGGTGGATTGTTGAAAACGAGCAGTTGCGAGGTGCTTTGTTGCAGAGAATTTTAGCGGAAGATATTGGAATCTATGAAGGAGAGGTTGATGGTTTTCAATTGGAGCCCGAGTTCTCTTGTCTTAAACTGAAGGACTCTGATGATATAAAGGCGCGTCTTATTGTTGCGGCCGATGGGCGAAATTCACCACTCAGAGGATTAGCTGCAATTCCGGCAATTAGTTGGAATTACCCTCAGACCAGCATAGTCTGCACTATCACTCACGAGGCCTCTCATTTTGGAGTGGCTCATGAGCATTTTCACCCCGGTGGGCCGTTTGCTGTATTACCAATGACTGAGAACCGGGCTTCTATAGTGTGGACTGAACAAACGAAAGTTGCAGCGGATATCTTGGGCCTGAGCGACGAATTTTTCACGACAAGTTTG
>CAYPNT010000001.1:52830-94095 GCA_964412235.1 uncultured Rhodospirillaceae bacterium
AACATAAACTTGGCAAAGCACTTGGGAAAATACAAGGAGTTTCCCAACGTTGGGCGTATCCCTTGGCTATGGTGCACGCCACACGTTATACTGCTCCAAGGTTTGCGCTTATTGGGGATGCCGCTCATGCGATACATCCCATTGCTGGCCAGGGCCTAAATTTAGGAATTCGGGATATCGCAGTTTTAGCTGAGGTAATTGTGGATGCAGCACGCCTTGGGCTCGATCCTGGATTCCCCAATGGCCTCCATCGTTATCAATCCTGGCGTCGACCTGATAATCTTTTGATGATCGCGGTAACGGACTCACTGAACCGCTTGTTTTCAAATAAATTACCACCCATAAAGATAGCGCGAGATGCCGGTCTATCGGTGGTTAACCAAATTAATCCACTAAAACGATTTCTTATGAGACATGCTATGGGAGTTGTCGGTCCTTTACCAAGGCTTAGCCGGGGGGAACGTCTTTAACACGGGCAGTTTGTGCGAGCACCGCATATCTATAGAAAACTTCCAACTCATGTTCTTTAAACTAATTTATTACACTATGATGGATCTCTGCTCAGCCCGGCCTTTTTTATCCCTGCAAGGTATCTATTCCAGCGGTCTTCTTTTTCTACCCCAAGCTGATGGAGATATTGCCAGGAAAATATTCCCGTATCATGCAAATCGTCAAAAACTATGCGGATCGCGTAGTTTCCAACAGGCTCTACGCTGGCAATGCCGACGTGTCGGCGGCCAACTACTAACGTTTTTTGATCGGGTCCGTGCCCCTGTACTTCGGCGGATGGGCTTTCCACTCTCAAATATTCTGCTGGGTAAACAAAAGTGGATTGATCTTTGAATATTATCTCGAGTGTTTTTTGGGCCTTACGCACATGGATTTTGCTTGGCCGCGGCCCACCATTATCCATATTCGAATTCTCTTTTCAGGCCTGAGGGTCCAACGAACGGGCTTCGTCAATTAACATGATTGGGATACCGTTTCGAATTGGATAAGCAAGGTTTGCGTGTTCACTAATTAGTTCCTGGGCGTCATGGTCATAAACCAAAGGACCCTTCGTTAGGGGGCAAACGAGCAACTCTAAAAGCTTGGCATCAACACTGGAATTCGGATCCCGCATATCAATAACACCCTTTGGTTGTATTAGTTTTTATGAAGAGTATTCATATCATCGTTTGCAGCCAAAGACATTTCAAGCAAGGTGACCATTACGCTAGCCCGGTCATAGAGGTTGGCCGCTTCCAATAACGCTTGTTTTTCACTGGGCTGAAACGGGCACATCATCGCGATTGCATTTATAAGCTGGTCCGTTGGCGTATCTTTTATTGCTTCCCAGTTAGCCTCTATTTGATTGGAGCTAAAATAATTCTGTAGTGTCGCTAATATGTGATCACGATCAATGTTTTCCGGTTCTTCCTCAGTTAGGTCTCCTTTATAGGGTCCCCATTCCGGAACCACCAAACGATAACCTTCAGTGAGCGGCAATTCTACGCCAATATTAAACCTACAAACCCCATTAAGTGTTATTAGATAGCGACCGTCATCGGTTTCTCGAAACGCCGTTATTCGTCCTGCACAGCCTGTTCTGTATACCTCTGGCTGTTCTCCTCCGTTCGTTTCGTTAGGTTGGACCATTCCGATTAGGCGTGATCCGCTCAACGCGGCTTTTGTCATATTTAAATACCGAGGTTCAAATATATTTAGTGGAAGTTTCCCCCGGGGAAGTAAAAGAACACCCAACAAAGGAAAGACGGGTAATTTTTGCGGGAGATCGTCAAATACTGGATCGAAAACACCGGTCATGGTTGGCCTGAATCGTTAAGAAAATAAAACCGCGGACATTTTTCGTCTACCAGAAATGGTTGTTTCGTCCGTTGGGTTCATCGTTTCAAAGAATTGTATTAATTGTTTGCGTGCAGCTTCCTCATTCCATGTACGGTCTATTTTGATACTTTCGACCAGGTGATCTATAGCGGCCTCACGTTGCCCTGCACTAAAAAGCCCAATGGCAAGTGCGAATCGTGCCTCATGATCCTTTTTGTTGGCCAAGACCGTTTCTTCAAGCGCCCCCAGGTCGCCGACAGCAGCTCCTCGATTTGCTACTTCAAGGGCAGCTAGTGCTGAAGCCACATCACTATTTTCGGGAGCGTTTTCTGGAAGTCGCCCTAGTACCTCCTCGGCCTCCTCGAGTTGTCCCAACGCAATCAGCCCACGAGCCAATCCGCCAAGGGCGTCAATATTATCCGGGGCATGCGTTAGCACCTGCTCAAAAACTCCCACTGCGGCATCATATTCTTCATTATTGAGAAATGCTTTTGCCTGTTCTATGGCTTCTACTATAGGATCATTTTGAGCAGTGCCCGCTGTTTCTGCTAATTTTGATATAAATTCCTTCACCTGGCTTTCGGGCTGTGCGCCTTGAAAAGCATCTACAGGTCTACCACCTGAAAATCCGTAAACGGTAGGCACAGATTGTATACGCAACTGTTGAGCAAGGGTTTGATTTTGATCAATATCGATCTTTACTAGCTTGACTGCACCTTTTGCTTCCACGATTACTTTTTCGAGTATTGGTGTAAGTTGTTTACAGGGTCCGCACCAAGTGGCCCAAAAGTCTACTACGACTGGTGTGGTCATCGAAGCTTCAATAACGTCGCGTTGAAAGGTTTCTATTGTAGCGTCTTTAATTAAATCTCCGGATTGTGATGTGTTATCGCCTCCGGCATTCAATACTTGTTCCATTTTTTAGCCTCTTCTTGGCGTGTGGCAAAAACCACGATAAGTATCTTTTAGCAAAATGGCCCCTAAGTGTGCCGCTGACAACCCTAACTTCATCACGCCTGTTCTTTATTTCTTGTCGGTGGTTGGACCCAGGTCGACATGGACTGGGTTGTGACCAAGGGCTTGAAGAAAAATTATTAGATCATTGGGGTTTATCGCTGTAGTGCAGTCATTTAACAGAGGATGAAAGTTAACCACCTTTGATAACATTAAGCTTGCGTCAAAAATCATATTAATATCATTTTGTGGGTTATTAATTAAAGCGAATGGGGAAATTGCCCCAGGTTCGACGCCCAATTTAGATTTTACCCGTTCTACGCTTGCAAAACTGAGCCGCGCTGACCCCAATAAGTCCGATAATACCCCAATATCCAGCTGAACAGTTTCTTCCATCGCACAAAGCCAAAAATCCTTTTTTTTATCCTTAAAAAAAAGCGTTTTAGTATGTGTACCCGGAAGTGTTCCCCTGAAACTGCGGTTTTCGTCGACAGTTCTAACGGGTCGGTGAAAATGTGTTTTTGTCGGTATGTTCAATTTGTCGAGTAAGGCGAACAGGTCGTCCGTTGTCGCCATTCCCAGCGCTGTTTGTGTTGCCTTGACCATAAGAATACCTACCGGATAAAAAACAACTGTTAAGTTTATTAATAAGGGTGCGAATAGGTGCTTGCCAACTGCTGTCGGTGCAAATATATTGCGGCGCCTCGTTTCAAGCGGGTGTAGCTCAGGGGTAGAGCGCAACCTTGCCAAGGTTGAAGTCGTGAGTTCGAATCTCATCACCCGCTCCAAATTTAAGTGAGCTATACGTTGCTTTAACTATATACAAGGTTGAAACCAGACCTTTTCTGGACTTAGATTTCGGACCACTTGTCGTCGGCAATTGATCACCCCATATGAATTATAATGCGCGGGAGATAATGTGTTTCATTACTTCGTTGGTGCCAGCGTATATTCTATGAACTCTTGCGTCGGTCCACGCCCGTCCGACCGGATATTCCCACATATATCCGTACCCTCCATGCAGTTGAACGCATTCATCTAACACACTGTCAGCAAGTTCCGTTGTTCTTAGTTTAGCCTTTGCTGCAAGCTCGGGGCTGACCTCATCCGTTACGTGAAGCTTAATGCACTGGTCGACAAAGGGCCGCATAGCTTCAACCTCTGATACCATTTCGGCAAGTTTGAACTTGGTATTTTGGAAATCAAAAACCGTCTGACCAAATGCTTTGCGTGCCTTAACGTATTCAATCGTTTGGTCAATAGCCGCTTCAGCGAGAACCATGGACCGGACTGCTACAACAAGCCGTTCGCGTGCGAGGCCCTCCATCAAGATGCGCCAGCCGTCGTTCTCGTCTCCCAGGCGGTTTTCGGCAGGAACTTCAACGGTGTCAAAAAATAGTTCTGCCGTGTCCTGTGCTTTGTTACCTATTTTTTTTAAGTTTCGCCCCCTTGTGACCCCCTTCGATTCCAAATCAACCCAAAATAGCGTTATTCCGCGCGCGCCAATGTCACGATCGGTCTTTGTTGCTAAGAGAATTCGGTTAGCAATATGACCATTTGTAATAAATGTTTTGGCACCATGGATGCTATATTTATTGCCGCTACGCTTTGCACTTGTTTTGAGCTCTTTTAAATCGCTACCACCATCTGGTTCTGTAAGTCCAATAGCGGAGATATATTGGCCTGAGGCCATCTTTGGTAGCCACGCCTCTTTCTGTTGTCTGGTTCCGTGTTTTGTAAGAAAGGGAACGATGATGTACGCATGCATATCCCATGCGGGAGCTGAGATGAAATAACGACCGAGTTCTTCGATGACGATAGAATCGAAAAGAAAATCCCCCCCCATACCATTGTATTCTTCCGGAATGCTGGTTCCTAATATTCCGAGATCACCGGCGCGGTGCCATATTTCTGTGGGTGTTTTCCCGGCGTCTTCCCAAACCTCGTATTTCGGGAGCACTTCTTCAATAAGGAACCTGGAAACGGAGGTTCGGAATATTTCATGCTCTTCCTGGTAAATAATTCTTGGGATCTCGAGAGTCATATGCACCTGCTTTGTTTAAGTATTAGAATCAAAGTTTTTATCAGGGGCCCCACTGCTGTGCCTTTGGGTTATATTAAACATCCTGTGTAGGATTAAAGCCATTTACGTAAATAAAATGATATTTCCAGTGGCAAGACAAATAACCGTGATTGTTTCAAGCGTTGCAGCAAAGAGTAAGTTTGGCCAGTAGGCAAGCTATTCCGGGAAAGTGGAAACACAGCCCTCGTGATAGCCGTTGAGACTACTGTGATACTTAACCTGGAATGCAAATGCCCATCCAAATTAAGGGTGGCTTGCAACCGCACTATGGTGCGCATCCCTTTTCTGTGGGGAGTACTTTATTAGAACCATTATGATTGAGAAAAATTGTTGCATCCCTATAAGAGAGGCGGTTATCCCGAAATACCAAGGTCGTAATTCCCATAGTGCGATAACTTTACCGAGGATTGTTAATGCTTTATCCGTCTATTCTCGTTATTGTGTTTATCTCAGTGACGCAATTATATAGCGTGCGTTTTTGTTCTAAAAATGACTAGTGTGAATAAACGCAACAGAAAACGGCCTGCCGACCAACGTCGCACAGACCACCGGCATCATACTGGGGGTTCTGTACGTAATTCCGCATTAGAAAATAAAAATGATGTGTCTCCCTGGAGCCGAAAATTAGAATTAGCGTTAATAAAAGAACGCGGCAAAACACTTGGTTTGGCCACAGCAGACTACTTTTCAGGTTCTTTTCCAACGTCTTATCGTGAGACTTTCAAAATATCAGAAGTACTTAGCGATATAAAAAAAATCGAAAATATATGCGGGTCAGAAGACCTAGCGATGAATCTTTACCGGCCTCGGGGGGAAGAGAAGTCCTCTGTTCGTTTTCAGTTGTTTCACGCGCGTAATGCGATACCCCTATCGGATGTGCTGCCCATGCTCGAAAATATGGGTTTGAAAGTTATTGATGAAATACCCTATGTGATCCGCTTCAATGATGGGGAAGTGGTCTGGAAACACGATTTTGGTATGGCCATGAAACTTGATTGCAACAGTAGCGTTGCTTCGATTAAGCAGAGGTTCGAAGAAACATTCTTTAAAGTGTGGGAAGGAAAAGCCGAGAATGACGGATTAAATAGTTTAGTTTGTTTGGGAGGATTAAGTTGGCGGGAAGTCGCTTTGCTGCGAACTTACGGGAAGTATCTACGACAGATAATGACACCCTTTACCATGGGTTATATTGCAGAAACGCTTTCTAAGAATAGCAAAATAGCGCGAGACCTGGTTTTGCTGTTTGAAAAAAAATTTGATCCGGGTAACCAAGACAGAAAATCGTCTGTTCGACGGGTGAGGCTGCGGATTGCAAGGGCGTTGGATAGAGTATTAAATATTGATGAAGATAGAATCTTGCGACACTACTTTAATCTTATCGATGTGACGCTACGGACTAACTTTTTTCAGAAGAATAAAAACGGGGACCCCAAAGACTATTTTTCAATAAAGTTTGATAGCCACCAGATAAAAGGCTTACCCTCACCCAAACCAAAATCTGAAATATACGTATATTCTCCGCGAATGGAGGGCATCCATTTGAGAGGTGGTAAAGTTGCACGCGGTGGAATCCGATGGTCCGACCGGATCGAAGATTATCGTACCGAAACCCTCAATTTGATGAAATCTCAAATGACTAAAAATGCTGTAATAGTGCCAGTTGGCGCGAAAGGTGGGTTTATTTCAAAACAGCCGCCTATCGACCCCAACAAAGAGGCATTGCTAGCTGAAGGGATAGCCTGCTACAAAATCCTTATCAGCGGCATGCTCGACATTACTGATAATTTAGTCTCTACTAAAATCGTACATCCTCGTGACGTTGTGTGTCTGGACGATGACGACCCTTATCTCGTCGTTGCGGCCGACAAAGGATCTGCGACATTTTCAGATATTGCTAACGATCTCGCCCATCAATATCGGTTCTGGTTGGACGATGCTTTTGCGTCGGGCGGCTCTACGGGTTATGACCATAAGAAAATGGGTATTACCGCGCGCGGTGCCTGGGAGTCCGTAAAACGTCATTTTCGTGAACTAGAGATCAATACCCAAACAGACGAATTTTCCGTAGTGGGGGTTGGCGATATGTCTGGCGACGTATTTGGCAATGGGATGCTTTTGTCCAAAAAAATAAAATTAGTAGCTGCCTTTAATCATAAACATATATTTGTTGATCCAGATCCTGATTCCGCTGTGAGTTGGAAGGAGCGAAAACGTTTATTTAAAGCAAAAAACGGTGAATGGGGCCAATATAACAAAGCACTAATTTCGAAGGGCGGGGGAATTTTTGATCGCTCAAGTAAATCGATTAATCTGACACCTGAAATTCGGAAACTTTTAGAACTTTCCGATAAAGCCTCAGTTAATCCTGACGAACTGATTAGGGCAATTATTACTTGGAAATCTGATTTGTTGTGGCTTGGAGGCATCGGTACATACATAAAGTCCTTTCAGGAGACCCATGCTGCGGCCGAAGACCATAGGAATGACACCATCCGTGTCGACGGCCGTCAATTACGATGCAGGGTAATTGGTGAGGGAGCAAATCTCGGTCTAACCCAGAACGGGCGTATTGAATTTGCTCTAGCGGGTGGCCGCATTAATACAGACTTTATAGATAATTCAGCCGGTGTGGCATCATCGGATCAAGAAGTGAATATAAAAATTCTACTTCGTGAATTAGTTTTGCACCAAACACTGACAAGAAAACGCCGTGATGTTCTTTTGCGTCAAATGACCAAAAATGTGTCTAAGCATGTTTTACAGGACAATTATCGACAATCTATGGCCCTTACTAATTTACAGGCCTTTGGCACTGAGTTTTTGGATGAGGCGGCCCGATTGATCAGAGTGCTTGAACGTGACGATAGGTTGGAACGTCAAATAGAATTCCTTCCCGAAGAAGAGGAGTTTGAAGAACGGAAAAGACAACACATAAGGCTCACCCGACCGGAAATGTCGGTACTTTTAGCCTATGCTAAAATGACGTTGTATGAGGATCTTCTAAATACCACCCTTCCAGATGACCCTTGGTTGGTTCAGGACATTGGTCTTTATTTTCCACCAAAATTAACACAAAAATATGAACATTCCCTGGGCCTTCATCCGCTGCGCCGAGAAATTAGTGCGACATATATCACAAATAGTCTTGTAAATAGGATGGGTCCGACATTTGTAAACGAATTGGCACATCAAACCGGCGCTGGGTTTGATACAATCGTCCGGTCTTATTTGATGACTCGCAAGGTATTTAGGTTAAAGAAATACTGGGCCGCCATCGAGGCGCTAGATAATAAAGTAATGGCCGATACCCAGACAGACCTCCACTTGCAGATTTTTCAACTCGCGAGGCGAGGGACGAAGTGGTTTATAAAAAACCAAGATCATGGGGCTGACGTAGCTGGAGTTGTAGGTACCTTCGAACCTGGCGTGAGTTTGTTGGATAGATGTATCGCTAATTACTTTTCGGACGAAATAAAAAAAAATATCGAGGAGGAAACGTTAGCCTATACTTCCAAAAATGTTCCGGCGAAATTAGCTTTAGGCGTAGCACAAACCAGTTATTTATTCGCTGCCTGTGACATTGTTAGCATTGTTCAGGCCACAAGTGTCAGAATTACGGATGTTGCAAAGGTCTACTTTCATTTAGGTGTTCGCTATGGCTTTGAGTTCTTCCACGAAAAACTCCGATCGATTGTGAGCGAGAATGAATGGCAGTCAATGTCTATCGCTTCCATCACAGACGAATTGTATGCCTATCAGGCCAAACTGTCCGAACAGGTTGTAATTCATGGTAGAAAGGGTGGTTTAGGCAAAAATCTGGTAGAGTCGTGGGAATTAACACGCCAAGATGCCGTTGTCCGAGTCCGTGACCTTGTTGGACGATTAAAATCGGTAGATAACCTGGACCTTGTGATGTTGTCTGTTGTTTCAGGCAACCTTCGAAGTCTTACACAGGCCTAATTTCAAAGCCTTGATCTTTAAAGTGGCGCTATTGGCTATGCGCGATCGGCACTCTCTGACCTAATTGTTTTTGCTACACCATGCTTAAGATTGTAGGCGGTACGGTCAATTCTATCTAAATCGATCCCGGTCACACGCACAAAACGGGCGTTATCCGGGTATTCTATAGAGTGGATCTTACCAACATCAAACAAGCCTACTTGTCCTGGGTTCAGGCGATATTCCTTAGTTTTTTCGAGGGAAACATTTTGGTCGTCAGTACCATTATCGGTTCGGTCCCATTCGCGCATGACCGTGTGTTTGGTAGCCTGGCCGTATATTGCCCAAGACGCGCCATGGTCGTGCGGCGGCGACAGTGTTCCCTCACCCATGACGTGGGAAAGGACTACCGCACCCGTGTTAGGGTCTTCGTTAAGTTTGTATACACCGGGCTCTTTTTCTGGCCCACAAAACTGCTCTATAAATTCTTCGTTAGCAAGTAGCTGTTCCAGCTTTTGACGAACCTTTTCGCGTCCCGCTGCATTATTTTCAGCCGTCAAGATATTATGTATTTCTGAACAAAATTCTTGCAATGTGTAGGCCATTAACGATCCTCATATGTATTACACTGTTGGATACTACCTATTTTACAAAACTTGTGGAAGTAGAATGCGACATTTGCCTTGGCCTGGTTTTGCAACGGTTGTTTTACGATCATGACACTCTCTAGAGTTGCAGCAAACCGTGATACGAAAAGTCAGTTTTCATGGTGCCTATATGACTGGGCAAATTCCGCGTTTCCTACAGTAATTGTCACATTTGTTTTCTCAACTTATTTTGTAACAAATGTTGCTCAGGATGAGTTGACAGGAACCGCACAATGGAGTTTGGCGGTTTCTATTTCCGGTTTGATAATTGCGCTTTTGAGCCCATTCCTTGGTGCGATAAGCGACAAAATGGGTCAGCGTAAGGTCTGGTTGGGTCTTTTTACCGTTATTACGATTTTTTCTACAGCTATACTTTGGTTTGTCCGCCCAGAAGTTGGTTATGTGGTATGGGCGCTTCTTGCCTTTACTGTTGCAAACATTGGGTTTGAATTGGGACAGGTATTTTATAATGCGTTGTTACCCTCTATCGCGCCGCCCAAATTGATTGGTCGCCTATCCGGATGGGGATGGGGGATGGGTTATGGAGGTGGTCTATGCTGTCTCCTTATTAGTTTATTTATATTTGTTAGGGGTGATCCTCTGCCATTAGGCCTTGATGTAAATAATGCTGAGCACGTCCGTGTTGTTGGTCCCATAGTTGCACTCTGGTTTGCCATCTTTGCTCTGCCTATATTCGTTTTTGTGCGGGACCCTATCCAGCGCAATGTTCCTTTATATGAGGCATTGCGTGCAGGTACACGCTCGTTGGTGAATACAATAAGAAATATAAGGGAATATCGACAAATAGCGTGGTTTTTGCTTGCACGGCTTCTTTATGTTGACGGAATGAATACGATGTTTGTTTTCGGGGGCATCTACGCCGCTGGTACATTTGGAATGGGTATTGCCGAAGTAATGGAGTTTGGGATCGCATTAAATGTTACCGCGGGGTTAGGGGCGATCAGCTTTGCATGGTTGGATGATAAGTTTGGTGCTAGAATTATCGTCTTACTTGCTCTTTCGGGGTTAGTGGCCTTAGGTATTCCATTATTGATAATCGAGTCCAAGTTGTGGTTTTGGATTATCGGTTTGTTTTTGGGACTTTTTATGGGGCCGGCGCAGTCGGCTAGCAGATCACTTATGGTACACCTTGCCCCTGTTAACTATCATACAGAAATGTTCGGATTGTATGCCCTTTCGGGTAAGGCTACAGCATTTCTGGGCCCACTCATTTTGGGATTTGTTACGTTGGCATCAGGGTCGCAGCGTATCGGAATGGTAACTGTGTTGTTCCTTCTCGCTGGAGGTTTAATTCTAGTGTTCTGGAAGGTCCGGCCTCCAGAATAAGAAATTTGTTGATTAATGGCGAAAATGTCGCATGCCGGTAAAAACCATCGCGAGGTTTGCCTGGTCGGCAGCGTCAATAACTTCTTGGTCGCGGATCGAACCCCCTGGCTGAATTACTGCAGTGGCCCCAGCTTCGGCGGCAGCTATAAGTCCATCGGCGAACGGGAAAAAAGCATCGGACGCAACTACAGACCCATGGACTCTCGCTTCTGCATCACCGAGCGCTTGTGCGGCATCTACTGATTTTCGTATGGCAATACGCGAAGAATCAACTCGACTCATTTGGCCCGCACCAATCCCAACTGTTGCACCATTCTTTGCATAAACTATCGCATTAGATTTTACGTGCTTGCAGACGCAAAAAGCGAACAGCATATCCGAAGCTTCCTGCCGAGTTGGTTTGCGTTTGCTGACTAGTTTTACATCATCCATGCGTATGCGCCCAAAATCACGGTCTTGTAAAAGAAAGCCGCTGGATAAATGTTTTGTGGTAAGGGTCCGTTCTTCGGGGTCCGGCATGCCGCCGGTCTCTAGAACGCGCAAGCCGGATTTTGAGCTTAAAATTTTTAAAGCGTCCTGAGTGATTTTAGGTGCTATTATAACCTCCAGAAATAGCTCCGTAGCAGCCGTTGCCATCGTAATATCTAAAGCCCTATTTACAGCAATTATTCCACCAAACGCACTTACCTGATCGCATTTTACTGCTGATGCATAAGCTTCTGCCAGAGTGTCGCCAGTGGCAACACCGCACGGATTTGCGTGTTTAATAATGGCAACGGTGGGTAGATCAAACTCTGCAACAAGTTCGAATGCAGCGTCCGTATCATTAAGATTGTTATAGCTGAGTTCTTTACCCTGAAGTTGTACAGCGGTTGCTATGCCAAAGCGGTCTTGCCCGGTCGAGTAGAAAGCAGCATTTTGGTGAGGGTTTTCACCGTAGCGGAGTGTTTGTTTTTGATGACCGGAAATTGAAAAACGTCTTGGAAAACGGTCCGTATTTTGTATTCCAAACCATCTACTAATTGTACTGTCGTATTCTGCCGTGCGCGCAAATGCGGTCGCGGCAAGTCGGCGGCGAAGCCCGAGAGTTGTCGCGCCGTTGTTGGCCAACATGTCTTCTTTGACAGCGTCATAGTCGATGGCGTCAATAATGACCGTTACGCTCTCATGATTTTTCGCTGCGGACCGGATCATCGCAGGTCCACCAATGTCTATATTTTCTACACAGGCGTTGAAATCGGCGTCTGAGGAAACTGTTTTCTCAAAGGGATATAGGTTAACGATAATTAAATCGATGGGTTCTATCGAGTGTTTCTCCATGGTTTTTATATGGTGAGAGTCTTTACGGCGCGCAAGAATTCCCCCATGTATTAGTGGGTGTAGTGTCTTTACTCGACCCCCGAGTATTTCCGGAAACTCGGTGTACTGGCTTACCTCAGTTACATTAAGACCCGAATCTCGGATTACCTTCGCGGTACCCCCCGTAGATATTAGCTCCACATTTTTGTCGGCTAGAAATTGAGCAAAGTCTATGAGACCGGATTTGTCTGATACAGATATTAATGCTCGTCGAATAATTGGACCGTCGTCTTTCATTTTTTTCTCTCCATATAATATTCTTTCTAAGCGGACGCTCCTATTATTCGTTATTAATTTCTGTCGATTGAAACTCGGGTACTAATCGTAATATTATTTTCCTCACCTCTTCATGTGTTGCTTTGCGTGCGCTAGTTATTAATTTGTCTATTTCTTTTCCTAATATTTCTGTACTGGACCCTCGTGGAGCTGCCAATAGAATTGCGGGATGGCTCGTGGCGATTAATTTTTCAGACTTGTGTAGTAACTCTTCAGAAAGTTTTTCACCTGGCCTAAGGCCAGTTATTTCTATCTTGACGTCCTCGTCGGGCTTTAGCCCTGAAAGCATAATAATTTGCCGCGCTAGATCTATGATTTTGATAGGCTTCCCCATATCAAGCACGTAAATCTTCCCAATATCGTCTTTGTTTAAGACACCCTGAACGGATGCTTGCAATACGAGTTCGACTGCTTCTTGGACGGTCATAAAATATCGAGTGATTTCGCGGTGAGTGACGGTCAATGGGCCACCTGATGCTAGTTGGCGCTGGAATAAAGGTACCACAGAACCTGTGGAACCTAGTACGTTACCAAATCTAACTGTCACGAAGCGGGTATAGGTTTTTTTCTCGGTTCTGCTCGATAGATCTAGGGCCTGGCAATATTGTTCCGCAATTCGTTTTGTTGCGCCCATGACGCTGGACGGATTGACTGCTTTGTCCGTTGAAATCAATACCATCGCCAGCACGTTATTTCGAAGGCATTCATCGGCAACAATTCGGGTTCCCATTACATTTGTGAGGGCGCCTTCATCTGGGTGACATTCAACCATCGGAACATGTTTTAGGGCGGCGGCATGAAAAACTATTTCCGGCTTCTCGTCGCTGAATACTTGTGAAATTCGGAGGGGGTCTCGAATGTCCGCGAGTATTGCGTTCCGTGGAACTTTTTCCAGTTGTTCCCCTAATTCCAAGTCTATTGCGTAAAGTTGGTATTCGGAATGATCAATTAATGAGATGGAAGTAGGTTTGAATGTGGCAATTTGCCTACATAACTCGGCCCCTATGGTTCCGCCGGCGCCCGTTACAAGAATACGTCGGCCGCCAATCAATTTTGCCATTCTCTCGCGGTCAAGCCTCGCTTGTGGTCTTCCCAACAAATCTTCTATTTTGATTGGTCGAATTTCCGGTGCCGTTTCTAGGTTATCTCTGAGGTCGTCTGGCTGTGGCATTTTTGACAATCCGATGCCCATGCGCTCTGACAAATCCAATAACCGTTGGATATCATCGCCGCTAATTCTAGGTGATGTGATAATAACTCGTTGGGGGCGAGGCGATTGTTCACTAATGTCCTCTATTATTTCAGGGATTTTATCGATGCTACCGAGGATGGTGATGCCGTGAATATTCTGTCCGATGCGATGGGATTTTTCATCAATTATTCCGACTACTTGCCAAACCGAATCGCGAGTTCGGTTAATAGCTCGTATGAAAAGTTCCGCTGAATCACCGGCACCGATCAGGAGTACGGGTATTCGTTGATGACCTTTAGGGTCTGTGCTCTGCTTCGCACGACGGTCTTTAGTTAGTCGGTGCAAAAATCGAGGACCACACAAAAATGCCAAAAGCACCAACCAATTAATCGGTAGGGTTGAACGCGGGACAAATTCAAGGCGAGAAAATAAGAACATTGCGGCAAGGAAAACCAAAGTGATTGTCGTAACAGCCCTAATAATTGTTAGGAGGTCTTCCAATGAAGTATAGCGCCAGACGCCAGCATAAAGCCGCATCGTCCAGAATATGCTTGCCGAAATTATGATATATAAGCTTGTTGCCTGTATCACGAATAATAAAGGAAAGTGGCTGAAATCCAGTCCTACACGTAAATAAAGCGCAACTAAAAACGATAGACCAGCCATCACAATATCGTGAAGAAAAGAAAATTTTGCGTTTTTACTGCGAAGTGCGAGGTTTTTGAGAGTGGGAAATCTTAGCATCTAGAGCAGCCTGAATTTAGGTTAAGCACAAGGTTAATGAGTAGCCTTTATTGGTACTTTTAATTTTGGCTTGTAGTGTAACAGAAGGCCAAAACATAAGAGATAATAGCCTTTTCGTTATAAAACCGTTTGCCTATTGGCAAATAGTTTATCAACGGCATTTGGCATCTCAGAAAAGTGGTTTATGAGAAGATCACCTCCCAAGGCGGCTGCGGGTTTTTGGCTATAACCATGAGAAACTAATATGACTGGTACCCCTGCGTTTCTAGCGGTTTTGACATCCATTTCACTGTCTCCCACGTAAAGCGTGTCCTTCGGTAGCACATTAAGCTCTGTGGCCACACAATTGTAATGCCGATAATCTGGTTTGTGGTGGGGGAGTTTCCCTTTACCTATGCACACCGGAAAATATTTATCGAGACCTAAGGATTGCAGAATTGTGTGGGCTATGGCGTGGGGTTTGTTGGTGCACACACCCATTTTTAAGCCTTTGGCCGATAATGTTTGAAGTGCCGACAGCGCGCCAGGGAAGATTTTTGTTTGTGAGGTCGGGTTTCTTTCGTAGTGCGAGGCGAACAATCTGACGTGTGAGGCCAGAGTTGTGTGGTCCATTGTAGCACCAACGTGGCGGAATGCTTTTTTCAATAATACCTCCGAGCCGCCGCCAATCATATTTTTGACTACTGCAGCTGATATGGATTGGTACCCATTATCCGTTAAAACAGAGTTTAGCGACGCTCTAATGTCAGGTAGGCTATCAATCAAAGTACCATCCAGGTCAAAAATAACAGCGTTCATTTGTTTGCCCTGTTAATTTATTAATTCTTTACGTCGTCGCACCCTATTCAGGTAAATACATTGCTACCCGCGCCTCTCCGGATTAGATTTGGCGCGCTTCTAATTCACAATCATACTGTATGTTGGTCCGTCAGTCGTGTTAGCGCCCATTTTACCCGAGCATCACCTTGACGAGTAGCGCCGGAAATCACTATTTGTTCAGACCGACGTGACCCGTCGCCATCACCGAGATAAACACTTTCTTGAAGGCTGGCGACACCGCCTGAGCATCGAACCCGCCAACCGGATTTGTCAGGAAGTCGAAGTAGAACTGAGGCCCCATCTTTGACGAGTGACGCTTTTACAGAAGGATGTAGATGGAATCTTATAGAAAATTTATGTTCTCCGTGTCCTTCGAGTATATCTTCGCCTCGTACATCCGACCCGGAAGCAGCAACGTAAATCCTTCGCTTATGAATTAAACCATGTGATTTATGATAACCATTATGACTTGTAGCCAACCACGTACTTCCATCCGTTTCTTGGCGTTCGCATGTTACTAACGCCAAGGGTTCTCCAACAGCGCCGCTTGGTAGAATCTCAGAGGAATTCTTATCTCCTACTATTAAGGTTGAATGTGCAGCTGTAGCACGTTGTGCTAACTGCCACCCTTCGTCGCGACCAGTATAACCCCCACAGTTTACGACCATTCGTTGTTTCCCTACGCTCATTTCAAAGCTGAGCGATCCCGCATGAGCCGCCTCTGCATTTACCGAAGGGGGTCCGGTATCACATATAAACAGAGTACGGTTAGCAACTATACGCTCAAATCCTGTATCTATGGCTGATGTTGGTGGTTTCCCCCTAGCACCAGCCTTGGCTAACACAACGTCTGTCAACCAAGGTTTCCCCTCGGTACTACCGTTAAACAATGCAAAACCACCATCGCCATGGCGGTAAAATTTTAACATCGGTTCGGCCCTATCAATCGCCGCTTTTAATGTTTCAGGTAATGCGATATCTGCGGTTTCAAGAATGTCTCTTATGTCTATTAGATGTCGAAGCACTGTAAGTTGTGCTTCTGGATTGCGTTCTATGTGACCGCCGTCTGGAAGAATTTGTTTTTCACACATTGATGAGACACGCTTAAGCAACGATGGGAGATGGCCAGCTCCCCCCGGAAGACAAAGCGCGGTATAGACTAGTGCCTTCGTCACAACCATTTTATGTAAACCATCGGGTATAAAGCGCGCTACCCGGCGTAAATGCCTGGTTTGGCGTCCAATATTTTCAAGGAAGAGCTTTGCAAAATTTTCATCCGCTCCCATCGAGATAAATTCAGCGTACGTAAGAAGATTGCAAATGCGCCTGGAAAGCACATCTGGTCGCCAAGATAAAGGGCGCCACTTTTGATTGGCTGTGGCCCAATTTACCACATAATTTCTTGCTTGAATTCTTGCGGCTTCTGTTCCAACCGCGCGTATATCCTGTAGCCAATCAAAACCATGTAGACACTGTTGCCAATCTGAACCCGTATCATTTGCGTCGGAAAATGCTGAAACGGCGTCTACACTATGGTGTAAAAAACGAAACTTACCCCTCACAAGAAGAGCACCGTTATCTGAATTTCCAGGCCAGTTTTCTTCTGGGACCAATATTATAGACCTTGGTCTGCGCCCCCTGAGGGTCCTGTGGTAAAAAACACCACGAAACCAAAGGCGGGCGATCCAATAAAGACTGCATCTCAATATTGTCGATATAGACTGGTGGTGTCGCGTCGGCATCGTCCCGTTGATTTCTTCCTAGATTGGCTGGCTGTTTAGGGTCAGCCTTTCACAACTCGATCCGTTGGTTATCATCCTCTATTTTCATTACGAAGACCGCGAATATTAGAAGCGTATCGACGTCTTCCTCCCCTAAATGTTGCAGAACCGGCTACGATTACATCGGCGCCCGCCCGTATTGCGGCTTTCGAACTTGTCTTATTTATTCCCCCATCGATTTCAAGATCAATATCGCGGCCTGTTTCATCAATGGCTTTACGGATTATAGAAACCTTTTCCAAAGTTTTTGAAATAAAACTCTGACCACCAAAACCTGGGTTTACGCTCATTACGAGTACGAGATCAACCACGTCGAGCACGTCTATAACCGCATCTGCCGGTGTTCCCGGGTTAAGAGATACTCCTGCTTTCTTACCCATCGATTTGATAAGTTGTAGTGTCCGATGTAAATGGGGACCGGCTTCCTGATGGACTGTTATGATGTCAGCACCTGCTTCTGAAAATGCAACTATATAAGGATCCGCAGGTGCAATCATAAGGTGGACGTCGAAAGGAAGAGAGCTTGACGCTCTGATTGCTTTCACCACGCTTGGGCCGATTGTTATATTTGGGACAAAATGGCCGTCCATAACATCAATGTGGATATAGTCCGCCCCAGCGCGCGTTATGGCGCGCACTTCATCGCCTAAAGCCGCAAAATTGGCGGATAGAATAGAAGGCGCAATTCTTACAGGTTTCTGCACTGGCGTTTCGTATCAGGTTGCCCGAGTCGCGGCAAGCGCAGGTTGCCCCATTTCGTCATATTTTCTTTCGAAACCTCGCAATAAAAAACCCATCGACCCCGCCAATACCAGAAAGATGTGCCGGCGTAGTTTGGACACAACCCGCCTTGGTTAGGCAATTTTCGAAGTCTTGAATCTCATTAATTCCAATACGATCGATTTCTATCGATGAATTTTGGGAAAGGACCTTATTCACCTGCTCAATTCCCTCCTCTGCCTCTAAAGAACAAACACTGTAAACCACAATGCCACCTGGCGCAGTAAGCTTGATCGCACAGTCTATAAGTTGCCGCTGGAGTTTTGCTAGTTTAGGTATGTCTTTGGGTGATTTTAGATGTGGAATATCGGGATGGCGGCGGATAGTGCCTGTTGCGCTGCAAGGTGCATCAAGTAAGACTGCGTTAAACACCTCAGCAGGCTTCCAGTATAGTATATCTTTAGTGATGATATGGGCTTCTAATTTTAGTCGCTTGAGATTTGATTGTAGAAGGAGAAGTCGCTCTTCAGACTTGTCAACCGCTGTTACATCAAGCCCTGCCATAAGTAATTGAATTGTTTTACCGCCCGGTGCGGCACACAAATCACAAACACGTCCAACCGGTGCGCTTGTGGCAAGAATTTGGGCAGGGAGAGTTGCTGCTGCGTCCTGGACCCACCATTCGCCGTCTTCAAACCCTTCGACTAATCCAATTTGGACGCTGCCGGGTAGGCGGACGGTAACCTTCCCTATTCGCTTTCCACCTAGTTTATTGGCCCATCGATCAGGATTATTGCGTATTGTTAAATCTATAGGTGGGTTTCTAAGATTTGTTTTAGTAATTTTTTGAGTTTCTTTTTGGCCAAAAGTTCTTTCCCATGAAACCCGCATCCAATCAGGCATATTCTGGTCCTCCGGATGGCGTTTCGTAATTGTTTCGGCGCCCTCGCGTGCAACGCGCCGCAATATTCCATTCACAACCGCTTTAAATTTTTGGGGTCCCCTTAGACCTGCAATTTCCACAGACGTATTGACGGCGGCATGAGTTTGACTATGGAGAAATAAAATTTGACAAAGCCCGAGTCGTAGAGCATTCCGTGCGGCGTTTGCCGAACGGGGCAAATCGCGCTCTAGGCGTTCGTTGATAATCGCGTCAATTTGCCCAAGACGTCTTAGGGTTGTGGCCACTAGGTTGTATGCAAATGCGCGATCCTTTGCGTTCAGTTTGTTAAATCCTTTATGGGATATCAGAACATCACCGAAAGTTCTTCTTTTGCTGGTTATTTCAAAAAGAATAGAGTGCGCGTGTTTTCGCGTTTGTAAGCCAACCTCTATGTTTGTTTTGTAGTCACTCATAGCCCAATTATCTATTTTACCCTGTTAAGACGAGAATAGCGGTCTTAATACTTTCCTACAGTACCTGGCTATGTTCCAAAAGAAAAAATCCTGACAAGTCCGTATATCAAAATGTCTCAACAAATAAGTTATTGGATCACGATAATACGCGCTTGGAAGAGGAGGTAACAAAATTGGTTGCTGAGAAGGTCGAGAGCCCATCCGTTTGGTGATTGGGGAAAAGATGGTCGGTGCGTCGATTTTTGAGCGCAATGGGCAATCAAATTCTATGCTTTAACGGTTTTGGCGGTTGTTAATTAAATCAATTACTACTGCCGGGTCGGCAAGCGTTGTCGTATCACCAAGTTGCTTGTGTTGATTTGCGGCAATCTTTCGCAGTATGCGGCGCATGATCTTACCGGATCGAGTTTTGGGTAGTCCGGGTGACCATTGTATGAGGTCCGGTGCAGCGATCGCACCAATCTCTTTCCGCACCCATTTTACCAGCTCCCCACGCAACTCGTCAGAAGGTCCTTCTCCCTCCATAAGCGTCACGTATGCATATATTCCCTGCCCTTTTATATCATGTGGATAGCCCACAACAGCTGCTTCAGCTATTTTGGGGTGGCTAACTAGGGCGCTTTCGACTTCTGCTGTGCCCATTCTGTGTCCGGATACATTTAGGACGTCGTCAACCCGACCTGTTATCCAGTAGTATCCGTCTTGGTCTCGGCGGCAGCCATCGCCGGTAAAATAAAATCCTTTGTAAGTAGAAAAATAAGTTTCAACAAACCGTTCATGGTCGCCATAGACAGTGCGCATTTGGCCCGGCCAGGAGTCAATCAACACTAAATTGCCTTCTGCTTCTTCCATTAAAATGTTGCCATTCGCATCCACTAACTCGGGGCGTATGCCAAAAAAAGGCTTTGTAGCAGACCCAGGTTTGAGGTCAGTGGCGCCTGGGAGCGGTGAGATCAAAATACCCCCGGTTTCGGTTTGCCACCAAGTATCAACAATAGGACATCGTCCTTCACCGATCACATCGTTGTACCATTTCCATGCTTCCGGGTTAATTGGCTCCCCCACAGTACCAAGGAGCCGAATAGAGGATCTATTGGTTTGTTTTACTGGAGTATTGCCCTCTCGCATTAGTGCGCGGATGGCGGTTGGCGCAGTATAAAAGATATTTACATTGTGCTTATCACATATGTCCCAAAACCGTGAGAAGTTAGGGTAATTGGGCACACCTTCAAATATTAGTGTGGTGGCTCCGTTTGCGAGTGGGCCGTACACGATATAGCTATGTCCGGTGATCCATCCAACATCAGCCGTACACCAGTAGATGTCATTATCGTGGTAGTCGAACACATATTGATGCGTCATCGATGCGTATACTAGGTATCCGCCTGTTGTATGCAGGACACCTTTGGGCTTTCCCGTGGAGCCTGATGTGTAGAGTATGAAAAGTGGGTCTTCCGCGTTCATTTCTTCGGGTGGACATTCGGGCTGTGCGGCGGCTATTGCTTCGTGATACCAAACATCGCGTTTTTTATCCCAATCAATATTATTACCCGTCCGTTTAACAACAATGCACTTACCAATGGTCGGGCATTGTTTAAGGGCTTCATCCACATTTGACTTAAGCGGTATAACACGCCCACCTCTCATTCCCTCATCTGCGGTAACGATGATGGACGATTCTGAATCGTGTATTCGGCCAGCGATGGATTCTGGTGAAAATCCACCAAAAATAACAGAATGAATTGCCCCAATTCGGGCGCAAGCGAGGACCGTAACCGCGATTTCCGGTATCATAGGCAGATAGATTGTCACGCGGTCGCCTTTTTGCACCCCATTTTCTTTCAGAACGTTGGCGCATTTACAAACTTCTTGATAAAGCTCACGGTATGTTAAGGTCTTAGTGTCCGAGGGTTCATCACCCTCCCAAATAATTGCTTTCTGATCCCCGCGTTTAGATAGATGTCGGTCAAGGCAATTCACTGAAGCGTTCAATGTCCCGTCATAGTACCAGCGAATATGCACGTCATCATGCGCGTATGAGACGTCTTTTACTTTTGTATATGACTTCATCCAATCCAGGCGCTTGCCTTGTTTGCCCCAGAAACCTTCTGGGTCACGGACCGACTGTGTATACATTTCCTCATATTTTTCCTGGTCTATGTGAGCGCGAGAGGACCATTCAGATTTTACTGGAATTAATGCATTTTCGGACATCTGATTCTTTCTCTAATATTGCGTCTAGCACGATAGCTGGGCATTTGGATTATGTTTTTTCATGATGTTAATCGCAAGGCCGTGCCAACCGTTTCCTTTTATGGAAAAAGATAAACATTATCTGCCCGGAGACCCACTTTTAATGACGAGAGCTTCTTACCTACGCACGGTCCGTCGGTACACGTTCCGTCAAGGATATCAAATAGGGCACCGTGCATTGAACATTGAATTTGATCTCGTCGGTACGAAAGAAATGCATCCGGTTTCCAATCCAAAGGCGCGCGATAGTGAGGACAAGAATTATAATAGCCAAAAACCCGCCGACCAAGACGTATTATAAAGAAAGAGTTTAAACCTCCTATAGGTTCGAAACCCTTGCTACCAGGATCTTCAATATCATCAAGTCGGCAAAGCAATATTGCGTCGTTCATTGTTTTAACATCACAATATTTACGCGCTAATCCCCGCCATTTTACAGAGTATTTGCCACTCCTTTTTCCCAACCGGGACCACGGATAATCGAGCCTGTTTGACGAGCGCCAGATCGCTAAGTTGGGGTTCTGCTTTTATGTCAGCGAGGGTCACGGGGTTTTTTACTGGAAACATAGCTTTCACGTCCACCATCCCAAATCGACCTGATTTGTCCGTTGTGTCGGGGTAATGCTCTTTTACGACTTCCACAACACCAACAATCTGTTTTTCGTTGACAGAATGGTAGAAGAAACCTCGGTCGCCTTTGTCCATCTCTTTCATATTGTTATTGGCTTGATAGTTTCGAACGCCATCCCATTCGGCGGTACCAGCTTCAACCTGGTCCGTCCAGGACCAGGTGCCGGGCTCCGATTTGAAAAGCCAATACCGCATCAGTTTCTCCTCACATTGCTGAGTGTTTATGAACAAAGCTGTTTAATCGTAAACAATGACAACCATTTCAATACGCTTCCGTTCTCAGTGGACGAGATAATAGTGTACTTACCACCCTATCAATATCTTTTCCGCCCTTTAATATTTCGTCAACTGCAAAAGTTATAGGCATTTCAATCGAAAGCGAGTTTGCTAGCGCAGCTGCGGCGCTTGCAGTAAAAACCCCTTCTGCTATTGAGTTGCGTTCTTTCATTATATCTGTGAGCAGCTGGTTTTGCCCCAAGGCGAACCCTAAAGAGTAGTTCCGTGACTTTATGCTCGTGCATGTCAGCACGATGTCTCCTATCCCCGATAGGCCCATTAATGTTTCTAACTTGCCTCCTTTAGCGGTACATAATCGTGTGATTTCCGCTAAGCCCCGAGTAATTAAAGCAGCTCGAGCATTATTTCCAAGTTTTCGACCATCCGCTATTCCACAGGCAATGGCTAGCACATTTTTGACCGCGCCTCCTATCTGAGCGCCTATAACGTCGTCGCTGGAATATGGACGGAATACCTCTGATCCTAACTGGTCCGCTACCTGCTGTGCGATTTTGATATCATTGGCGGCTAATGTGACGGCAGCAGGTAACCCGGCGGCAACTTCCGTGGCGAAAGTCGGCCCTGACAGAACTAATATTGGATTTTTTGGAAAGGAGGTTGCCAACACTTCACTCATTAACCCCATAGAGTTTTGTTCAATTCCCTTTGAACATATAACGAGGGGCGTATCTAGTGGAATTTGAGAGACGAGCGGTGCGAGCGTCTCTTTCATATGCTGTGCGGGCAAGGCAAGTAAGATGATAGGGGCACCAACGATTTCAATTAGGTTTGTCGTTGCTTTAATACCGTGGGTTACCTTTGAGCCAGGTAAATAAACAGAATTTTCCCGTTGTCTATTTATAGATTTTGCTACCTCGTTCTCGAGAGCCCAAATAATAACATCGTTTCCAGCTCTCCTCGCTGTTATTGCGAGGGCAGTTCCCCATGCCCCAGCTCCAATAATGGAAATCATACAAAAACCATAGTTAATTAGACATAAGACCGTTGGCGTCTTTCACCGCAATTTACAGCGTTGAACAAAGATATTTTGCCGAACAATCACGAGACCTCGGTATAAGTGTAGCCTATCACGGAAGTTATATGCGCACAGAAGTCCGTCTCTTTTGCCCAATAGGCGGTTTGTTTGAGTGGTAGTCAGCATTAGGCATCAATTGGATTGCGTTCGAGAAAATCGCTAACCGCGTTGTTGTATTCCTCGATAAGTATGTGATTAAAAAAGTGTCCCCCTGTGGGGAGAATGACTTTTTCTGCACCCTCTATTTGGTCGGCGAGTTCGTCTGAAAGATAGCGCGGTGTAACCATATCGTCGTTTGCGACAATTACGAGCGTCGGAGCGGTTATTTGTCCAATTTGATCTCGACGATCGAAGGCACAGATCGCATTTATTCTACTCTCCATTATTTCTACCGGTTGGTCCGCCCCGGCAAGATATGATTCTAGCTCCGATATTTTTTCCGAATTTCTCGATATGTACCACGGGGGAAGTAATGATAAGATCGAGTGACGCGCGTATTCCAATGTTCCTGCATCCATTAAAACTGCTTTGCGTGCTGCGAATGCGCGGTTGAAATAAACATCTTGTCCTGCCCAGGTTGAACTAAGAACAAGTGAGGCAAGCCGCTCTGGGTAGTCTTGAGCAATTATTTGTCCCATCGCGCCCCCGGTAGAATGCCCAACCCAATGGGCCTTGGTAACTTCCAACTTGTCCATCAATTTAATGGCATCGGAAGCCATTTGTTCGACAGAATATTCAATAGTGGAATAAGTGCTCTGACCGCAGCCGCGGTGATCGTGAATTATCGTGCGGTGTGTTCTTGACAGAGACGGAACTTGATTGGACCAAACAGCCCCGCCGCCGCCTAAGCCCGGGACAAGCATTATGGGGTCACCACTGCCCCGTTCCTCATAATACAGCTCAGCATCCCCGATATTTACTGTTGGCACAAAAACCCCCTGTTATGTTTTATTTTGTATCGTTAACACCCATGGAGCGTTCAATCGCTACAACTTCTTCCGGGCGCTCAAATGGTAAAGGTGCTTTGTCGCCAACATGCCGGGGACGACCAATTGTTTCAAAAAACTCTTCTAACCCGGCAGGGGTTATTACCCACATCATGACTAATTCTTCCGCGCCGTCGTTGTAGATTTCATGCTTAACATCGTATCCTAAAAAGCAAGTGGAGCCCGGTATAAGGTTGTGTCGCTCGCCATCAAGATTTATGTGACCTGTTCCACGGAAACAAACCTGCAATTCTATTTGATCGGGGTGGGAATGCTCCCGGACATGTCCGCCCACTGCTATAGTTTGATAGCCCATCGACAAGTTTTGGTATTTCGTATTTTGTGGTGTAAGTTTTGGTTCTGCATAACCGTTTGCCGGTTTTGGTTGCCAAAAACTGGGGCCATCGTCTGGTTGTATCACGATTGCGTGACCACGGAATTCTTCTGAACCTTCCATTTGTACCCCGTTCTACTTATTAGAAACATCATTGGTATCGTATACTACCAGAGACAAATACCAAAAACGGCTGTCTAGTTATTTGAAATACTTTAAGCAATTAGTGTCGCAATTCTTCCAGCGGCCAACGAGGCCGAGGAGCGATATCGAGACCACTAACTAGCCCCTTCTGTAAACGTTCTATTCCAGTCCAAGCTATCATCGCTGCGTTGTCTGTGCATAATTCTGGCGGCGGGGCTATCAAAACAAAATCGTTCGCGTCGCAAAATGAGGCTAATTGTTTGCGTATCGCTAAGTTGGCAGCCACACCACCACTAACAACCAAGGTATTTCCATTTGGATTCTGGTCTTTGTACATTTTTATGGCGTTTGCACAACGATCAAGGATGATATCCGAGACTGCTTCCTGAAACGAGGCAGCAACGTCGCATGCGCTGGAATAAGATAGTTTTGAGACCGACATCGATAAAATACACTGGCGGACCGCTGTCTTAAGCCCAGAAAAAGAAAAATCACAGCCTGGTCGGCCTTTCATCGGGCGCGGAAAGGAAAAACGAGCGGGATTTCCAGAGGTAGCTGCTTTTTCGACGGCCGGACCGCCTGGAAACCCAAGTCCTAACATTTTTCCACATTTGTCAAATGCCTCCCCGATCGCGTCATCGGCCGTCTCACCCAACAGTTTATAGCGTCCCAATCCCTCCACGATTAACAATTGGCAATGACCACCAGAGACTAGAAGTAGAAGATAGGGAAAATCGATGTTGTGTGTTAATCGTGCGGTCAGCGCATGGCCCTCAAGATGATTAACGGCAATAAATGGTATATTACCCGCAGCTGACATTGCCTTTGCCGTCGTAGAGCCCACTATGATTCCGCCAATCAAGCCTGGCCCACAGGTAGCGGCGATTCCAGTTATATCATTTAGGGTGATCTCTGCCTCTTGAAGAGCCTCACGGATAATGTCATCTAAAACGTCTAAGTGGGCGCGGGCCGCGATTTCCGGCACAACACCCCCAAAACGAGAATGTTCTTTTTGCTGAGAATATACCCTATTGGATAATACTTCGCGGTTGTCTTTGACAACTGCGGCCGCCGTTTCATCGCAACTCGTTTCTATGCCGAGCATCAGCATTTGTACGCCATTTTCAATATTAATCTATCTATAAGACTAACCCAGCACACCATTTGTTTCCACGATCAAATAAATTCGGATAGAATCATAGCATGAATTCTTCCAGCGTCCGCATTGGAACCCGAGGAAGTCAACTGGCGCTATGGCAGGCTAATGAAGTGCGCCGTCTTCTCGGTGAAGCACATCCTGAACTATCTCAGGACGACGCGGTCGAAATAAAAATCATTTCCACTAGCGGCGATGGAATACAGGATGGTTCACTTTCACAGTATGGTGGCAAGGGGCTGTTTACTAAAGAAATAGAGGATGCATTGCTCGATAATAAGATCGATATTGCGGTCCACTCTATGAAAGATGTGCCCACGCATTTGGTGAACGGCCTGGAAATTGATTGTGTTCTGCCAAGGGAGGATGCCCGTGACGCTCTGGTTTGCCCTCTGGTCAAAACTATAGAAAGATTACCCCAAAAAGCCACTGTTGGAACATCCTCTCTTCGTCGTAAGGCAATGCTCTTAAAACAGCGACCAGACCTCCGAGTGGTCCCATTTCGGGGCAATGTAGACACCCGGCTAAAAAAACTATCGTCAGGGGTCGTGGACGCGACGCTACTTGCGGTTGCTGGGTTGAAACGATTGGGGGTTGATAAAATCGGCGCAGAGCCGATTGATCCGGACCAAATATTGCCGGCGGTTTGCCAAGGTACCTTAGGTATAGAGCGTCGCTCTGATGACGAATATATTTTTAGGATGCTCGAGCCTTTAAATGATTCGTTGACCGAATTGAGGTCAGCGGCGGAAAGAGAATTTCTGGGCTTTCTTGGTGGCTCCTGTCGAACACCTATTGCTGCTTTCGCAGAGGTTGAAGGAAGTCATATGCGATTTCGGGGGGCAATTGCGCGACCGGATGGTAGTAGATTATTTAAAACAGAGCGGTATGGGCCTTTGTCAGAATCTATAGCCTTGAGCCGTGATGCTGCGGCTGAGTTAAAAGGTCGTGCGGGTCACGGTTTTTTTGATGGTTGATAAGCGTCGGTTGCGCGCCTTAATTACTCGGCCGCACGAAGATACGGTTGAGATAGCAATTGCTTTAGTAAGGCGACGAATTACACCTGTCCTGGCGCCGATGATGCGCGTAGTTTTTGGTCCCACCGAAATTGGGGTTGACCTGGAACAGGCTCAGGCCATCCTGTTTACTAGCCGTAATGGTGTCCGCGCTTTTTCCCGGGTATCCGAGCGCCGGGACATCAAAGTTTTCGCTGTAGGTCATTCCACAGCCGCACTTGCACGTAATGAAGGGTTTTTGTTCGTTGAAAGTGCCGGTGGAGACAGCTCTGATTTGGCCAGGCTTTTAATTAAAGAACTTTCTCCCTCGGACGGCCTGCTTTTTCACGTTACAGGAACTTCCACAGGCGGAGAGCTTCGAGAGACGCTTTCTAAAGCGGGTTTTAGGGTTATTCGCCGCAGCTTATATGAGGCGGAGGCCGTGAGTGAGTTTTCCCAGAAAACGATAAATTTTATCAAAAATGGTGATGGAGATTACGTCTTGTTTTTCTCTCCGCGCACCGCGCGAATCTTTCTTGCGCATATTAAAACGAATAAACTTGAAGATGCCTGTAAAAATTTAATTGTACTATCCCTTTCGCAGGCGGTCGCGGACGAGTTGAGTATTATAACATGGAGGGCCATCGCTGTCGCAAGCACCCCCGATGCACACTCACTTTTAAAGGCGCTCGATGAGATAAAAGGCCAGGAATTTGGCCGCCACCTAAAGGACAATAAGGAACAAAAACCAGAAAGGACCGATAGTGAGCTTAGTTCTTCCCAAACACCTGTTATTTATTCAGAAAAACCAGCCGTCGTGGACAAATTCAATCGTAATGAGATAGAGATGCGCGAGACTTTAGACAACGGAACAGAAAATCGTCCTGGGAGAAAACGGTCATATGTACTGTTCGCTGCTTGGACTGGTATTAGTACGCTCATGCTACTAATAATCGCTTATTATACCATACCATATTGGCGGGGTTTTCTACCCCATAAGATTAAAGACCATCTGGCGGCAATAAACCAACCGAGTTCTGATCAAATAAAAGTTAAGGAGAAAATAGAAGGCTTACTGCGAAGGATAGAAGCGTCTAACCAAAGTGCAACAGACATTAAACTGCGGCTGAGCCGATTAGAGTTACTTATCTCCGAAACCGGGAATTTGGGTGAGCGAGTGACTGAAGTTGAACGAGTTGTGGGGCAGATAAAAAACCTTCCTATTTTAACCTCCCCACTCGGTACTGCTGAACCGAACGTTGGCCTAAAACTAGATAAACGCGTAGAAAAGCTAGAACATATCGTCCAAACAAAAATGGAGGAGCTTGGAAAAGGGGTCAAAAATGCTGAGGGTATTGATAACGTATATCTAGATAAGATGACGGCACTTGAACAGAAAATTTCAGCGCTCGATGTGCGCCTTACAAAGCTAGGAAAACGATTTTTAGGTATTGGAAGATTGCCCGACCAAACTCCGAACTCTCATTTGATTGTTTTGGTTATAGGTCAACTCCGGGAGGCATTAACCAGGGATCAGCCCTTTGCAGAGAAAGTGGCGTCGCTAAAAAGTTTGTCAAACGGGAGGCCATCCATATTAAAGGCGTTAGCCCCTATTGAGGCGTTCAGCGGTCGAGGTGTCCAAACGACGTCGGACCTTTTGGGGAAATTACCCGCTATCATCAAAGGTCTTTTCGATAAACCCCAGTTATCAAATGAAAAAGGTTTGGTAGATAGAGCTATATCAGGGTTGAAACAGGTAGTAACCATTCGTCGCATTGATGGTAAGGGCACAGGTCTAGAGGCGGTGGTTGCCCGAGCCGAATTGTTGTCTGAGAAAAAAGATTTAGCCGGGGTGGTTGCCCAACTTACAACATTGCAGGGTATTTCATCACCGACTGTTGATGCCTGGATTAGTTCTGCACGTGAACGCCTAGCGGTTGATACAGCCATAATTCAACTAAACCAAGTTGTCCTCACCACACTCTCGCGAAGCAGTTAGGAAATGATCCGATATACCATCTTTATGGTTGTTTCGTTATCGGTGGTCGTCGCAGTTTCGATTTGGTTTAGCGATCGCCCGGGACAGGTCTCCATAGAATGGCAGGGGTGGTTGATCCAATTGTCCGTTGCCAAATTCGTATTAGCTTGTTTGATTGCGTTTGTGGGGTTTTTTATATTTTTTAGACTAATACGATTGATTGTCGGGGTGCCCGGTAGGTTGCGAAATAGGAGGCAAAATTCTCGAAGAGAACGCGGGTACAGAGCGCTCACGCGCGGCATGGTGGCGGTCGCTGCCGGTGATCCTGATGAAGCCGGTCGCCAGGCGCGTCGTGCCGATGTTTTTCTGAATGAACCACCACTAACGATGCTGTTGTCTGCTCAGGCCGCGCAACTTAATGGAGACGAAGCAGCGGCTGAGAAATACTTCACCAATATGCTTAATCAACCTGAGACGGCATTTCTTGGTGTTCGTGGGCTCTTAATCCAGGCACAACGGAAAAAGGATCAGCCGGGGGTGATAAAATACATTGAACAAGCCTATCATTTGCAACCCAAGACGCCGTGGGTGCTGACAAACATGTTTGACCTTCAGGTTTCTCAGAGGAAATGGCAAGAGGCATTAGCGACCCTCGAATTATTAATTAAACACACAGATTTACCTATTGAGGATGCTCGTGAACGCCGTACACTTATTTTATTAGGCTGTAGCGGGGAAGCTGCCGACGCTAACAACGACCCATTAGCAGTTCGCTACGCAAAGCGAGCCCTTTCAATTAGCCCTGATTTCCTACCCGCGGCAATTATTGCAGCGAATTTGATGTTACGGACAGAAAAATCGGGTCAGGCAGCGCGGGTTATTGCCAAAGTTTGGAAAATTTCGCCACACCCTGACTTGGCAAAACTTTATTCTAGAGCTGCTGACGCTAACAAGCCACTCCAGAAAGTGAAGCGATTAGAGCGCCTAATAGAATTAAGCCCCAATAATGTAGAGAGTCATCTCGCGTTCGCGGAGGCAGCGCTTGATGCAGAGCTTTGGGGGGAAGCCAGAGCTCATCTGGAAACGGCTATAGAAATTAACGCGACTGTTCGGGTGTATCGACTACTTGCTGACCTAGAGGAACGTTCCGGGGCTGGTTCTGATGCCGCCAGCAAATGGTTGCTCAGGGCTGGCACAGCTGTGCCTGACCAAGCTTGGGTTTGTAGTGGTTGTGCCGCTGTTTGGAACTCTTGGTTACCAATTTGTAATAACTGTGATGAATTGGGAAAGGTCGGTTGGCACACGCCAGGTATTATCGCAGATCAATCGATCAAATCGGACACCGTGGAATTGGGGCATAATTAACTATCAAGGACCTTACAGGTAAACATAGCGGAGCTTCGTGGCAGTCTTGGCAGTGGCTGATAACGTACCTGCTCAATTGGTTTATTTAAATTCTTCAAAACCCACAACCATCCCTCTCCTCCTTTTGATTGAGGCGAATCGGGGTCTGTTGTTTGGTTGTAAGTTTCTTTTACTCCTTCTGAGATTATTCAATTTCGAACCTCATTGTATCAGGATGAACCAAATGAGGTTTTGATAGTGTAAAAAATCAAAAAATCCCAGATGGAGTAATTGCGAGAAAATCGATAGATTGGTAGGACTTACAATACTACAAGAATTCCTATGGCCGCCTTAGCTCAGTTGGTAGAGCATCGCATTCGTAATGCGGGGGTCGCGTGTTCGAGTCACGCAGGCGGCACCATCTGTGTACATATACTGTTTCCGCAACATTGGTGGTTGCTAGACATTTTAACTCCTTATTGTAATTTGCTATCTCCGGAAACGAGTGGTAGTTGCACCTATAAGTCTATGGGCTCCTTAGGCGTTTCGATGTCGTTTTCGAACTAAAACCTTTATTAAATCTGTGTGATATACGGCATTAAGGCAGCGGTATTTAGCGCTGTTTTATCATGCGCCAATTTCGCGATTAACGAGTGCTGTCCCGGCGGCTAGTGCCTTCATCTTGCCTTCGGCTGCAAAACGACTACGAGGTACCATTCCACAATCGGTGCATGCGATAAGTTTTTCGGGATCAACGTGGCGTAAAACACTGCGAATCCTTTCGGCGACGAGAACAGGAGATTCTACTTCTTCGGTCCCAACGTCGATTACACCAACCATGACTTCTTTGTCCGATAGACAGTCTAATACACTAAGTTGTATTTGTGACGCTGCACATTCTACAGAAATCTGATCGATAGAACTTTGGGCAAGAAGCGGTAGAGTGGTGTTATAATGTCCCCAATCGGTGTTCGCATTTTTCCAAAGAAGAACTTGCTCAATACCGTACCCGTAGCAGATGTGCACTGCTTTCTTCGCGGTCACCCTGTCAAAAGCTAGTTCGAGCAGTTCCAGCCCCCAGTCTTTTACTTCGTCCACGTATATATTGAAGCATGGCTCATCAATCTGAATGATATCTGCGCCAGCCTCCGATAGAGCTCGGACCTCCATGTTTAAGAAGCGTGCGTACGCGGCAGCAAAATCGGCATCAGTTCGTCCCCCAATTTCGTCATAAACGCTGTCTGCCACAGTCATCGGCCCCGGCAAAGTAACCTTCACCGGGTGGTCAGTTCGAGCTTTCATAAACCTCAGGGCATCCAAAAAAACAGGTTTGGACCAACACCAGTCCTCGAGGAGGCGCGGCGCAGGGGTTTCCGATAAATATCGTTGACCCCTACTTTGCTTTGTGGCCGGGTTATCAAAATCAACAAGACCTATATGCTCTATAAAGCCCCAGATATAATGGCGCCGGCGTTGTTCGCCATCACAGACAATATCTAGACCCGCATTTTCCTGCCTGGAGAGCCAAAGTGTAACCGCGTCGTTTTGTCCGGTAATAAGAGCCTGTCCCTGTTGTTTCCATGGGGCCCTCAGCTTTCCCTGCTCAGCCAACCAAATTGGCTTTGGAAGACTTCCAACAATAGACGAGCGAATTTTACCCATAGCTACATTTCATCCTGTTAATATTTAGTGTTAATTACCGACCTAAGGAGCATAAGGCTCACAAGAATGGGAATGACGCCGAGACTAACAAATGCCACTCGATAGCTTGAAAATAACTCGAGGATCAGGCCAAGAAGTCCTGGGAGGACCATCATCCCCAAACAAGCAAAAAAGACAACGCCTCCCGTAACAACACCAACTAATCCCGCGGGTGAAATTCTGGCTATTTCCGCTAATAAAACGCCTTGATAGCCTATACCTGTTAGACCGAAAGCAAACGCAACTGCGAATACAACGTGTGTATCCCATGCGGGCGTTATCGTTCCTATTATCATACAGGTAACTCCCATGACCGCGCCTAGGGCGGCAAGCAGGGTTAACGGTCTAATATAACGAGTACTTACCCATCCCCATAGAATTCTACCAAATATTCCAGCTGCCATAGATATTGAAAATGCTACACCTGCCTCAGAGAGTGACCACTCTGTTTCTATTGCTAAAAACGATACAAAAAATGCTGCAAACACCATCTGTATCCCTGTAAAAGAAAAGAGGCTAATTGCTAATAAGGGAACCCCGGGAGTTTTGAGAACAGTGTTAAGGGTTTTACGAACGTCGCTTATTTGAAATTCACGGTTTTTTTCTCGATCGGAGTCGAATTCCGCTCGAAGTGGTTGAAGTAAAACGGTAAGGATGATTACCATCAGCGCCGTCACAAAAATGGCACCTTGCCAGCCAAACGAAGAAACGCATACGGGTAACAAAGAGCCGGCAAGGATGCCTCCTAACGGCACACCGGTTTGCTTAATAGAAAACATTAACGGAGCGTTAGCGGGTTTCGCATATCTGGTGAGAATCTGCGAGCTCGCGGGTGTAGCGGGACCCAATCCCAGACCTATAATAATCGCGCCAAAAACGAAAAGTAACAAAGAGCTTGATAGACTCAGTAGAAGACCAAGGCTAATAACCAATAAGCATACTTGGCTAAGACGTAATGCTCCGTACCGAAGTAGAAAACCGCCACCGATCAGAGATGAGATTGATGCACCCCCATATAGAAAGGCAGTGTAAAGCCCAACTAAGCTTGGGTTAAGCCCGGTCTCGGCGGCAATGGGGGGCGCTAGAAGTGGAACTGTCAGGCTGCTCATGGTTGAAAGTGCCTGTTGCAGCGTCATAGCCGCTACCGCGGTATATATTATTGGTCCTTTCACGGATTTATTTGTTTTGCGCCTTTGGTCAGCGGGAGATCAGCTCCAAAACCTTGGAGCCAAGTAAACTTTTCTCATCACACAGGTCAAACACAATGTCGAAGTGATTGCGGGCGGGATGTTCAAAAATATCAACACTCCATCCGCTTTCTGTCCATGCATCGGCAAAAAGGTGGGTCTGGCGTTTGAACTCTGAAGTTTCCGTGGCACCATAAGACATTATTAAGGGGCATCCATTATTCGGCAGGTGATGCAACGGGCTATTGCGATGAGCTTCAGCTTTATCCATGCCGGCCCAATCATTAACATTTGAGAGTTGCACAGGTTCAAGATCGTAGAGACCATTTAAGGGAATTGCTCCCTTGATCGTATCTTCCGGGATTCCATGGGCTTCATGCCAGCCTCCGGCTACCATCATCCCCGTGAGGTGCCCGCCTGCCGAGGAACCGCACACGAAAATGCGGTTGGGGTCGCCGCCAAAACTGTGCGCGTTCTGTTGTGTCCAGGCGACCGCATCCCGGCATTGGCGGACGATCGTGTCAATTGATGCACCGGGCGTGAGGGAGTAATTTACCGTGACCGTTGCAATACCATTTTGCGCTAGACAGGGGGCCATAAAGCCCGATTCCTTTTGGCTCAGCATTCTCCAATATCCACCATGAATATATATAAGCACCGGTGCGTTTGTCCCGGCCGGAAAAATATCAACTACTTCATCCTGGTGACTCCCGTATGCCACATTTTCCTTGCACTCGAGGGTTTCGCGGGCGACAGCACTCTGGCGAGCATATTCGGCGATAAATGGGTCAATATCGGGGACCGTGTCTCGTGCGCTATATTCTCGGTTCAACGTTTCCTGGTCAAAATTATTGTATATGTGGGTCATCCGTTTGTCCTATAGGTCAGAGTTAGGGTCAAAGTTTGGCCGGCGTTTTTCTTTTAAGCTTAGCAACCCTTCTTTTGCTTCCGGGCCTGAAAAACCAAGAAACTCCAGTGCTAAGGAAGTATCAAAATTTGGGCCCATCATTCGTAACCAGTTGTTAAGTGCATATTTTGTAAACCGGATCGCAGATGGAGCGCCGCGAGCTAGTTTGTCTGCTATCTTTAACGCTGTGGCCTCCAATTCATTTTGGTCGACGCACATCGAGACAAGGCCTATACGTTCCGCTTCTTCTCCTGATATTGGCTCGCATAGCAGCAAATAATATTTTGCCTTTGCCATACCGCAAAGAAGAGGCCAAATAATAGCGGCATGGTCTCCGGCAGCAACGCCGAGGCGGGTATGACCATCAATAATCCGAGCATCTTTTGCGGCAATCGATATATCTGCCATGAGCCCCGCCACTAGTCCCGCTCCAACAGCTGGCCCGTGGATAGCGCTTACAATGGGTTTGGAGCAGTTAATAACGTTGTAAACAAGGTCTCGCGCTTCCTTCCAAACCCGGGTCCGTGCCTCAAAATTATCGATCATTTCATCAATCATATCGAAATCACCGCCCGCGGAAAATGCGTCACCCGCGCCTCTTAGTATGGCAACTGAGATCTTTGGGTCTGCTTCAACGTCTTTCCAAATTCGCCCTAGTTCGTCATGCATTATTTTGTCTGCTGCGTTGAGCTTGCCTGGCACGTCCATTGTAATTCGTAGCACTCTATCCGAGGGGAAATCGAACTTGAGACGTTCATATTTGGTATATGGGTCACTCATATTGTTTTCCGATCATGCTAATAATATTAATGCAGGTATTGTCTTTATATTACATTAATTGATATCGAAAGGGCATTTCATACCTACTGTTTCGATATTATCTCTATAATCACTATCCATTAGGACATATACTATGTCCTTTATTTGCTAATTTTTTAATTATCACTCCCTTTTTTGTTATATATTGAGTAATAGAGACAGAATAGCTGTTCTATCTATTCGGTGCCGTACCAAAGTCCATTTTTTAACCGTTTTGTCTATTAACATGCAATGATCCGAGGATCCGCGGCCAGGTTTGCCTGATTTCTATAACGTTCAACAAATTGCCCAGCGACGCGATTGAATTCTACCGGGTGCTCGAGGTTGCTTAAGTGACCCACATCAAACATAAGATGGTATTCGGCTTGCTTTACTTTTTCCGCTATTGCTTTTGTGACGTCCGGCGGGGTTAAAGGATCAAACTCACCCCCAATCACCAAGGTGGGAACCGTTATTTCCTGTAATACGTGTTCCCGGTCGAAGGTCGTTGTCGCCTCCACGGTTTTTAAATAAGAATTCTTGTGGAGCCGGGACATAGCCTTAATCCCACGAAGTTTTGCCTCGCCGGATGCTCGTGGGCCCACTAGCTTGCCAATTACCAGGGGAGCCAGCTGAGCGGGTTCCATGCCATCCTCAACGAGCGGCTTACTTCGTGATTCGACGAACTTGCGTTGGTCTGCTTCTGAAAAAGATTTGAAACGAGTATGCACACCAGCAAGGGTCAGTGTTGCAAATCTATGTGGATAGTGCGCATAGAACTCTAGGGCAATTCGGCCACCCATCGAAGTACCAACAACATGTGCTTTGTTGACTGCAAACGCCCCTATAACTCTCTCAAGATCGTTTGCTATATCTGTAAAAGAGAGCGGGCCATCGTAATCGTCACTATCGCCATAACCACGCGCGTCCCACGCCGCGGCGCAAAACCCCCTTTGCGCAAAATGGGAAAGCTGGGCCGACCATGTAGAACGGTCCCCACCAATGCCATGGAGAAAAATAACTAAAGGCCCTTCCCCCAAATATTCTACGGCAATTTTGGGGGTTTCGTTAATATGCAATACGTTCGCCCCTGCCGCGTAGGCCCTAAAATTGCTGTTTTGATCTCGCATGGTTGAAGCATGCTGAATTTTCTTCGGTGATCAAGGTAATATTCTCTGTATTAATTTCTTACGCGAGTACTTGCCCCAAGGCATGCCATCGACAACAATATGTATTCTGAAATGTGAAGGAAATGACAATGTCAGAGGCGTTTATTTGTGATGCAGTTCGTACACCTATCGGTCGATATGGTGGTAGCCTTAGCCGTGTTCGTACTGACGATTTAGGTGCCGTCCCTATTAAAGCCCTGATGGATCGAAACAAAACGGTTGATTGGGAGCAGGTCGACGACGTTTATTATGGTAGTGCCAACCAAGCCGGCGAAGACAACCGTAATGTTGCTCGGATGGCGGGATTGCTGGCAGGCTTACCTCTGGAAGTTGGAGGGGCTACGGTGAACCGCCTGTGTGGCTCAGGTATGGAGGCAACGGCCCAGGGCGCGAGGGCCATTCGAGTGGAAGAGGCGGACATGGTTATTTCTGGTGGTGTCGAAAGTATGTCACGCGCGCCTTTTGTCATGGCGAAAGCGGATACAGCATTCTCACGCAAATCAGAAGTATATGATACCACCATTGGGTGGCGCTTTGTTAACCCAAAGATGGAAGAGTTGTATGGTGTGGATGCGATGGGTGAAACCGCAGAAAACCTTGCGGCGGAGCGCCAGATCACCCGAGAGGATCAAGACAAGTTTGCAACTTGGTCCCAAAACAAAGCGGAAGCAGCCCAGAAAGAAGGAAAATTCGTAACTGAAATTATTCCTGTTGCAATCCCTCAGCGGCGTGGGGAACAGATCGTGGTTCAGGAAGATGAACACCCCCGTCATGGTACCACTATAGGTGATCTTGGAAAGCTGCGGGCAGCGTTTAAAAAAGATGGCAGTGTAACCGCAGGCAATTCTTCCGGTGTTAACGACGGTGCTGCCGCACTTTTATTAGCCAGTGAACGGGCGGCGACAAAGCATGGACTTACCCCCCGCGCGCGCGTTGTTGCTGTTTCGACGGCGGGAGTTCCGCCGCGGATTATGGGGATTGGTCCCGCGCCTGCCACTCGAAAGGTTATGGAAAAATCAGGCCTTAAGTTGGAGGATATGGACGTCCTAGAATTTAACGAAGCATTTGCTGCCCAGGCTCTGGCTTGTACACGGGAACTTGGCCTCGCAGATGACGACGAGCGTATTAATCCTAATGGTGGTGCTATTGCGCTTGGTCATCCTCTTGGGATGTCTGGCGCCCGACTTATAACAACCGCGCTAAATGAGCTGGAGCGGCGCAATGATAAATATGCACTCTGTACGATGTGCATCGGGGTTGGCCAAGGTATCGCTAGCATAATAGAGCGAGTTTGAATAAATAAATTTCTAAAATTTTAAAGGGTCAAAACGCGGTTTCACATTACAGCAGCAAAATCCTTAGATGTTTTGTTTCGTGCTCTCTTGGTCGGAAGGTCTTTTGTGTTTTTTCTCTAAACCAAATAAGCGCTCGGCGTTATCCCATGTAATTGCGTGATACGCTTCTTCTGAAATTGAGGTAAGTTTCTCCACCGTTTGTGCGACATTCATATGGGAATCGGGATGAGGGTAGTCTGTTCCAACTAGAAATTTGTCAACGCCGTATTTGCCAATGACTAATTCGAGGAGCGATTCATCTAACCCTACCGCATGATAAAACATGTCAAAATATTCAGTTGGTGGCCGTTTGTTCATCGGTCTACCCCGGATGTCAAAATTGTGGAATGCGAGTGGCGATTCAAATGTATCGGTAGTGTCTTGAAGGCGGTCTTCTAAAAACGGCAGAAAACTCACCCCAGCCTCCGCGAAAAGCAATTTCAAATTGGGAAACCGATCTAATAAACCAGAGTAAATCAAGCAAACGATCGCGTGCATATAATCGAACGGAAATCCAAGGCAATTTCGCAGTCGCCACCGGTTAAAACGTTCATGTCCAACTAGTTTCGTATCGGCGTCACCATGCACGGCGACTACAACGTTAAGTCTTTCCGCCTCAGCAAACAAATCCCATAAAGGAAGGGCGTCGATGGGCCCGCCGTCTACGTTTGGGGAAATAACCATGCATCGCAATCCTAGGTTATCTACGCAGCGTTGCAACTCCGCTATCGCTTCATCTGGATGCTGCATCGGAACGCAAAAGGTTGACAGTAGCCGACCTCCCGAGTGCTGTTCTGCAGCCGCCATGCCGTCGTTATGATTCTCGACGAGAGCACGCGCGGCACCCACGTCTCCTATCTCATTATAAACGCCTGAATGATTAGGAAATAATAGCTGACAATCAATGCCCAACTTTTCTAATGTTTTTAACCTGTGGTCTACATCGCACGTGAGTTCGACGGGAATAGAATGTGCAACACTAGGGTGATTGGAGCCCAGGAAACGCATTGTAGCGCCCGCTCCATCTGCAATAATGCGTGGGCGCATATGGCGAAACTCTCCCTCCATTGCATCATAAGTGTCTTTTGGTAGGAAATGTGCATCGGAATCAAAGAGCATGGTCCATCCTTTCGGCGATAATCAGCGGGGCAAGCTCCGTTTCACAACCCCCATCAGAGTGCAGACGTATCTTCCTATATTGTGTGCCAACATACATAACGGTGGCGAATGTACTAATAAGGTAACTCATTAATTAACCTTCAAGCCGTGAGTCAGTGTTTGATTCAAATGGGTCTATGTCGAGTTCAATCCCAATACCTTGTTTCCTAGATTTGTCATAAAGTAACTTGCCTATTACCTGGTCTCCCACTCCCCAAAAAGCATTTTGCTTAAAGAAGGTTATTTGACTATCATCTGTTCGCCCTGCTTCGCCGCGCATCACCATGCCCAGATCAAACACCTTATCCCATGATATAATACCTTCCTCGGCGGCTCCCCAAACAATTGCTGTCCGATCCAACTTGTCCTGTTCTATAGAATTACACACTATGATGTCGGCGCGTTTTAGAGTGGTGTAGTCGATTTCTTGTCGTGCTTTGGCAATAAAGCCCGCTTCGTGAAGGCCTTTGTTGGACGATACTAACGAGCATACATGTGCGCCTGGGGATAGCCAGTTACCGTCAAAAGTGGGTACATTTGAGTTTGTGGCGGTTAACACGATGTCCATTCCCTCAACTGCCTTACGGGGTTCATCAACCGCTGTTATTTTAATACCCAGGATTTGGGTCATCGATCCCGCGTATCGGGTGCGATTGTCTGGATTCGGACTGTATACAAACGCTTCCTCTATTTTTGGCATCGCCGCAAGGACCGCTGCTAACTGCCCGCGAGCCTGACCCCTTGAACCTAGGATGCCGATTTTCTTAGAATCTGGCTTCGCTAACCATTTTGTCCCTACTGCAGTCGCACAACTGGTGGGTATTACGACATTTTGATTAACACCAGGAAGTTCTGCTACTTCGAGTTCTCCAATCTGGATTGAAAGTAGCCCACCGGAACCTCCCTCATAAACAATGCGTACCCTCGCGCCTCGATGGGAGTAGGTTTGACGTTGGTCGTCACCTATCGACGGTTTTTCGGTGTGAAGAAGCGTCCCAATTGTATTCACGCTAGATGGCGCGCCGAGATGAACGGTCAAACGCACACCCTCAGAGGAGTGAACACGCTGGCGAAGTTCCGCCAGCCAATGATTTTCAGCCCAATCGCGAAAACCCTGTTCCATCGCATCAACCGCTTCTTTTATAGTGATAAGACCCTTGATATCAGCTGGTCCTAGTATCAGCACCATTTTGATTTCCTCAATTATTAAACCTCTCTAGCGTCCCCTCGGCGCTTGAGGTATGCAGACGGTATGAACGCGTTGCCCAACACACTGGAATCCGTGATCGGGAAGACTGTTATAGCTGAAGACACTATTACGGCTGGACGGGTTGTCAAACTTATGGCTACTTTTGGTGTCGATAATTGTCTCCCAAAATCAGGAATGCCGCTGCCGTTATTATGGCATGGATTGTTCTGTACTTCGACATTATCGTCCTCAAGGTTAGGCGCCGACGGTTTGCCACGGAACGAGGTGCTGTTGCCAGAAACAGAACAATTCCCCAATAAATTATTTGGAGGGGCTCGATTTGATTTTCGAAAACCCCTTTTTGTGGGTGATCGAATTATCCGAGAATCCGAGGTGATGTCATTTGATGTAAAGGCGGGTAAATCCGGACCTTTTATTCTTGGCCGGCTCCAGCACCGAATTTCTAATGCTAAGGGGGTCGCTGTCGTGGAGGAGAATGACATAATTTTTCGGTCATCGTTAACGGAGTCACCGAGACTACAAGCGGGTGCGTTATCAAAAGGCCTATCACTTCCCTCACCACAATGGTCACGTTCGATTGATCCCGATCCAATATTAATGTTTCGACATTCAGCTGTCACCTTCAATAGCCATCGCATCCATTACGATCGCGATTACGCTCGAGGAAAAGGTTATCCCGGGCTTTTGGTTCAGGGTATGTTAATTGCCCGATTGATGCTTCATTTCTTGGGGACAGAGTTGGCAAACTACAAAGTTTCTAATTTTGCCTTCAAATCGCTGAAGCCCATCTATGACGTGGGCCAATTTACTATTGCGGGCGCTCAGCAGGTCGACAATGTGACGATGTGGGCCATCGACCAAACGGGCAAAATAGCGATGACAGCGTCGGCTTCCGGAGTTTTCGAAAAGGAGCTTCCATAGTTATAATGTCGTGTGGGAGTGCAATCCTGACAAATTAGGATATCCGACCTATCCGGCGCGGTTTGCTCCCGGCACCCAAAGAATATCGGCACGTCCCCCATCGTTAGCCTGCCGAGCCATTACAAAAAGGAGGTCAGAAAGTCGATTGATGTATTTTAGCGCTTCGGTGTTAATCGCCTCTTCATCGGCGAGTGCTGTCATACTTCGTTCCGCGCGACGGCATACTGTACACGCTAAATGCAGAAACGCTGCAAAATCATTGCCACCCCGTAATATAAACGAACGTAGTGGTTCAAGCGCACCGTTTACATTGTCTATTTCGTCTTCTAACCAATTAACTTGAGAACTTTGTATTCGGAGATTACCGTCTATCTCAGACCCCGGCCGAGCGATGTCGGCTCCCAGGTCAAATAGGTCATTTTGGATCCGTGTCAAGGATTTAACGGCCTCTTGCTCCGAATGCAAAAGCGCCAAGCCGATCGCTGCATTTGTTTCGTCAATATCTCCCTGCGCACTTATCCGGAGCGAATGTTTGTACACACGATCCCCGTTGCCAAGTGATGTTTGCCCGGTATCACCACCCTTTGTGTATATTTTATCAATTTTTATCATGTTCAATCTCTCACGCTGACTATCAATTCACACCTATATTATTGTATAGTTACTGAGGGTGCGATTTTTATCTTCTTCGCTGTCTGGAATTT
>CAYPNT010000001.1:94195-131757 GCA_964412235.1 uncultured Rhodospirillaceae bacterium
ATTATTGTATAGTTACTGAGGGTGCGATTTTTATCTTCTTCGCTGTCTGGAATTTCAAATTATCTATATGGTTCCTTGGCGATTCGATCTTTTATATGTATATACACGAGTATGATGGATGGGAATAGGGATGGAGATCCTACACAGGTTCGGATTGCGTGGCGCTGCACGTGTTTTAATGTTCGACGTGCCTCCAGAGCCGTTACGCAATTCTACGATCAAATAATGGCGCCGTGTGGAATAAAAGCGACGCAGTATACTATGTTGGGAGCTGTCGCAATGCTGGGTACGGCCTCTGTTACAGCGCTATCTCAGCAATTAAATTTAGATCGTACGACGTTGACGCGGAATTTAAAGGTACTACTCAAAATGGGTCTAATTACAATTTCACGTGGTAAAGATCGACGCGAAAGGGTCGCTGCGCTGACAGACGACGGTCTTACGGTGATAAAAGAGGCAACGCCCGCGTGGCAGGAGGCCCAGACCTCCTTGGTTAAAGGTCTTGGGGAAGATCGCTTGCGCCGCATGCTAGAGGACCTGTCAGACCTTGACATGCTGATCGAGCGTCTTGAAGAAAAAGAGCACCTAGGTCAGAAAACATCAATTTCCACCATTTCCTGAACGCAGACATTCTACTAAACTAAATCGTTGCCCTTGGGCATTTCTTTTTTCCAGTATAGACGGCGCTTATTTGCTCTTAAATATACTCACGGTGATAGCCCCTGTATTTGTTTGTGCGGGCATTGGTTTTACATGGCGGAAGCTTGGCCATTCGTTCGACACAAGAATGGTCGGCGCATTGGCGTTGAACCTTGGAATGCCATGTCTGGTATTTTCATCCTTAACGCGCTTAAACGTTAGCTTACCAGCTTTCGGGGAAATGGTCGGAGCCTATGCGATCGTTATGCTTTGCTTTTTTTTGATCGGGTTAGTGGTGATTAAAACCCTAAAAGTCCCCGCACACACCTATCTACCAATTTTTACATCTTCTAACACCGGAAACATGGGATTGCCTTTGTGTCTTTTTGCTTTCGGTTCAGAAGGCTTGGCGTTTGGTGTCTGCATCTTCATTCTTTCCTCTATTTATAGTTTTACCGTAGGTTGGAGCATTTATGCAGGGCGACTCGCTGCAGACGTTCTTTACAACAACCCATTAATCTATGCTGTCGCCCTCGCCTTGCTTTTCATGTTAACCAATACCAACCCACCCGATTGGTTAGCGAACACGACAGAACTCATAAGTGGGCTTGCAATCCCCTTGATGTTGATATCACTGGGTGTCGCCATAGCAGACCTTCGGGTTCGTCGAACCGGCAAGATCGTGATCATATCTTTTATTAAGCTTCTGGCAGGGTTTATCGTAGGATATGCGGTTGGGAACATTTTTGGCATGGAAGGATCAGCGCGCGGCGTATTGATAATAGGGGCAGCCATGCCTATCGCTGTTCACAATTACATGTTTGCGCAGCGTTTTGCCCGTAATTCTGATGATACAGCAGGCATGATAGTGATCTCTACGATTCTGTCTCTGGCTACACTACCCTTATTGATGTACCTCGCTTTATAGTTAATGAATACGTTTTTTCATCTACTCGGAATTGTAGCGCCTATATTTATCTGTGTCGGGCTTGGTGTGCTCTGGGCAAAAACAGGCGCCGCATTTGATTCAAAGCTAATAACGTCGTTAGTGTATAATGTTGGTGCCCCCTGCCTAATACTCGCAACATTTCAGAAGGTTAATCTATCGCCTGCGGCGATGGGAGAAGTCGCACTGGCCACGGTTTCCTGTTACGCCGCCTTCACTGTTCTTTCTATCCTCTTAGTTCGAGTGCTGGGGCTCGAAATACCGTCGTATCTACCCTCACTTATCTTCCCTCTTACCGCGAGTATGGGATTGCCGGTTTGTTATTTTGCCCTTGGTGACGAAGGGCTTGCTCTAGCAATCGTCTATTTTACCTTTGGCGCTATCGGAACCTTTACAGCAGGAGCAGCCATCGCTGCTGGGACGCTATCATTCCGTAGGGTCCTAAAGGCACCGGTCGTCCACGCTGTATTGTTGGCTGTTTTTCTCCAGCTTTCTGATACAAGTTTACCCAAATGGCTTTTTAATTCTGTTAACCTACTCGGGGGGATGGTTATACCTGCCCAGTTGGTTGCGTTGGGTGTTTCGTTGTTGGAATTACGAGTCGGTGGACTTGTGCGAAGCTCATTGCTTGGTGTGTTTAGGCTTGTAATGGGCGTAGGTGTTGGGTTCGCAATTGCAGAAGGCTTTAACTTGGAAGGTCCGGCGCGCGCTGTCGTCATTCTACAGAGTGCCATGCCGGTCGCTGTCTCCAGTTACCTCTTCGCCCAGCAATATAATAGAAAGCCAGATGAGGTTGCTGGGATGATCGTGGTCTCCACCGGAATATCATTTATAACATTGCCGCTCTTGCTACTGGCAGTTCTGTAACAAAATCTCTCATTGGCTAATTGTTGGCATGAACATAAACCAAACATTTACTGTGCCCAAAAGCGTCGTTTGGCTACTTGTTATCCTTGGGGGCGTTCAACTTATAAGTGAGATATTGCCCCCAGAAACTAATGCTGCGCTCGAATATTTTTTTAGTTTTAGGAATTTTCAGGGTGGCATTTTTAACATCAGCAGATTTCACGGCGTCGTCACACATATCCTTATACATAGCGGCTGGTGGCACGTGTTTGCCAACGGTATGTGGATAATTGTTATTGCCCCTCGGGTATTCCCTTATCTCGGAGGTCCACGTTTTTTTGCATTTTTCTTTGCCACTGGCATCATCGGCGCATTTGTGCACGCCGTTCTGAACTGGGGTGCAAATGAATTATTGATTGGTGCGTCGGGGTCCGTATTTGGTCTTCTTGGGGCCGGTGCCTACGTCCTGGTCCGTGGCGGGGATGGTGTGTCGCGTCCTAGAGGCCGGGACATTGTGCAATACGTTTTGTTTATAATGATTGTGAATGTCGGTTATGCGATTTTAAGCCCGGGAAACGTAAGTTGGGAGGCCCACGCCGGAGGCTTTTTAGCAGGGCTAGTTTTGTATCCATTTATGCGGCAAAAACCATTTTGCTCTGCATAAATCTCCGTTTTGGCGTTATTAGTGAACAATCAGAAGGGCGCGATTTTTTTGTACAAAGAATAAGGCGGCGAGAGGAGCCGCCCTATCCAAAGTTATACCTTTTTAATGCATCGCAGAACCGCCATCCACGACCAGTGTTTGACCGGTAATAAAATCAGAATCAGACGATGCAAAAAATACAAGGGTACCGATCAAATCTTCAGGCACTTGTTCCCGTTTGATTGCACGACTTGCTGTGTTGCCATCTTTCACAGCGATCCATTGGTCATCATCTATGACCTTTTCACTCATTGTTAGTCCGGGCGCTATACAGTTTACCGTTATCCCATCGTCGCCTACTTCACGGGCGAGGGCCCTTGTAAACGCCACCTGTGCTCCCTTGGAGCTAACATAATGCAATAACATCGGAGTACCCTTAAAGACCGTTCCAGACGCAATGTTCACAATTTTCCCGTAACCATTTTTCTTCATTTCTGGGACCGCGGCTTTTACGCAGCTAAAAACACCTCGCGTATTAACTTGCATAACTCTATCCCACTCCGCTTCATCGATCTCGAGGAACGATTTTTGCTGCAAATCCGCGAACAACGCGGCATTCGTTACCATGATGTCCAGTTTTCCGTACGCCTCCACGGTTTTTGAAACCATAGACTCTATTTGTTCCGGCCTGGTGACATCACATTCGACGCCCATTGCTTCACCCCCAGCCTGTTTAATAATGTTCACGGTGGTGGTTGGGTCGATAATGTCACTGACCGTAACCTTGGCACCTTCTTCGGCCAGAACCTTTGCGTATTCAACGCCAATCCCCCTCCCTGCGCCCGTGACGATTGCTACTTTTCCATCGAGTTTACCCATCTTCGAATTTCCCTTCTCTGTAATGGCCTCATTGTGACAAGGCGTATTGGTGTACCTATAGTTTTGCGTTCTACGAACCTATATTTAGATTCCACTATCTCAGTAACATAAAAGCATAAGGCCCTTTCTTGGACCTACTTTTTGTTCTGGACGACTCTGGCCCACAGCTAGCCGCTTCTTGAGACACATCAATCTAACGGCCGTAAATAACACCGTGTGCCGACTTAACCTTTTCTCGTAGAGGCTGCAATCATTTCGACTTCAACTAAAAAGTTCGGGTCGGCGAGGCCTGCCACGATAAGGAGTGTGGAAGCGGGACGGTTCTCACCAAGGTATTCGGCTCGCACCTGGTTATAGGCGGCGATGTTATCACTATTGGTAAGAAAATGATTGACCTTGACTACGTCGCTAATTCTAAGACGATTATGTTCCAGGATCGCGAGACAGTTTTCCCAGGCATTTCGTGCCTGTGACAAAAAGTCGTTCGGTACGTTTCCGTCAAAATCATTCCCCACTTGTCCAGCGGTAAAGGTTATTTTTGCATCATCAGGTATTTCGACACCGTGCGCAAAAAGTCCGATCGGGGGATGCATTTTTTCCGGATAAAAAGCACGATTTTCCATAGTCCCTCCTTGGTTAGTTTTCTCTCATTGTTGTTATTCTATAAAAACCCTTGGCCAATACCGCAAGTGTAGTTATCAATCAGGTTTGGACTTACTACAGAAAACCACTAAAATAACGCTACATTTTTAAAAATAGGAGACAGGGATGTTTCTGAAGAATACCTGGTATGTATGTGCACAGCCGGAAGAAATCAACCGAACCCCGATGTCACGCACCATTTGTAACGAGCGTATAGCTTTTTGGCGGAAGGAGGATGGGACCCCCGTTGCCTTTGAAGACCGTTGTTGCCACCGGCGCATGCCCCTGTCTAAAGGACAACTTCTTGGTGATGTACTGGAGTGCTATTATCACGGTCTTCAATTTGACGGGGCCGGCACTTGCATTCATGTCCCTGGTCAAAATACGATACCCCCCGAGGCGAGGGTTAACACCTATCCAATCGTTGAAAAGTATAATTGGACCTGGATATGGATGGGTGATCCAGCCCTAGCTGATGAAAATCTTATCGTTCCGTATCCCTGGAAGACAGCGGATGATTGGGGAGATAAGGGTACCTATTTTTATGTTAAATGTGATTACCGGCTTGTTATTGATAATCTCCTTGACCTTTCACACCTTGGGTTTGTGCACCGATCGACGATCGGCAACGCCGCTGTAGCCGAAGCTGCTAAGATCCGAACATTGAAGGATGACGATTCTGTCACCGTAGCGCGATGGACTGTTAGACAAAACCCCGCCCCCACCTACCAAAAAATGGGTGGTTGGACAGAGGATGATGTGGTGGATCGTTGGCAGATAATTGAATTCCAGATGCCGGGTGCTGTGCGTCTTTTTACCGGGGCAGCTAAAGAGGCAGCTAAGGGTAAAGATTTTGGTTGGACTGATATCGACTTACCGGTTCCAGATGGAGGATTCGGTTTCCATAACTTAAATTTTGTCACGCCTGAAACGGAAAACACTACGCATTACTTCTGGTCTAACGCGTATCAGATACAGGGAAAACCGGTTACGGAAGAGATGACGGAGCTATCCTATAAACAGATTTTCACTGCGTTTCATCAAGATTGGGAAGTGTTCAATAAGCAGCAAGAAAACTGGGATGATCGGCCGACCGTTGACACAATACAAGATGCTGGCTCTATCGCCGCCCGCGCGATGATTGATCGTAAAGTGGCTGATGAACAGGGTCAAATGGCGGTTGCTGCAGAATAGGTAACAACTTTAGATTTAAAAAGGCGGACAGCAAGCCCGCCTTTTTATTTTGTACTAATAATGCGTTTGTATATTGGCACCATTATTAGTGGTAATGTGTAGATGGGAAATTGGCCAACGACAAAATAGACTAGTAGCTCGTAAGGGGCACCTGCTCCTATCGCCGCCAGTACCAATGCAACATTAGTATTTCCTGTTATGAGGGCAATGGTGACGGCTTCTTGTTTGCCAAGCTTCCAGAAAGCTACGGCTGCAGTAATTTGAAGCAAGATGTTTATACCAAAAGTTGTGATTGTCACAACGGCAGTAAATGCGGGTTTGGAAACTGCGAAATCGGGCAGGCCGGACATTATCGAGACCGCTACACCGACCATACCAAACACCATAATTCCGTCCATTCGGGAGGCTTGTTTCTCTATGAAGTTGCGACGTACAAGGCGTCTAGTAACATACGCGATAAAAAAACTGATACCGACAATCCGGCCCAGTCTCCATGTTAGTTCGATTACACTGACATCGAGTTCAATCCCAAGAAGCCATAAAGCCATTGGCGGCAGTGTGAACGGGACTAAAGCATAGGATAGTACCGTCACGATTAGAGCTAAAGCAGCATCGAGCCCAAACAATATACAAAGGGCCGGTGCCGACATAATGGGTGTCGTCAGGGCGTGGAATACCAATCCGGCTCCTATCGGCCCCTCAACACCTATGGCTTCGGCACCACACCATAAAAATAGGGGTGCCAGAACCATTGAAAAAACAAAGATAACAGCGATTAAAACCGGTCGTCGTATGTATTTTGAGAGTGCACCAGGTGCTATCCGAACCATCGATAGCGATAAATTTATAACGATCAAAGCTTCTAACCATGGTGCAAGTGCGTTTGCGAGTGGTTGCCAAACAATTCCTGAAAACACTCCCGCGGCAAGCATGAAGGTAGCTCTTTTAGCAACCCAATCCAGAGTATTAAGGAGAATCATTGGCAATCAGTCGGCGGTATATGGGGAGCGCGACAATGGGTAGAAAGTACATTGGCACTTGGCCCAGTACAAAATAGGCAATAAGTTCTGGCGAGGCCTTATCAGCCAAAACCACCATGACAAGACCCAAATTAGTATTGCCTGTCACTAATCCGATCGTAAGTGCCTGTCGTCTGCCCAGTTTTATGAAAATCAAGGTGCCTAATATCTGCATGAAAATGTTGGCAAGAAAGGCCGCGACCAGGGTGAGAATAACATAATCCATTCGCGCTTCGGCAAAGCTCGCTATTCCATCCATTATGCCGAGGCAGAAAATGACAATAAAGATGACACCAAACCCATCAATTGCCCGTGCATTTCGAATAAGTGTTTGATTGCTGATGAACCAGCGTCGTATGGAAAAGGCTAAAAGCGCCGGAATGGCGACCGTTGCGAATAATCGAGCAAACATTTCCAATGTAGAAACGCCTAGGTCAAAGCCAATCAGCCAAACGGATAATGCTGGGAGCGTGATTGGAACAACAGTATACGTTGAAACCATCGCGGCAACGGCGAGCGAAGCGTCGAGTTCTAAGATTAAAGCAATTGCTATTGCTGAACTTATCATTGGGGCTGCGGCCATTAGCACCAGACCCTGTTCCAATCCGGGAGGGACTTGAATCGGCATTATAATGACCCACATAAAAATAGGCGCCGCAATGAGATTTATGAGCACAATCGCGGTTATGACAAGGGGTCGTTTAACATAGGAACGGAGGCGCTCAATATCCAGCCGTATCATGGCCACGGTAAGTAGGATGACCATAGAATAAAGGATGAACGGTCGAAAAAACTCAGCGAGCGATTGAGCAAAGTAACCAACAACCAGCGCACCAGCCATTAACCAGGTGGCTGAGCGGGTTATGCATTCAAAAATTTGACGTATCAAAAGGGGTGCCGTCCAGTTTTGTAAAGATTCTGGTTCCGTCAGGTGCCTTGATCATTAACATGTCATTATCTGGGTAGCACACGTTTTCACCTGCTGATCGGTTACCGACCTCAAGGTAGCGAACCGTTGCGGCTGTCCGATTTTCCAATCGATGAGCATCGCTCGCTCCCGCCGGAAAGCAGGCGCAGATGCCTGGTTCTAGGGATTGTTCGCCGGTATCGGTAACTAATGTCGGTCTACCCTCAGTGATGTATATGAATTCATCTTCCTCAGAATGCCAATGTCTTAATGCAGATACAGCACCCGGACTTAGCTCTGTGAGATTTACACCAAACTTGGTTAGACCGTTTGTATCACCCAAAACACGTCTAAGCCGACCAGTTAGTACCGTGTCGTAGGGCGGCGGATAGGGATTCCGCTCCTCGGTCGGGACTTGCATGGGATCAAAAGCAGAAGATTTTGTTAAAGAAGACATGAAAACTCCATTAATCGGGAAGAAAGTCTGAAAGGTCTATGTTGTTTAAATTTTTGGGCATCGCCATTGCAAAACTCGCGCGTGCATCGGGGTCAGTTATTGCCGGTTTTGTGGCGTCAATGAGGATTTTAGTTCCGATCCGGTGCATCGCGCTTTGTCCCGGGACAATATCGGAAACGTTATCAAGAGACCAAGTTCGGGTGTTCGGTATTTTTATAACGTCACGATCAGCGTGAACTCTTGTGGTTATTGACCAAAAGATTTGCCGGATATCAGATGCATCAATATCTTCGTCGACAGCAATCGCTAATTTTGGATGGAGTTGGGGCCCCGATAAGGTCGCTAATAATGCCGTCTTTGCTTGACCCTCTACACGTGGTCGCAATTTTATTATGACCGCCATCATCCCGGCTATTCCCAAGCACCTAAGGTCTAACAGATCTAGGCCGCCCTCGATATTTTTTAGATGATCCCACAATAACATGTCTATAGCGGTAGCGACGAGTGCCTGCGTATCGGTCATCGGTGCTCCGCATTGCATCGCGTAAAAGATCGGTTTTTTTCTCCGTGTAACTACATTTACGTCGAGGTATTGTGTGAAGCCCTCCATAGCATATCCTCCAGAACCCTCTCCAAACGGACCCTCAGGGGTCAATGCGTCAGGTGGTATTTGACCCTCGAGTATTACTTCCGCCTCGGCGGGTACCTCGATATCGATGGTTTCACATTTAACCAACCGGACCGGTTCGCCTATGAGGGCACCGGCGATGGTTAACTCGTCAACACCATAAGGCGCGGTGTATGATGACGAAAAATAAATTGCAGGATGGGCGCCGATAACCATTGCTACGGGCATAGGTTGGTTTCGCTCTTGGTACTTTTGATAAATACGGAGGGCCTGTCGAGGGCAAATTAGGTAGCCAGTCCGATTTTTGCCCATGATCTGTTGGCGATGAATTGACATATTACGAATGCCCGTATCTGGGTCTTTGATAATGGCCATGCCCGAAGCAATAAATGGCCCGGGATCGAGTTCGGATGTCCACGCGGCCGGGAGTTTTGTGAGGTCAACCCCATCTCCCTGGTAAATTATCTCCTTTACCGGGGCTTCCGTTTTATTCACCATAACGGGCTCAATCGGTTCTTTAACCCTTTGGTTAAACGTCTCTATTACCTCGCCATCATCAACCCCCAAGCCAATTCCCCATTTTCGTCGGTCCGTAATAATTTGATTACAAACCTGCCAACCCGGAAACCCCGTAAGATTATCAAATAGCGATGCCTTACCCAGGCGGTCGTATGTTTTCCAACCGATTGCGGTGAGGTTTTGCAGTGGATCAACTTTTTTCCGAAAGCGAACAAGCTCGCCCTGTTGTTCTAAATTTGCTAGATATCCTCGGATCGATTGATCCATAATCTTTCTATCCTCTGCTCGTATTCGTTTTTGAAATCTGCACCGATATGGGCAGGCGAGATGATGGCACAATTCGGTCGCTTAGACCATTAGGGAACACGGAATGGCATCTATTAAAATTAGAAAAATCGTTACTATTGTAGAGGAAACACGTTCAGAAATTGGTAAGAAGGTCAATCCACCTACGCGTCAGTGCGCCGCTGTTGCGGTGATCGCGAATCCGTATGCGGGGTGTTACTCAAGGGACCTCGCCGATCTTGAAATGGCCGGCAAAGAACTTGGAGAAATACTTGGTCGGCGGGCTATGGCTGCACTCGGCGTGACTGCTGAGGAGGTGCACAGTTTTGGGAAGGCGGCGATTGTCGGGGAAAACGGTGAGAAGGAACATGCAGCTGCCTGTATGCATCCAACAATGGGGAAGCCCCTTCGCGCCCTTGTCGGTCCAGCACCGTCAATTATTCCATCGGCAAAAAAAATTGGGGGGCCGGGTACTACCATAGACTGCCCGCTTCATCACAAGGAAGATATCTGGACCTTTTCACATTTTGATGCGATGGAGGTCTCGTTGCCCGATGCACCACGAGGCGATGAGATCGTGGTCATTATTACAATCACCGATTCGGGACGTCCTCTGCATCGGGTAGGAGAAAACGTCTCATCAGCGGACGTAATGGCGAGCCAAGATTAGCTCGTTAAGTAAGACCACAGAACAACTTTTCCTGTTAGAAACCGGGAGAGTTACGAGATGATAGCAGTGTAGTCTGCGTTCTTCTGTTTGGTCGACCTGTAATCTGTTAACCCTATGGATCTTTAATTTCGACAATACGGTTAGGCGAGGTGTGAACACCGTATGTTACCAGGGGGATTGTGCCCGTGACCCGGAAGCCATGCGAGGTGTTGGGCGGTATTATCATGGTCATGCCAACGCTGATCTCTGTTGGATCAACGTCGCCTTCGATCCAGGCCTCTCCTGAGCCAGCCAAAACAGTAATTACCTCCACGTAAGGGTGTGCGTGGGTCGGGGTTTTATAACCAGGCGGGGAGGTTTGTATGCCACAACGTACGGGGGTAGAGCCAGCGTCGTCGCCAACAAGTGTTTTATAAGTGGCTCCACCGGGAAAATCCTCAGTGGCAATCGAATCATGTTTTATAATCTGCATTACGTTTTAACTTAGTCAGAGCTCAAATTTTCCGGCGGTCGCACTCTTTTAGTGACAAACCAAACTAAGCTTATCCCTAAAGCCGCTATAAGTATTACCGCCGGGTTTTCCGCTCCAAGCCAAATGGTTGAAGATCCGACAATTAAACAAGCTACGTACATTCCGGCCGCTGATATCCAACCAAGCATATTTGCGCTCCCGAGAGCCGTAACAGAGTGAGCCAATAAAAAGCCAGCGGAAATGGCGGTTATTAACACATAAATAATAGCGAGCGTTGTCCCCTCGAGGATAAGCGCAGGATTGAAGGCCCATAAGTAGGGCAAAAGGTAGGCCGTGGCAGCAAGTTGGACACCGATAAAACCGGTTTTCCACATATCTGCACCTGCCATCTCTGCGGCAACCATCGACGCAATAGCGACCGGTGGTGTTAGCATGCTGATAAGCCCAAAATAGAATAGAAAAAGGTGTGCGCCCATCGGGATAAGCCCCATCTTGATAAGTGCGGGTCCTATCACTGAGACAAGAACAATGTACACAGTCGCTGTCGGCATACCCATACCCAGGATGATGCATATTAACGATGTCAGCAATAACATCACAAAAACACCATAAGCGTTTCCGAGACTTGTGAGGATAATGCTTAGTTGAAAGGCAAGGCCGGTGGAGTTCATGACCCCTAAGATTATTCCCGCAGCGCCTGCAATTAGAATGAGTGGAACTAATATCTCGCCGCTTCCAAATATAAAACTCTTCCAATGCTCTAAAGTAGGCAGTCTTCGATCGCGAACAATCATAAGCACGATTAGACTGGCGGCGGCATAAAGCGCGGCAACACCTGGCGGATAACCCATCCAAAAAAGGAAATAAATTAAGATGACAATTGGCAGGATAAAGATCCAACCAACTTTTAGAACATCTAGAACGATCGGTAGGTCTGCTTTCGGCAGCCCTCGAATATTGAACCTGCGAGCGACGGCATCGACCTGAAGAAAAAGAACTAAAAAGTACAATAACGCTGGCATCGCTGCTGCAATGACCACTTCTTGGTAGGCAACCTCCAAAAATTCCGCGATTATGAAGGCTGTTGCCCCCATTACTGGCGGTGCAATCTGGCCCCCATTCGATGCAACAGCTTCTATAGCGCCGGCATACTGTGGTTTGAAACCCGTTTTCTTCATGAGGGGGATCGTAACAATACCGGTAGACATAATATTTCCTACCGTGGAACCCGAAATTGTGCCGAAGGCACTAGAAGCAACTACCGCCACTTTAGCCGGACCACCCCTCCGGTGTCCCATCCACCCCATGGCTAGATCCGTTAAAAATGCGGTGCCGCCGCTTACTTCCATCAACTTTCCAAAAATTATGAAGGCTAATACCAAATTTAGGACGACCTGCAAGACTAGGCCCGGTACACCATTATTGTCGGCGTAAAAATATGTAATTGTCTTAGTTGGCGGAAAGATCGCAGCTTCTAGCGCACCCGGCATGTAATCGCCAAAAAACGCGTATAAAATTAATACCCACACTAAACCAGCGATGATCTTTCCCGCTGCCTTCCGGAGTCCTTCCATCATAAGAATTAACGCACAAGCGCCTGGTATCCATTTGTCGGGGGTCCGTTCGTGGGCTGTTACAATCCAATCCTCAAAATTATATGCCATCCAAAACCAAGAACAAAATGCGACTAGCGAAAGTAGCAGTTCAAGTAATCCGGGTTTTTTTAAATAAGGGTATCTGATAAAGGCACATGCGCACGCAAGGCCTAGTACTACAGCGATGACCTGTTGGAATGTTAAAGCAACGCCGAAGTAATCGGTAACGTGTAAAATCCAGCCAATACCAATAATTGGGATGGCTGCTAGACAGCTACGCAGGAACAGGCCGGTGAATTTGTCCATCGGTTCTGTCCCTGCGTTACCTTAAAAACAGTCTGTCTATTTTAATAAAGACGCATCGTTTTTGGCGTTCGCGGCAGTATAAATGCCCACTTCTTTGTAGTATTTTGCGGCGCCTGGATGATAAGGAATCGGGTTATTGGAGGGCGCAATGTGCTTGGTCCCTCGCAGTGGCGGATAATCCTTTTGCATTTGTTTCCAATTATCGTAGGCCGCTTTCGCCATGCGATAGGCATCTTCATTTGATACCTGCGAACCTGCGTTAAGATAGGAGTCAAAGGCCGCAATTGTGATATTACCCTTCACGAAGGGTTTCTTTTTGCTATTAGACTGTTTCACCGTGTAAAGGCCTGCCATGCCTTTCCAGAGAAATTCATCAGTGCCTTTGGGTCCGATTGGAATAATCCGCAGTCCACCTGGGACAGTAGCATGTGCCTTACGAAGCGCCGGCATTGCTGTAGCGACTGGAGCCGCATCCACACGCCCCTGAACGACCATACCAATACTTGCAACCACGCCGCCGGATTCTACGGCTGTGATATCATTTAATGTAAGCCCCGCGGAACTGAGCACAACTTTATTACATTGGGCCAAAGACACGTTTGTCTTATATTTGACGACAACGCGTTTTCCTTTGAAGTCCTCCATCTTTTTGATGCCGGAACTTTCTTTAACCATATAAGCGTACGGCAAAATCCAAACACGAGCGATTGCTCGCACCTTCTTTGTCGCTTTTTTGTAGGGTGCGACGGCACTCCACGCCATTCCCGAATCAAGAGAAGAATTTACGCCAAGCGTAATTTCGCCGACCTCCATCAGTGGCAGATATACTGAAGAACCTGCATGCGGTTGCGCGTTAGCCCGTATACCCATTTGTTCTTGGAAAAGTTTGGCAAAACCGCTAGCGAGCAGAAAATACACAGATCCTTGCGGGTTACTCCCGATGGTTATGCGTTTTAGTTTTGCATTTACGGTGCCCGTTCCCATGGAGAATGCGGCGACCGCAGCAGTAAAAACGGCTGCTTTTAATGCTTTATTTTTCATCATTTACTCCCTCAGCAAAGTGTTGATCATTTTTGATTAAACTATTCTCAAAACGTTAGCACATGGAGTTCGGGTCGTTAAGACGGGTTTATTTAAAAGTTGTTCTTATCATTACGCAAAAATTTAGGGTAGGCAGGCGGTGAAATACACCGCAGGTGGAATTTATGAAATGTACTCAGCTTCAACAATCGGGATTAGCAAGCACTGTGAGAATGTCCATTGCTTGCGCGCGGTCGGAGGTGTTTAGGGGTGCGAGGATTTTTTCCTGAGCACGTTCTGTTGCCTCAAACGCGTTCTCCAAAATAGTCTGTCCGTTGCGCGTCAGAAAAAGAGCGTTCGCTCTGCGGTCTTTCTTTCTGCGGGATTTAGAAATCATATTGCGTTTAATCATGACCCGAAGTACCTCAGTTAGGGTGCTGCGGTCGATACCGCTCGCCTCCACCAAAGTGGTTTGGCTCATACCCGGATTTTGATAAACGTTTATAAGGACAGCAAACTGTCTGGGGTTTGGACCGTTTTCGCCTACTTCTTCAGTGAAAAGGTCAACCGCTCTCTGCTGACACCGTCGTATCAAATGCCCAGGAGCATCTCTGAGGGAGTACGAGTGTAATTTTCTGTCCATAGGGTGTGTCATGCTATTCTATTGGTCCTGCGAACATACTTATATATCAGATGAAATAATGATAGTCTGTACACGGAATATATTTAGGAGTAACATCGTTTATTAAATACTTCGGCTTTTAATTTGGGAGATAAAAATGGAATTCGGGATGCAATTTTTTCCTGCTGTAGGGCCAGACCAAAAGTCGGGACAGCAATATTTTGATGAATGTTTGCGTCTTACCGAATTTGCGGACGTTTATGGGTATACGCATATCAGGACTGTGGAACATTATTTTCATCCCTATGGTGGCTATAGTCCCAATCCGATTGTATTTTTATCCGCGGCGTCCCAACGTACAAAAAAAGCCCGCATGGTTACTGGTGCTGTTCTTCCTGTTTTTAATAATCCTCTCAAGCTAGCGGGTGAAATAGGGATGTTGGACTCTATTTCGGACGGCCGAGTGGAAATAGGCTTTGCGCGGGCTTTCTTGCCGCACGAATACGACCGTTTTGGCATTGATCTTGATGAGAGTGTGGCGCGGTTTGACGAAGGTATGGAACAAGTGGATCTTTTGCTGACCGGTGAGAACGTGTCGCATGAAGGAAAATTTCACAGCTTTAAGGATGTCACCTCTTTACCACGTCCCGCACAACAGCCGCGACCCAACTTTTGGACCGCAGCATTTACGACACCGGAGTCTTTTGAGAAGGCCGGGCGCGTCGGAAATTATATTATGGCAATCCCAATTGGGGGAGCACAGATGTCTGAGCTAATTTCTATCTATCGCGACGCATGGAAATCGGCGGGTCACGAGGGGGAGGGTCGGACCATGCTTGCTTTTCACATGTACTGCCACGAAGATGCGGCGGAAGCCGCACGAATTGCGAGGGAGCCTCTCAATCGGTATCTAAAATCGCTTGTGAATGCGGCGAGTGATTGGGTGGATGGTGCATCTTCCGACAATTATAAAGGTTACGACAAAATGATCGCGGCGTTGGATCGGGAAACCTTTGAAAGCCAAGTAGAGAAAGGTGCTGCTTGGGTTGGTACTCCGGAGACTCTCATTGACCAAATTAGAGACTATAATGATGCGGTTGGTGGCTTTGATGATGCCTCTCTTCAAGTTAATTTTAATGACATGTCATATGAAGATGCGGAACAATCGGTTAAGCTGTTTGGAGAAAAAGTAATGCCGCTCGTTGCCGAAAGTAGTGCAGCTGAAGCGTAAGTTGTGAGAAGCCAAACCAATAAGAGGTTGGGACGGGTTCCGGCCTTTTCCCGCCGCTATCTCCATCGTGATTTCTAGCAATGGTAGAGATACCGTAGCAAATTTTTGCTTTGGCTCAAAAAAAACAAAATCCGGCTCATTCCAGTAGTGTGGTAATTAAAGGCTTGTTTGTATGTATAATGTTCTGACCTTTATTTCGGGTTTTTACTTATGACCACGCTCGTGACAGGTGTCGCCGGGTTTATCGGCTATCATACAGCCACCCGACTTTTGGCTCGTGGTGACACCGTCGTCGGGATCGATAGTTTGAGTGATTATTATAGTGTGGCGTTAAAACAGGCTCGTCTGGACCAGTTAACAAAACATGAAGCCTTCACATTTCATCGTCTGGATTTGGCGGAGCGGACGGCTTTTGAGACAATTAGGTCCGCGATTAAAGGGGTCGTGCGTGCCATACATCTCGCGGCACAGCCTGGTGTTAGACATTCAATCGAACATCCCTTTGATTATGTAGACTCAAATCTTGTTGCACATATGACAGTCCTTGAACTTTGTAGGCATAACCCGGAATTCGAACACTTAGTCTATGGTAGTTCTAGCTCAGTGTACGGGGCTAACACTAAATTACCCTTTTCTACGGAAGACAGGGTCGAGCGACCGGTTTCGCTTTATGCGGCGACAAAACTAGCCAATGAGCATATGAGTTACAGCTATGCACATTTATATGGAATACCACAAACGGGCCTTCGGTTTTTTACCGTTTATGGCCCCTGGGGTCGACCAGATATGGCTGTTTCTCTTTTCACAGACGCGATTTTTCAGGGGCACCCAATAGAGCTTTTCAATAACGGAGAAATGAAGCGAGATTTTACTTATATTGATGATATCGTGAATGGTATTATCGCGGCCCACGACCATCCACCACAATCGGCTAAAACACCGCCCCATAGAATCTATAATATTGGTAGTAGTGAACCAGAACCTTTGCTTAAGTTGGTTGGCTTCCTCGAAAAGGCAATCGGTAAAGAAGCACGCTTGGTCATGAAGCCGATGCAAAAAGGCGAGGTGTTGGAGACGTATGCAGATATTGCTGTTACAGAACGGGAGTTAGAGTTTAAACCAACGGTCGGACTAGATGTTGGCATCCCTGAGTTTGTTGATTGGTTTAAAACTTTTCATAAAATATAAAAACCTTCAATTTAATTTTGACCAATTTAATATACTGGCCTAGCTGATATTGCATTTATAATGTTACTATCCCACTGAAGCGGGTTTTTGGGAGGACAAAAACATGAGTAGGGCTCTGCACGAAAAACCAGAACTGACCAACGCGCGTGCGGATTTTTATGGCCGTATGGCGGAACAAAGTATGACACCCCTCTGGGAAGTTCTGCATACCCTATTGGCTGAAGCGCCGGTTACCGAAGCTACACCGCACAAGTGGGATTATGATCTTTGTCGTCCCTATATCATGGAGTCCGCTGACGTAATTTCCGCGGCCGAAGCTGAACGTAGAGTTATGGTGTTGGAAAATCCCACATTAGAGGGCCGCTCGTGTATCACAGAGGCCCTTTACGCTGGCCTTCAGCTTATAATGCCTGGTGAAGTTGCGCCGGCGCATAGGCACTCTCCCGCTGCTCTGCGCTTTATCGTGGAAGGATCCGGTGCCTACACTGCGATAAATGGTGAAAAGGCATATATGGAAGTCGGTGACTTGATTCTGACACCGTCCTGGGTCTGGCATGACCATGGCCATGACGGGGATGTGCCCGTGGTTTGGCTGGATGGGCTTGATATACCGCTTGTTCGGCATTTGGGACCGGTGTTTGCTGAGCCATATCCTGATGCAGAATTTCCGAAAGGCCGTCCGACGGGTGACAATGTGGCTCGTTATGGGGGCAACATGTTGCCATTCGGTCAGACGCACACCTCACAAAATTCACCTGTTTTTCATTATCCCTATGCAAATACACGTGAAACCCTGGAGACCTTGTCCCAATCAGGTGATGTTGATGCACGCCACGGCATAAAGTTGGAATACATTAATCCGACGACGGGTGGTCCCGTAATGCCGACTATTTCTACCTACATGCAGATGCTTACAAAGGACTTTTCAGGTCAAGAGTATCAGACAACTGCCGCATGGGTATATCACTGTGTGGAAGGATCAGGCCGAACAATTGTTAATGGTAAAGCTATTGATTGGAAAGCCAAAGATACATTTGTGATCCCTGCCTGGTACAAACATGCGCACGAAGCTGAGGAAAATTCGTTCTTGTTTAGCTTCACGGATCAGCCGGTCCAGCAGAAGTTGGGTCTTTTCAGAGAGGCTGCGTAAAAACAAGGCGGGTTAACATTTTTTAAGCACTATAAAGTTTTTTCAGAAGCGTGATACATTTTTGGCGCTCGTCTTCGTCTAAATCACCCGCTATTTCGTTTTCATGTTCCAGTGCTACCTGTTTAAGGTCTTTGAGCAGAGCCACACCGTCTTCGGTCAACCGAAGCGCGTGAGATCGACGATCGGTGGGCGAAACGCGGCGTTTAACAAGTCCTGCGTTTTCCAAACGATCTATGATCTGTACTAATGTTGAGCGGTCAAAGCGCAGTGCATCGGCAATCGCACTTTGGCTAATGGCGGGATTAGCTTCAATAAGAAGGAGCGTTCCAAATTGCGGGGCAGTAATGCCATTTCGTCCAACGGTTTTTCCGAAATGATGAAAAACCGCAAGTTGAGCACATCGAAGGTTAAAACCGATTAGGTTTGGCAGGATACCCATATTAATGGAAGACTGTTCTGCATTCTTTTTTCCGATTTTCATCTCTCTACTCTTATGAAAAAGTTTGTTTAAAATCTTCCGGAATTTTACCTGCTTTTAGCTTCGTCTCGTCATTTGGATCAAACAAACCCCATATTCGAATTTCTTTGCCTTCTACCGCGATAACGCCATCGTTCCAAATATTGTGCGTAACCGTGAAACTTTTACCGCCAAAATGAGAGACAAAGCTCTCAACCTCAAGGTCATCCGTCCACCGGCAACGGCCATTAAAAGAAGCTTGTGCGTCGACAAGAGGCAACCCAGCGATGTTCCGTCGCTTAATAAGTTGATCATAGGGTTCACCAGCCGCGTCAAGCAAACGATGTGTTCCAATGTCAAACCACCGAAAATAATTTGGGTAAAACATCTGTCCCAGTTGATCACAGTGCGCCCATTCCGCGCGGGTTTGAAACTTGTTTGTGAACGGCACTGCGTTCGTCTCCAAATTCATGTTTTCTTGCAGGAAGCCGGAAACTAAGCGGACTAGGCAGACAAGACAAGTTTCAATGCCAATGAGTTCAAACTATATGGCTCGCTATAAAATGAAAAATGTATCGTTATAAACCCCGAGGGGCCAATGACCTGCTCTAAAAATCTGGAATTTGTAGAGAAATGGGTTGTTGTTGTTGGATACTTTTATTGTGCCAAGGGCCGCTTGATGAACAGCTTCTGTCGCTGCGCCCGTAGCACTTTTGATGATTGTTTCATCCTTTATTTTTAAACTTAACAATTTTTTAGATACCGCATGAGGTACGGGGTCAAAAACTTTACTCGCAATTTGGGTCATCCGTGCATGAAAAAGCGAGTCACCTAAAACAGTTTTACTTTCTGCAGTTAAAGTACTACCTAGCCTTGTTTCCGTTTTCCACCAGGCTGGCGCCCAATCATTGCGAGACGCGACTTTCCGGGCTGTCTGCCAGTCTTTTACTCGGTTGATGTGACGGTGTTTTACCTCTAATGATCCAAGGTAGTTGTGTACATTTGTTTTGTCGTCTTCAGTGAGCGATTGTCCTGCCGCTTCAAACCAACCAATCTTTGGTAAGACCTTTTCTAATTGCAGCAGACGCTTCAAAATGGTTGGCCTGAGGTCAGGTAGTTTCAAGCTCCACTTTGGGAAGTGTTAGACCTAGTTTTCCTTCTATAAGCTCACGGGCGCGGTTTATATAATCTTCCCGCATTTCCTCATTAGTCCGCAGTTTTATTCCCCATTTTCGGTAGATTTCATTATTTCGTGAGCCCGATTGTCCAAAGAAGGCCGGCATCCACGGAAACACTTTGTCAACTGCATTTTGCACGGCTACCGCCTTTCCGGCTTCCAAAAGGTCACTGCAAAAATCCTCACCAAATTGTGCGTGAAATCGCTCCTCTGGCATTGTCATCCTTGCCAGATTTCGGAGCGGGTGAAATGAACAATGGATGAGGTCTTCAACTTGGAGTATTTCTGCCAAATCACCCAATGCTTTGATAACGCAGAACTCTATCCACGTTTCCATCTTATATTCCATGATGCTCAATGGGCGCTTACTGCTCGTTTCAGGAATCATCTGGTTGTCCGGGATTCCAATCTGTTGTCCTAATTCTGCAAATCTTACGTGATGTCCATATTCTTCCATGACAATCCGACAGGTGAGCCATTTTGCATACGGATTTGGCGCGAGTGCAATCGCCGGTTCATCAAATACCTGGGAACCGTATAGTTCATTAATTGCGTGGCTGAGAACAATTTTACGAATTGCGTCCTGATATTCTTTGGGCTGGTCACCAAATTCATCTACCGTCTTTACTTGGCGTATTTCGGTTTCGGTCATATTGATCCTCTATACGACTGGGTCTGTATTAAACACTTCGAGATCGGTTCGCATTTCTGAAAAATGAACTCGGAATTTTTTATCTACGGCATCTGATATTTCATTGAGTGACCACTCGCCGTTCTCTGAAATTGCTATAGCCTTCGGCTCAGATTGCGTAAACAGCATAGTTTCTCGCGCCCGTACTCCAAATATTTGTCCTGTGACGTCCTGCGCGTCCTCGGAGCATAGCCAAGAAACAAAATTCGCCACGTGACGTGGCTCTACCTTTAAGGCTCTCGCCTTATAGGTCGCTTGTTCATCGTTGGCGGGCTGAATCATCTTCGTCACTCGTGTCGCGGCAAAGGGGGCAACGGCGTTAGATGTTACGCCTGACCGGGCCATATCTAGGGCAGCGGTTCGCATGAGAGAAATTAGTCCACCTTTGGAGGCAGAATAAGGAGCTTGACCGTAATTTCCGATAAAACCAGCGGTTGAAATAATGTGCACAAGCCGCCCCCATGTGTATTTTTCGCCTCCGCCACGGCGAGACCGCGCTTGATCCCGCATTACCGAAGTAGCAGCAGCCATCAGATAAAATGGGGCCGATAGATTGTTTTTTATCACCTTGTCCCAATCGTCGGTATCACCCTTAAAGATAAAAGCATCACGGAGAATGGCTGCATTGTTTACGACGATATCAATTCCCCCAAATGTATCTCGCGCCATTTCGATGGCTTGGTTTGCTGCAGCAGGAATGCCCATGTCTTCCGTATAAGCAGCAGCGCGTTTACCGAGCTTGCGCGTAAATGCTTCTGCGATGGAGGGGTCTGGGTTATTTCCTGCAATATCAACGCCATTATCTGCGACGATTATTCTGGCGCCTTTGGCTATGAGGTTTTCGCTTATCGAGGCCCCAATTCCTCTTGCGCCGCCCGTTACGATGGCAACGCGGCCATCAAGCGGTTTTGTACTAGTCATCCCAATTTTCCAGTTCCATTTTTTCGGCCTCCGTATAAAAAGCGTCTGCGTGAATATTTTCTTGTCGAAGCCCCAGTGTAAGAAGTGAATTTGTTGTTGTTTCTATCATAGGGGGCGGTCCGGCAAGATACGCCTTTCCACCATCCAAATTGGTAAAATCCTCCATCACCGCTTCATGCAAATATCCCGTACGGCGCGTAGTTTTCGCCGATGGTTCAGAGAGAACAGGTATAAAGCAGAAATTGGCATATCGTTTTGTGAGGTTTAAAAAGGTTGATTCCAAATATATGTCACGTTCGTCCCGCATGCCAAAATAAAAATAGATATGCTGTTGCATACCCTTTCGCAACGCTTGCTCAACGATGGATTTTATAGGGGCAAGCCCTGACCCCCCGGCAAGTGCGATGATTGGAGTGTGTTCGGATTCGCGTAGCCAGGATGATCCGTAAGGACCCTCCACCAGGACGCGATCGCCTTCTGCCAAATGGTGCTGCACGTAGGTACTTGTGATTCCATCTGCTATATGACGAATATGAAATTCTATAACGGGCTCTTCTGGCAGGTTGGCCATGGAATAATCCCGAGCTGGCAGGTTATCAATAGTTAAAGACGCATACTGTCCGGCCGAGAAAATGAAGGGCCCACCCGATAAAATCTCAAGACATACCTGTTTTATGTCGTGGGTCAGTTCAGACATACTCTTTACCTGGCAAACCATATTTCTGAGCGGATGAGTAACGATTTCTTCTTCGTTGAGCCATGCGATCTGGACATCTTCCCATGGTACAGATCGACACGCTAGGACAAGGTTGTTCATTCTGTCATCTGCCGATAGGGCGTATTCCGAATGGGGTAACATCTCAACTTCCCCGGCGATCAATCTGGACTTACATGCGCCGCAGTTTCCGGATTGGCATCCGTGAGGGTATGGCACACCCTGCTTAAGTGCGGCATCCAATATAGTTTGACCTGGCTCCACTATGATTGGCATGTCAAATTGTGTTATCTCGGCGGTAAAACTCATGCTTTTGGCTGGGAACCGTTATCAGTCCGCGAAATCGTCCTTGTCGAGCAGCGCGACAAACTGGATACCTTGTTTTGCAAAAAACGTTTCAGCACCTTGTAGCCTATCAACAATGGTGACTACCATAGGGACATCGCCTCCGGTTTCCCGTCGCACAGCATCAATTGCTTGCATGGCAGACCCACCAGTAGTTGTTACGTCCTCTACTATCAAAATATTTTTCCCTGGTACTATATTTCCCTCGATTTGTTTTTTGGTGCCTCTTTCTTTTATTTCTTTTCTTACCAGAAAACCCGGAAGGGGTTGCTCTGTGTTTGCTGAGGCCATAGAAACGGCAGCTACTAAGGGTACCGCACCGACGGCCATTCCCCCCACACAACCAAATTTCATAGTTGCAGCAGCATTGAGAATAAGTTCGGCTGAAAGTCGACCGCCGATTGGATCTAAAACTGTGGGCTTCATATCAAAATAAAAGCCGCTCGTCTGACCAGACGCTAGTGTATAATCACCACCTTTTGAAAAAGATTTTCTTGCGACAATGTCACGAAGCTGCTGTTTACGTGTGTCCATTAGGCTCCTTTTGAACGGTTAATGGCCTGCCAAACCTTCATTGGCGTAACGGGCATTTCTATGTCTGTAACACCGTACTCGGATAAGGCATTTATAATTGCATTAACTGCGGCGGCAATAGATCCGACAGTCCCTGATTCTCCACCTCCTTTGACCCCAAGTGGATTTGTTTGGCATGCTTCAACAAAATCGGATGTCTCTATCATTGGTAAGTCATCGGCTCGCGGCATACTGTAGTCCAAAAAAGAGCCTGACAGCATATGACCGTCCTTATCGTAAGTGACGTCTTCCATTAGCGCTTGACCGACGCCCTGTGCAACCCCGCCATGGACTTGACCCGCCAGAAGCAGAGGATTGATTACCTCTCCGGAGTCATTCACAGCGACATGGCGTACAAGGTCTACAAATCCCGTATCAGGATCAATTTCGACTTCTGAAAAATGGGTACCATTTGGCCAATTAGGCCCTGTTTCCGGTGTCCACGTGGCTTCCGCTTCCAGCCCAATTCCGAGGTGGCCTGGCCAGCCCATTGGCATATATGACATGGGGACCATCTCACAGATGTGGATTGTTTTGTCAGTCCCCGTAACTGTCAAATTGCCGTCGGAAAATTCAATATCTTCCTCTGCCGCTTCCAGAACGTGGGCGGCTATTTGTTTTGCCTTATCAATTATTTTATCAGCAGCGAGGCGCAGGGCGGAACCACCAATAGTCATTGAGCGTGAACCATAGGTTCCGCGTCCAAACGTAACTTTATCTGAATCCCCTTGTACCAAACGGATTTTGTCAAATGGGATACCGAGCCAACTATGGATCATCTGGGCATAAACGGTTTGGTGGCCCTGACCATGGCTAAAGGTTCCGGCAACAACCGTAACGGATCCCGTGTCGTCAAAACGGATTTCCATGCGGTCATTAAAAGGGGCGGCAAAGTCAATAAAACTACAAACGCCAATGCCTCTTAACTTACCGCGAGCGGCTGCGGCTTCTTTTCTTTTTGGAAAGCCTGATAAATCTGCAATGTCTGCCGCAAGTTCCGTGATACCTCTAAAATCGCCCGAATCGTATACCGTCGGTATTAATGTTGTGAAGGGTATTTTGTCTTTATCGATGTAGTTGCGCCGTCGAAGCTCCACAGGGTCAATACCCATTTCACGGGAAGCGATGTCCAACAATCTCTCCACAACGTACACGGCCTCTGGACGTCCCGCTCCACGATAGGGTCCGGTCCACGTTGTGTTGCTAAAAACTGTTCGTATACGAATATGCATTGCCGCATATTCATATACATTCTGATAGACCATTGAACCGATACACGCTGGGACTGGTGCAGAAGCTGACAGGTAGGCACCCAGGCCGTAGTCTGCCTTAACACGAATTGCGAGTACCTTGCCCTCCTCATCGAGCGCCATTTCACTATCACATTCAGCGTCTCGAGCGTGTGTATCACTTACAAGAGACTCTGATCGATCACCGGTCCACTTTACGGGACGTCCAAGCTTGAGAGCGGCCCAGGCGACCAGAGCATCCTCTGGAAATACACCATTCTTCATACCAAAACCGCCGCCGACATCTGGTGCAAGAATACGGAAATCGGTTGCCGGTTTACCAAATATTTCAGCATAAATTGCTTTGTGTTGGTGTGTGCCCTGGCTCGACATGTAGATAGTCCATTCCGCACGACCAGTGCTATATTCAGCCAGTGCTGCCCTTGGCTCCATTGCATTCGCCGATATACGGTTATTGTGGAGGTCGGCGCTAACGATGACTGCGGCCTCAGAGAATGCCTTGTCGGTCTCTGTGGCGTCGCCCCTTTCCATTTCAAACCATATATTTCCAGGATTTTCATCCCAAACAAGAGAGGCACCCTTGGAAACAGCATCACGTGTGCAACCTACTGAAGGCAGTAATTCATAGTTGACTTCAATTAACTCTGCTGCGTCCTGTGCTTGGGTCAGGGTTTCCGCGACGACGAACGCTACAGGGTCACCAACAGATCTGACGCGATCACGGGCCACTATTGGATGGGCCGGTGTTGGAGTTGGTGCTGCACCAAAGGCCATAGGTGGCACATGACAGTGTATTTCACCTATACCGTCTAATGCAGCATCTTCACCTGTTAAAACTAATACAACGCCGGTAGCTGTTTTCGCGGTGGCAACATTAACGGATGTTATTACCGCGTGTGGGTGTGGCGATCGTAAAACATATCCGAAGGTTGTGTGAGGAATGTTAATATCGTCAACATATTGTCCTTGGCCCATTAAGAATTTTGGGTCTTCTGTCCGTGTTACAGGTTGCCCGATACCAAATTGCATTTTTGTACCCCCGGTGAAGTATCTTTATGTTTACTGATACTTACGTAATCCTTACATCGAGTCGAGAGCGAGATCTTTTAAAACGCTAGACTTACGAATGTTTCCCGCCATATTAACCCTACTATGCTAAATTTACCTTTCATAAAAATGCACGGGCTGGGAAATGATTTCGTGGTTATTGACCGACGTTCGGGTAGACCCGCGAACGGACTGTTCATTGGCTTAAACGAAGCGCGGGCGATAGCGGATCGTCATAGGGGGATAGGCTGCGATCAGGTTGTTTTAATTGATGACCCCTCTGATCAGGGCGAAGACGTGTTTATGTGTATTTTTAATTCGGACGGAAGTGAGGTTGGCGCCTGTGGCAACGCAACGCGGTGTGTCGGCAGTATGCTATTGGAGGAAACTAAGCTCGAAAAAGTTAGTATTCGTACAGGCGCTGGGCTGCTCGCTGCGCGAGCGGATATCGACGGTTTGATCAGCGTAGATATGGGCAAGCCGCGGTTTGGATGGCAGGATATTCCCCTCAATGCAGAGGTGGAAACACTGCATCTAAATATCGGGCTTGGGCCATTGTCCGAACCCGCTGCCGTCAATATAGGAAACCCGCACGCCACATTTTTTGTTGAAGATGCGGAAGCGATACCCCTTGCAGAGATTGGACCACTATTGGAAGTGAATCCCGTTTTTCCAGAAAATGCTAATATAGGGGTGGTGGAAGTAAAATCGGCGGGTCGCGTACGGTTGCGTGTCTGGGAACGAGGAGTGGGAATTACGTTAGCTTGCGGCACGGCGGCGTGCGCCGCTGTTGCTAACTCGGTTAGGCGTGAATTAACAGAAAAAAGCGTTACAGTTGAGATGGATGGTGGAGAACTCTTTGTAACTTGGCGTGATAACGGTCACCTGGATATGACAGGTCCCGCTGAATTTTCCTTTGCTGGCTTTCTTCCCAAGGTTTTGAGTAATGACCAAACCTAAAATATTGACGTTTGGGTGTCGACTTAACGCCTTTGAGTCAGAGATAATACGGGACCACAGCGTGGTCGCTAACCTTGATGATGTGATCATCATTAATTCTTGTGCGGTGACGGCAGAAGCAGAAAGGCAAGTACGACAATCAGTCCGGCGTGCCCGCCGCGAATCTCCTTTGGCTATGATTGTCGTCACCGGGTGTGCTGTTCAGATCAATCCAGAAAAATATGCGGAGATGCCCGAAGTTGATAGAGTAATCGGTAATAGAGAAAAGTTAGATATCGATATATGGCGCAGATTGGATGAGACACCCAAGATTTCTGTGAACGACATAATGCGGGTGAAAGACACAGCGTCACATCTAATATCAGGGTTTCACAACAGAGTGAGGGCGTTCATAGAAATTCAGCAAGGCTGCGATCATCGCTGTACATTTTGTGTTATACCCTTTGGTCGTGGCAATAATCGTTCGGTCCCAATAGCAAAAATAATTGAGCAAGCTCACGGGCTCGTTAAGCAAGGTTATCACGAGGTTGTTCTTACCGGTGTTGACATAACCGATTATGGCAAGGACCTTCCTGGAACACCCCGGTTCGGAGAGATGATAAAACGTTTGCTTCTTATTGTGCCGAATTTGAAGAGGCTGCGTTTAAGCTCCATTGATCCTGCAGAGGTTGACGATACATTGCTCCAATTAATCGCTGACGAGACGCGTTTAATGCCTCACTTTCATTTGAGTGTGCAATCGGGTGATGATCTCATATTAAAACGCATGAAGAGACGGCACTGTCGGGACGATATTTATAGGTTTGTCGAAGCGGTGCGCGAAATGAGACCTGACGCGGTTTTTGGGGCCGATTTTATAGCTGGTTTTCCCACCGAGTCGGATGCTGCGTTTTCGCGATCGGCGTCGCTAGTGGAAGAACTGAAGTTAACGTGGCTTCACGTTTTCCCTTACTCGCAGAGACCTGGAACGCCCGCGGCAAAGATGTCCCAGATACCCATAAAACTTCGTAAGTCGCGTGCCGCCGAACTTCGGGCTATTGGCGATATACAGGTGGCACGGTTTCTAGATGAGCAAATTGGCTCCACTGCCGAAGTACTAGTAGAGAAAAATGGTCGCGGGCGATCACCGCAGTTTGCGTTGGTTGATATAGAGGGCGACAGTCAAAATGGTGAATTGATTCCGGCGACTATTATTGGCCGTGAGGACAAAACGTTAATTGCACATAAAGCCGTATGAGCAACACAAACGAAAACTGGCTGGGGCGCCTTCGCGTTGGACTGGGTCGTAGTTCTTCTCGCTTAGCCGCGGGAATCAGTACTATTTTTTCTGGGCAGAAACTCGACAATAGTTCGTTAGAGAAACTTGAGGAAGTGCTGATCACAGCGGATTTAGGGGTAGAGACGGCAAGCCAGTTAACGGCCAGCCTCGCCCGGACTCGCTTTGATAAAGAAGTAACGGCTGCGGATATTCGTGCCGCACTCGCTGAAGAGGTGTCCCAAATCCTTGAGCCAGTGGCTGTTCCCCTCAAAATAAATGAGCGCAACCGTCCCCATATTATTTTGGTTGTCGGTGTAAATGGGTCTGGCAAGACGACCAGTATTGGTAAGTTGGCAAAGTTGCTTTCCAGTGAGGGGAAATCTGTCATCCTGGCTGCTGGGGATACATTTCGGGCAGCGGCCATAGATCAATTAAAAATTTGGGGTGAGAGAACTGGATGTCCAGTGATAGAGAGTGGTCCCGGGGGGGACGTTGCGAGTCTTGCCTTTGAGGCTATAGAAAGGGCCCGAGTTCAGAATGCGGATGTGCTAATTATTGATACGGCGGGGAGACTCCAGAACCGAGACGATTTGATGCAGCAGCTGCAGAAAGTTATTCGGGTTATTTCGAAGCAAGAAGAAACGGCACCTCATGACTGCCTGTTAGTTTTAGATGCAACAACCGGTCAGAACGCCCATTCACAGGTTGAAACATTTCGTTCGATGTGCAGTGTAACAGGGCTTGTGGTTACTAAACTCGACGGCTCTGCCCGTGGCGGCGTGATTGTTGCGTTGGCTGCAAAATTTGGCTTGCCCGTGCACGCTGTGGGTATAGGGGAGGGCGAGGACGACTTGCGTCCCTTTGAAGCAGACCACTTTGCACATTCTTTGGTGAAGCCGGAAAACTAAATTGGCAATTTTGTGTTTTTCTATATGTGGTACACCAACGTTGAGTATGTCACGCTGGTAGTTTGTAATTAGATTTTGAGGCGCTGTTTGTTCACTGCACAGCATTAAGCCTGTTGGTTTCCTTTCTTCAGCCACTCAATATTTAAGTCTAGCTTGTCGCCCATCCAAATGGGATACCACGCATGGTCACGGTATGCGTTTTCCGCGCCCGGGTGAACAAGTATTGTTAGGCCGTCTCGGTTGTACATTAACCACGGCACTACCTCTGAGAACAAATCAGGTTTGAATTCAATTTGATACATTGGGAGCGGGTGAGGGCCGACCGGCTTGTCACGAAAGCGCCCCATCACGACGCGGCTAGGCCATTTATTCCATACTTTCTCACGTAGACGGGCCGCTTTTTCGCGAAGGTCCTCATCATCTCCGTAATAAATATGGGCATGATAATGGTCAATTTTCGTTTCGTCCCCGTTTTCAAATATTTCTTTCATAACCATAAGGTCCCGTAACTTGACGTCTCAATATGCACCCCCATTGTTTCCCCGTCTAGCATCTAAACCTCTCGTTCGTCGCGCACCCGCTTCGCTTTAAATTCGGTTTTGGGCAGTGTATTTGGTGGGAGTACTTCTACTACTGCACGGATTTCGCAGTGTGTCCGAATCTTGTTCGCGACGGCGTTCGCTATTTCATCGCTTGTTTGGGCATGCTCTACCTGCACTTCCATGACACTTAGTCCGTCGGCATTTGTTTTTAGAAGAATTTCGAATTCATCCCCTACTCCATCAACTTCACGAACGGCTTGCTCCACTTGGCTTGGAAAAAATTTAATACCGCGCACGTTAATGAGATCGTCAGCCCGCCCGGTAAAAGAACCCATCGCTCGTACGTGATTTCGTCCGCAGTCACAAGTTTCTCGGTTATATGTCGTGTAATCACCAACCAAAAAACGAAGCTGCGGAGAACTTTCCGAGTTTAGCGAGGTACATACGGTTAGTCCGCGCTTACCCTCGGCTATTACCTTCTTTGAGTCAGCATCTACCAATTCCCATATTTGGATATCTTCCATCAGGTGGGTAAAAACCTGGTCACCGGTTTCAGAGTATGGACAGGTGAACCCGCCCGCGTGGGGTGATACTTCCGTGCAACCATAGAATTCAGCTGTACGGCACCCCCAGAGGGTTTCTATCCTTTCACGTGTCCGGTCTATGCCCATTGCAGGTTCGCCGCCAGTAAAAAGTGTCTTCACAGAACTTTTGGAGGGGTCTAGGCCCATGTCTTGCATTACCCGCCCGAGATAAAGTGCGTAGGACGGTGTGCCTGCAATGACGGTTGGTTTAAAACGTTCAATAATTCCAGCCCGTGCCTTGGCATCCATGCCACCGCCGGGGATAACAGCGAGTTTTAAGCGGTCCGCTGCCACCATCACTCCCCACATCCAGACATGGGGTCCAAAACCTACCATTGGAAACATTACGTCACCGGGGCGGATATCCATCGACCACATTGCCCGGGCGTTTGACCATTCCCAGTATTCTCGGTCAAGGTGCGTATAGCGAAACACCCGCGGCACGCCCGTTGAACCCGAAGACGAAAAAAGCATCCAACCGCGGCTATACCAATCCTCATCGCTGATAGTGGTATAAGTACCATACGGTGGGTTTTCTGTGGCGTCCGCCATCATTTCTGATTTGTCGATGACCGGCCATTTTTCAAGGTCGGTAACACTTGCAATATCTGTTGGTAAGAGGCCTAGTCCATTAAACCGTGCACGATAAAAAGGGCTGTTTTCATATAAAAACGGGGTAACAGCTGCGAGTTTTTCATTTTGTATGGCAGTTATTTCATCGCGCGAGGCAGTGTCGAGTTTCTGGGACCAGTATTTATCGTTTTCTGGTGCGTTAAAGTTGTGTCGATGCTTTTCAAGTACCCTAAGCCAGTTTTCACGGGATTTTGTTCTGCGATCATTCGTGCCCATTCCTGCCTCCTGACAGATCGGTTCTAATGCTTACTTTAATTGACGGCAAGGCAGCTTGCGGCATCGTGGTCTAGTGCGTAGTTTCGAACAGTAAACTAGGAAAGTATCTTTATGCTCGTTAACAAAACTCCGCCCTTTCGAGCGGAACATATTGGTAGCCTCCTCCGGCCGCCCTCTATTCGGGAAGCATATCGCGCGTATAAGGCGGGAAAGATTGATAGTGTGCGTCTTGAGGATGTGCGCAGAGAAGCCATTCGCGATGCCGTAAAACTTCAGGAAGAAGTTGGGTTAAAAATTGTCACAGATGGAGAGTTTAGGCGGACGACGTATATTTCGCATTTTGTGGAGAGTTGTGATGGTCTTGATTTTTGCCCCTCATCTTTCAGGTTTTATGATTCTACGGGAGGTAATCATGAGTTTTTAGCGCCCCGTTGTATTGGGAAAGTCCGGCGGTCCCAATCGCTTTCCGCAATAGAATTTGAATTTTTAAAGACGGTTACCAAGAGTACGATTAAATCCACTTATGCCTCCCCCGCTACCATGCACTTCTTAGGTGGAGCGCCAGATCCCGATCCCCAATTTTATGAAAGCGAAGACGAATTGTTTAACGATATTGCTGCGGCTTATTCTGACGATATTGCGGAGATTGCGGCCAAGGGTGCAAGATATATCACTCTTGATGACGTGCCCTTTCCAATGCTTTGCGATCCCTCGATACGCGGCCAGCTTGAAACTAACGGTAAAGACCCAGAACAACTGTTAGATAAGTATATAGATCTCACTAACGCAAGTGTTTCCGATGTCCCCTCCGATATGACGGTTGGTCTCCATATGTGTCGGGGAAATCTTAAGGGTACGTGGCTATCTCAAGGGAGCTACGACGTAGTAGCAGAAAAGCTTTTCAACAGGTTAAAGGTCGACGTTTTTTTTCTGGAGTATGATAGCGACCGCGCCGGTAGCTTTGAGCCACTCGCTTCTGTGCCCGATGACAAACATGTAGTACTCGGATTGGTATCATCGAAGGTACCAACTTTGGAAACTAGGGACGAATTAAAAACCAGGATAAAGGAGGCTGCAAAATACGTCGACTTGGAACGATTAGCGATTAGCCCGCAATGTGGCTTCTCCTCTGCGGTTATTGGAAACCCAGTGTCGGTGGAGGATCAGATCGCAAAACTAAGGCTTGTAGTAGAGGTTGCCGATGAAGTTTGGGGGAACTATACGTAGTCAGTGGTTCAAAGGAACATAGTTAGGTTTTTGGCCATTAAAACACTCTGGTCGAGCAGAATTTTCCGGCGATTGAGCATTAATTTACCGTTCACGCGTATAAGCGTATCCTCGCGTCGTCCTACGAGAAGATCAGTTTCAGTTTCGAGTCGATTACGATACACGATAAATCTGCAATTCGTGGTTAATTCGTTGTTTTCTTCAAAATTAATTATCGGCGTTGAAAGGCGGATATTGGTTACCAAATGGGAAATTCGAGAAATAGGCTCATCCGCCCAATGCACCCCCGTTTGAATTTGTCGTACTCGCTTGGTGAGGGTTATTTTATCGTCGTGAAACCATGCAATATCGTTTTCCGCGGTCGTCTCTTTATCCTGATCTTCAAACGACACATTTTTGCGCATTGGCATCCAATACACGATGTTGTCGGTCAAAAGGTCCAGCCAAGCGTCATAGTTACGTTCATCTAGAAGATCCGCCTCTAAATAAAAGAAATCTTCTATTTCCCGCATTAGGTCTATATACGCAACGCGGTTTGGGCTCACGACATTCATTCTGATCTACTCATATTGGCTTCTCGCAGCGTGTTTTCTGGGCGTCAATCAACTCACTCCACGACCCCAAATCCATATATTCTGCCCACCGCTGATAAAATGCGCGTGGGTTCTGCTCACTGGTAACCGGATGTTCGGTCACAATTCCGGGTACGGTTTTATGTTTTCCGCTGACCCCAAGCCCTGCCTTGTAATGATATGGTTTGCGCCGCGCGATCGTTCCTTCGCTCGCCGCTGTAGCATAATTCCAGTTTTCCATGTCGTCCTGTTCTGTCATACCCGCAGGACCCGCGTAGCGGATATAGTAGTCTCGCAGAAACTGTTTGACCTCATTAGGCGCTTCCTTATCAACGAAATAAACTCTCCACATTTCTGTCTCATTGGCGCTGCGGGGGTGAGAAACTAGGAGTGTACGCGGTTGTTGGGCATGAAAGGACATATTTGGAAAGATAGTACCGACAACGGGGCAGGTGCCGGCATTTTCGCCCAAGTTTTTCAGCCGCTGATTCCAACAATGTTGAAAATATTCCGATGTTATTTTGGATTCGGAATATTCTGCACGCGTCTGGCTTAGGGGTACCACTCCAAAAAATACCCCATGACCCTGGGGGTAGGCGGTCAATATCAGTTTGCCATAGTCGTCCCGTCGGCCCTCTTTGCCACTTGGCCCAAGGCGAACTAAATCAACCGAGCGGTGACTTACTACATGCAAGGCATCACCTGCAAAATTCTCGGCTATAAATTTCCAATTGCATGGCACAATCCATTTCTGAACACTACCAAGAAGCTCAGTACCGCTGTCACTTCCGTCCCATGCGCAAAGGCCGTGATCAAATGCAAATCTTGCATCCCCTAGATAATCTTCAAACGAAGGAGCTTCCTTGTCCCAGGTGGCCCATATTGTCCCCATATACTGGCCAATTTGGGCCACTTCAATAAGCCCCCATTCTGATTTATCGAACGGTGGCTGGTATGCGTTTTCATAATCTTGTACGCCAACTAATTGGCCGTCAGTGGCAAAGCTCCATGCATGGTAGGGACACGTAAAAGTTCGGGTGTTTCCTTCGTCGTAACGGCATACTTTCATACCCCGATGCGTGCAGCTATTTAAGAAAACATGTATGTCGCCTGCTTGGTCACGTGTGAGAATAACCGATTCCTCGCCCATCTTGGAGGCAAAAAAATCACCGGGCTTCTTAATCTGGCTTTCATGACCTACATACAGCCATGAGCGCGTAAAAATTTTTACCTTTTCCTCTTCATAAATGTTTTCATTTACGAAAATTTCGCGGCTGATTTCACCATCAGTTGTATTAACCAGGTCACAAGCGGAAATGTCCGTACTTTTCATAAAACCCTCTTTTTGACGCGTGCCTATCCGATCACGGAACTATTTTGTCCAGCATTTGCTGAGCTAAAGCGGCGCCCGGCGCGGTAATGCCTAATTCATTTGCGTATTTTAATCCAAGCTCCAGGTCTTTATAGAAGACCTTTCGAGAATGGGACCCAAAGGCTCGGCTGGACCAATTGTCGGCCATTTTGCTTTGTGCCATCCCGTCGTTTATCACCTGCTCCAGAACTTCTGCCTCAAGCCCTGATGTTGTGCCGAGTCGCATGCCTTCGTATGCGGCCATCATGTTGATTGATATTATAATTTGGTGAGCGAGTTTTGCACGTATACCCGCGCCCACGTCACCGACATGCTGAATTTTTTGACCGGACGTTTCAAAAAGCGGTCGACATTTATCAACTATGGCTCTTGGTCCACCAACCATATACGACATGGTTTTGTTTTTTGCGCCTATTTCACTTCCACTAACCGGCGCATCTATAAGACTAACAGCGTGACGCTCTGACTTTGCTGCTAGATTTTCTATTGTAGAAGGCCCGACCGTGCTGTGAACGACTATGATTGCCCCGGGTTGTGCGGTCGATAATAATCCGTCAGAGCCTAGTACCACATTTTCGAGCTGTTCATCGTTCAAAACACACACCTGAATTATCTCAGCTTCGGCTGCAACGTCGGAACAGGACGTAGCCATGCGTGCGCCGGTGGCTGCTACTTCTTCCATGGGGCCAACGCGAACATCAAATACCTTTAGATCAAACCCCCCTTGGGCGATGTTTACAGCGAGGTACTTCCCTTGCATTCCGAGACCAATAAAACCAGTTTTCAATTACCAAATCCCTTTGTCAAAAAACTATTATAACTTTTCTAATTGTCCCCTGTTGACTCCTAAATTATCACGCACTTCAATTAAATAATTCGGTGCCTGAATATAGGTCGAATAGATAAAGGGATCAAAATGCCAGTAAATGGGTTTTCAGTATTCGATGGGGATGGTCACGTCCTGGAAAACGACGATGAGATAGCAAATTACTTTGAGGGTGACTTCGCTGACCTGCAAAGATTTAAAACGTTTGGCGTTTGGCCTAGCCTCGATGGTTGGGCCCGTGGTTTTATAATGAGTTCAAATGACGATGAACCTCGCCGCTACACACATACCGACGCGGAGGTTTGGGGTGAGATGCTGGATATTATCGGTGCTGAAGGTACGGTCCTATATCCCACAGCGGGGCTTGCGGCGGGATTAATATCTGACCCAAAATGGGCCGTTGCTACGATCGTGGCTTATAATAACTGGCTTGAGGACCGTTATACCAGGAAGGATGAAAGACTTTACGGCGCAGGGTTGGTGCCAGTTCAAGATCCAGCCGCGGCTGTTAAGGAGATAGAGCGCTGTGCTAAAAAACGGGTCCGGTTTCCCGCAATGATGCTGCCATCGCAAACTTATCTCGGCAAAACCTACGGCGATGAATTCTTTTGGCCAATCTTCGAAGCAGCTGAGCAAAATAACATACCGCTCGCGATACACGGAGGACCTAGTCGCGGAATGGGCTTTGATCACTTTCGTGAATTTGTAAAAGTACATACTCTTGAACACCCATTTCCACTTATGGTCCAGCTAACCGATATAATTTTTTCTGGCGTATGGGACGCCTTTCCTAAGCTTAAAATAGCATTTCTGGAAGGTGGCGCTACCTGGGTACCGTTCATGATGGATAGGCTCGATTACGAGTATGAGTCGGTTTTCGGAGCTGCGAGCCGCCAGAAACTGACGAAACGGCCTTCGGATTATTTCAGAGAGGGTGATAATTTTTGGGTCGCTATGGAGCTCGGCGAGCGGAATCTAAAATACACGATTGACGCTATCGGGCCAGATCGAATTCTTTATGCGTCGGATTATCCGCACGAGCCCACAGAGGAAGATCTAACCACAGAATTGCCGGACTTTCTTGAAAATAATTCCTTTTCTGATGAGGTTAAACGTAAGCTCGTACACGATAATATGATTAACTTCTATAATCTTCACTAGGAAAACCTGTCTCGTTAATCTTTCCGTGTGTACTTTCGTAGGGACTGGCTATGTTTCGAGATAAAGCCCATTGCTTTATTATATTAGGACCTCGGCCACATTTACCATTAACGTTATTTTCTTGACGCCATAACGAAGCCCCCTTAGGTTCCCTTTCGCCCCAGACAAATAATGTTTGTCAAACGCTTACGGGTGTCCGTCAGTCCGCGCAGATGCGCGCGCTGGCGCTGTTTGTGTTGGGTGAAATTTTGAACAGTCGTTGGATTTGTTTAGACATATGTTTGATGGACTTACAGATCGTTTTGGGGACATATTTGACAGCCTCAAAAAACGTGGGGCTTTATCGGAGAGTGATGTTGGGTCTGCCATGCGGGAGATTCGTGTCGCTCTGCTAGAGGCCGACGTTGCCTTACCGGTGGTTAAGGATTTTATTGATGAGGTGAGAGAAAGAGCCGTTGGTGAGGAAGTTCTACGTTCTGTGACGCCTGGTCAACAAGTGGTTAAGATCGTTAATGACTATCTTGTAGAAATGCTGGGGTCCGCAGTTGATGAGTTTGAGATCCGTGCGGCTCCACCAGCGGCCGTTATGATGGTCGGCCTCCAGGGTTCAGGCAAAACGACGACGTCTGCTAAAGTTGCAAAGCGGATCCAAGAAAAACAAGCAAAAAAAGTTTTGATGGCGTCACTTGATGTTCGACGTCCTGCGGCACAACAGCAACTAGAAATTCTAGGTCGGCAAGCACTCGTGCAGACACTGCCTATTTTACCGTTGCAGACGCCGAAAATGATTGCTGATCGAGCACTGACTGTGGCGAAAAACGAGGGCTACGATGTTTTGATTCTTGATACCGCTGGAAGGCTACACGTTGATGACGAACTAATGTCAGAGGCGGCCGATGTCCGTGACGTTGTTCGTCCCGCCGAAATACTTCTTGTTGCCGATTCGATGACTGGTCAAGACGCAGTAAACGTTGCGGAAACCTTTAACAAACAACTTAAACTTACCGGTATTGTATTAACCCGGGTTGACGGCGATGCGCGGGGCGGCGCAGCCTTGTCCATGAGGGCAGTGACTGGCACACCCATTCGGTTGATGGGTACAGGCGAAAACCTAGAGGCATTGGAAACATTTCACCCTGATCGCATTGCCTCTCGAATTCTCGGAATGGGTGACGTAGTTAGCCTGGTTGAAAAGGCGTCCGAACTTGTTGAGCAGGATGAGGCCGAACGCTTAATGAAAAAAATGGAGGCCGGTAGCTTTGATTTAGATGATTTTGCTGCACAGCTGCGTCAGTTGAGAAAGATGGGGGGGTTGACGGGTGTTATGGGTTTGTTGCCTGGAGTGAAGAAAGCGCAGGCGCAAATGGCCGCCGCGAATATTGACGATAAAACGGTTGTGTACCAAGAGGCTATAATAAGTTCTATGACCTTTGTGGAGAGGAAGAAACCAGATCTTATAAAGGCTTCCCGCAAACGGCGTATCGCAGCTGGTTCGGGTAGATCTGTCCAGGATGTCAACAAACTCTTGAAACAGTATCAGGAAATGACACGCATGATGAAGAAAATGAAGAAAATGGGAAAGAAAGGTCTAATGCGCTCGGGTGCGCTTGGCATGATGCCTTCGGGAATGCCGCCCGGGCCAGGCGTTAGATAGGCGCAGGCGTGGCGCCTTGAGGCTTTATAAATTAACTGCGATTAAATGGAGGGTCTAAAACCTAATGTCGCTTAAACTCAGACTGTCACGAGGGGGAGCAAAAAAGCGCCCTTATTATAGAATAGTTGTTGCGGATACCCGTATGCCACGGGACGGGCGTTTTATAGAACGCGTTGGTACCTATAATCCAATGCTACCGCAGGATCATCCCGATCGCGTTAAACTAAATGACGAACGAATAAAACATTGGTTAGGTGTCGGTGCAAAACCGTCGGATCGTGTTGCTAAGTTTCTTGGGCAGGCCGAAATTATCACTATGCCCCCTATTCGAGAGACCCCAAAGAAAAGTGCTCCACGCGCAAAAACTATGGAGCGTATGAAAGAAGCTGAAGAAGCGGCAAAAGCAAAGGCAGCGGCTGAGGCGGAGGAGCCTGCGGCTGAGGAAGCACCAGCAGAAGAGGCAGCGGCTGAGGCGGAGGAGCCTGCGGCTGAGGAAGCACCAGCAGAAGAGGCAGCGGCTGGGGCGGAGGAGCCTGCGGCTGAGGAAGCACCAGCAGAAGAGGCAGCGGCTGAGGCGGAGGAGCCTGCGGCTGAGGAAGCACCAGCAGAAGAGGC
>CAYPNT010000001.1:131857-171094 GCA_964412235.1 uncultured Rhodospirillaceae bacterium
AACACAAATACATAATATCCGAAGTGCGTCTGTTATATCCTCGTTGGATACAAAGGGTGCGGCTGATCGTGAGCGGATTTGTATTGGAGTGATCACAGGAGCCCATGGCACGCAGGGTGCTTTAAGGATCAAGCCTTATACAGATCCGCCGGAAAACGTTGCCGCGTACGGACCAGCGAGTGATGAAAAAGGGATAAAAAAATACGAACTTAACGTTAAAGGAATGCGCGGGGGTATGGTGACAGCGTCGGTAAAGGGGATAGACGACCGGACGGCAGCAGAAGCACTAAAGGGGCTACGTTTATATGTTTCTAGGAGCGCTTTACCCTTACTAGAGAACGATGAATTTTATCACGCCGATCTCCTTGGCCTAGATGTTTTTCAGGAAAAAGAAAAGGTCGGGTCAGTAAGGTCGATTATTCCCGTAGGGGAGCAAGAGGTGCTTGAAATTGATAGAGGACCTGGAAGCGAATTTCTACTTGTGCCTTTTACTAGAACTTCAGTCCCTAAAGTTGATATTGAAGGAGGAAATTTAACAATCATTCCACTTGAAAAACTGGAAGAGGTAGAAAAATCGAAGACTGTGCAATTGAGTAAGAATAAAAAGTTAAAAAGTGGAAGGAGCAAATAACATGTGGACGGCAAAAGTATTGACGCTGTTCCCGGAAATGTTTCCAGGCCCGCTAGCTTATTCGCTTGCGGGAAGTGCTCTTTCTGAGGGTCGTTGGGCACTTCAAGCTGTTGACATACGCGCGTTTGCTAGTGGCAAGCATCAGTCGGTTGACGATCCGCCGTTTGGCGGAGGGCCGGGAATGGTGTTGAGGGCCGATGTCGTCGATGCTGCGATAAAGTCTGCCGCATTGCCTGGTGTGCCGCTTATACACCTCTCTCCGCGTGGTGACAGGTTTTCTCAAAATCAGGCAATGGAGTTATCTTCTAAAGAAGGAATTACACTGCTTTGTGGGAGATATGAGGGTATAGATCAGAGAGTGTTGGATGCTCACGAGGTGATTGAGATAAGCCTTGGCGATTTTGTTTTGTCTGGTGGTGAGTTGGCCGCTTTGGCGCTCATCGACAGTTGTGTGCGGCTCTTGCCGGGCGTTATTGGCAAGAAAAAATCTCTCGAAGACGAGAGCTTCACTAGGGGTCTGCTTGAATACCCTCATTATACCCGCCCAGCTGAATGGTGTGGTCGCAACGTACCTGAGATACTGTTATCAGGACATCACGAAAATATTACCGATTGGCGAAAAAGGCAGGCGGAAAAGGTAACGAGGGACCGCCGCCCTGATCTTTGGGATCAGTACCAAAACACTTTAATGAACCAGAAGGAATATGGTCATGAGTATAATTGAGCAAATTGAAAAGGGCGAAATAGAGCGTTTGGTTGGTGAGCGACCAGTGCCGGAATTTGCCCCTGGAGATACCGTTCGTGTGCATTTTAAAGTGGTGGAAGGAACGAGAGAAAGGGTTCAGGTTTATGAGGGTGTTGTGATTGCCCGTTCAAGCCGAGGGCTAAACTCCTCGTTTACGGTACGTAAAATATCCTATGGAGAAGGTGTAGAACGTGTTTTTCCACTCTACTCACCCCGAATCGAAAAAATAGAAGTCGTGCGGCGGGGTGCGGTTCGGCGGGCAAAACTCTACTATTTGAGGTCTAGGAGAGGAAAGTCCGCTCGCATTGCTGAAAAGGTTGACCGAAAAATAGGGAAGGCAGCGACAGAATCGCAAGGTGATCACCATGAAACTGGCCAATCGGCTGAAGATCCTAAGGATGAAGTTGTCGTCCAAAATTCTGCAGACACCGATTCTAAAAATGATGCTTAATTAACCGTTCGTGTCCGATTGAAAGGTATACATATGGCTAAGCCAATGACACTTTTTGACAAAATCTGGGCTTCACATCTCGTAGAAGAGAAGGAAGATGGCACCAGCATTCTTTATATCGACCGCCAAATCATTCACGAAATAACGAGCGCACAGGCATTCGATGGGCTGCGAGAAAACAATCGAACCGTCCGTGTCCCTGATGCCCAACTTCTGGTTGCTGATCACAACGTTCCTACAAAAGGGCGCGCTCATGGCATCGAAAACGAAGAATCCCGAATACAAATAGAACTGTTGGAAAAAAATGCAAAAGAATTTGGGCTGCCTTTTATTGATTTTCTAGATGTACGGCAGGGTATAGTGCATGTTATCGGGCCCGAGCAGGGTTTTACCCAGCCCGGGTTAACGTTAGTTTGTGGGGATTCTCATACGGCTACACATGGTGCATTAGGGGCTCTGGCGTTTGGGATTGGTACATCCGAGGTCGAACATGTTCTGGCGACTCAAACGCTTCTACAAAAACAGCCTCAAAATATGCGGATAACTGTCGACGGTGATCTTTCACCCGGGGTAACAGCAAAAGACATGATCCTAACAATTATAGGAAAAATTGGGACAGCTGGTGGGACCGGCTGTGTAATTGAATACGCAGGCACGGCGATCGAAAATCTTTCTGTCGAAGGCCGCATGACTGTTTGTAATATGACCATCGAAGCTGGTGCCCGTGCGGGCTTAGTTGCTCCTGACCAAAAGGTGTTCGATTACCTAGAGGGGCGTCCTATGGTTCCCAAAGGGGCTGCGTGGGAACAGGCTATAGAATATTGGAAAACGCTCAAATCGGACAATGCGGCTGAGTATGATATCGAAGTAGAGCTTGATGCTAAAGAAATAGAGCCGCAGGTATCGTGGGGGACAAGTCCAGAGATGGTGGCCCCTATTGGTTCTGTCGTTCCAGACCCCGCCGATGTAGTGGATCCTGCAATGCGGAAAACTTTAGTAGGTGCATTGGATTATATGGATCTAAAGCCCGGTCAGAAAATGACCGAAATATTTGTAGATAAAGTTTTTATTGGTTCGTGCACTAATTCGAGAATAGAAGATCTTAGAGCGGCGGCAGAGATAGCTCGTGGTCGAAAAGTTGTTGATAGCGTGTACGCAATGGTTGTGCCCGGCTCTGGTTTAATAAAGGAACAAGCCGAGTCAGAGGGACTCGATAAGTTGTTTGTTGAGGCTGGATTTGATTGGCGTGAACCCGGCTGTTCAATGTGTTTAGGTATGAACGGCGATATGTTGGAACCTGGGGAACGCTCTGCTTCCACATCCAATCGGAATTTTCAAGGCCGACAAGGTCCTGGTGGCCGAACTCATTTAGTAAGTCCTGCCATGGCGGCGGCGGCGGCTGTTAAGGGACATCTAGCGGACGTGCGAGAATTCTCAGGCGGCGAATAAGGAAACTAAAAATGGAAAAATTTGAGACGTTTTCAGGTGTCGCAGTACCTATGGCAGACCAGAATATTGATACGGACAGAATCATACCAGCTCGCTTTCTTAAAACGATCAAACGCACCGGTTTAGGGGTAAATTTATTTAACGACCTACGTTACAAGGAGGATGGGTCTGAAGTTGACGATTTTGTACTTAACCAACCCCAATATCGGAATTCAGAAATTTTAGTCGCAGGCGATAACTTTGGCTGTGGCTCTTCGAGGGAACATGCGCCGTGGGCGTTAACCGATTTTGGGATCAAATGTGTGATATCAACATCGTTTGCCGACATATTTTTCAATAATTCGTTTAAAAACGGTCTGCTTTTGATACGCGTAACACCAGAACACCGTGATGCATTGTTGGATGATGCAATGCAGGGTGAGAATGCGCGCATTAGTGTAGATCTTGAAAATCAGAAGATTAAGCGGCCCGACGGTGAAGAAATTGATTTCGACGTTGACCCTTTCCGTAAACACTGCCTTCTTGAAGGCTTAGATGATATAGGTATCACTCTGCAATCTGCAGAAAAAATAAAGTTGTTTGAAGCAAAACAAAAAACATTAATGCCTTGGATGCGTGGTGCGCAGGTTTAGCTAACAAAATTTAGAAACAGTGCATTCAAATATATATTAGTAGAGAAGGATCATATTCCTAAATGGTTGCAAATAAGAAAGTACTAATGCTGCCTGGCGATGGAATTGGGCCAGAGGTTATGGCCGAAGTTCGTCGTGTAATAGAATGGATGGATAAGCGACGTTCTGTATCATTTGACGTGAGCGAAGATCTCGTTGGCGGGGCTGCCTATGAAGCACATGGGACTGCGATTACCGATAACGCCATGGACGCAGCGCTTAATGCGGATGCTGTCCTTTTCGGTGCAGTAGGCGGACCGCAGTGGGATGGCAATAGTTTTGACGTTCGGCCTGAAGCAGGTCTGCTACGTTTACGGAAAGATTTAGATTTATTTGCTAATCTGCGCCCTGCCATATGTTTTGACGCACTAGCGGATGCCTCAAGCTTAAAAAGTGAGGTTGTTTCAGGTCTCGACATCTTAATTGTTCGAGAGCTGACGGGTGGCGTCTATTTTGGAGAACCTCGAGGTATTGAAGATTTACCCAATGGGCAACGGCGCGGTGTAAATACACAGGTTTATACCACTGAAGAGATTAGACGTGTTTGCCGGGTTGCTTTTGATCTTGCCGCAAAGCGGCACCAACGTGTGTGTTCAGTCGAAAAAATGAATGTGATGGAGTCTGGAATCCTATGGCGTGAGGAAGCAACGTGGGTTCATGATAATGAGTACCCGGATACTGAACTTTCTCACATGCTCGCAGACAACTGCGGTATGCAATTGGTCCGGAATCCCAAACAGTTTGATGTTATCGTAACTGACAACTTGTTTGGGGATATGCTCTCTGACGTTGCTTCTATGCTTACTGGATCACTTGGGATGTTGCCGTCCGCTTCTTTGGGTCCTGCCGACGCATCTGGGCGGCGCTGTGCACTATATGAGCCCGTTCACGGGTCGGCTCCTGACATTGCAGGTTCAGGAAAAGCAAATCCGTTGGCAATGATTCAATCCTACGCGATGATGTTGCGCTATTCGTTTGATATGGGTGAAGATGCAGATTTAGTCGAAGAAGCCGTGAGAAGGGTTTTAGATGCCGGCTACCGCACTGGAGATATCATGCAAAAGGATATGAAATTGGTTTCCTGCAAGCAAATGGGCGAAGCTATCACGAACGAATTAGATCGATTATCAGCTTGACCAATCGAATAGGGTCTCTTTTTTTGTAAAAAATAAATGTTATTGGTGAGCGACGTCTTCCAAAATTAACTCACGGCGTAATCCTTATAGAGTAGTTGAGTAACACTTAATGCTGTTGGAGTATATTAGGGAATTTTTATTCCGTATTCATGCGGCTTTTTATGTAAATTGGAATCTATTGCGTAAGGTCCCGATCGGGGCGTATTTAGGGAATGCGGAAAATGGGTTATAAGATAGCCGTTGTAGGCGCGACCGGCAACGTCGGCCGGGAAATCTTGTCGATAATTGCGGAACGAGAGTTTCCTGTTGATGATGTTATCGCGTTGGCGTCATCGCGTTCGATCGGTCGCGAGGTCTCGTTTGGTGAAGAGAATATTCTACAGGTCCAAGATCTCTCAGAATATGATTTTACTGGAACTAACATTGCACTTTTCTCTCCTGGCTCCAAGATATCTGCGAAGTATGCGCCCATAGCGGCAAAGGCAGGTTGCGTTGTTATAGACAACACGTCTTTTTTTAGGATGGACCCAGACGTGCCGTTGGTTGTGCCCGAAGTAAATCCAGAAGATCTTAAATGGCATACAAAGCGAAACATTATTGCAAATCCGAATTGTTCTACGATTCAATTGGTTGTTGCGTTGAATCCATTACACAAATTAACCCCAATAAAGAGGGTCGTGGTTTCAACCTATCAATCAACATCCGGTGCGGGTAAGGCGGGGATGGACGAACTTTTCAATCAAACGCGGGGCGTCTTCGTAAACGATGCTAAGGAAAAAGAGGAATTTACAAAACAAATCGCTTTTAATGTGATACCCCATATAGACGTTTTTATGGATGATGGGGCTACGAAAGAAGAATGGAAAATGGCTGTGGAAACACGCAAGATTCTCGATAAAGATATAGCCGTTAATGCGACTTGTGTGCGTGTTCCCGTTTTTGTAGGGCATGGGGAGTCTGTAAATATAGAATTTGGTAAGTCTATTTCTGTGGAAGAAGTGCGAGAAACACTGAGAGCTGCCCCGGGTATAGTTGTCGTCGATCACCGCGCTAATGAAGGGTACGTGACACCCGTCGAATGTGCCGGTGAAGACGCTGTTTACGTTAGTCGTATAAGGGAAGACCCGACGATTAAGTATGGCATATCAATGTGGGTCGTTAGCGATAACTTGCGAAAGGGCGCGGCACTAAATTCGGTGCAAATTGCGGAGACGTTAGTTCATAGGAAGCTTGTTAAAGCGGGGTAAACCTCTACTCTAACTTATTTGCGTGCCCATTTATTTAAAAAATATACTATCGTTACTATAAATTGGGATGTCGGGCTGCCTCTCCGAAACACGCCCAACATCCATGCCCGCTTGAAAGCTCGTGGACGCGAGAGTGATCAGGTCCGACGGAAATGGCTCTTAGTAGTGCCCTTGGCTGTACACAAACTATTTGCCCTATCCTAATCCTGTTTCCAGGACGAAAAATTGTAAAACAGTTCTATTTATTGCTTATGGGTCTGAAGGCCAAAGAACGCACGCTTCGGGGAGTGCGCGCCGTCATGGCCCGGGTATATTGTGACCACTGGTTACCCAGCGATTCAAATGTTACCTCTGCGTTTTAGGCCAGTTTCACCCGGCTTAAACCCACCGTACGACCCATCCCCTTTTTAAGGGACAGAACCGTTTTGAGATGTTTTCGCTTAACGGAACCTGTGCAGCGTGCACCTGCCGCAAATCCGTGAGAGGAACATGGAAAGCACATTCCTACACACACCCTTCCGGCCCGGGGCAACCCGATACTGTGACTCACTCAAAGGTCTATCACATGACCGGTTAAAACACCCTTTTCACTCTCGCGTATTAAGATGATCCCCCTACATTGTGCCCCACGCAACTTTCAAACTAATTATTAAGCTTATTTCTTGTGAATAAACTAATATGAGGTACACAATCCATCCACAACCTTATGCACAAACGGCAAATTTTGGCCTAATCACTATATAAAGCGTCTATTTTGCATGCCCTGATTGACTTAAATTGATCTTCCGCGTAAACGAATTTGTTATTTAGGAAATTATATTTACCGCAATACATAATTTTAGGACCTAGCTCTATGGCGAGCCCAAATCGCCCCTTGTCCCCACATCTGCAAATCTATAAACCGCAATTGACGTCTGTTCTTTCTATCATGCATCGCGGAACAGGTATTGTGTTGGCTATTGGTTTGCTTTTTTTAGTTTGGTGGCTCGTTGCTTTGGCGAGTGGGGAAGGATCTTTTCATACAGCACAATCATTTTGGGGGCTGTGGATAGGGAAGGTGCTACTTTTGGGGTGGTCCTATGCTCTTTTCTATCATTTAGTGAATGGGCTCCGACATTTATTTTGGGATGCCGGGAAAGGTTTTGAACTCCAAGCAGCATACCGAAACGGGTGGATAGCAGTCATGGTGTCTGTTGTTATGACTGTTGTTGCATGGCTCTGGGGCTATGCTTCAATAGGGAACCTGTGATGACTTTGCGTTCACCCCTCGGTAAAGTTCGTGGACTGGGTTCGGCAAGGGACGGTACGGCTCATTGGTGGGCACAACGTATGACAGCTGTGGCCCTAATACCGCTTCTATTATGGTTTGTAGGGTCTCTGTGTGTAATGGTCGGTTCGGACTATGCCGCGGTTAGGGAATGGGTGGCAACACCAATAGTGTCCATCTTGTTAGTACTTCTTACTATCGCGTCCTTCTATCATGCCCAACTTGGGTTGCAGGTAGTTATAGAAGATTATGTTCATAGTGAATGGTTAAAATTAAGTGGTATAGCACTTGTTAAATTTTCTGCCATTTCCCTAGCTGTGGCTACAATTTTTTCTGTCGTAAAAATAGCAATCCAATAGGTCAGCCTTCTATCAGAATAATTGGGTACAGGTTTCCATGAATACCAAAGCTTATGAAATTATCGACCACACCTATGACGTTGTTGTGCTCGGGGCGGGTGGGGCCGGCCTCCGAGCAACATTTGGAATGGCCCTAAAAGGTCTAAGAACGGCTTGCATCACTAAGGTATTTCCAACGAGAAGCCACACAGTCGCCGCCCAGGGTGGAATTTCTGCCGCGTTGGGTAATATGAGCGAAGACGATTGGCGCTGGCACTTTTATGATACGGTGAAGGGAGCGGATTGGCTAGGCGACCAGGATGCTATTGAATACATGTGTCGTGAAGCAATTCCTTCTGTATTAGAGCTAGAGCATTATGGTGTGCCTTTCTCGCGCACGGATAAAGGCGAAATTTACCAACGACCTTTCGGTGGAATGACTACAAAATACGGTGAGGGTCCCCCTGCACAGCGTACAGCTGCTGCTGCGGATAGGACGGGTCATGCAATTCTCCACACGCTGTACCAGCAGTCACTCAAATATGATGCGGAGTTTTTCATAGAATATTTTGGCATTGATTTAATCACCGATGAAAATGGGGTGTGCCGTGGGTTGTTAGCGTGGAATCTCGATGATGGAACAATTCATCGTTTCCGGGCGAATATTGTTGTGATGGCGACGGGCGGTTATGGTCGCGCGTATTTTTCGTGTACCGGGGCCCACACACAGACTGGTGATGGTAATGCGATGGTACTCCGAGCAGGACAACCGTGTGAAGACATGGAATTCATACAGTTCCATCCGACAGGTATTTATGGCGCTGGGTGCCTCATTACAGAGGGTGTGCGGGGTGAAGGCGGCTATCTGACTAACTCGGCCGGTGAACGCTTTATGGAGCGGTATGCACCTTCAGTAAAAGATTTAGCATCCCGTGACGTCGTTAGTAGGGCAATGACTTTGGAAATTCGAGATGGTCAGGGTGTAGGTCCCGATGCAGACCACATACACCTGCATATAGAGCATCTGGACGCCGCTGTAATTAATGAGAGATTACCTGGAATTTCAGAGACAGCTCGTATCTTTGCTGGTGTCGATGTTACTAAGGAGCCCATTCCAGTATTACCAACCGTCCACTACAACATGGGAGGCATTCCAACAACTTTTCGAGGTGAAATGGTGGCGCCTGGCTCTGGAGGTCCCGAAGAGATCGTACCCGGTTTGATGGCGATTGGTGAGGCAGCTTGTGTTTCCGTCCACGGTGCAAATCGGCTTGGTTCAAATTCGCTATTAGATTTGGTTGTGTTTGGAAGGGCCGCCGGTGAACGGGCGGCTGAGCTTGTTGAGCCTGGGCAAAAACAGCCTGAACTGGCAGGAAATGCCGGTGATGAAGCGCTTGGCCGATTTGACGCGCGGCGATTTACCAAAGGTACAACTGAAACCGCGCAGTTAAGACTCGAAATGCAACGCACGATGCAGGGTCATTGCGCAGTATTTCGGACGGCGGAGTTGATGAAAGAGGGGAGGGAAAAACTTCACTCTATTTGGGCTAAGAATGACGATATTAAGGTTAATGACACATCACTCATATGGAATTCAGATCTTGCCGAAACGCTCGAATACGACAATCTTCTCGCCCAAGCCGTAGTAAGCTTAGATAGCGCAATTAATAGAGAGGAAAGTAGAGGGGGTCACGCTCGAGAGGACTTCCCCGACCGCGATGACGACAATTGGATGAAGCATACCTATGTTTGGCTGAACGATGACGGAACGACGCGTATTGATTATAGGCCAGTCCATTCAAACACTATGAGTAACGATGTTGAAGCTGTGCCACCTAAAGAAAGGGTTTACTGAGGAAAAATTAATGGCCGAATTCTCACTTCCAAAAAATTCGAAAGTTCGAATGGGCAAAACTTGGGCTGAAACTAAGGCAGCACAAAAGCCCAAGACCTTTCATGTTTACCGTTGGAATAGCGATGACGGAAAAACACCGCAGATGGACACCTATACAGTGGATCTAGAAGAATGTGGGCCCATGGTCCTAGATGCTGTTATTAAAATTAAAAGCGAGATTGATTCTACCTTAACCTTTCGCCGGTCCTGTAGAGAGGGCGTTTGCGGTTCTTGTGCCATGAATATTAATGGAACGAATACTCTCGCTTGTACTAAATATATTGATGATGTTAGGGGGGATGTAAAGGTTTATCCCTTGCCCCATATGCCTGTTATTAAGGACTTAGTCCCCGACCTTAACCAAGCATATGCTCAGTATCGCTCAATTGAACCATGGATAAAATCGGATACCCAACCCTCTCCCGGTAAGGAGCGGCTCCAGTCGCCTGAGGAGCGCAGAAAGCTCGACGGGATGTGGGAGTGTATTTTATGTTTTTGCTGTACCACGAGCTGCCCAAGTTATTGGTGGAACGGCGACCGATACCTCGGGCCTGCAACTCTTTTACAGGCAAACCGCTGGATCCAGGACTCTCGAGACGAAGCTACTGGCGACAGGCTTGACGAGTTAGAGGACCCGTTTCGGCTTTATCGCTGCCACACAATCATGAACTGCACAAAGACTTGTCCCAAAAACTTGAATCCGGCCCAGGCAATTGGGGAAATCAAACAAGCGATGATGCAACGCAAGTAGATACGTTGGATAAATTTAAACGGCAACCGGCGGATATTAAATGCCTTATAAGGCTGCCGTGATTAATTCCGCTGTGAGGCCTGTTTCACCATGCTAGCATTATACGACTAGTGAACGCTGTGTGATATGTCAGAAGGTCCTTTGATCGCGTATCGAAAGTTGATCTGCCGAGGTCAAATAAAGCCAGACTCTGCTCAAGAACGGGCAGTGGAAAGACTACAATCTCTATGGTCAGATCTGGCAGAACACGCGAGTCAAAAGAGCAGTAAATTTTGGCCAAAATTTTTCACGTTTGGCGGCGCTGTTCACAAGCGGAGACCTAGCGGTTTGTATATCTTTGGCCCTGTGGGTAGAGGCAAATCGATGCTCATGGACCTTCTCTATGAATCTGTGGATAGCGCACAGAAACGAAGGGTCCACTTTCACGCCTTCATGTTGGAAATTCACGATACAATGCATCAATCGAGACAAAACGGAGGCTCTATTAGGGACCCTTTGACGAATATTGCGGCCGATATTGCAAAGCAGACTTTCTTGTTGTGTTTTGACGAATTTCAAGTTGATAATATTGCGGATGCGATGATCCTTGGACGACTTTTTTCGGCATTATTTAATGAGGGCGTCGTGGTGGTCGCGACGAGTAACAGCGGCCCTGATAATCTGTATCCAAATGGTCTCCAACGTGCTCGGTTTCTGCCATTTATCGATATTCTTAAAGAGAATACCAATCTGTTGGAGTTAGACGGAACGCATGATCACCGGCGTGGCCGACTGCTTGATATGGGTGTGTATTACTCACCTTTAGGCGACGAAGCTGATGCTGCTATTGAAGCAGCATTTGTGGCCCTGACAGATAGTGTTCCAGCCGCTTCTGAAACAATTCATGTAATGGGGCGCGAAGTGGTTGTTCCGATAGCCATAAAGGGGGTAGCAAAATTCAGCTTTTCCGATTTGTGTGAAAAACCCCTCGGTGCTCCAGACTATCTAGCAATCGCTAGGAGATATCATACGATTATCCTCACGGGTGTTCCGGCAATGCCAGCCACGAAACGTAATGAGGCAAAACGAATGGTAACACTCATCGACACACTCTATGAACATAATGTTAATATTATTGTATCTGCGGCAACGGAACCGGATAGATTATGTACCGAAGGTGATACCGCTGTTGCATTTAGGCGAACGGCGTCTCGTCTCATAGAGATGCAGAGCGCGGAATTCATAAATTCCACGCACAAAATGTAGCTGCGCATTGAGCCTATGTTTAATGCTTTGAGTAAACGGAATCGTTGTTTCTCAAAAAAGCTAATTTATTAATCACAGGTATAAATTTTGAAAAAACCCCACCACTCTTGCCCTCTATAGGTAACAGCGCTATGAACGTTTCCGTCGAACATTTTCATGTTGGACATGATAATTTATTCCTCAACAGGCTCGGAAAAACCTATGGCCCGCAATAAAATCGCTTTAGTTGGTGCCGGCAATATTGGTGGCACACTAGCACATCTCGCTGGACTGAAAGACCTTGGCGATGTCGTGCTTTTTGATATCGTAAAAGGTACGCCGCAAGGCAAAGCTCTTGATCTCGTTGAATCCTCACCTGTTGAGGGTTTTGATTCCAATATGAGTGGAACCAATTCATATGCTGGGATAAAAGGTGCTGACGTCGTTATAGTAACAGCTGGCATTCCACGAAAACCCGGTATGAGTCGGGACGATCTTATTGGTATAAATTCTGGTGTAATGAAGCAGGTTGGGGAGGGGATCAAAAGATACGCCCCAGACGCATTTGTTATTTGTATAACAAATCCGCTCGATGCAATGGTATGGGCTCTCCAGAAACATTCGGGTCTTCCAGCAAGGCGAGTTGTTGGTATGGCGGGTATTTTAGATAGTGCCCGTTTTCGTTATTTTTTAGCAGAAGAATTCAAAGTTTCCGTTGAGGATGTTACGGCGTTTGTGTTGGGGGGGCATGGTGATACTATGGTGCCGTCTGTCCGTTATTCCACTGTAGCCGGTATCCCTTTGCCAGATTTGGTGAAGATGAAATGGACGACCCAGAAAAAGCTTGACGCTATCGTGCAGCGTACGCGCGATGGGGGCGGGGAGATTGTGGGCCTACTTGGTAACGGTTCCGCATTTTATGCGCCGGCGTCTTCCGCCATAACTATGGCAGAATCATTTTTGAAGGACAAAAAACGCGTTTTGCCCTGCGCGGCAAAACTCAACGGGCAATATGGCGTAAATGGTCTTTATGTTGGTGTTCCGGTCGTTATAGGTGCTAAGGGGGTAGAAAGGATTGTGGAGGTCAAGCTGGATGCAGCTGAAAGAAAGCAGTTTAATAAGTCTGTGGGCGCGGTCAGGGGCCTAGTTGAGGTGGTTAAAAAAATCGAACGTGACAAACGTTAGTAAATACTTAACAGGATTACGGGGTAGTATTCGGTAAAAGGAATAATTCGGTTAAACCTGTTTTTTTAATTTAATTATTGCCCAACCAAATTTCTGAACGGTACAGATAGTTTTCGGACGAGATATGAATATTCACGAATATCAGGCGAAGCAATTATTACAGGAATACGGCGTTTCTGTTCCTCGTGGCAGTGTTGTGTACACGGGGGACGAGGCAGCTAAAGCGGCGGCTGATCTGGGAGGATCTGTTTGGGTGATAAAGGCACAGATACATGCCGGTGGTCGCGGAAAAGGTGGTGGTGTTAAGGTTGTTCATTCGCTTGAAGACGTGAAAAATATTACGAATGAGTTGATAGGGATGAACCTCGTGACGCATCAAACGGGGCCAGAGGGGAGAGAGGTCAAACGCGTTTATGTTGAAGAGGGCTGTGATATCCGCCGAGAGCTGTACCTTGGCATTCTAATAGACCGAGTAACTAGCCATATAACAATTATGACGTCTACAGAAGGGGGTACGGAAATAGAAGAAGTGGCAGCTGACTCACCCGAAAAAATCATTCGTGTAGAAATTGATCCCCTATACGGTATCCAGCCATTTCACGCCCGTGAAATAGCCTTTGGCCTTGGTCTGGAGGGAGATCAAGTTAGGTCGGCGGTGAAGTTTATTATCGGGATATATAACGCCTTTACAGATCTTGACGCTTCGATCCTCGAAATTAATCCACTGGTTGTTACTGGGACTGGCGAGATTATGGCACTCGATGCAAAAATGAACTTTGATGACAACGCATTGTTTCGCCATGAGAAGGTATTGAAACTTCGTGACGAGGATGAAGAAGACCCCAGAGAGCTTGAGGCAGCGAAGCACGAGCTTAATTATATTACACTTGCAGGTAATATCGGCTGTATGGTTAATGGAGCTGGACTCGCCATGGCCACGATGGACATTATTAAGCTCTACGGTGGAATGCCCGCAAACTTTCTTGATGTGGGTGGGGGTGCAACTAAGGAACGGGTTACCACCGCATTTAAGTTGATTTTGTCTGATCCAAACGTTGAAGCTATCCTCGTAAATATATTCGGTGGAATTATGCGGTGTGACGTTATAGCAGAGGGTGTGATAGCTGCAGCGCGCGAAGTAAGTTTAGATGTTCCACTAGTTGTTCGACTAGCAGGGACAAACGTGGATGTCGGAAAAAAAATTCTCGAAGAGAGTGGGTTACCGATTGTTTCTGCGGACAATCTTGCAGATTCCGCAGAAAAAGTGGTCAGAGCGGCAAAGGAGTCCTCTTAATGGCTGTTTTGGTGGGAAATCATACTAAGGTGATTTGCCAAGGGTTTACTGGTGCACAAGGTACGTTTCATTCTCGGCAAGCAATTGAATACGGTACCAATATGGTCGGGGGAGTCACCCCGGGCAAGGGTGGCTCAAGCCATTTGAACCTACCGATTTTTGATACTGTAGCGGAAGCAAAAATGGTTACCGGTGCAAACGCTTCTGTGATTTACGTGCCACCACCATTTGCGGCAGATGCTATTCTGGAGGCGATTTATGCCGGAATAGAATTGGTAATATGTATCACAGAAGGAATTCCTGTCATCGATATGGTAACGGTGAAACGCGCGCTAGTGAACTCTCCGACGAAACTCATTGGTCCAAACTGCCCCGGAATAATAACGCCTGGTGAATGCAAAATAGGAATCATGCCAGGACACATACATCGTCGCGGAAAAGTGGGTATTGTGTCCCGGTCCGGGACATTAACCTACGAGGCTGTCGCGCAAACAACAGCAGTGGGACTGGGGCAGACTACGTGTATTGGCATTGGTGGTGATCCGATCAATGGGACCAATTTTGTGGATTGCATGGAGCTGTTTCTTAAGGACGAAGAGACAGAGGGTATCGTAATGATCGGGGAGATTGGTGGCTCGGCGGAGGAAGATGCCGCGGAGTTTATAAAGCGTGCAAAAACGACAAAACCAGTGGTCGGTTTTATTGCGGGAGTTACTGCACCTCCCGGAAGGCGTATGGGCCATGCGGGGGCAATAATCGCTGGAGGTAAGGGTGGAGCCGGCGATAAAATGGAAGCAATGCGGAGTGCAGGAATTAAAATTTCTGATTCGCCCGCTTCAATAGGTGCAACTATGCGAAGCTCTTTGGAAGCCTCGAACGTATAATCCCCCTGCGGGGTTCGCAGGATTACCTACCAAAATATTATACTTATTAGGATTTGCTGCTCTGCTCCAAATTGTCCTGTACTTTTGAGACCATAGGTTGAGCGCAAAGCCATAAACCAATTGTAAGGGCTCCTCCCGCGGCGATTGTGATGGTGAGCCCTGAAAAATCCGCTACCCAACCGGCGAGTATTGCGCCAAAAGCCGGTAGCCCCCATGAAATCAGTATAAATAAACTCATTACTCGGGCTCTCACGTCGGCTTTGACCGTATTTTGTATCAACGTTTGGGAGCCAACGCCCCCTACAAGCATAGCAAACCCCACAATACCTAAACAAAACGCGGCGACCCATATGGATTCCGTCAACGTGCTCAGAATTAACGCCACACCCTGTGCTAACAGGCTGAGTGTTACCAGTTGTGTTAGGCCCACAGTCCGACCTCGAAGACCTATCCAAAGACAACTAATCATTGCGCCCAAACCAAGTGCAGACATAAGAAATCCAAATCCACCCGAGCCACTTTTAAAAACTTCTTCGGCAAAGGCCGGCATAAGTTCGATTATAGGCCTGATTAGAAGTCCGGTAATACCCAACAATACTAATAGAAACCGAATACCTGTATGCCTGACACTATAACTAATTCCGATCCTAATATCGTTCCATATGTTTATAAACGCGCCCTTTTTGCGCTCCGGCTCTATTACTTTTATGTATAAAAGTATTGGACAGAACTGTATGAAGGTGAGTGCTACTAACGATAACACCGCTCCAGTTCCCACAGTAGAAATCATGATTCCAGCGATAGCTGGCCCTATAAAACGCGCGCCATTAAAGCTTGCAGATTGAAGGCCAATGGCTGCTGCGAGATCTTCTTGTGGTACCAGACCGTGTATTAAAGCCATTCGTGCGGGTGTTGTGAGAGCTTCCAGCGTTCCGATCAATAGGGCAAATACCAGGACTGACTCTATAGATGTAAAACCAAACAGTGTCATAACGGCGAAAATAACTGAAACAGAAGCCGTCGCTGTTTGTGCTATAATGGTGATTTTTATGTACCCCATACGATCTGCTAGAGCCCCCGCGATCACTGAAAAAATGACAAGTGGGAATGTTTCCGCAAAAGCAATTATTCCGAGCCAGATTGTTGATTCTGTTAGTTCCCAGGCAAGCCAGCCTACAGCAATCCGATACATCCATCTCCCGGTTGTATTGATGGCGTTGCTGGTCCAATAGATGGCGTAATATTTGTGTGACAGAGCCCGCCCAATACCACCGAACATTTTATGATTTTGAGTTTGCTCTGGGATGAGCGCGTTCATACACCTCTACCAGCTGGCTCGTGTTTAGATCTGTATACATCTGAGTGGTAGATAAAGAGGCATGACCAAGTAATTCTTGTATTGTTCGCAGATCACCGCCTCCTGCTAAAAGGTGTGTGGCGAAACTATGCCGCAAAGCATGAGGAGTAGCATTGTTAGGTAAGTTTAACTCACCTCGTATCTTTTGCATTGTACGCTGCAAAATGCGCGGCTTTAGGCGTTCACCCCTTGCGCCATAGAATAAGGGAAAATCTCCATCCTGCGTGTAGGGGCAAATGTCTTGGTAATCGTGGATAGCGCTCTTAACAACCGGCAGTACTGGGACTATGCGTTCTTTCCCCCCTTTTCCCATTATCGTCATAATATCAGTAGAAGGTACGTCGTGCTGGTTTAGTCTCAGTGCTTCTTCTATTCGAAGGCCGCAGCCATATAGTAAGGTCAGAATCGCAACGTCACGTGCAGCAATCCAGGGTTTTTGTGAAATTTCTGAAGCTTTTTTTATGACGGCCAGCGCGTCAGTTACATCCAATGGCTTCGGGATGGGTCGTGGGAGTTTTGGCATATTTATTGTTGAAAGTGATGAATTGTGAACAATATTTATTTTATCTAGGAAACTAAAAAAGCTTCGTAGTGCTGATAGCCCGCGGGCTACCGAAGTACGAGTGATACCCTTTTTCTGGTATATAAGTGATGTATTAATGCATTCGTCTCTTAGACGTATCCAAAGCCAACTACGTAAGTCCGAAGGTTTAATATCACGTAGTGTTTTTAAATCAGGTGCAGAGCCATTTAAACGGGCTGAGATCCAGCCTCTAAAATCGGCAGGTTTAAGATCTCCTAGTATTTGTATTTCTGGAACCACGAATTTTTCAATTATGAAGTGATCTGGAGATACTGATTCTTTAAGAATTTTAAAATCTGGTTCGCTAAGTTGTCTTTTAGATTTTTCTATGGCTAGCCATGCAAGAAACGATGAAACATCCCGACAGTAAGCGTCTAATGTATGCCGTGATATTCTGCGTTCTAGTAAAAGCCATGATTGCCAGTTTTCAATTTCAGAAATTAAATCTTTGCTTGCTAGAAAGCAGATTATTTTTTTCGCCCCAGGCATTGTTTGAGCCGTTCCTCTAACACGTGCACAAGAAATAATAACAAATCCGTTCTATGATTATTGCTAAACCCATCATCGCGTCCGGACCCAAGCGCCAGCAACATGTCTGGCGAATAGCGTCCTATTATTAGTTTTAGAAATGCGACGGATTTAACCCGATCTGAGGCTTCCCCGAAAATAATAGGTTCCCCTGGCGTTTGTGACTGTAAAAGAATTCGATCTTGTTGCCCGAATAAATTTTGGATGCCCCCGGTTCCTATAGGGGTCGCACCGACGAGAGCTAATGCACTGGGCTTTTCTATGCAGAGAACCGCTGTCTCAATATCAAGAAGTTGTGGAAGCTTAGTCCGAATAACGTTGTTAATACCATGAATATCGGTTTCCGCAATTATTGCCATTACTGCATTGTGGACCTTTTTCTGTCCTGCATCATTATCTGCCATCGTTGCAAGAAGATGTTTTTCTCGTGTGCGCTGTTTCTTTAAATCTGCCTTTATACGTTCCAGAATAAAGCGCTGCATATCGATAACGCCCCCTTCTATTTCCGGATCTGGTGATTTTAACACAGTGAACAGAGTGGGATTTTCAAATAGAAAATTCGGATTTTTTCGTAGCCATGCCGACACAGTTTTTGCGGTCAATTGGCCCGTCTTAGTGTTTTTTACGCTTTGTGTACTTCGCGGCATCGTTAGGAATCCATGATTGACTGGCCGGTTTCAGCCCAATCCGCGAGAAATGTCTCCAAGCCTTTATCCGTTAAGGGATGTTTAAAGAGCGCTCGTAACACCGCTGGTGGCACGGTGACGATATCGGCGCCCATCTTGGCCGCCTCTACGACGTGATTAGGGCTCCGGATAGATGCGACTAAGACCTGAGTTTGGATAGTGGGATAATTCCCATAGATCATGCAAATTTCATCTATCAAACCCATACCATCTCGGCTTATGTCATCTAACCGCCCCACAAAGGGCGAGATAAAGGTGGCACCCGCTTTTGCAGCTAGTATGGCTTGACCCGCCGAAAAACACAGTGTGACATTTACGTTCGTTCCCTCATCAGCCAGAATTCGGCAGGTCTTAAGCCCGTCTGATGTTAACGGCACCTTGACCGCTACGTTGTCCGCTATCTTGGCCAATTTGCGACCTTCTGCGAGCATTTGTTTGTGTTCGGTAGCCGCCACCTCCGCGCTGACAGGCCCTTTGATAAGATCACTTATTTCTCGTATAACGTCGAGAAAGTTTCTGCCCGATTTAGCTATGAGCGAGGGATTGGTAGTGACGCCATCCACCAGCCCAGTTGTTCCGAGGTCTCTGATCTCGCTAACGTCGGCTGTGTCTACGAAAAACTTCATGATACTCCTTCAATACGGTCGTTCAAAGTTTATTTTTGGGCCGCTTTCCCGCAGATACGCTGTCGAGTGCATTGGCGGTGCCCAGAAGCTAGGATAGAGTGTAGCCGATGGGTTCCACCCTTTCCATAAGTTCGCGTGATCGCGTAGTCAGTGTGCTATTGCCACTTCCGCTTTCATCACCGTATGACTATCTGGTGCCGCATGAAGTCAACGTTGAACGGGGATCATTTGTGCAGGTGCCCCTGGGTCGACGTAATGTTACAGGCGTTGTTTGGGGAGCTTCCCAAGGTGGTATAGACCCAGAGAGACTGCGGGAAATAGGGAATTTAGCTGACTTACCGCCCATGCCTGTAGATACCTTAGAGTTTATTGATTGGGTTTCCAAATACACCCTTTCTAAACTTGGTAGTGTGTTGCGAATGGCCATGAGCGTTCCCAGTGCTTTGGCGTCTCCAAAAGCGGTACAGGTCTATAAACTTTCTTCGGGAATCAACGGAAAATGCGAATCACTGCCGGTGGGTTTCAGGCTCACCAATGAACGAAAGCGTGTCATCCAGATCTTGGAAGGTAGTAATCCTCGGCGTGCATTTGATATAGCCAACGCTGCAGGAACCAGCGTTTCGGTCGTGCGGGGACTTGCTAATGCAAAGATTCTAGAGACAGTTACGTTAACTGAAGAACGAGTGGTGCCAAACCCAGACCCAGATTTAGAGCGGCCCGTCCTTAACGAGGCACAGGCTGCTGCTGCACAAAGTATTATGGAGGTTTTAGACCAGGGTTACTCCGTTTCACTCATTGATGGTGTGACCGGGTCGGGAAAAACGGAAGTCTATTTTGAGGCGATTGCGGCAACTCTTCGGCTCGGTAGGCAGGTGGCAGTGTTGCTGCCGGAAATTGCATTGACCACGACCTGGCTTGAGCGGTTTGAGGCAAGTTTTGGATCCCCACCTGTTACATGGCATTCTAATCTTTCACTTTCCGAGAGGCGGCGAAACTGGCTCTCGGCACTGGATGGCAAAGCAAAGCTCGTGGTTGGTGCCCGCTCCGCGTTGATGTTGCCTTATAAAAACCTGGGTCTAATTGTTATAGACGAAGAACATGATCTAAGTTTTAAACAAGAGGAAAGCGTTATATATAATGCACGGGATATGGCCATCGTGCGTGGCCGTATTGGAGGATTTCCTGTACTTCTATCGTCAGCGACACCATCGTTAGAAACGATGGATAACGTATGGCGTAACCGTTATCGCCATCTATCGCTTCCTACACGATTTTCTGACGCAAAACTTCCAGACATTTCTTTGATTAATATGAGAAAAGAGAAATTAGCTAAACAAAGCTGGTTATCTAACTCACTTGTTAATCACGCTAATGAAACATTGAAAGCGGGAGAGCAAATTATGTTATTTCTCAACCGCCGTGGATATGCACCTCTTACACTATGTCGTGCATGTGGCCATCGCTTGGCTTGTCCACAATGTACCGCTTGGCTGGTAGAACATAGGCTGCATGATCGACTTCAATGTCATCACTGTGGATATTTTACCCGTTTAGCAAAAAACTGCCCCACTTGCCAAGCCGACGATCCTTTCGTTGTTTGTGGACCCGGTGTGGAGCGACTCGCAGAAGAAGTTGAGAGGAAATTCCCTGATGCGCGAGTTGAAATTATGTCTAGTGATTCGGTCCAAAAAGTCGTTGACGCTCAGTTATTGGTCGGACGAATGGAATCTCGAGAAATAGACATACTCATTGGTACACAAATAATGGCCAAGGGATTCCATTTTCCAATGCTTACCCTTGTTGGTGTAATTGATGCTGACCTTGGGCTTACTGGTGGTGATCTTAGGGCGGCGGAAAGAACCTATCAACTTTTACATCAGGTAGCCGGGCGCGCAGGCCGTGCAACACGTGCTGGCCGGGCCCTTATACAAACCTATCAACCCCAGCACCCCGTAATGGCGGCCCTCCTTCGAGGGGATCGCGATTGTTTTATGAAAATGGAAGCTGAAGAACGAAGGCAATATAGTATGCCGCCATATGGGCGTCTTGTTGGAATAATCGTGTCGGGACCCAACTTGGACGCTGTGGAAAAAATTTCTAATTTTCTTGGTAAAACGGCTCCTCGAACCGAAAACTTTTATGTTTTAGGACCTGCCCCTGCCCCTGTTGCAGTAATTCGGGGCCGACATCGGCGTCGGCTTTTGGTGCGAGCCAAAAAAGATATTCATATCCAGGAGATATTGCGCCGCTGGGTGTCCGCGATCAAGACAGAAAAAGGTACGCGCATTTCAATCGATATTGATCCTTATACATTCATGTAAGGGTGTTCCGCGTACTTATTACGGGCTGGTAGATCCATGCTTCGCGACCCTTTGCCGCGTATTTACTGGGCACTGTGGGTTGCAAGCTACCTTCGCCTGTGCTACCTAACGCTGCCCTTCGAAGTTACTGTCAAATAGGCCCAAAGGGGGCTTGGTTTTTATAGTAAAATCAATGGCTTTGTTGTTTTAACCTTATGTTTCGAGGTCAAGTGCGTGTCCTCTAAATCGTCAGGCGTCACCGGTGTGGCCGGTCGCTACGCAGCTGCTCTTTTCGAGATCGCCGAGGAACGTAAACAGCTCGACGAAGTCGCAACTGATACATCGACAATCAGGGCATTAATAGATGAATCTTCGGATCTTCGCCGATTGGTGGCGAGCCCTGTGATTGGCAGAGAAGATCAGAGGCGAGCACTTGCGGCACTTCTTGGAAAAGCAGGTATATCGGAACTAACAAGTAATTTTGTGGGTGTGGTTGCTCAAAATCGTCGATTATATGTGCTTAAGAATATGTGTTCTGCCTTCCATAGTTTACTCGCCACAAGCCGTGGAGAAATCTCGGCTGAGGTTACAACGGCTCAACCCCTCAGCGAAAACCAAGAACAAGCCTTAACACAAGAACTACGAAAATCTATCGGTTCCAACGTTGTTCTTGATACAAAGATAGACCAAACACTTCTAGGTGGTATGGTCGTCAAGGTTGGTTCTCGGATGGTAGATTCCTCTCTTAAAACAAAACTTCAACGACTTGAATTCTCACTGAAAGGGACAGCGTGATGGATATTCGCGCAGCGGAAATATCTTCAATTCTAAAAGATCAAATATCTAATTTTGGTACAGAAGCCGAAGTAGCGGAAGTTGGTGAAGTACTCTCGGTTGGTGACGGAATAGCTCGGGTTTACGGTCTCGATAGCGTTCAGGCAGGTGAGATGGTTGACTTTCCTGGTGATATTAAGGGAATGGCCCTCAATCTAGAAACTGACAATGTTGGGGTTGTGATTTTTGGGTCTGACGCCAACATCAAAGAAGGTGATACAGTCAAGCGCACCGGAAGTATCGTGGATGTGCCAGTAGGCAAGCAACTACTAGGGCGCGTTGTTGATGCACTAGGTGAACCCATTGATGGAAAAGGCGCGATAAAGAGTGAAGAACGGCGACGGGTAGATGTAAAGGCACCAGGTATTATTCCGCGTCAGTCGGTTCATGAGCCCATGCAAACCGGTCTAAAGGCAATTGACAGTTTAATACCTATTGGTAGAGGCCAACGCGAGCTGATAATCGGGGACCGTCAGACCGGTAAGACCGCGATAGCCGTCGATACGATAATCAATCAAAAGAAAGCTTTTGATGAAGGTGATGCCGACAAACAACTGTTCTGTATTTATGTTGCTGTTGGGCAGAAACGCTCAACTGTTGCGCAGATTGTTAAGACACTGGAAGAAGCAGGAGCGCTTGAGTATACCATTATTGTCGCCGCAACCGCGTCGGATCCCGCCCCCCTCCAGTTCCTGGCACCCTATGGTGGCTGCACGATAGGTGAATATTTTCGGGACAATGGGATGCATGCGTTGATTATTTATGACGACCTATCTAAACAGGCTGTTGCCTATCGTCAGATGTCTCTGTTATTGAGACGACCGCCTGGGCGTGAAGCTTTTCCAGGAGATGTTTTTTACCTGCATTCACGTTTACTAGAACGAGCGGCTAAAATGAATTCCGAGAATGGTTCTGGTTCCCTAACGGCCTTGCCAATAATTGAAACACAAGCAGGTGATGTATCGGCATATATTCCAACAAATGTCATTTCTATCACGGATGGCCAGATTTTTCTTGAAACTGATTTGTTTTATTCCGGCATCCGACCCGCTGTAAACGTGGGCTTGTCGGTTAGTCGTGTCGGCTCGGCAGCCCAGATCAAGGCCATGAAACAGGTGGCAGGCTCCATTAAATTGGAGCTGGCGCAATATCGCGAAATGGCTGCCTTTGCACAATTTGCTTCAGACCTGGATGCCGCAACGCAAAGGCTGCTTAGTCGCGGTGAGCGTTTGACTGAACTCCTAAAGCAGCCACAATATTCTCCATTACCCGTTGAAGAACAGGTTGTGGCAATTTTCGCGGGGGTCAACGGCTATTTGGACGGTTTGGAAACAAGGGATATAAATAAGTTTGAGTTAGGATTAATGTCAGAATTAAGAGGCAATCATAGCCAAACTCTACAGACCATTCGCGAAGAACAGGCGGTTTCGGAGGACACTGAGACCAAGCTAAAGGAAATTCTTGAGGGTTACCTAAAGAATTTTACGCCGGTTTAGTCAAATCTTGGATTAATAAGAACGGTTATACCGTATGCCTAGCCTCAAAGACCTCAGGATGCGCATTGATAGCGTAAAGTCTACACAAAAGATTACATCAGCTATGAAAATGGTTGCCGCGGCTAAGCTGCGGCGAGCCCAGGAGCAGGCCGAGGCCGCACGTCCATACGCTGAGCGCATGGAGCGAATGGTCAGGTCCGTTTCGGCTTCTGTATCTGGTGTTGAGGGAGCGTCGCCACTGCTTTCAGGGCGGGGCCGAGCGAGTGTCCATTTGGTAGTCGTAATGACGTCAGATCGGGGCTTGTGCGGTGCATTTAATTCGTCGATTGTTCGCGAAGCCCGTCGGATGATTTTGGAACTCGCTAATGAGGAAAAGCAAGTAAAGATACTATGCGTGGGCCGCAAGGGATGGTCGCAGCTCCGTAGGGATAATTCTGCGGAGATTGTCGATCTGATTGAAGATGTCGGGCGTCAGCGACTTGGCTTTGATGATGCTCAAGGTGTGGCGGCACGCATATTAGAGATGTTTGACGGAGAGGAATTTGACGTTTGTACCCTCATTTATAATCGTTTTCAGTCGGCTATTTCGCAGGTAGTCACGAGGCGTCAACTGTTGCCCTTTGCGTTGGAGACTAATGCGGATGAAACAGCCCAGACCGATGAACAGATATATGACTACGAGCCAGATGAAGCTGAAATATTGGATGTATTGTTGCCACGAAACATAAGTGTGCAGGTCTTCAGGGCACTTCTTGAAAATAATGCTAGCGAGCATGGTGCTCGGATGAGCGCAATGGATAGTGCTACTCGAAATGCTGGGGAAATGATCGATACACTTACGCTCAACTATAATCGCACACGCCAGGCCTTCATCACTAAAGAATTGATAGAAATCATTTCCGGTGCTGAGGCTGTCTAATTAGGCAAAAAACACTCCGAAATCTTACAAATGAGGTAACGACATGGCCGACAAGGTAAGCAATAACATCGGGAAAGTTTCCCAGGTTCTTGGTGCAGTAGTTGATGTCCGATTTGAGGGTAATCTGCCGGCGATAATGTCCGCACTAGAGTGCGATAACGGGGGAAACCGATTAGTTTTAGAGGTAGCCCAGCATCTGGGTGAAAGTACCGTTCGAACGATCGCAATGGATACCACCGAGGGATTAGTACGTGGCCAGCAAGTTACAGATACCGGGGCACCCATTGAAATGCCGGTGGGTCCGGAAACGCTTGGGAGAATTTTAAATGTCATAGGGGAGCCGATTGATGAGCGTGGGCCACTTAAGACCGCGAAAAGACTTCCAATTCATCGCGAGGCGCCAAATTTTGTAGATCAATCGACGGAAACCGATGTGTTGGTGACGGGCATAAAAGTAGTTGATTTGCTTGCACCGTACTCTCGCGGGGGAAAAATTGGACTTTTCGGTGGGGCCGGTGTGGGTAAGACTGTATTAATAATGGAACTTATTAATAATGTTGCGAAGGCGCATGGTGGGTATTCAGTTTTTGCGGGTGTTGGCGAAAGGACTAGGGAGGGGAATGATTTATATCATGAAATGATGGAATCCGGGGTTATCCAACCTGACGGAGAATCGAAGGCCGCCCTGGTTTACGGACAAATGAATGAACCACCCGGAGCCCGAGCTCGTGTTGGACTGAGTGGTTTAACTTTGGCTGAGTATTTTCGCGATGAAGAAGGACAGGATGTTCTGCTTTTTGTCGATAACATTTTTCGCTTTACTCAGGCTGGTTCAGAGGTTTCGGCGTTGCTTGGCCGCATTCCTTCCGCTGTTGGATACCAACCGACACTCGCTACTGATATGGGTAATCTTCAAGAACGTATTACCACTACCAACAAAGGTTCAATTACATCCGTTCAAGCAATATACGTTCCAGCAGATGATCTAACAGACCCTGCACCAGCGACGTCGTTTTCGCATCTTGATGCGACTACAGTTTTAAGCCGCCAAATAGCTGAACTTGGAATATATCCAGCTGTTGATCCGCTCGATTCAACCTCGCGGATTTTGGACCCTAGGACAGTCGGGGAGGAGCATTATCAAATTGCCCGCGAGGTCCAACGGGTGTTGCAGACCTATAAATCTCTGCAAGACATAATTGCAATCCTTGGAATGGAGGAACTGTCGGAAGAGGATAAACTCGTCGTTGCTCGTGCGCGTAAAATCCAGCGATTTTTATCACAACCATTCCATGTTGCAGAAGTGTTTACTGGCATGGCGGGGGTGTTTGTAGATCTTCAAGATACTATAAAGGGTTTTAAGGGGTTAGTAGAGGGGGAGTATGATGACTTACCCGAATCCGCATTCTACATGGTAGGTAAGATCGAAGACGCTGTAGAAAAAGCCAAAGATATGGCAGCAGCAGCGTAATGTTTGCATTCCAATTATAGGAAACCATAGTGGCCGATCCATTCTTATTTGAGCTCGTTTCGCCGGAAAAACTTTTGCTATCGGAGAACACCGAGATGGTGGTAGTGCCGGGCGCTGAAGGCGATTTCGGTGTTCTTGTCGGGCACGCGCCGTTAATTTCGTCTTTACGATCAGGTGTGATCGATACATATACGGGGAATAAAATAGATAAACGTATATTCGTAGCGAGCGGCTTTGCAGAGGTTACAGGTGAAAGTTGCACTATTCTTGCGGAGGAGGCAATTCTCGTCGACGATATTGAGCCGCGTTTAGCACAAGACAGATTAAATGTTGCGCGGGCCGCTTTAGAGACAGCGACAGACGAGATCTCTCGTGGAAAAGCGGAAATAGAACTTGCTACCGCGATCGCGATGACAAATATTGATCGCCCCGCATAGAATAATTTTAAAAACGTTAAATTTAGCCAAATTCAAATCCTATGTTGGTGTTGGTGGTTAGACTATTTTGGTTTTTTCGGTCGATTGCGGGCAACCTGCCCCTAAGATTAAATTTCTAATTTACACTGCCAATACTAATTGTGTTTTGCGTATCGAGTGCTTTAGATTAAAATACTAATAATAATTGTCAGATAGTTCTAATGGTGTCGAAGATGGAAGGCTGGACACTACCTGATATTCCCTGGGAACGCTTTGATAAATCCAAGGTGGACCCAGAAATTTTGTCGGTTGTGAAATCGGCGAGCATGGTTGAGTATAATGCGAACGATTATCGCCGCTACCTAAATAACGTGTTTAAAGACGATCAACGGTTGTGTTTTGCAATAAACCGATGGTCCATTGAGGAGGTTCAACACGGCGAAGCACTTGGTCGCTGGGCAGCACTTGCGGATTCATCTTTTAACTTTGAGGATTCATTCAAGAGGTTTGTTGAGAACTTTGAGTTCCCTTTGGATGTTTCTGTGTCCGCGCGCGGTTCTCGAACCGGTGAATTAATTGCCAGGTGTATGGTGGAAACGGGGACGAATTCTTTCTATACCGCACTTGCTGATGCAACCAACGAACCAGTGCTTAAAGCAATTTGTAGGCGAATTGCGGAAGATGAATACGCTCATTATTGTTTGTTCCAGTCTTATATGAAACACTATTTAAAAAAGGAAGATTTGACGTTAGTCGAAAAGTTGCGCGTTGCGTTTTCACGTATTGCTGAAACTGAGGATGAAGAGCTTGCGACAGCTTATTGGGCAGCGAACAGGCCAGGAGAGATTTTTGACCGACGTTTGAATTCTGTTGCTTATGCGCAGGCGACGCTCAAATTCTATCGTTCTAAACATATTGCGAAAGGCATCGAAATGATATTTAGAGCCCTTGGCCTAAATTCGTCAGGGATACTCGGATGGTTTGCGACGCGCGCGGCAGGGACATTTATCTGGTATCGGGGTCGACTTTGTCCGCGCATTAAAAGAGGAGTTGTTAGTCTGTTTAGTGGTTGCGTCTCATCTTCTAATCTGGCTGCGCGTTATGATCCAATAAATGAGGCAAACTCTTCGAGGACATCGCGATAGACCGCGCGTTTGAAATCAACAATCTCGTGTAGCAGCGTAATAGGATCGGTCCATTTCCAATTTTGAAATTCTGCCTCTCGCGTGGGAAGTTTTATATCATTGTTTTCCCCCGTGAAATAAGCAGCAAGCCAAATTTGTGCCTGCCCTTTATACTTACCTTGCCAAGCTCTACTGCTAATTTCTTTAGGCAACTCGTAGCATCTCCAAGTTTCACTGATGGCCAAAAAAGAAAACATACTTATTCCTGTTTCTTCCTTTAATTCACGAAATCCTGCTTTTTTTACAGTTTCCCCGTGGTTGATACCTCCTTGGGGCATCTGCCAGGCACCCGGCGTATCTATCCTTTCACCTACAAAGATTCCACCGGTCGTGTTTAGAAGCAGAATTCCAACGCATGGTCTGTAGCCTAGCGGTGCGGGCAGCATTATTGATTTCCTATTTTGACGATCGCTGTGATTGGAACAATTGTGTATCCGCGCGCTTCTAGTCGGGGAACCCAGATTGCTATTCGTTCTAAAGACACTGGGTAAGGTGAAGCAATACCTATTGCGTTACCATTCTTTCGAGCATGCTGCTCTAATTCAAAAAATTTAATGTCGATATTTCTCCGTGAAATTACCCCATCGAGAGTAAGTGTGGCTTGCGCTGCAGGGATTTCCAATTGTCTGGATATACTTAACGCCGTCGATTGCTGAGATATTCCGCTGTCTAGATATAAAAGCCCACGCCTTTTTATTTCCTGTAAAATAGGGTTCATATGTGCATACGATGCCGTAAATCGGGAGCCATAATAGTCCACGACCCCTACATATCCTGTTCCTCGATCCAGATTCCACAACAAACGTGCTATATTTTCCTGTGGGTCGACTGTGGTCATCAAAGCATAGGGTCCCGATACATAATTAGGGTAATCTAGGCGCTCCATAGGAAGGTTTATCAAAACCTCGTGGCCCGCCGCTCGTGCTAGCCGGATCCATTCAATTAGTCGTTTAGAGTACGGAGCGAATGCTAACGTAATTACGGCTGGTAGTCCCTGTATTGCTGTCTCTGTAGCAGCATCCGATAAACCTAGACCATTAACTACGATCCCAATCTGTAGTCTTTTACCAGTAAGGCCTATCGGTTTAGCGCGGACTTGGAGGGCTTGGCGTTCATCTCCCCTTTTCCTCGGGAGCACTCGCAAATTGAGTTTTTGAACATGCCCCGGATCAGGGGCTATCACCAGCGGTTTTCGAATCAATTTTTGTTGGTAATTATTAAAAGGAAAAAAACGCTTAATTTTTTTATCGGTTTTGCTGACGGTTTCTTTGGGTTTGTCGGAGTTGGTTATCGCAACAGAGACCGATGCGCACCTTAACTGAGAATTCTGAGGTTCGATATCACAATATTTCTGCTTTTCATTGTTTGCGTGGACCTCATTTTTAAGCGCATGGAAACTAAACACAATCGCGATTGGTAAACTGAATAATAGAACAACCGAACGCTGAATGACGCTCGCTGAGATTTTAAAGTTTTTCACATGTATCGTACCAAATTGAATTGGTGACTTGGATAAAGCGAAGGGAGTCTATGCATTCGCTCTGCTAGTGTTGGGCACGTGAACCGTAAAGGGCTATTCCACGCAGAAGATCTAAAGCCCGAGATAACTGATAGTCTTGGGATATATTTTTTGGAGTATGTTTTTTTTCACCAGCGCTGGGTTTGTTTGGATTATCAAGTCGGCCGCGTAGATTTTCCTCTCGGGGGCGATTGGGTTGAACAATTTTCTCGAGTTTTAATTGGTCTACAATGATATCAGGCACTATCCCTTTGGCTTGTATGGATCTCCCCGACGGTGTGAAATAGCGAGCTGTGGTGAGGCGTATGGCGCCATGCCCTGAGAGTGGTACAATTGTTTGTACAGACCCCTTACCAAAGGACCGGGTTCCCAGCACAATTGCTCGTCGGTGGTCTTGAAGGGCTCCTGCTACTATCTCCGATGCAGAGGCTGAACCTCCATTCAGCAAAACTACAATGGGTAATCCGTTGGTTATATCTCCTGGTTTGGCGTTGAATCGTTGTCCTGCCTCAGGGCGCCGTGAACGTGTGGAGACAATCTCACCCCGGTTTAGAAATGCGTCAGAAATCTTAACAGACTGATCCAGTAGCCCGCCCGGGTTATTTCGTAGGTCCAAAACGAGACCTTTTAGTTTTTGTTTAGTCTTATTTTGCAGACGTTTTAGCGCATCTTTAACACCCTTTTCAGTCTTCTCGCTGAAGGTTGTTATCCTTATGTAGGCAACATCATTTCCTTCCATCCTAGAGCGGACCGATCGAATTTTGATTATTGCTCGTGTAAGTTTTACGTTAAATGGTTTAGTAACACCCCGCCGAATTGTAAGCGTCAACTCACTACCAACTTTTCCACGCATCTTTTCAACTGCTTCGGATAAACTGAGGCCTTGGACTGGTTCGGTATCTAAGTGGGTAATAAGATCGCCGGGTTTTAAGCCGGCTCGATATGCTGGTGTGTCGTCGATAGGCGAGACAACTTTAACCAAGCCATTTTCCATTGTAACCTCTATTCCGAGACCGCCAAATTCACCACGCGTTCTAATCTGCATGTCCCGGTAATTTTTCTGATTGAGGTAGCCAGAATGCGGGTCTAACGAAGTAAGCATTCCGTTGACCGCCGCTTCTATCAGTTTTTCCTCTGTTACTTCTTCAACATAGTCTGTTCTCACACGTTCAAAAATGTCACCGAACAAATTTAACTGACGGTAAGTTTCGGAATTATTTTGTTGGGCGGCAACTGCCGTGGCAACTGCCACAGCAATTACAGCAATAGCTATTACAATCTGTCGCATCATCCTTGTCTGGGTGCTCTATGTCTTGCAGCCGAAGTTTTCAGCATCGGGTTAACAGGGTGTCCGTTTTTTCTTAATTCAAAATATAGCTCGGGCGCTGATAAAGTCGAGGTCGGCATTTCACCTAAGGGTTCACCAATGAGTACTTGGTCACCAACTTTGGTGTTAATTTTTCCCATTCCTGCAATTAAAGCATATCCTTGATTAGGTAGCTCTACAATTATCAGTTTTCCATAACTACGAAAACGCCCTGCGAAGACTATTTGTCCTGCGTGGGGTGCAACGACGGTGGCAGCGGCATCGGTAACAATTGTAATCCCCTTGCTTTTTGTACCATTTAATAGTGTCGTACCAAAAGGTCGGACCACCTGTCCGAGAACAGGGATAGGGGCGCCGTTATCAGGTATGGGTAACCGGAACCCACGATTTTCATTATTATTCACAGGGTGTGATGAGGTTTTTTGCGTTGTATCATGTGGGGTAAGTTTTTTTTGGGACAACTTTCCCAATAATTGATAAAGATTTGATCCGCGAGTGGATATCTGACCAATTTTTGTTCTTACATTTGCTTCCTTTACCCGCACCAACCGAATCATTTCCTGGTTTTCGGATACAATGGCCTCTAGATTCTGGCGGTCGGCCGCCATTTGCATTAATTTACGTTGAATTGCTGAGATTTCGGTCTTTAGTTGGAAAACTGCTGCTCTGAGCAAGGTAAGAGACCTACTTATTTTATATGGATTGCGAGGAACAATAAAAATGGTTGGCCTTGGCGTTCGCGCCATGTTCCGCAGGGCTCTTAGCGCCTTGATTAGTTGATGTTTGGTATTGCGTAAATCTTGTTCCTTTACTTTCACTTTAGTCTCAAGGTGCATTAATTCACCCCTGGCGCGGTCGACTATTTTTGCCCCGTTTCTAATGTTTTGGTCTAGCAAAATGCTGCGGTGCTTTAAAACCGCTAGTTTCTCGGACGTATTGATAGGTATGTGCGTTGGTTTACTCTGGTGTTCTTGGGTCCGGGTCAGGTATTTTTGCTCTGCTTCAAGCTTTAATTCTAAGTTGTTCGCCTGCACTGCGTGACGATGGCTCAATATACTTAACCCGAGCCCAATAACTGCCGTAATATAAAGAAATCTAGCCAGAGGTCATTGTATCCGATTTGGGAGGGGGATAGGTGTATCTGGTACGAGGCATGTTCCCGTCATTTCCGCCGGTTTCTCTATTTCAAGTAATTTAAGCAGTGTGGGAGCTATGTCAGCCAGTTGTCCGTTTCTCAATGTATTTACCTCGAACGGTGCGTTCACAAGTATGGCCGGCACTTTATTTAACGTATGGGAAGTATGTGCTTCGCCTGTTTCCAAATTACGCATAAGTTCTGCGTTTCCATGGTCGGCGGTTATTAACATTGCGCCGTCGGCGGTATACAGCGCTTGGGCTAGGCGGCCTAGACATTTGTCAACAGTTTTTATCGCAGTTTTTGTTGCCTTAAGAATACCTGTATGTCCAACCATATCAGGGTTTGCATAATTGACCAGGATGAAATCGTATTTACTTGAAACCACTTCCTCAATAAGGCGGTTCGTAAGCACATTTGCTGACATTTCCGGTTTTAAATCGTAAGTAGCCACCTTTGGTGAGGGTATAAGAACCCTGTCCTCGCCTTCGAAAGGTGTTTCTTGGCCGCCATTAAAGAAGAAAGTCACATGGGCATATTTTTCGGTTTCAGCAATTCTTAACTGGCGCTTACCCGAATTCGCAATAAGACTCCCCATTATATTAGTGAGCGGAATTGCCGGGAACATTGTTTTCATAAATGTTTTATGATGGGAAGAATATTCCGTCAGGCCAAGTGCGGTTGAAAAATTGGACACCGTATTTCTTGGGTAACCCCTAAATTCTGGGTCGAGAAGTGCTAGTAATATCTCCCGAGCACGATCTGCTCGAAAATTTCCCATAAGAACGCCATCGCCTTCTTTCACACCCATATAGTTTCCGATGATGGACGGTTTGACAAATTCATCAGTTATCCCCGCGCGATAACTTTTATTTAAAGCGCTATCCACATCTGGGAAGCGTTCACCTGTGGCTGTTACGATCGCGTTATATGCCTGTTCAATTCGTTCCCAACGATTATCGCGGTCCATTGAATAGTATCGACCTGACACTGAAGCGACTTGTGCTTTATCAAGATGGGCTATTTTTTGCTTAAACGAACTTAAATAACCTGCCGCACTAGAAGGCGGCGTGTCGCGACCATCAAGAAACGCGTGTATTGCAATAGGTAATTCTTCTTTATCAAGGACTTCTATTAATTTTACTAAGTGATTTTGATGGGAGTGCACGCCTCCAGGGGAAACGAGGCCTAAAAGATGGCAAGTACCGCCGGTGGATTTCAGGGTTTTCATATAGTTTATGAGTGATGGATTTTCTTTGATAGTATCGTCATCTATGGCTGCATCAATACGACGGATGTCTTGGTTGACGATCCGGCCAGCGCCTAGGTTCATGTGACCGACTTCGGAATTTCCCATTTGACCTTTCGGAAGACCAACAGCGACACCCGAGGTCTCTAATAGAGAATGGGGATTGTTATTCCATAAGGCCTGAAAGTTCGGAGTGTTTGAAGGGGCGATTGCATTGTATTCTTCGTCCGTTCGATAACCCCATCCGTCGAGCACGCAGAGTACCACCGGCTTGCGAGGATTTTTTCGATCGTCGGTCATTAACAAATCCCGATTGCTTGAACCCCATTATATAGGAAAAATTAAAAAATTGGATATTAAGACTGGTTTTATTTATTGAAGTTAATCCCTGTGGTAGGGGTTGCCTGCAAGAATTTGCTCGGCGCGGTACAACTGTTCTATCAAGAGAATACGAGCAAACATATGAGGCCATGTTGCTGCCCCAAAAGAAATAATTAACTCGGCTTTATCGAGTGTCGGTTGGTCTATGCCGTTTGGACCTCCAATTAGAAAGGTCAAACCTCGACCCATATCGTTCCACGAAGATAGTTGATTCGCAAAATCGCCGCTTGAATAAGATTGACCTCTTTCGTCCAGGGCTACGACGAGGGTACCGGGTGGAATCGCATTTATCAGAAGCTTTCCTTCCAGACGCTTTATTTCCTTACCAGAAAGCTTTTTGCGTTCTTCGAGTTCGATGATCTTAAGCGGCCAGCGTAGCCGCTTACAGTATCTTTCCCAAAGGTCTCTTTCCGGTCCAGTTTTAAGACGCCCAATGGCGCAGATTGTTATTTTCACGCTACCGGCAAAGGTTAAAAATTCGTTGGAGCGGGGGTAGCTGTCAATTCTGGCCCCCACATCTTTTCAAGATTGTAAAATTCACGAACCTCTGGGCGGAATAAATGTATTATTATATCCCCGGTGTCGAGCAAAACCCAGTCACCTTGTCTCTGTCCCTCTGGGATGCAACCTTTAACCCCATTCTTTTTAACGGTCTGGGTTAGGCCCTCCGCAATACTTGAAATCTGTCGGCTTGAGCGGCCAGTCGCAATTACCATGTAGTCCGCGATATCCGATTTACCTTTCAGGTTAACCGTGACGATGTTTTCCGCTTTGTAGTCGTCTAAGATCACCTCAATTTGGAGCAGTAGTTTCTCGACGGAAATATTATTTTGTTCCGTTGTTTGTTTCTCCTTGTTCAGTGTATTAGTAGTTTTGCTCACGCTCAGTTCTCTTTATGTTCGCCGCGTTTACAGCCATTTCCCCTGTTTTTTGATTGCGAATGTTTGTGGCTGATCCGGGGTGTAGCTGTGTGTGAAAAAACATCCAAGCTGGGGGGGACATATCTGGCAAATTACAAGCATCCGACCTTTTCCTTTTAAACCGGCAGAACGCTTTTGCCGCTTTTCCTGCAAGAGCTCCAAAAGAATAGGGAGCTCGGTCAAAAACAGCAACGGGTACCTGATTAAATATCCTTGTCCAACGGTGCCATCGCGATAATTGTTTTAAATTGTCAGCCCCCATTATCCAAACAAAATTCGTTTTCGGGAAACAATCCTTTAAAACGGCGAGCGACCCAGATGTGTACGTAGTTCCGAGACGTTGCTCAATATCTGTTACCCTAATTCTCGGATGCTTTGCCATTTTAAATGCTGCGCCGAGCCTCTCATCAAACGGTGCCATATCTTTAACAGGTTTGAGAGGGTTTTGAGGAGATACCATCCACCAAACCTCGTCGAGTCGGAGAATTTTCAGTGCTAACAGGCTGATGTGAAGATGGCCTTCATGCGCAGGGTTAAACGAACCACCCAGGAGTCCTACCCGAAGCCCTGTTACAGAGTGCCCTCGACGAATATCGGTTACAATTTTCAGGGTCGGACCTGTCCTGCGCCGCGAACGACGTATTTAAAAGTTGTTAGTTCCTCTACACCCACAGGTCCACGTGCATGCAGCCGGCCTGTCGAAATACCGATCTCAGCGCCCATGCCAAATTCCCCTCCATCCGCAAATTGTGTGGAAGTGTTATGCATGACAATTGCTGAATCCACACCATTAAGGAATTGTTCTGCTTTATCTGTATTTTCAGTCACAATCGAGTCCGTGTGGTTTGATCCGTACATGTTTATGTGGCTGATTGCCCCAACTACGCCATCGACCTGTTTTATTGATAACACGGGCTCGAGATACTCGGTCCGCCAATCCTCTTCCGTTGCAAGTTTTATACGGTTATCGAGGGCTTGTGTAGCTGCATCTCCTCGAAGTTCGCACCCCGCTTCAGAAAGGGCACTACAAATACTAGGCAAAAACTCTGGCGCGACAATGTTATCAATCAGGAGTGTTTCTGTGGCACCACAAATACCTGTTCTCCGCATTTTTGCATTCAACACGATTTCTTTTGCCATGTCCGGGTCCGCATCACCGTCAATATATGTGTGGCACAAGCCTTCGAGGTGGGCAATCACCGGGATGCGGCTTTCCTCCTGGACCTTTTGAATGAGTGATTTTCCACCGCGAGGCACAATAATATCTATACTTTGCGACATAGTGAGCATTTCGCTGACTGCGGCACGGTCTGTGGTGGGAACGAGTTGAATAGTATCTTCCGGCAACCCAGCGTTTTTTAAGCCTATCGCTAGACATTGCATTATTGCAGTGGAGGAATAATAACTCTCTGAGCCTCCCCGCAAGATAGCTGCATTTCCCGACTTAATGCATAAGGCGCCGGCATCGGCGGTCACATTTGGGCGTGACTCATAAATAATACCGATTACACCAAGCGGTACACGTACGCGTGATATGTTAAGGCCGTTGGGTCGTTTCCAAGATCTCATAACTTCCCCAATGGGATCGGTGAGTTTTGCAATTTCTGCCAGGCCAGATGCCATGGCATCAATCCTATCTTGGTTAAGCTTTAACCGGTCTACAAGTGACGGTGCTACTTGTCGTTTTTCAGCAAGTTCTAGATCTTGATTGTTTGCGGCGAGTATTTCGGGAGCATTTAACTTTAAAGCGTTTGCAGATTCCAGGAGAGCTTTATTCTTCTGATCTGGGCGCGCCTGGCCGACAGTTTTAACCGCATCCCGAGCGCGCGTTCCTATCACAGCCATTACGTTTGTGACGTTTTTAGTGTCGATACTTTTTGCGACACTCATTTTTTTGATGCCTCCGATGTGTTTGTCTTTAATACCAAATCATCCCTATGGACCATCTCGTCACGACCACGGTAGCCCAGAATACCTTCTATATCACGACTTTTCCGCCCGCAAATTAATAGAGCATCTTCTGAAGAGTACGCCGATAAACCAAGCCCAATATTTTCTCCGTCGATTACCCTAATCGTTACAATGTCGCCCCGCTCAAAACTGCCTTCAACGTTTGTTACACCCGGGGGGAGTAGACTTTTTCCCGATTTTAGAGCGTTTAATGCACCGTTGTCGATTGTAATGGTGCCTGATGAGGTTACAGACCCAGCAATCCACCTTTTGCGCGCTGTTAACGGTTCCGATTGGGGAATGAACCAAGTGCAGCGGTCGCTCGCGGTTAAACGTTCTATGACATCGGCTTCCCGGCCGTCGACAATAGCCATTGAGCATCCCGCCGCCATTGCTATTTTAGCGGCTTCTAACTTAGTAACCATACCGCCAGAGGAATACGCGGATGAGGCAACCCCAGCCATTGCCTCTATTTCCGGTGTTACATTGTGCACTTCTGAAATTAGCTTTGCTTCACTGTTTTCTTGAGGGTTACCTTCATATAAACCGTCTACATCCGAAAGTAGGATGAGTGTGTCAGCACTGATCATTTGGGCAACGCGTGCGGCCAGTCGATCGTTATCACCATATCGAATTTCTTCGGTTGCGACAGTATCGTTTTCGTTTATCACTGGAACAGCACCCAACTTGAGAAGCATCTCTATCGTTGCTCGTGCATTTAAATGTCTCCTCCTTTCTTCAGTGTCCGAAGGCGTAAGAAGAATTTGGGCAACCGTTATAGCGTGGTGGGCGAGAGCTTCTTGCCAGGCATGTGCCAGTCGTATCTGTCCCGTAGCGGCCGACGCCTGTTTCTGTTCAAGCGCAAGAATGCCAGAGGATAATCTTAAATGAGATCGACCTACGGCGATTGCTCCTGAAGATACAACGGCAACAGAAATACCTTGTGACTTTAAACTTGCTATTTCTTTTGCTAGTCCAGCCAGCCACTTGCTACGAATTTTGCCGCTATTTTCATCAACCAATAAAGTTGATCCAATTTTAATTATCAGCCTTTTAGACTTACCTAATCGCTGTCGCGACTTGTTTTCTATGGTGACCATGGAACCGTCTTCCCCTGCACTAAGCGATCAGCCTCTGCGGCACTTTTTGCGGTTATAAGGTTTTTTAGCGCACGTAGCGTATTGTTAACTCCGATCCCAGCGATCCCTGACATTATATATATTTCTTGTCCAGATTCTGCTTCAAGCTCTTTCTGTTTTTCAATAATAAACTCGTCCGGTATTGCATCCACTTTGTTGAGTACTAATATTTCTGGTTTTTCAGAAAGTTCCGCACCATAAGCTTTGATTTCGTCGCGAATAATCTTCCAAGCGCCCGCAACCCGGTCATGGGTGCAATCTATGAGATGTAGCAGCGCACCGCAGCGTTCTACATGGCCGAGAAACCTGTCACCAAGGCCCGCACCTTGGTGGGCACCCTCTATCAAACCCGGAATATCAGCAAAAACTAACTCTGCCTCGTCAATGCCTACAACTCCTAATACCGGATTAAGGGTTGTAAAGGGGTAATCTGCTATTTTCGGCCTTGCCCGGGATACAGCAGAAAGGAAGGTAGATTTTCCTGCATTGGGTAGTCCCACTAACCCAACATCTGCTATGAGTTTTAGGTGTAACCGTATCCAGCATTCCTGACCTTCACGCCCGCTGTCAGCCCGGCGTGGTGCTCGGTTGGTTGCCGTTTTGAATCGTGTGTTTCCTCGTCCACCGTTTCCACCTTCCAGCAGGATGAGCGTTTCACCCACTTTTGTAAGGTCAGCAATTAATAAATCACTTTCGTCATCAAAAATTTGTGTTCCTACAGGTACTTTAAGGGTAATACTTCCACCAGCCGCCCCCGATCGGTTTTTACCCATTCCGTGGCCACCCGTCTTCGCCTTGAAGTGTTGCTGGTATCTAAAATCGATTAACGTGTTCAGGCCTTCCACAACCTCTACAATGACATTACCACCGTTGCCGCCGTCCCCGCCATCTGGGCCACCATATTCTACGTGCGCCTCGCGTCGAAAACTAACACAACCTGCGCCGCCGTTGCCGCTTCGAGCATAAACTTTAGCTGTATCAAGGAATTTCATACCATTTAAACCGGGTTAGGCGTCAAATAACGTTCGGAGAGCGCCCGGCAGAATTGTGTCTTATCTGACCGATTATTTGTACTATTTAGGGATTAATTTGAAACTGTAAGCACCAAATTAGCAAGCATTCAATTTGCCGGATCAACTGAGACGTATACGCGCCCATTGGTTTTAGTTTTGAAGGCTACTTTTCCTTCAACTGTTGCGAAGATAGTATGGTCCTTACCTATACCCACATTATCACCAGGGTGCCACTTTGTACCACGTTGGCGAAGGATGATATTCCCTGGGATTACGGCCTCTCCTCCATATTTTTTTAAACCGAGACGTCGACCTTCGGAATCACGACCGTTGCGTGAACTGCCGCCTGCTTTTTTATGAGCCATGGTTCAATCTCCTCAAGACTGCGCGTCTTAGTTATCTTTTTACTTTTGCTTTGCTGCAGGTGCTTTCTTTGCCTTTGCCGGTGCTTTCTTTGCCTTTGCCGGTGGGTTGTTTGCCGTTGCCTTGTCCTTTTTCGCAGGCGCAACTTCTTTTGTTTTCGATTCCTCACCCTTTGCGAGGATATCGTTTATTCGTATTACCGTCACCTGCTGGCGGTGCCCTCTTGTGCGGCGATAGTTCTTACGTCTTTTCTTTTTAAAGACCACAACCTTATCAGACTTTTTCTGTTCTAAAACGGTCGCCGCTACCCTGGCGCCTTGGACTAGCGGGTTTCCCACGGTAATACTCTTGCCATCTCCCATCGCGAGCACTTCGACAAGTTCCAAGGTATCGCCCTTATCCCCGTCTAGCTTTTCAACCGTCAACACATCGTCCTTACTGATACGATATTGTTTTCCGCCGGTTTTTACGACTGCATACATTTTCGTTTCCGTCTTTGAGCCGGCCTACAAAGTCCGGCGAACCAGGATGTAATCCAAGATGGGCCCTGTAAACAAAAAAACCAAAGTTAGGTTCAAATAGACGCCCTATAAAGAGAGCCGGAATATAATGGTAGAAAATATACTGTCAACGGTTTTTCAGATGTCTTTTCTTTGAAAACTCTTGGATTTTCA
>CAYPNT010000002.1:0-133683 GCA_964412235.1 uncultured Rhodospirillaceae bacterium
GAAAGGATAAATAATCAATAAGTTATTGTTTTTATTGACTAAATGGCGGAGGGAGTGGGATTCGAACCCACGATACGGGGTAACCGCATACACGCTTTCCAAGCGTGCGCCTTCAGCCACTCGGCCATCCCTCCGTGGCGCCGGATAATGCCGAAGCCGCTCAAGCGATGCAACAGCAACATCGGGGCAGAACCAACATCAATTTATGCTCACGAACAAATGTATTAAAATAGAGCACGTCAAAGGGTTTAAAGTAAAATGAGTTTATGAAACTTGTACGCATTTTCTGGTGGATAATTTTAGGGGCGGGACTAGTTCTAGGGCTGAATGATATTCTAAATGTTCTGCAAAACCAGCACATTCAAAGTAAATCCGCCGGAGAAATATGGTTCTTATTAGATCAGGCATTGGGCAGTAGCTCCCTGAACACTACCCAAGCAATTATCCAGAGATATATTTGGGCACCACTTTGGACAAACTTAGTACAGGAAATACTGCTTTTTCCCGCTTGTCTTGTACTTATTATTATGGGGGCATTGGGCAGTTGGATATTTCGAAAACGCCGCATGAAAGGAGGATTCCGGCAATAAGTCCTCAAGGCCTATTCGTCTCCTATGCGTAAAGCCTCGATAAAAGCGGATTGTGGGATGTCTACAGCCCCAAATTGACGCATCCGTTTTTTCCCCTCTTTCTGTTTATCAAGTAGTTTCCGTTTACGGCTAATATCACCACCATAACACTTTGCAGTGACATCTTTCCGAATAGCAGAAATGGTCTCACGGGCGATAATTTTTCCGCCTATCGCTGCCTGGAGAGGAACTTTAAAGAGCTGGCGGGGGATGAGCTCTTTTAGCCTTGCGCAAATTGCACGCCCTCGATGTTCGGCCTGTAGTCTATGGACAATCATCGATAACGCATCGACCGGTTCGCCGTTAACAAGTATAGAAAGTTTTACTAAATCACCCTGTTCATAGCCGGTCACCTGATAATCAAAACTAGCATACCCGCGGCTGACAGATTTTAGACGGTCATAAAAATCAAATACGACCTCGTTAAGCGGCAACTTATACACGAGCATTGCGCGACCGCCAGCGTACGTCAGTTCCTGTTGAACACCTCGCCTGTCCTCACACAGCTTCAGGATGGCACCGAGGTGTTCGTCCGGAACTAAAATTGTAGCGTTTATCCATGGCTCCTCGATCGTATCAATTTTGACGACGTCGGGCATGTCCGCAGGATTATGAAGCTCAATCAAACTGCCATCCGTCTGGCAAATTCGATAAATTACAGACGGCGCAGTAGTAATTAGATCAAGATCAAATTCCCGATGAAGACGTTCTTGGACTATTTCTAGGTGAAGCAAACCAAGAAAGCCACACCGAAAGCCAAATCCGAGCGCAGCTGAAGTTTCTGGCTCATATTGAAAGCTACCATCGTTAAGACGAAGTTTTGCGAGACTTTCGCGCAGATCTTCGTAGTCGGCATTATCCACTGGAAAAAGTCCACAGAAAACGACCGGCACGCTTGGTTTGAAGCCGGGTAGCATTTCCTCCGCTAAATTTTTGTCGCCCGTAATTGTATCCCCGACTTGAGCATCGGCGACTGTTTTTATTGAGGCTGTTATAAAACCGACTTCGCCAGGTCCCAATTCATGAATATCCTTTCGTTTTGGGGTGAAAATACCGACGACGTCCACCTGATGGGTAGCGCCAGTCCCCATCATGCGAATTTTCATACCTTTCCGTAAGACCCCGTCGCGCACCCGCACCAAAACCACCACACCGAGATAGGGATCATACCAAGAATCGACAAGCATGGCCTTTAAGGGTGCATCCTGATTGCCGGTCGGCGGTGGTATCCGCTGCACCAACGCTTCGAGCACGTCGGTCACACCTTCACCGGTTTTAGCGGAAACCGCTAATGCCCCCGCACTATCCAAGCCAATCACGTCTTCAATTTCACTGCGAACTCGATCCGGCTCCGCTGCGGGCAAATCAATCTTATTAAGTATCGGAATTATTTCATGATCGGCGTCCACCGCCAGGTAAGAGTTGGCGAGCGTTTGCGCTTCTACTCCTTGACTGGCATCAACTACTAAAAGTGACCCCTCGCAAGCCGCTAATGACCTCGAAACTTCATAAGTAAAATCAACATGGCCTGGTGTATCCATCAAATTAAGTTGATAAGTTTCTCCATTAAGCGCTTCATACATTAGGCGAACGGTCTGGGCCTTAATCGTAATGCCCCGTTCGCGTTCGATATCCATGGTATCAAGCATTTGTTCTTTTAGCTCGCGTATCTCCACACCTCCGCATTCTTGAATTAAACGGTCCGCTAAGGTCGATTTTCCATGATCTATGTGGGCAATAATTGCGAAATTTCGAATATGCGTGAGCTCTTTCATAAGAAGCTATTTTTAATCCCGTAGTGTTCCACCGGTGCGCTTGTTTACACCGCCCGTGATTTTTTCGGAGACCATGCTAATTTGCTGATCCGTAAGCGTCGCTTCGACCGGTTGCAGCACAACTGAAATTGCGATCGATTTTTTTCCGTCCCCAACACGGTCACCTTCATAAACATCGAAGACAGTGACGGCCCCAACAAGTTTCTTATCCGCGGCACGGGCTGCACGAACAACGTCTTCAGCGTTAACTTCCTCATCAACCACAAAGGCAAAATCACGATGTACTGCCTGAAAGGGAGAAAGATTAAGCAACGGGCGTGCTGCTGCTCTTTTTTTCTTTGGCACAGGAACGTGTTCGATATTCACTGAAAATCCAACATAAGAATTTTGGAGATCCATCGCCCCTAAAACCGCGGGATGGAGGTCGCCGAATGTTGCGAGAACCGCAGATCCAAGTCGAAACACTCCCGATCGTCCAGGATGGAACCATGAAGGAGCATCCGTCGTAAGTTGCAATTTATCAACGGGAGCCCCAGCAGCCTCAAGCACACTTATGGTGTCGGCCTTAGCATCCCATGCATCGGCTCCACGCGGCTTAATACTCCAGTGTCTGCTACTATTGATACTAGAACGAACCCCTGCCGCTACGACGGTCTGTCCCTCAACGTCATCGCTGGCATATTCAGGACCAAGTTCAAAGAGCGCAATATCGGTGTTTCCCCGATCTTCATTTCTGCACGCCGCGTCAAGGAGATTAGGGAATATTGACGGCCGCATTACATCTAAATCAGCAGATATAGGATTATCAATCACCAAACCTGCAGCCGAGAATCCGAATAAATCAGCAGTCTCCCTCTTCATGAACGAAAAAGTACCCGCCTCTGTCATGCCGCGGGCAGCGAGTATACGCCGGGCCGCTAACTCTCTTCGTTTAAGAACCGACCAAGCTGAACTAGCGACTGTTTGTTCTCTTCGCAGGGGAACTACAGGGATTTTTTCGTATCCGTGTATCCGAAGAACCTCCTCCACTATGTCCGCCTCCCCGTCTATATCTTGGCGCCAGGGGGGTGGCGTTGTTCTTAAACTTTCGCCTTCATCAACCGGGTCAAAGCCCAGGTCAGTTAGAATTTTAAATTGTTTTTTTGGCGGAACCTTCACACCACCGAGATCCCAAATACGCTTCTTTCGCAGATTTACAATCCGTTTCGACGCTGGAATTTCGCCAGCGGTGGAGATAAGGGAGTTTTCACCACCACAGATCGTGTGGATCATTTCAGTTGCAACGTGAACTCCCCAATCAGCACTTTGAGGATCCACACCACGTTCAAAACGATAACGAGCGTCGGACATAATTCCAAGTTTGCGACCGGTCGTCGCGGTACGAACCTCGTCAAATAATGCTACTTCGAGGAACACGTCTGTGGTTTTTTCACTAACCCCAGAAGCTGAACCTCCCATAATTCCGCCTATTGCTTGAACTCCGTTATCGTCCGCAATAACGGTCATAGTTTGATCCAACAGGTACTCTTCCCCATCCAAAGCGGCAACCTTTTCCCCAGGCCGCGCAAGTCGCATCGTGAGGTTACCGGACAATAGTTTAGCATCAAAGACATGCAGAGGACGGGCCTGATCAAAGGTAATGTAATTAGTAATATCTACCAATGCGGAAATCGGGCGCAGGCCGATAGCTCGCAATCGTTCTTTCAGCCACGACGGACTGGAACCATTATTAAGATTCCGAAAGTATCGCCCTACGACCAAAGGACAGGCATCTTCTGTCTCGTTGGTAAAATTACGCTTCCACTTGATGGGCGACTGAAAGGTCCCATCAAACCTCTTGGTGTCACTTGGTTTTAACTTACCCATACCGGCAGCCGCGAGATCTCTAGCGATACCCCGGACCCCCGAACAATCTTGGCGATTGGGTGTCAACGCAACATCTATCACGGGGTCGCTAAGACCCATTGCCAACGGAGCTGGCGTTCCTATCGCAGGGTCATTCTTAAGATCGACTATGCCTTCGTGGTCATCGGAAATGCCCATTTCCCGCTCCGACAACAGCATTCCATTCGAGTCTTCGCCTCTAATTTTGCTTTTTTTCAGAGTGAGATCTATACCCGGAATAAAGGTTCCGGGAGGAGCAAATATTCCCTTTAATCCAGGTCTCACATTTGGCGCTCCACAAACTACCTGTACGGGTTCCCCGTCACCATAGTCAACTAAACAGAGCTGCAACCTGTCCGCGCTTGGATGTTTCTTTGTCGAAATTACCTTCCCGACCTTGAAAGACTGCAAACGTTCCCCGCGGTCTTCAACACTCTCTACTTCCAGGCCAATCATAGAGAGTGTTTCAACAATACTAGATAACGGATGGTTTGTATCGAGGTGATCTTTGAGCCAATCGAATGTAAATTTCATGGGACGAGACCCACCGCCACGTTGGGAATATCAAGTGGCACAAAACCATAGTGTTTCAACCATCGAATATCGGATTCATAAAAAGTTCTCAGATCGGGAATGCCATACTTAAGCATAGCTGCACGTTCAATTCCCATCCCAAACGCAAAACCCTGATATTTAGTAGAATCTATACCGCAATTTTCTAGTACATGGGGATTAACCATCCCGCATCCGAGTATTTCAAGCCAACTAGCACCCCGCCCAATGGTAAGGCCGCCGTCCACTCGAGAACACCCTATATCCACTTCAGCCGATGGCTCCGTAAATGGAAAATAGGATGGTCTAAAGCGCACAGGAAGATCATCTACATCGAAAAACGCTCGGCAAAATTCTATCAAACAGCCTTTTAAGTGTCCCATGTGAGTGCTTTCATCTATAACCAGTCCCTCAATTTGATGAAACATGGGTGAATGAGTGGCATCGTGGTCCGCTCTAAATGTGCGCCCGGGTACAACTATGCGTATTGGGGGGTCCTCACGCATCATAGTCCTAATCTGGACAGGCGATGTATGCGTTCGCAGTACTTTTCTTTCGCCGGTTTCATCGGGAGACAAATAAAACGTATCATGATCCTGACGGGCCGGATGTTCGGGTGGAATATTCAATGCTGTGAAGTTGTTAAAATCAGTCTCTATGTGAGGACCATCTTCAACCGCAAAACCCATCTCGCAGAATATTGCTACCATTTCTTCTATGGTCTGGCTGATCGGGTGTATTTTTCCTTGAGCTACAGGGCTCCCCGGCAGCGTTAGATCAATTTTATCCTGGCTTAGGCGAGCATCCAACAATTCTTCTTCAAGCTTTTGTTTCCGGTTTTCAATAGCCTCGCCCAGTTCGTCCTTTATGATATTAAGCTTTTGGCCCGTCTCGCGTCGTATATCAGGCGGCAAATTACCGATTCCCTTGACCATCGTTGTAACAGTTCCAGACTTTCCCAGGATTGAAACACGTAAAGTTTCGAGTTCAGTTGGGCCTGCACTCTTCACTTGGTCTAGTAATTCGGCCTTTAATTGATCAAGATTTTCCATAGTAATCGACCAGCCCAGTCATAACTGGCCACTCCAAAAATTCATTACAAAAATTTCCGCTTAATTGGCGGTATTTAGGGCAGCCTTAACCTGTTCTACCACAACCCCGAAATCGTTGGGTTCCCGGGCTGCAAGATCTGCTAATACCTTCCGGTCCAGCTCAATCCCGGCTTTGTTCAAACCATGTATAAATTGCGAATAGGTTAGACCATGTTGTCGCGCGCCAGCATTAATCCGCTGGATCCACAGTGCGCGAAAATTTCGTTTTTTAACCCTTCGATCACGGTAGGCATATTGTCCGGCCTTTTCTACCTTCTCAACCGCAACACGAAAAACCTTTGAGTTTCGCCCGCGATACCCTTTAGCTTTTTTTAGAACTTTTTTATGTCTAGCATGGGTAGTAACACCACGTTTAACTCGAGCCATAAGACTTCTCCTTTATCACGCGTACGGTAAATATGACTTTACAATGCGCGCGTCGGCGTCAGCCATGATCTGAGTGCCGCGGGAATTTCTCTTCATTTTTTGTGAACGCTTACGAAGATTATGACGCTTTTTTGCGAAGTTAGACCGGACTTTTCCAGTCGCCGTGGTACGGAAACGCTTTTTAGCACCGCTTTTAGACTTCAGCTTGGGCATTTTTGTCTCCTTTTACATCGCATTAGGCTAATTATGCGGAAAACATCCTAGCAGCCGCGGCATGCCCTCTTTAGCCGGACCACTTGCTTTGAGGCGCCGGTTTATACCTAGTCACTAGCACAAGCGCAAGAGTAACGAAAACCTTTACCCCAACCTAAGTAATTTTTCACGATACAGTTTGTTCCGAGCTACACCGCTGTTTCAATCCATTCTACAATTTTACTCTTTGGAAGCGCCCCAACCTTGGTCGCTGCGACTTCCCCGTCCTTGAATAAAATCAAGGTTGGGATGCCGCGAACACCATACTTAGACGGCGTCATGGGATTTTCATCAATATTTACCTTTGCGACAGTTATCGCATCTGCCATTTCTTCCGATATTTCTTCCAACGATGGCCCAATTTGCTTACAAGGCCCACACCACTCAGCCCAAAAATCAACTAGAACGGGGCCCTCTGCACCGAGCACTTCGACTTCGAATGAATCATCCGAGACTGCTTTACTGGTCATCACATTCACTTCCATTGTTAGAAATTTCACTAATACACAAGGTAACCAATAATCATTAATAAACTTTAATGATACTGTTTAAAGGTAAGGTGACCATATTTGAGGGTCAAGGCACATATCCGGATAATAGCTGCTTATCCAGAACCATTAATGTTGGGCCATTCGTCCAGATTATCATGCACTCAATATTTTGATTATTATAAATTTTTTCAAGCAACGTACGATAAATTGCTACCTGACGCAGGTAATCTTCGGGCACACCATCAACCGAAACCGGCGGCAATCGATTCGTCTTGAAATCTAGAATTTTTATAATTTTCTTGTCAACCACTACCCGGTCTATACGCCCAGAGACTGGAACACTATTTAAAACTCCAACAATTGGAACTTCAGCTCTAGATGAAGGACCAAAAAGGGAGCGACAAATGGGATCATTCATCACACCCATAGTCTCTGTGACGATTAACTCAATCTGATTCTTCGACAATCCATATATTGGTCGTTCCAGAAAGTTTCGAGCGGAAATCTCCCGGCGTTTTTCTGAAAGGTTTGGAAGGAATTGCAAAAGCTGGTGGATAAGCAAACCACGCTGAAAATATTCCTCTTCTTCTGCACGCAACAGCGGTTGGATATCCGCTTGCTCTGATTCCCCAAGAGACGGGGTCAGCGTTTTAGCCACTTCGGCTTCCCTCGGTGCGGGAGTATCCACCCAGCTTGGTATGTCAGAAAATTCGTCGCTGTTTTCTTTTTCATCAATACACTGATCCGGTTTTTCGGTCTGCGGTGTTTCAAGCCGCAGCCCTTCTCCCTCCCAAATAAAATTTGGATCAGTTCCGGCCCCGGTAGGGGATATAAAATTAAAGGATTTGGCGAGCGGCTCCAGGCCGCGATGCACTAAATTCCACCAGGACGCGTCCGGCACTTTTGGGTGATTGCTATACCCCGCAACATAAAGCCTATCTTGTGCCCGGGTCATACCCACGTAGAGGAGGCGCCTATATTCCTCATCTTGATGTCGTTGAGAAGCATGGACCAGTTGTTTTGTTTTAAAATCTTGAGTGCGTGACCGAGGTGACCATATAAAAATTTCACCATTTTGCGAGGGGAGACTAAGCGTTTTATCCAATTCTGTATTTCCCCAAAGTAAATCGTGAGCCGAAGTTGGTGTTTGCACAGTATCAGCGAGTATTACGATGGGTGCCTGCAGTCCTTTTGCACCGTGCACGGTCATCACACGCACCTCATCGAGCACCCCTTGATCTAGATCTCGTTTTATTTCTGCCTGTCCTTGTTCAACCCACTGCAAAAAACCTTGAAGAGAAGGGGTATGAGCATTTTCGAAGGAAAGAGAAAGCGAAAGGAATTCATCAATGGGGTCATTCGCCTCGTGACGCAACCGTGCCAAAAGACTAGCGCGTCCTGCCATTGCACCCAGAACATATGCAAAAAATTCGTAAGGTGGGGTCATATCGGCTCTCGCGTGTATATCGGCAAGAACTTTGAATGCCTTAGCATAAGCTTCATCGGACTTTCGTTTGCTAGAAAGTGCTCGCCAGACAGTGCCTTCTCTGCCGTAGCAAAGTTTAAATACCTGTTCCTCACCCCAACCGATCAGCGGTCCTTTAAGAAGAGTGGCAAGGTTTAGGTCATCATCAGGCATCAAAGCAAACGTCCCGACTGTAATTAAATCACGCACCGAAATTTGATCCGTGAGAACCATTCGATCGACCCCCGCCACTCTAACCTCATGCGCCTTTAGTTCGTGAATTAAGGTATCCACAAAATCTGTTCGACGTCGAACGAGGATCATAATATCTCCAGGGCATATGGGTCTGTCCGCACCCGAAAGCCTCTCGCCCTCACGCAACCAACGACTTATTGTCGCGGCAATCCCATAAGCAAGCTTCCTAACGGGTCGAATGATATTCTTGCGTGTTTCCGCGACCGCAAAGTCTGGATCTTCCTCTCTATCAACAGGTGTCACAGGAGGCCAGACTTCTACTAAACCGGCCTGGCCATTTCGATGGGCGGTGTGTTCGATAGTGCTGGATGTCACACCTTTTCGAACGTCTCCATCCAAGAAAACAGCGTCGACCGCCTGAAGAACAGCCGGCGTCGAGCGAAAAGAAACATCTAAAGGAACGGTGCACCACTCCTGTCCAACCGCCTTCGCTTTATCTGCAAAATATTCGTTCATATTTTCGAATTCATAGGGTGCAGCACCCTGAAAACTGAAGATCGACTGCTTTTCATCCCCTACAGCAAATATAGTTCGGGCGGTCCTACTGGCATTTTCGCCGGAGAAAAATTCATCTACAATTGATCTAACAACAGCCCATTGATCAGCATTGCTATCCTGGGCTTCGTCAATAAGAACGTGATCAATCCCGCCGTCCAATTTATAGAGCACCCAGGAAGCTGAGTTTTCCACCAGGGCCCGAGCCTTTAAGATAAGGTCGTCATAATCAAGCAAAGCATTTTGTTTTTTATAGCCCTCATAACGACCTATCAATGAGATCGCAATTGTAAGCATTGCTTCCGTGCTTTCTGCGGTCCATATTGCCTTTCGCTTCTCAACCAAGGCCCGCACCCGTTCGGCTTCACATTGCAGAATATCGATAATATTCGGATTTTTCTCTGAAATACTTTTACTAATTAAATTCAAACGTATGGAATCGTTTCCGGTCAAATAGGTACTCGCGTATGTGTCGAACACCGCCACACGGTTGTCCGGAGAAAACTTGAGCCAAGCGTTTATTTTTCCACTTTTCTCTTGGTCACGTTTACCACCTTCGCTGAGGAGGTTTGCCGCCTCATAAAGGAGGGCCTCTCTCTGAGCATCAATATCGCAAGCGCTAAAGAGGAGATGCTGAACTGTATCAACGCTTTTTATGTTTAAGAATGTCCTAACTGCGGCTTTGGTACCTTCTAACCCATTATACGTTGCTATCAGACGCCTTAAGCGTCCACGATTTGACGATATCGATGCTATTAAATTGGTGAATTCGTTTTCGTGTACCCAGTCTGTAACCACTCGGAGTGCGTCGATCAAGCCGTGGTCATCGGCTGACCGGGCGTGGGTAAGAAGCTCATCTCTTGCCGTTCTTAATGCCTCGGCAGAGGTCCGTTCATCCATAACTTCAAAATATGGAGGTAGGCCAGCTTCAACAGGGAAACGGCCAAGAAGCGATTCACAGAATGCATGTATGGTCTGAATCATTAAACCACGGGGAGAATCCAACACCATTGAAAACATCCCACGGGCGAGCCGTAACTGCGATAAGGTGGGCGTGACACCCGTAAGATTTATTATAGCCAACCTGAGGTCCGTTTCAGGCATTGTCGCCCAATCACTTAATAAGTGCCGTATCCGATTCTGCATCTCGGCAGCGGCGGCCCGGGTAAACGTTAAACAAAGAATCTTTCGAGGCTCGGCACCCTCTAGCATCAATCGTAAAACCCTGTCGGCAAGCACCTTGGTCTTCCCGGAACCTGCTGAAGCTGACACCCAAGCGGACAGGGTCGGTGTGGCAGCTAACGTTTGATTAAGGTACTTAATTGGATTCTCAACCGTCGACACCCCTAAATGTTGTTCAATCACCTGAAACCCTCCACTCCTGGACACGTTCCAAGTGATCGTAGTCAGAATAACGCGGGGCGATCGCAGCAACAGGACGTGCTAGATATGGCGTATCAGGGTGTTCATAGTAGTCAAGAAGCGCCGCTAGACTTGGCATGGCCTTTTTTATTAATTCAGAAGGCGGGTCCCCAGCCTCCCGTATATAGCCAGGAGGATCGCCTCCTGAAAGTTTCCAATATGATAATTCTTTGATGTCATTAGGTTTTATATCGGGAAAAGCACCTTCCATGATCATCATGGCTTCCAGGGGCAGCTGCGGAGACAGCCCTTTATTTACATCACTCTTTGTAGGAAGTGTCCCGGTTTTATAATCGATAACGACATAAGCACCATCGGGCAATATATCAATCCTATCAGCTCGTGCGGTAAGCCTGAATTGGCGTTTACTGTCCCTCAACAAAAGCTCTCCACTTACCTCAGTATGGGTATCTAGACGACAAGTTTGTTGCCCGTATTCATGTTCAATAATCCAGTTCGCGATACGTTCAAAACGAGGCCACCAGAAAGCCCATATTCCTGGTCGATCCAACCAATGTTCAAACTCTTCTTTTCCTATCCTTAAAAACTCCTCTAAAGCGGTTGATCGATCACAGTCTATTTCTCGGCGAAAAAATCGATCAACAGCGCGATGAATAATAATACCGCGTTCTGCAGCGCCAGGGTCGGCATCAATAGGTTCAATGGCGCGAAGTCCAAGAATTCTTTTTGCATAAATCTCATAGGGATCCCTGATAAGTGTTTCTATTTCTGTGACAGACAACCTGTTTGGTCGGGCTGAGATGGGAGGCCTAGGTTCTGGAGCTCGTACTTGGACTGAGGCATGGCGGGAATCTAATTCGGATTGCCAGTGGGCCCATTTCGCTTCCTCTTGTCTCCATTTCTTGAGGACCCCTTGGCCCATTTTATTTTGTGAAAGGAAGGTTTCAATGCGGGTAAGCCAGCGCGCCTGAACCGTGGGCGCGCCATCCATTCGCATCGACCGTGTCATGATCACTTCAGGGGCGGTAACGGCCTGGACAAAATCATGTCCTGTAAGTCCAATCCTTCTTTCCGGCGGAGCCAAACCGAAGGTTTCCCGCATCGGTCGGCTCATCCATGGGTCATTTGTCGGCTCTGGAGGCCACACTCCCTCATTGAGACCACCTAGTATAGTCAAATCGGATTGTTGTAGACGGGCCTCTAGCAAACCCAAAATGTGTAATCTAGGGTGTTGTCCATGAGAAGCGCGGACTACACCTCTCGTCAATAATACCCGTAATAGCGCAGGCCACTCAGCACCGGGCATTGGTGGTAAAACCTCCACTGCAGTCCTAATCTCGTTGATAAAATCAGCTGCGATTTTGCCGGCCTCTCCAGCCCAAAGACGGGCCGAACCCGTTTCGCTGTCAGAAGCAGCCAGCGTTTCCGCAAAGGAAATATGGGTTTTTATGATTTTTTCTGGTGAAACTTTGTCCATACGTAACAATTTTGAGAGTGGCTCGGCCGCCTCCGAAAGAAATTCAAACCAAGATATCAACCCAACTGATTTTGTTGTTTTTCGCAGTATCCCAAGGAGGCCAGTGAACCCAGCACACGGACGTGGCCCCCTTAAAATGGCAAGCTCCATCTCCCGAACATTCTTTCGAAAAACTGCTGGTTGGATTCCGCCTGCGGCGAGAGGATGTTTCAATGTGGCGAGGAGAGGCACCGGTAATGCCTGTTTTGTAATAGCCTCGGCGGTAAGAAGCAGAAAAGTACCAGGTAACGTTTGTGCAATGGGTGTTCCACCCGAGTCATCAATGTCAATGTGCCAACGTTTAAGTTCCGCCGCGACCCTCCGGGCTAAACGCCTATCAGGTGTTACCAGCGCTGCGGTTTTATCTGTTTTTTCAAGCGCCTGACGCAACATCATAGCAATGGTTAATGCTTCTTGCTGTGGTCCGGAGCAAGATATTTTAATCGAATTATTTAGTAACTTATCGGAATTTTCAGACAGTATTCCTTTATCCAATGCGGAAGTTGGTCGCAATATCTGATTGATTACATAAGAGCGACATTTTGCGTCTCCATCAGTATCCCAACATGTTACTTCGCCTACTTGAAGATTAAGCTGGGTCAGCAAACGCACCAATCCATACTGCGGATGACTAGCCCCAATCGACGTTATAACTTTGTTATCGAGCGTGGGATCCAATCCCGGTAGCACCACCACACCTTGTCTCATTTTAGCTACAAAGGAGATCAGGTCTGCTGTTGCAGGTATAGTACCGGTACTACCTGCCACAATCACAGGCCCTCGGGGTTGATGGTTTTCCCAAAACAATATTTGCGCTTCAATTAGTCGGTTTTGTCTTTCAGCTGGGTCTATACATCCATGTTCCCGGAGAACTTCTGGCCAATGCTTGGTCACTATGGTTAAAAACGCTAACATTTCCTGCCAATGCGCTGAGAACTTCTCGGGAACAATCTTTTCCAACGCCTCGAAACTGAGCCGTTCTCTTTGCACTTCATCTAATAATTTGGATAGTTCAGATGCCAGGCGCGCGGCATGGGAAACTGATATCGACGGTTCCTTCGCCATTATCATATGCGAAAGTAAGAGTTGTCGTCGAATAGCAGGCATTACGGGCGGCAGGTTTTCAGCACCAAAAAATGGTCCCTGTTCGCTGCCCAGTATAGATAGTTCTTCTTCTTCAATATCTCCAATGGGCACCATATTTGGGAGCAGTGCAGCCTCACCGTTGGTTACTCGCAAAAAAGACTCCGCTAGGGCGCGACAAGCTCGTCTTGTAGGAAGAAAAATCCGAATGTCCGATAAATAATCCGCTTGGTCACCAAACCGACTAATTATTCCGCGAGCGAGTTGATCGACAAATGAAGTGCCTGCAGAGATATAAAAAACACCGTAATTAGAGTCGGCTAACATTTATATGCCTGTTTCGCGCGAGCGCCTTCCTTTTTCACCAGCTCGGCCTCAACAGCCTTTAATTCGTGAGGTGTCCCGACATGATACCAACCACCATCGTGAACCAACCCATATAAACGCCCTTTCTGTATTAACCGGTCGTATAGTACATTCATCGAAAAGGGAGGTTTGGGTGCTGACCTAAATATCCGTGGATGCACTATCTGAACGCCCCCGAACACATATGGCGCAATCTCACGTTCGGAACGACGCTTCAACCTCCCATGGACATCCATATAAAAATCCCCCTCTCCTGTGTAACCAGCCGATCGTATTATTGGGACCAGCAGCAGCAAAGCGTCCATTGCTTGCCGATCCCAAGCTTGTGCTAACCTAGATAGAGCTGGCTTAGATCCATCCCGCCAAACAATATCGGCATTGACGACAAAAAATGGATCAGTGCCTAAGATTGATAGTGCCTTAGCTATACCACCACCCGTTTCTAACAACTCCACTTCTGGCGAAATCGTGATTGTCGGCGCATCACGTGTCTTCAAGTGCATTTCCACTTTCCTGCGAAGCCAATGTGTATTAACTACAACACTATCGACACCCATTTCCTGCAAGCGATCAAGCACTTGATCAAGCATGGTCCGCCCACCAATTTTAATTAGGGGTTTTGGCGTAGTGAGCGTAACGGGCCGTAGGCGCCGCCCTAAACCCGCCGCTAAAACCATAGCTTTATTCGGTATCGCTGTTGCTTCCACAACATTCACCGCAGGACCCGGGGTATAGGAATAATTCGCGAGTGTTTTGGAATGTATTCGTCAAACCAATCCTTTAACCGAGCCAAAACCGGGTTTTTGAGACCCTGCTCAAGCAAACGCCACAGTCTAGGGATATGCTGCAGGTATGTATCTTTTGCGTCTCGATCACGCAATCGAGTAAAGATGCCTAAAACCTTACAATGACGTTGCACGGCAAGAATCGTGCATGATAAATCAAAGGCGTGGGGATCGATAATTGGAAACGCTTCGAGGTACCGCGTACGCATTTGTTCTGCCACTGAGCTACAAACATCACGCCGTGCATCTTGAAGCAAAGAAACAAAATCATAACTGACCGGTCCTATCACGGCATCTTGAAAATCAAGAATGCCACAAGCACGTGCACCACGCCGGCCATTAAGAAGAGTAAGATTATCAACATGAAAATCCCTTAAAACCAGACTCGTTGGTACCTCAAAGTCATCAGAAAAAATTTCCGTCCAAATGTCTCGGAAGGAATTTTTGGCTGCAGGTGCAGGGGACCCCTGCAAAACCGCTGGCAGATACCAATTGACAAGGAGGTCTGCCTCGTCAAAAAAAACCTCTCTTTGATACGAAACTATATCTTTTGGTAGGTCCTCCATTCTCAGGCGCCGGTGCAATTCAATAAGGACGTCGATGGCCAGCAAATATAGCTCGTTCGGCGAAGCGCCGTAATCCAGAAGGCGAGAAAAGGTGGAATCTCCGAAATCTTCGAGAAGCAGAAAACCCACATCTAAATCTTTCCCATAAACATGAGGTGCACTGAGACCCAATCGCGTGAGAGTATGAGAGATTCTTAGGAAGGGACGCACGTCCTCTCGTGGTGGTGGGGCGTCCATTAAAACAGCTGACATCCCGTTTCTGGTAATTCGCTTGTATCGCCTAAAGGATGCGTCTTGGGCTAACATCGAGTGTGGAACCCCGTGCCAGCCGGTTTTGGACAAAAACTTATCTATTTGAGAATCTCTGGTATTCATACCTAAGTCGACGAAATATGCGCAATACGTTCGCTCGCATCCTCCCCAAAATCGAAATGTATATGTGTAGTATTTGCGGGTAAAAGCTCTTTAATTTTATCGGACCACTCAATAATAGAAATTCCGTCCGCAAACGCTTCCTCTATTCCGAGTTCCCAGATCTCTTCAAACTTTTCCAATCTGTAGAGATCAAAATGGTAGATAACGCCGTCAGGTAATTCGTAATGCTGCATCAATGTGTAGGTCGGGCTTGGCACGTGTTTGATTTTAACCCCTTTGAGCTTGCCTCGTGCAATAATTAAAGCCCTCGCAAATTCTGTTTTACCAGCCCCTAAATCACCGGTTAGGGCTATGATATCTTTTACAGAGACCCCATGGGCAAATTCGGTTGCAAGCGAAGCCGTCGCTTGCTTATCTGACAGAAGGATGGTGCACTTTCTTGACCGTCTACAACTACTTATCATAGATATGGTTTATAGCTGACGGTGATTCCCCGCAACGGCACAAACAAGATTGGCGAACAACAATATCAGGCTAATTATCGATTTGAATGCGTTGCCTTGATATTAGTTTTTTAACTGGATCAATATCGGTAAAAATCCGGTTTAAACGGCCCAGTATTAGCAAGACCAAGGTAATCTGCTTGGTGCTCGGTGAGATGGGTCAATTTTGCGCCTAATTTCCCAAGGTGAAGAAGCGCCACTTTTTCATCAAGATTCTTGGGCAACACATTCACTTCGTTATTATATTTATTACTATTTTCCCATAGCTCAATTTGAGCAATAACCTGGTTGGTGAATGACGCACTCATCACGAAACTTGGGTGACCGGTAGCGCATCCCAGATTTACCAGCCGCCCCTCTGCCAGAACAAGCAACTTTTTACCGTCGGGAAACTCCACCTCATCTACCTGAGGTTTAACATTTTGCCATTTGTAATTTCGTAAGGCTTCAATCTGAATCTCACTATCAAAATGCCCAATGTTACACACGATGGCGCGATCTTTCATCTCACGCATGTGTTCAAGAGTTATTACGTCGATGTTTCCTGTAGCAGTAACAAAAATATCACCAATTGATGAAGCTTCCTCCATGGTGACAACCTCGTAACCTTCCATGGACGCTTGAAGCGCACAAATCGGATCAATCTCAGTTACCAACACCCTAGCGCCTTGATTGCGAAGACTAGCTGCTGATCCTTTACCAACATCTCCATATCCGGCAACAACACCTACCTTCCCCGCGACCATTACGTCGGTGGCCCGTTTAATACCATCGACTAGACTTTCTCTGCACCCGTAAAGATTATCAAATTTAGATTTGGTAACAGAATCATTAACATTTATGGCGGGAACCAATAATTCTCCGTTCTTTTGCATCTCATAAAGACGATGTACGCCGGTTGTGGTTTCCTCGGACAAACCTCGAACACCCTTAAGTTTCTCCGGATATTTCTCGTGCATAAGCTTCGTAAGGTCTCCACCATCATCCAGAATCATGTTTGGTGTCCAATTATCCGGGCCTTCGATAGTCTTTTCTATACACCACCAAAATTCTTCTTCTGTTTCGCCTTTCCAAGCAAAAACTGGAATCCCCGCATGTGCAATAGCGGCAGCGGCTTGATCCTGTGTTGAGAATATATTGCAGGAACTCCACCTGAGAGTCGCGCCGAGTGTCGTCAAAGTTTCTATTAGCACAGCGGTTTGAATGGTCATATGAAGGCACCCTACTATGCGGGCACCTTTCAACGGCTTGGAAGCACCATATTCGTTGCGCAATGCCATTAACCCTGGCATCTCTGTCTCGGCAATCGCGATTTCCTTCCTCCCCCATTCGGCGAGAGACATATCCGCCACTTTATAATCATTTTCTTCGCTCATCAGCGAACTCCAGTTTCAATTAGGCATTAGCTTAGCTTAAGTGTGTTGAGTTTATATCTTGGAAGTGTATTGAAGTGAAATATCAGACACAGTAATGCTTGTAGATGCTGATATATCAAATATAACATTGGAAAATCAAGGAGGTGTTTAATTGACCAGTTAGGCAGGCACAACCTGCCATCATTACGCATTTTGGAACAACCCTTAATTAGAACTAATGTAAACTTGTTATAGTCAATTCCCATAAAATAACTAACTCTGTTGCTCCTCCCAACTCTATTAATAGAATTCACTTTAGCGTTGCAAGGATGGCCAGCCTCTCACCCCCGCACTAGGTCTCGATGCCTGATGTTGGTATGTTCCCCCTGTTCACCCAGCCAAGCTCCAAGCCTTTCCGCTACATAAACCGAACGGTGTTTCCCTCCAGTGCAGCCGATTGCAATAGTCAAATAACTTTTTCCCTCCTCAACAAATCTCGGTAGCAAGGGAAGTAGTAACTGAGTCAGATTTTGAAGGTAAATTGGAAAGTCCTGATCATTTTGAATGTAATCTCCAACTAGTGTGTCAAGTCCGGTCTTATTAGATAGAGCCTGCTCATAATGTGGATTTCTCAAAAACCGGACATCAAATACAAGGTCTGCCTCTGGGGGTACACCGTGGCGATATGAAAAAGAAATAACCGCTATTACCAAGCGAGGTGGGCCACTTAGGACAAATTCAACCGTAAGTTGGCGCTTAAGGTCAGCGACTGCCATTTCCGTTGTATCAATAACTATATCAGCCCTGTCACGCAAAGGTCTAAGTGTTCGGCGTTCAAACATAATGCCATCCACTACTCGGCGGTCCAGAGCAACAGGATGTCGCCGTCTAGTCTCAGAAAACCGTCTAAGAAGTACTTGTACGGTACAGTCAAGGAACAATATACGAAGACAAAAATCATTTATTTTTTTTAATAGATCTAATTCTTCAATAAAGGGTGTTGGATCAAAATCGCGTGTGCGAACATCAACCCCAAGTGCAAGGGGTCTGGCAGTGCCAGAGCTACCATTTAAAATATTAGGTAGCAACGCAATTGGCAGATTATCGACTGCCTCGTAACCTAGGTCCTCTAGTGCCTTTAGTGCACTCGAACGGCCGGCACCTGACATTCCAGTTACTATTATAACTGGTGGCGGGGCACCGGTCGCGCGAGAACCCGAAACGAACGAATTAAAAGAGCTACCCATATAGCCAACCGATCCACCCCTTAACAGGGCAATAAAACATAACTCAATAAACCGTCATAAAATGAACATTTTTTAATCGCCAATTGTGGGTAAACGGACTACAAATTTGGCGCCCACGCATTTTTCCTCTTTATTATAAACATTTTCTGCGTGAATGCTCCCACCGTGAGCTTCCACTATCTGCCGTGAAATGCTCAGGCCCAATCCAGAATGTTGTCCAAAACTCTCTTCCTTGGGTCGCTCAGAATAGAAGCGTTCGAAGATTTTATTAAGGCTCTCCGGGGGAATGCCTGGACCCTGATCTTCGACAATAATTGCGGCGAATGAACCCTCTTTTCTCAGCGAAAGCACGATGATGCCGCCGCGGCGTGTAAAAGATCGCGCATTGCCTATCAGATTCTGCAAAACTTGAACTAACCGACCCTCTAAGCCCTTTACAATAATGCTAGACACTTCGCCTTGGAAAATAATGCTTGTTTGAATACTAGCATCATTGTTTTTTTGAGATGTTATCTGGTTTACTTCTACTAACGTCGGTAAAATCTTAGAGAGATCAACATTCTGCATTTTACCTCGGGCCAATTCGACATCCAACCGAGAGGCATCAGATATATCGCTGATTAGATGATGCAATCGCATTACATCTTCCTGAACAATATCCATTAAAGCATTCTGTTTCTCTGGATCTCTCACTCTCGCGGCGGTTTCAACAGCACTTCTAAGAGAAGCGAGAGGATTATTTATTTCATGCGCTACGTCAGCCGCAAAACTCTCGTTGGCTTGCATTCGATGCCAAAGAGCCTCTGTCATCTCACGGAGAGATCTAGAAAGATCACCAATTTCATCCCTGCGTTTCGTAAAATCCGGAATGGAGTCGGCACTCCCCTGCCCAGTTCTAACAATGTCCGCTGCCGCGGCCAAACGCCTGACTGGTCGCCCGATGGTTCCAGCAATATATAATGACAATAAGATAGTCCCTGCTAGAACGACAGCAAACACTGTTAATATATCAGAGCGGTAACTGCGTACGGCGAGATCAATTTTCGTAGCTTCTGACGTAAGTAGTAACGCTCCAAAGACATGGTTTCGTCCAAAACGACAAATTGGAGCCGCAGCAGCCAACAACAACCTTCTATTAAGCACTGCAACGGATTTAGTGGCTTTTTTACCACTCAATAAAATATTCCCCACAAAACATGGGCTATCTAACGCCGCCGCCACAAGCGGTTTTTCGTAACGCTGAAATAAGCTCGTCGAGGATGCAACTCTAGTTGCATTCTTCTGTCCCCAGGAAAGATAACCGGTCCTATAAAACCAGTTTTCTACTCTTGTCGAAAAATCATCATTTTTGGTCGGTGATAACGCTTGTATTTCCACGATACGTTTACCACCACCGCCCGCGAGGACCCGTGTATCGGCAAGTCTTAAAAGTTTCCGGTCGGTATTTTTTGTGCCAGTTAAAATATAAACGCGTGCTCTTGTGTGTCCCGTTGTAAGCATAGGGCGTAACATCGTACCGGCGACACTGGGACGAATAAACTGTTCACCATCTGACCTGGTCCCAATTGCTCCTTCCCCAAGCGCACCAGCAAAGATCTCAGATTGTCGTTCTAACGCGTCAAGTTCTGTCTCAATCAACCCTTCTCGATATTCATCAAGATATAATATACCAACGAGTAGTAACGCCAGAGGAAGTATATTGACAGTGATAATACGGCGCGTTAGAGGCGAAAAAATTCGAATTCTCATGTACTGACCGTAAGAGTGGTCTTTAGATCATTATTCTTCTCGGAAACGGTACCCAATTCCATATAAGGTTTCAATCTCTGCAAAGTCAGGGTCAGCAGCGCGGAATTTCTTTCGTAAACGCTTGATATGACTATCGATGGTTCTGTCATCCACATAAATTGCTTCGCCATACGCAGCATCCATCAACTGATCACGGGACTTTACGTAACCCGGACGGTGCGCAAGTGTTTTGAGTAACAGAAATTCCGTCACTGTAAGATCAATAACCTTATTTTTCCACGAGCATCCAAAACGAGCAATATCCAGACGCAAATATCCTCGAACTATTGGCGGGTCGTCATCATCCGAATTTTCGCCCGCAACCCTGTTATGCCTCCTTAACAATGTCCGAATGCGCTCAAGTAATAGCCTTTGCGAGAAGGGTTTCTTTATGTAATCGTCGGCCCCCAGTCTTAACCCAAGAATTTCGTCCACCTCATCATCCTTGGAAGTTAAAAAGATAATCGGCATTTTAAATTGGCGCCGCAGGCGGGTTAAAAGCTCTATACCATCCATTCGCGGCATCTTGATATCAAGTATTGCAAGATCAGCCGGACGTGATGTTAGGCCGTTTAGTGCTGTATAACCATCAGCATAGGTATAAACGTTGTACCCCTCCGCTTCTAAAGTCATGGAAACCGATGCAAGTATATTCCTATCATCATCTACCAGCGCAATATTCGGGTGAGAGGTCATGGTGTAATGCCAGGCGTCATAAATAGTTATCTAAGAGCAAATTAAGGCAGCAATAGGGCATGATAGGCTGGCAAAACAAATATTTAAAGGTCACAGATCAGCACCAAAGTATTTCCACACATTATAGGCTATTTAATACCGGTTGATCGAAAAAGACGCCGTTTGCTAAATTGAATAATCTTCGCTTAACCCTACCAAGTGATAAAAAGTCGCAGTTAACCTGAACTGAGCGTTTGACTCCTCCATAACCAAAGGTATTTTGCTTTGAATATAACTTCGTAGAGAAGGCGTTTTGTCGCAAGTTTGTCTTATGAACCGGCAACCGCTTTACCTGTTGTACTCAGGAGGTATTTTTGGACAACACTGGACGCCCTAGCTCCTTCGGACTAGAGAACCATGGGCTGGAAAATATTAGTTGCGCTCACTGGAATCTCTCGATCCCCGCGCTTTATACGCATTCTCTCCGCCGAGGAGAAAGTGAATTAGCGGCGGGCGGTGGGTTGGTGGTAACGACCGGGCAATACACCGGACGCTCACCAAAAGACAAGTTTATCGTCGACGAAACTGCCAACACCAAAAATATTTGGTGGGGCCCAGTTAACAATAAAATTTCGGAACAGCATTTTAATATTATGGGAAGTCGGTTGCGGGCTTATCTTCAGAATAAGGAAGTCTTTGTCCAAGATTGTTACGCGGGTGCTGACCCCGATTTCCGGATTAAAGTCCGCGTTGTAACAGAGCAGGCTTGGCACAGCTTGTTTGCCCAAAACATGTTTATTACTCCAGAACCGGATGATCTTGATAATTTTGAGCCTGACTTCACTGTACTGCACGCGCCAAATCTCCAATCAATACCATCAGTGGACGGAACGCGATCTGAGGTTTTTGTGATGTTAAATTTCTCAGAACAGCTCATTCTCGTCGGAGGATCCCACTACACTGGAGAGATAAAGAAAACAATTTTTTCCGTTCTCAATTATCTGCTGCCTGCCCAAAATGTTCTGCCTATGCACTGCTCTGCGAACATAGGTGCGAAGAGTGATACATCTATTTTTTTTGGATTATCGGGAACCGGGAAAACAACGCTATCCTCTGACCCAACGAGAACATTAATCGGAGACGATGAGCATGGCTGGTCGACAAATGGCGTATTCAACTTTGAGGGCGGTTGTTATGCAAAAGCGATCAACCTATCAAGTGAGGCAGAGCCCGAAATACACGCCGCGTCGTTGCGCTTCGGAACGGTGCTCGAGAATGTCACCTTACATCCACATACTAAATACCCGAATTTTAACGATGACTCCCTAACTGAAAACACGCGATCGTCATATCCGCTAAATTATATTCCGGGTACTAGTGCGACCGGAATGGGGGGGCATCCGGAAAATATAGTGATGCTCACCGCAGATGCGTTCGGTGTGCTGCCACCAATAAGCCAATTGACGGCGGACCAAGCAATGTATCATTTTCTCTCCGGTTATACGGCGCGCTTGGCAGGCACAGAACGCGGTGTAGACGAACCGCAGGCCACTTTTTCTACCTGTTTTGGTGCACCATTTCTCCCCCGGCATCCGACGGTATATGCAAAATTGCTGGGAGAAAAAATTGAAAAACACGGGGCTAATTGTTGGCTAGTAAACACTGGATGGAGCGGAGGCGCTTATGGCACTGGTGAGCGCATGAAGATAGCTCACACCCGTTCCATGGTTCGTGCGGCCGTGGAGGGAAAACTGGCGGGTGTTTCGGTCACGCCAGATCCAAACTTCGGTTTACTGATCCCAGATAATGTTCCCGATATTCCAAAGAAAGTTTTAAATCCAAGGGAAACATGGGCGGACAAGGATGGCTACGACACCACAGCAGTGGAACTTGCCAAACGTTTCCAAAATAATTTTGAACAGTTTGAAAATGATGTTACCGAAAAAGTGAAGGCCGCGGGCATCTACACCGCTACATAATTTTTTTTCATAGTTAAACAAACATTAAGATTGAAAAGTTTGTTTAGGGTACCAAAGCCAGACTGCACTTGATCTTTTAGGAAGCGCTCAACCGTGCTTAATCTCTCATCAACGCAGGTGATCTGTTCACCAACGAACGCATAAATAAACTGCCTGTCATTCCTTATAGTATCGAGCCTCTCTTATAGACGCGCCCGCATTTCCTTGAAGAAACAATATAAATCTCCAGCAACTAATTGAAGGTCCTCCGTCTCAATCAAATCCAGCAAACCGTATTTAATTGATGCCAATGAACACGAGATCGGGTCGACGCGAGTAGGAAGTGGCTTCCTGACTAGGTCGCGAAAATGCATAGCCCCTTTGGGAGTTAACCCATACAAGAAAGGCACGGAAAAGATCCAACTCTCTGTTTCAACAATATTCCCTAAATCAATCTGCAATTTTAAGGCACCCGAAATAACTTCTGCCGGAGGCTGCCAACCACCATCCATCATAGCCCAAACCGTTTGCATAAGCCCTTGAAAATTAAAGTCACTATTGCAGGGGCGATTTATAAAAAAACTGTCAGCGGATTATAACGAGGAGAGGGAAAAACAATACATTATTTAATGGGCCTCATCCCAATTTTTTCCGACACCAAGTTCCACAACCAATGGTACCTCGAGTTCCACAGCCGACTCCATTGTCGCTTTGACCGTTTTCTGGGTACTCTCAATTTCCTCGTCAGGAACCTCGAATATCAACTCATCATGTACCTGTAACAACATTTTAGCGTTTAAACGCGCATTCGATAGCGCTTCGGGCAACATAATCATGGCTCGTTTAATAATGTCAGCCGCCGCACCTTGGAGAGGTGCGTTAATAGCAGCCCGTTCCGAAAAATTTCTCCGGGCTGGATTTTTGTCATTAATCCCCGGTGTATGACATTTCCTTCCAAATATAGTGTATACAAATCCGTTTTCTCGGGCGAAAATCTTCGTCTGCTCCATATATTCTTGAATGCCGGGGAATTTCCGAAAATAACTTTCAATATATTGCTTGGCTTCCGTTTGCGGTATGCCGAGTTGTCGAGCAAGTCCAAATGGGCTAATGCCATAAATAATTCCAAAATTTATTGCTTTAGCGCGATTACGCTCAGAGGGTTTCATGGCATCCAACGGCAAGCCAAAAACTTCGCTTGCTGTCATCGAGTGGATATCTAAATTTGCACGGAAAGCATCCCTAAGCGCCTCGATCTGGGCGACATGGGCGAGCAGGCGAAGCTCGATCTGCGAGTAATCTGCTGATAAAAGAACATGACCCTTTTGAGACACAAATGCCTGGCGTATCTTGCGTCCTTCCTCTGATCTAATCGGTATGTTTTGGAGATTAGGATCAGTGGAGGAGAGGCGACCAGTCGAAGCAATCGCCTGTGCATATGACGTATGCACTCTTCCGGTTTTTGGGTTAATTTGTCTTACCAACGCCTCCGTATATGTACTTCTTAACTTGGACAATTGCCGCCAATCCAGAACCCGACGTGGGAGTTCATGCCCCTGGTTTGATAGCCCTTCAAGTATCTGGGCCCCGGTTCCATAGGCCCCAGTTTTAGTCTTTTTACCTCCTTCTATTCCCATTTCGTCAAACAAAATCTCACCAAGCTGTTTCGGTGAACCAATATTAAACTCACGACCCGCAAGAAGGTAAATTTCGTCGGCGATATCGATCGTTCTTCTCTCTAAGTCCACCGATAAATTTTTCAAGAAAGGAGCATCTACGTAAATACCCGCCCTTTCCATTTGAGAAAGCACAGGGATCAACGGACGCTCCAAGGTCTCGTAGACGTTGGCCATTCTTTCCGTCGCAATGCGTGGTTTAAGAAGTCGATGCAGCCTGCCTGTGATATCGGCGTCTTCCGCAGCATAGTCTAATGCCTTATCCAACGACACCTCGGCGAATGAAATCTTATTTTTACCTGTTCCTGTAACGTCCGAATATTTTATATTTTCGTGACCAAAATGTAATTTTGCTAACTCATCAAGGCCATGGCCATGGGCGCCCCCCTCAAGGACGTAGGAAAGCAACATGGTATCATCAACCGGCGCTACCGACACTCCATAGTGGACCATTACTTGCATATCATACTTGATATTATGGCCGACCTTGAGAATTCCCGGATCTTCGAGCATCGGCTTTAACAATTCAACTGCTCTATCGAATGGCATCTGGTTCAGGGAGGTCTCGGTCTGCCCCTCAACTTCAGTAAGTTCTAATTCTCCGTCATTGGGTTTTAGCGGAGAAACATGGCCTATAGGTATATAACAAGCGTGACCTGTTTGAATTGATAAAGACAAACCGACAAGTTCGGCTTGCATTGAATCAAGCGATGTTGTTTCCGTGTCAAAAGATACGACGCCGACGCGATCAATTTTTTCAAGCCACTCGACTAAAACTTCCTCACGTTCAATCAATTCGAATTGCGGAGCGTCCGATTTGGCAACAATCTGCGTAATAGAAAGTTCCGCATTTAGTCCAAACTGAGATTGGGCGCGGGCTAACGCCGTCGTAAACCCCTGCTCTTCCAGAAACGGTATTAGGACGTCCGGGTTGGGAGAACTAATTTTAAAATCCAAAATATCTTGATCCAACGGGACGTCGTCCCGGAGTGAAACCAAGTCACGGGAAATTCGTGCAAGCCCCGCATGATCAATGAGACTTTCTCGTCTTTTAGGTTGTTTTATCTCATGTGCTCGTTCAAGAAGTGTTTCAAGATCACCATATTCGTTAAGAAGTTGTGCCGCTGTTTTTACTCCGATCCCGGGAACCCCGGGAACGTTATCGGTTGGATCTCCAGCCAACGCTTGAACCTCAATAACTTTTTCGGGACCCACTCCAAATTTCTCGCAAACTTCGTTTGGTCCTATAAAACGGTTTTTCATTGGATCCATCATTCGAACTTTTGGACCAACGAGTTGCATTAGATCCTTATCCGACGAGACAATTGTGACGTCTAGCCCATTTTCCACCCCCAATCTCGCATAAGTCGCAATTAAATCATCAGCCTCAAAACCAGCTTTTTCTACACACGGGATATTGTGGGCCCGCGTTGCCTCTCTAATCAGGTCAAATTGAGGGATAAGTTCCTCGGGTGGGGGTGGGCGGTTAGCCTTATATTCAGGATATATTTCAGAACGAAACGTTTTGCGGGCCGTATCGAATATCACCGCCAAAAAGTTAGCATTCGTATCCTCAACTAGCTTAGTCAACATATTAGTAAAACCGAACACTGCGTTGACAGGCGTGCCGTCGGCACGCGACATAGGTGGCAATGCATGAAATGCCCTAAAGATATAGGCAGAGCCATCCACTAGATAAATTGCTTTTTCCTCGGCTACTTTCCTGCCTTCAACCACCATGCCTATTCTTCCGATTAAAGAGTTCAGTATGTAGAATGCAAAAACCTAGGACGAGAGTCGAGAATTTCATCGATAAATTAAAATCAAATATGAACCGATATAATTAAAAACTGCGGACGGTGATTCAGTATATACGGTCGTAGGTTTTATCCCGCAGGTCTCGTTTAAGTATTTTGCCAAAATGACTACGCGGCAACACCTCTAAAAATGCTATTCTCTTAGGTACTTTGTAACCGGCAAGAACTTTGCGTCCGTATTCATATAATTCTGCCGCGAGGCCAGCATCATCGATGCCAGGATCACTTTTTGCGGCGACCAACATTATGGCCTCCCCCCACCTTTCATCGTCTACTCCAACGGCCGCACATTCAGTGATATTGGGGTGTTCCATATAGACCGCCTCCACCTCCACAGATGGCACAGTTTCACCACCCGTGATGATCACATCTTTCGAACGATCAACAATACGCACCTTCCCATCATCGTCCATTATTCCGATATCACCGGTAAAGCACCAATGAAGCCCTTCGGGATCATTCTTTATTTGGCGCCATGTAATTGCACTTACTTTGTCGTTCTTGTTGTAGCGAAGTGCGGTATTGAACCCCCGAAGTACTATATTCCCCGGTCGGTTACGGGGTACTGGTTTGTCATCATCATCGATAATACGCAATCGTGTATCTATATGAGGTTCCCCAACACTTTCGGGATGGACCAGCAACTCGCCCGGCACCTGTGTTGCCATGTTTATACTTTCGCTCAACCCGGCGGCGGCCATAATCTCTGATTTAGGGAACACCTCTGCGAGCCTATGTCGAAGAGCAGCTGGTGTAGGCGCCGAAGTGCTTACAATGACTTTGGGCTCTGTTACTGGAATTCCGTCCCATGCCTGATAAATAGGATTAATTACTGCGGGGACAAGTTGAAGGTATTCAATCTTTCTCGCCTTAATTTCTGTGATATAGGCGTGCCCATTAAAAGACCGTTCTGCAGGAAAAACTACGGTGCCAATCCGCCAGAAAATAGGTAACATGCCCCAATCCATCCCTGCCGCATGGTACGTCGGCATGATCATAATAGTGCTCCAAGCCCGGCGCACGTTGAATTCAGTTATATTACCGAGAACGGTAAAATAAACGCCAACGTGACTGTGCAGTACACCCTTGCTCATCCCGGTAGTACCGCCCGTGGACACTAAGCGCACGGGATCCTCTAGCGATGTAACAACAGGAAGTGGAGAAGTGTCTTCGGCAGACACAAGCGCCTCAAAGTTTAGCCAACCATCACTTCCACTTGTTGAAATTCTAATATTGGCTTCGGCATCACAAAATTTGTCCTCAAAATCTGAGTTCGTAATTATCGCCTTACAGCCGTGAAAATTAATGTAAGGTACAACCTCGTCGGCTAGCAAGCGGACATTAAGCGGGGCGACAATTATCCCAGCTCGGGCGCATGCAAAAATCGTCTCCACAACAGCATGTTCATTCCACAACATCACCCCCAAGAAATCACCCTTTTTGAGACCCAACCGACCTAAAGCGCGCGCTAGTTGGGTAATACGCTGATCTAGGTCACGATAGGTAAGTGTTTTGCTCCGGAGCAGATCATCTATTGCTAAGCGCTCAGGGTGAATTTCCGCACCCCGCGAAATTATATGCGCGATAGTTGAGAGCTGTCGCTCGGGGTTTCTGAGCGCCTCCATACTGATAGATCTCCAACAGGTTGTCGTTACTCGTTACAGGTGTTTTTATCTACTCTCGGTTTCCGATCCAATGCTTATTAGCTAAGTATTGTTCCGTCATTACACCGGTTTTTTCAACTTCAATCATCTGACTGATGCGCGTTTTCTTATCTGGGTTTTCTTCAGGAATATTATCCAGAGCATCGCGATGCAGCGCGTCGTAGTCCTCTCCCACAGGACAAACATCCTGGCAACGTCGACAACCGGTTGTTACGCCCGCACCCCGCAATATACTCATCCAGATATGGAAGGTTTCTTTAGATTTTACGAGCGCCAGTATATCGTCTGGCTCAGATGCCTTAATAATATTTTCGAAGTGTCCCACTGTCTGGGCAAACCCGTGAGGCGAACGCAGGCGATCACACCCTGCCCAATCGCGACCCCAATGCTGTACCACGTCACCAGGGCAAGCATTTAAACACCTACCACAATCGGGTCCCTGACATAACGCCTCCGTTTTTGGAACATCGGGCTCACAATCAACCGAACAAAGAATACCCGATAGGATTACACGTGGTCCAAACTCTGGGGTTAATAATTGAAGATTTAACCCAAGAGTACCCAACCCGGCATCTACAGCGGCATGGGTCAACGAGATATGCGACGTTTGTTGTTTTCCGGATTCATTTATATTAAGGGGATTACCGTTAGGGGGTTCTATGACACTTGCCGGATACCCTCGATCTTCCAACCAGAATGCGAGTTGCAACGCAGCTCCTTCCAAAAGATCAAGGGTTATTTCATCGTTGTAGTGCTTGTGTCGCTCATTCCAGTCAGCAATACGAGACGTGCCACTCATGTAACGTTTTGCGAGGACAATTACCCTTCCGGAATCCAAAGGACTGATTTCATAAGGGCGTTTTGGTGCACCAGGAGGTGGATTAGCATTTAACACGGCCCCATCAGCAATGCCTATCAAGTCAATACCAAGTTCGCGAGCTCTTTGTTTAATTTGTCCGGCGGTCAAAGCCACACGCACGGCTGGCAGCGCTGTCAAATCAGGTATTTTTTGGTTTTGTTCCGTTATATTTAGATCAGAAACCTCCGCGAGTTCCGCTTGCACTCTCTTATATTCTTGGAGTTGTCGCGCAACCATTCCCTTGTAACCCTCCGGCCCGACCCAACGAATATTCCAGTCATCTAAACCATCAACGTGGCCGCCAGTCTTTCGAACATCCTTAAAAGTTCTGGCTTTTGCCACCTTTTCAGGGGTCTTTTCAGGTATCTGCTTCTGAACCTCCGCCAAATGGGCATGATAATCATTCCCCACCGGGCAAACAGCTAAACACCTTGGGCAATCACCAAACGAGCCCACTACTCGAACCAAACCCTGCCAAAACCCGAACACCTCCTTGTCGCTAAGCAGCTCGCGTTTCTTTTCTCGGTCTTGATGGACAAACCCGCGTATAAAGTTCTGAATAGTGGTGTAGCCGTATTCTTGGGCTTCAGTTGTGCAAGCCCGTTTATCAATACCAAAATGGCGCACAGCATCGGGAGGACACGAATAAAGACACCGACTACATGATTCTCCAATACAAACTTGTTCCGTAATCGGTTGATCCGCGTCAATCCTTGCCTCGGTGAGAACGCCTGTTAGATATATGCGTGGCCCGAACTCTGGGGTCAGAATATTAACCTCAAGGCCCATTGTTCCCAAACCCGCCTCGATGCCTAAATGCCGGGTGCTGAGTTGGCCATAGCTAGCCCCCTTATAGTCCCAGTGGGTTTCCTGCGAAGTGCTGATAAATGAGGGAAAACCCTGCCGCTGAAGCCACTCAGCCACCCGATAGGCACATTTATCAATTTCACGCAGAACAAGATTATCGAGATATTGGACCGGGAGGCTGGTTCGAGCCCGAAAAGCCCCGGCGGGAATACGCTTGGCGATAACAACAACGCTTTTTGTGAAAGGAGAAATGCGTTGCGGTGTTTGTGGCCATTTTGGATCAGGCGGAAATTCGTTGAGAGTTCCGGCATTAGCTATTCCGACAAGGTCTGCTCCGAGTTCCTTTGCCTTGGCCTTTATAGCGGCAGTTTTAACGTCGGACACCATCGGGCTATCTAATCAATCCACCAGTGCGGGCTTTAAAACAATTTTGCCACGGAGGTCTCGCGAATCTAATAACTCGTGTGCCTTACGAACCTCAGCAAGTGGTATTAGCTCGTGGATCGCCGGATTAAGCTCGCCCGCCTCAAAACGTTTTATTACTTCATACAAAATGCGTTGGCGTGTCGTAACATCCTGATCAAAAGTGTGCCAAGAAAAACATCGTACGCCAGGGCTCTTACCCAAATGCATTCGCATTGCGGCGAAGGTCTCCTGGTCAGGCAAACCATCCAAGGCATTAAATGAAACGATCGTACCGAACGGAGCTAACATGTTAAGATTGTCGGTGAATTTTTGACCAATGAGTTGATCCAATATGAGCCCGACGCCCCGTCCATTCGTAATATCCAAGACACGCTCGGCGACAGAGGTGCTCGAATAGTCTATTGTATGATCAGCACCAAACTCGCTAACAAACCTGCATTTTTCCGCTGAGCTCGCACCAGCAATCACTCTCATCCGGAGTGCTCTGGCCAGATCCACCACCGCCGTCCCCACACCCCCGGAAGCACCGTTTACATAAACGGTTTGATCCTCTGCTCCGTGAGCCACCTCTTTTAAAAGACACCATGCAATCGCGTAATTGGGAATGCATACAGCTGCATCTAGATCAACGCTCTCTGGCAATATCGCGACCAAATCTTTTGAAACGGCGTTGATCTCAGCATGATGCCCACCACCGGTCCCAAAAACTAAAACGGGTTGCCCAACGCTAAACCCATCAGTGCCGGCTCCAACCGAGACTATATGACCGGACATTTCATTGCCGATAATGGCAGGTAGTTTTGGCATCCATTTATAAATTCCGGAACGGAGTAAATAATCCGGTTTGCCAACGCCAAAAGACGTAGCCTTCACAAGGACCTCGCCGGGACCCGGCGTTGGGTCCGGTAAATTCACGTATTCGAGTACCTCGGGACCCCCAGTCTTTTTAAATTGGACCGCTTTCATTTACCAAGCTCCCTCGGGTTTCTGCTAGACAAGGTTACACCGCCAACGATCAGAGCAGCGCCAAGTATATGGAACATACCAATACCTTCTCCCAGAAAAGGCACAGCAAAAATAGCGGCGAAGACGGGTGTCAGATACATATAAAACCCCGCGCGGTTTGGACCAATACGCACGATCGCGTAATTCCACAAAAAAATTGCACAGATTGAAGGAAAAATGGCCACAAAACCCAAGCAGGTCCAGGCCTTTACACCCCAATTAACCGCTCCCCCTAAGGAGATTTCATAAACGAAAAACGGCAGATGACAGAGGGCCCCTACTGCGCAAATGATCGTCATCACGGTTAAAGGGTGGAGGGTGCCGGGAAGCAATTTAATTACAATGCCGTACGCCGCCAACCCAAGATTACAAACTATTAAGATGATATCACCTGCATTAAAAGACAAATCAAATAAGGTTGATAATTTTCCGCGCGCGACCATGTAAAGTAATCCGGCAATTGCTATTAATACGCCTAGCCATTGTGTTGAAGTAGTGTGCTGCCTCAGAAAAATCCAAGATAACAAAACTGTTAGGACGGGCATTGACCCCTGTATCACACCCGCATTTATAGCTTCAGTGTAGGTTAGCGCAACGTAGGTTAAGCCAGCCCCCATGAATGGCATCAAAAACCCAGCGAGACACAACAATTTCCAGTTTTGCAAGATCCACTCGCGGTCACTAATGAGGTGCCTAATCGCGAATGGGACTAACAGGAGTGCCCCAGCGCTCCAACGAGTAAACCCAAGAACGAAGGGTTGCACATCGCCGGCCGCCCACCGTCCCATAACATAATTAAGGCCGTAAATTAGCATTGCCAATAGCATCATCATATGGACAACGCCCTCGCGGTCTGCTGCGTGCGGGTCTTCAGGCAATATACTGTCTCTTTAAAAAGGGTCGTCGTCCTCTACGCTGTGGGGCACATACGATTGCGATTTTGGCGATCTTTACGCGTTCTGAGCAAATTGGGGGTCCGTGTATTGAGAATTATGCTTAATCATCATCTCAATCAGTTCGTTCATGCTCTCTTCCGTTGGGACCGGGTCCTCGTCCCAATAACCATACTCATCCACACCCCGGACTAAGGTGGCGGGCCGACGTTCTAGGGTCGATTTAACGTGAGGAGGAATAAGGAAAAATGAATACCCTATACGAACACTCTCGGTATTGTTCGGCCCTGACGCATGTGCAGTGCGCTCATTATGTATTGAAAATTGGCCTTGCTCCAATTCCATATGCACCGCCTTATTTTCATCAAGACCTCTTATTGTTTGACCACGACCCAGAAGGTTTTTCTTCTCCCCCTGGGCATCCCCGGGTGCATTTTCATGAGATTCATCATGGTCGTAGCCATGATGATGTGAAGCGGGCATAGCCCGCATACATCCATTAGTAATATTTGCCGGCGTCAACGCCACCCAACAGGTCACCATGTCATGGGGTTCACAACCAAAATACGCCGAATCCTGGTGCCAAGATACGAAGGAGCCGTCCCCTGCAGGCTTCACCCAGAACCGCGACCCAAATGCTAGAATATTGGGTCCGATCAGATCCTCTGCAGCGTCAAGAATAGCCGGTTCACGAATAAAGTCCCATGTCTCCCTCATGGTTAGATGCCCTTTGAGCTTAAACAAGCCGGGATTGACGCCATGTTCCTTTTCAAAACGCTCCGCCCCTGCCAGAAGCTCGTTACACCGTTCCTTTGAAATACCCTCTAGTGGAAATAAATATCCCTCTCGGTGATAGTGTTCAATTTGTTCGTCGGTCAGCACCTTTCCCATACCGGCTCTTTCTCCATCTTTTCGCGTTTGTTTCGTTGGCGAGAGTCAGAATGAGACTAACAGGATGTGTTTTTATGGCAAATATATTGTGCAATTCAACGTTTTGCTTGATGATCCAACAAAGTAATTTCATGCAATTGCTCCCCGAGTGAACATGCCGTCTACGATACAAAGTCATAGCAAATTAGAGCTACCAACCGCGGATTTGTTTTATTCACGCGCGGAAGCACTTCAGCCAACGTTGAGAGAACGCGCCGCGAGTTGCGAAGCTAATAAATGTGTCTCGGCAGAATCGATAGCGGATTTTAAAAAAGCCGAGCTAACTAAGATAACACAGCCAACACGATTTGGCGGATATGCCATGGGGTGGGACGTATTATGTGGAGTTGCACAACGGTTGTGCAGAGCTGACGGGGCTCAGGGCTGGGTACAAGCAATCATGGCGGACCATGCACAACTGTTGGGAACATTTCCTCTACAAGCCCAAGAAGATGTATGGAAAGACAATCCAAATGCTGTTCTGTCAGCTTCCTTTGATCCAACGGGTATTGCTACACCTGTCCATAACGGTTTCAAATTGTCGGGCCGTTATGGATTTGCCAGCGGAATAGACTATGCAGACTGGTTAATTTGTGCTGGTTTTATAAGAAACGGTGACAAGAAGGACGGTCCCCATTTTTTCCTTTTACGGCGCACAGATGTCAAAGTAATAGACGACTGGCATACGATCGGTCTTGAAGGAACAGGATCGAAAAGTTTTGAAGTAGAAGATGTATTTGTTCCGGAATATGGGATATTAGATGGTAATCTCGCGCGCCAAGGACGCGGTCCTGGATCAAAAGCGCATCCGCAGGGGGTGTATCGCTTGCCGCGCGGCTTTCTGACCCCTGCTATCTTTGCGGCCATGACGATAGGAATGGCCCAAGGGTTGCTGGATGAGTGGCTCAAATACACTAAAAAGCGAATTTCGCGAGGGACAAAAGTCAGCGAAAAACCTTCAAGTCATATTGTTGCTGGTGAGTGCGGTGCGGCCATTGAGGCCGCCAAGGCTTTAAACACAACGACCATTGTCGAGGCCATGGCATTGTTAAATACGGGAACCGAATTATCGCAACTCGAGTTACTCGAAGCCAAGCGAAATTCGTCTTGGGCCTGCCGAACCGCATTAAACTCCGGAACACGTTTATTCAACGCAGCCGGTGGCCGAGCCATATTCCGTGACAACCCACTAGAACGAAAATACCGGAATTTGCTGGCCAGCGCTGCTCACCATATTGTCGATTGGGAGACCAGTGCTCTCGAAAGCGGCCGTACGATGATAGACGAGCTAGGCTAAGCTCGCGTAGCGGTTAGAACGACCTGGACTGATATAAACAACCAATAAAGGCAAGTGTGCAACGAAAGTTTCTATTGCCCTTAAGCAGCATCTAACATATTGCGGATAACATATTGCAGGATGCCACCGTGCTTGTAGTAGTCTAGCTCGTCCAACGTATCTATTCGGCACAAAAGTTTGATCTTTGAATTGGAGCCATCCTGACGATGTATTGTGCAAAGCAATTCACCTCGGGGGCGGAGGTTTTCGGCAATACCCTCGATGTCCAAGGTCTCAGAACCATCCAAGTGGAGTGAAAGTCTTGTATCGTTATCGGTAAACTGAAGTGGTAAGACGCCCATTCCGATTAGATTAGACCTATGGATCCGCTCGAAACTCTCAACGATAACCGCACTAGCACCAAGCAACTTAGTACCCTTAGCCGCCCAGTCGCGAGATGAGCCTGTTCCATATTCCTTCCCTCCAACTATCACCAATGGCACACCCTCGTGCGCATACCTTATCGCGGCATCATATACGGGCAATTCCTCGCCCGAAGGATGATGTTTTGTGAAGCCCCCTTCTATCCCCGGCACCATCTCATTACGAATACGAATATTTGCGAAGGTTCCCCGCATCATAACTTCGTGATTTCCTCTTCGTGAACCGTAAGAATTAAACTGGGCGGGCCGAATTTGACGTTCAAGTAGATATTCTCCCGCTGGACTTTCACGCTGAATAGAGCCAGCGGGTGAAATGTGGTCGGTAGTCACGGAGTCGGCGAGTATCAACAAAGGACGGGCGCCAATAACGTCAGTGATAGCATCGGGTTCACGCTCCATCCCCTCAAAAAACGAGGGAAACTTCACATACGTACTTGTGTCCTGCCAGGCATAGGTTTCAGATGCGGTGCTACTGATCGTGCGCCATTCTTCCGGCCCCTCAAAAACATTGTCGTACCGACTGCGGTACATATCCGCCGTCAAACATTCGCGCATGGTGTTATGGATCTCTTCGTTTGTTGGCCAAACGTCACGAAGATAAACTAACTTTCCGTCTTTATCCGTTCCTAGAGGATCGACAGCGAGATTGATCTTGAGAGAACCTGCGAGTGCGTAGGCAACAACTAATGGAGGCGAGGCAAGAAAGTTCGCGCGCACTTGCTGGTGTACGCGCCCCTCAAAATTCCGGTTTCCAGAAAGGACCGCACCGACAACTAAATCTCCCTCATCTATCGCAGTGTCCACTTTTGGTGGCAAGGGACCCGAGTTTCCGATACAGGTTGTGCAACCAAAACCAACTATGTTGAATCCCAACGCGTCAAGGTCTGTTTGAAGATCCGCTTTTTCAAGATAATCTCTTACTACCTGGCTTCCAGGCGCGAGTGAGGTCTTAACCCAGGGTTTCACCGTTAGACCCCTAGAGACAGCATTACGCGCAAGCAAACCTGCCCCGATAAGAACTGAGGGGTTTGATGTGTTCGTACAACTCGTAATTGCCGCAATCACGACATCGCCATCTTCGACCGTAAAGTCACCATGGGTAACCCGAGTATCGAGATCAAAAAATACTGGCTCAGAACCCCGATGATCAGAGATGGCTTTAACAGCCGTCGTAGGGACATCATATAATAACACGCGATCTTGTGGGCGCTTCGGCCCAGCAAGCGATGGCTCCACAGTGTTTAAATCCAATTCCAGTGTATCGGTAAAGACCGGGTCGAGCGAATTTTGATCACGCCACATTCCCTGAGCCTTCGCGTAGGACTCAACTAATGCCACTTTTTCTTCATCTCTACCTGTAAACCTCAGGTAGTCACACGTTTCGGAATCAATTGGAAAAAATCCACATGTCGCACCATACTCTGGCGCCATATTCCCAATAGTGGCTCTGTCGGGGAGCGCTAACGTGCCAACGCCTGGGCCATAGAATTCCACAAATTTTCCGACTACACCGTGAGCGCGAAGCATTTGGGTTACCGTCAGCACCAAATCTGTCGCCGTGGTACCCTCTTTGAGGGTTCCCGTGAGCTTAAAGCCGATCACTTCGGGTAGTAACATCGAAATTGGCTGTCCTAACATTGCAGCCTCAGCCTCTATACCGCCAACACCCCACGACAAAACTGCCATTCCGTTGACCATCGTGGTGTGGCTGTCAGTCCCCACGACGGTATCAGGATACGCCAGAGTTCGCCCTTTGCTATCAGAGCCGACCCACACGGTCTGGGACAAATACTCAAGGTTAACCTGATGACAAATGCCCGTCCCCGGAGGAACCACCCTAAAGTTATTAAAAGCCTTTGAACCCCAGCTTAAAAACTCATATCTCTCTTTGTTTCTCTCAAACTCAAGCTGGACATTTTTGCCGAAGGCACCATCCGTGCCGTGTTCATCGATCATTACAGAATGATCAATCACCAGATCTACCGCATTCAGGGGGTTTATCTTTTGGGGATCACCGCCAAGCTCAACCATTGCGTCTCGCATTGCCGCCAAATCAACGACAGCGGGAACGCCAGTGAAATCCTGAAGCAGGATCCGCGCGGGGCGGTACGCTATTTCAAGATCAGACTTTTGGCTCTCTACCCATTTAGCAGCTATTTCTATGTCCTCTAAAGTAACTGACCTGCCGTCTTCGTAACGAAGCAAATTCTCTAATAGGACCTTGAGCGAATAAGGCATCCTAGAAATATCGCCAAACCCGGCTTCAGATATCGTGTCCAAGCTGAAATAATCATAGGACTTTGAGCCAACCTTTAACGTGCGGCGGGCTTTAAGCGTATCCTGTCCGGTTGCGCTCACCTGACGCCTCCCTTGTATAATTGATGTGGCCGGAAACTAACGGCTATTTTTGTTAAATCCAATAGGTATAACGATGACAATTGGGCATTTATAAGCTATCCAAAAGTTAATGGACCACTTTACCGGCACCGGTCTTACCTGCGTACGAGGCGACCGTATTATTTTTACTGGGCTAAACTTCACGCTTAGCCCTGGCGACGCTCTTGTGCTTTCCGGACCTAATGGCTCCGGGAAAACAAGCTTACTTCGCGTGATGGCTGGTCTTTCTCCACCGCGTGCGGGCATTATAAAATGGCGCGGTCAATCTTTGGCCAACGACCCCGTGCCATTTTTTAACGACATCCATTACCTGGGGCACCAGAATGCTGTTAAACCCGCACTTTCAGTCCGGGAAAATCTTGATTTTTACAGTTCTTTGAGACCAAGCCAATATGATGTCGAAGCGGCTCTCAGCACATTAGGTTTAAGCAAATTTTCCAATTTACCGGCACGGTTACTGTCAGCCGGGCAAACACGCCGGGTGGCTCTTTCCCGAATTTTATGTAGCCCCGCGTCGATCTGGCTCCTAGACGAGCCATTCGTCTCTCTGGATCAAGATTCTGCCGTAATAGTTTACAAAGAAATTACAAAACACAGAACAAACGGCGGTATGGTCGTGATATCAACCAATGCCCCCCTCGAGTTGACAAATTTTAAAACGATCAATCTCGAGACGTTTGCTTACTGTGACACAACAATATGGGGAGACAGAATATGAGGGGTTTTTGCGCTCTTGTTCGAGTCGATCTCCGTATTGCCACTCGAGAAATGAGCGACAGCATAGCAATAATCTTGTTTTTGGGAATTGCAGCCTGCCTTTTTCCACTAGGATTAGGGCCGGAACCAAACATGCTCACACGCATCGCCCCGGGGATCCTGTGGGTTACAGCACTATTCGCAACTATGTTATCGTTCGACCGCCTTTTCCATGCTGACTATCAAGACGGAACGCTGGAAATATTAATAGTATCTCCACAGACACTTTGGGTCAGCGCTTTGGCTAAAATTACAGCGCACTGGCTAACAACGGGCCTTCCGTTGGTAGTGGTTTCACCCTTTATCGCGGTCATGCTGCATCTTGATCCAGACGGATACGTGGTACTTGCTACAACGTTAGCACTCGGGACCGCGATTATAAGCCTTATTGGCGCACTTGGCGCCGCACTTACATTAGGATCTCGACGAAGCGGGGTTTTGCTCTCAGTGCTCGTCCTCCCGCTGTTAGTTCCCGTCCTGATTTTTGGTGTGGGAACTGTCGAGGCGACAATCCAGGGTTATGCGGTGACCCAACCATTTCTCATACTGGCAGCTATTTTTCTAATTTGTTTGGTCAGTTGTCCTTGGTCCTGTTCGCGTGTCCTTCGGAGCGCTATTGATTAAGTAACTTATGGATAATTGGGATATTATTTTAAGGTGTTTCTGTAACAATGTTTTTCGGACCATTAATTGCCATTTACTTCCTTAACATTACTTCCTCAATGTATTCTAAACTTTTAATGCTATTACTAGTAAGAACTTAGAGGTACTAGTAAGAACGTAGAGGGTCAAAAAAAGTTTATGGTTTTTCCTGATCACCAATATTGAAATGTTACATAGGTTTGCCAATCCTACCCGGTTCCTTCGGTTTGCCAATGCTGCTTTGCCCTGGTGTACGTGGTTAAGCGTCGCTCTGATAACAGCCGGCCTTTATTTTTCATTTGCCGCATCGCCTGCAGATTATCAGCAAGGTCAAACGGTCAGGATAATGTATGTCCATGTCCCCGCTGCCTGGATGGCTATGTTCGCATACGCTTTCATCGTTATAGCAAGTGCAACCGGATTAATTTGGAAACATCCCATTGCCCATATCTCTGCCGTTGCCGCGGCGCCGGTGGGCGCATGTTTTACTCTGGTATGTCTCGTGACTGGTTCATTATGGGGAAAACCTATGTGGGGCACATGGTGGGTTTGGGATGCACGGCTCACATCTGTACTCGTGTTATTCTTTATATACGTGGGCTTTATCGCTCTAGCTAATGCTTTCGAAAACCCCACCAGGGGCGAAAAAAGTTCTGCTGTGCTAGCTCTCGTCGGTTCTGCCGTACTGCCGGTGATTAAATTTTCGGTGGATTGGTGGAACACACTCCACCAGCCTGCAAGTGTAATGAAAATGGATCTACCATCGATCCATATATCCATGCTGATACCCCTGCTTCTCATGGCGTTCGGTTTTGTCACACTTTTTTTTGCGGTGGTAATAGTTCGAACTCGAACTGAATTAGCCTCGAGGCGCGTGAATGCGCTTCGAGCCAATCGAACGTTCTATAAATAGTATGGAGAAACCCCTAAAAGATCCTATGAGATTCAAAAGAGGTTTTTAATAATAACTTAATGCTGAACAAGCAAAATGACGCTTTAGATGACCACGTAAATATACAGCTAGGTAAGGAAAAATCGTGACTGAATTTTTGCATATGGGAGGATATGCTGCCTTTGTCTGGCCAGCGTGGTTAGTAGCATTACTGATCCTCGGTGGCTTAAGCAGCTTCAGTGTATGGAGAATGAGGGCAAAAGAACGCGAACTAAGGCAAATTGAACAGAAATTGGTACGCCGCCCAAACAAAACAATTGGGTAAGACTAAATGACACGAAAAGGACGTAGACTCAGCTTAATTCTTGTGTGCGGATCCATCTTCGGTTTAGCACTTTTATTGGTCTTAAACGCCCTTGAGGACAACATCGTATTTTTCCACACACCTACAGACATCGCAGAGCGTGCCGACCTCACCTTGGATAAACGTTTTCGAATTGGGGGCCTCGTAAAGCAGAACAGTTGGAAGAAAAAAACCGGATCTGAACACACATTTTTTGTAACTGATATCTCCCATGAAATTCAGGTCATATATAATGGGATTGTGCCAGACCTGTTCCGGGAAGGACAAGGCGTCGTCGTGGAAGGTTACCTGACCCCTGATGGAATTTTTAAAGCTGACGAGGTCCTTGCCAAACATGATGAAAATTATATGCCAAAGGAAGTGGCGACTGCCTTAAAGAAATCAGGGCGTTGGAAAGGCGTGAAACCGGAGGTAATGGAAAAATGATCGCGGAAGCTGGTCTTTATGCTCTGATGCTTGCGTTTTCACTAGCCATTTTGCAAGGAGTAGCGCCATTGATCGGCGCCAGCCAAGGCAACATGACCTTAATGAAGATTGGACGGCATGCAGCGCGAGGACATTTCTTTTTTACAGCGGTAGCCTTTGGGACGCTGATGTATGCCAATATCGTCTCTGACTTTTCAATCGCCATAGTGGCGCAGCATTCCCACACACTCAAGCCTATGCTCTATAAAGTGGCCGGGGTTTGGGGCAATCATGAAGGTTCGATGTTGTTGTGGGTGCTCGTTCTGTCTTTTTTTGGAGTGCTTATAGCTGAATTCGGAAACAAACTTCCGATTATACTGCATTCCAGAGTGCTCGGCATACAGGGAATAATTGGTCTCGGGTTTCTGGCGTTTATCCTGTTTACCTCCAATCCTTTTACGCGCTTGGACCCCGCACCGATAGAAGGCGGTGGCTTAAATCCTTTGTTGCAAGACCCCGGCCTCGCGAACCCCCCATTTCTTTACCTGGGTTATGTAGGATTTTCGGTTGCGTTCTCGTTCGCTATTGCCGCCCTTATAGAGGGGCGGGTTGACCCTGCCTGGGCGCGGTGGGTGCGACCGTGGACTATGGCGGCGTGGACTACCCTGACGATCGGGATAGCGCTGGGTAGCTGGTGGGCGTATTACGAGCTTGGCTGGGGAGGATGGTGGTTTTGGGATCCTGTCGAAAATGCGTCGTTTATGCCCTGGCTTGTTGGTACCGCACTACTTCATTCGGCGCTGGTGGTAGAGAAACGTGATACAATCAAAACCTGGACAATTTTTCTCGCAATCATAACGTTCGGGATGTCCCTACTCGGAACCTTTCTTGTGAGGTCCGGGGTCCTTACTTCCGTCCACACTTTTGCGACCGACCCCGAGCGCGGAGTATTTATTCTCGTTCTTCTTATATTTTTTGTCGGAGGGGGATTAACCCTTTTTGCTATTCGGGCCCCGGCAATAAAGGGAAAGGGAAACTTTTCGCCAATCAGTCGTGAAGGCGCGTTGATTTTGAATAATTTGTTGTTGGCGACAGCATGCGCGGTAGTATTTCTGGGAACCCTATACCCATTGGCTCTTGACGCGCTCAATTTTGGTAAAATTTCTGTCGGCGCACCGTACTTTAATGCCACATTCGTCCCCCTAATGCTGCCATTGCTGGTCGCCTGTCCGGTCGGGGCAATGTTGGCCTGGAAACAAGGCGACCTAGTAGGGGTTTTGGAGCGCCTAAAGATTGCAGCGCTCATAGCAGTTACAGGGGCAATTTGTACGGTTTTTATCGCTAGGATAACCGAGCCACTAGTCGCAATAGCCATGGGCATAAGCGGTTGGCTCGTCGTTGGCAGCATAATTAGTCTCATGGAACGAGTGGGTCTTCTGAAAGTATCTTTAGGAGAGACCCTACTTAGGGTCAAACATTTGCCGCGTTCTGCATGGTCTACCGCGATCGCACATGGCGGCCTAGGGATTGTCGTCGCTGGAATAACAGCGTCAACAGCTTGGCAAATGGAAAAAATAACAGCAATCAAACCCAATGAAACTGTGGCACTTGCGGATTACCAAATTACCTTCCGAGGTGTTCAAACAACTACAGGACCCAACTATACCGCCATTCGCGGTATTTTTGACCTCAGCACAAACCAAAAGAAAATAACCAGTCTATTGCCCGAAAAACGAACGTACACAATTGAAGGGTCCACAACCACCGAGGCGGCGATATATACTACAATGGTTGCGGACGTATACATCGTATTAGGAGAAAAGAATGATAAAGGGGGTTGGACCGTGCGTATCTATTACAACCCCCTGGTTCCATGGATTTGGGCGGGAGCAATTTTTATGGCTTTTGGTGGACTAATATCTATCAGTGACCGCCAAAAACGAATTGGTGTCTCCAAACGGACCGGCGGAACACTATAGAAATTTACATGCGCTCGATAGCACTCATACCTCTTTTAGCGTTTCTATTATTAGCGTTTCTACTGGGAATATACCTCTGGCAGTTGGGTGCCGGTGAAAAAAACACATTTCAATTGCCGTCGGCATTAATTAATAAGCCAATACCTGAGTTCAGTTTACCTCCGATTAAAAACATGGAGGCACAGACCAAAGGCCTTAGGACATCCGACTTGAAAGGGAAAGTAGCGCTCGTAAACATCTGGGCGTCCTGGTGCCCTCCTTGCCAAGCAGAACACCCAATCTTAATGGACCTAGCGGACGAAGGTATTAAAATTTATGGAATAAACTATCGTGATACCCCCCGAGATGCGCGTGCTTTTCTCGAAATGCTGGGGAACCCTTACAAAAAAATCGGGGCGGACATCCAGGGAAGGGTGGCAATCGATTGGGGAGTATACGGCTACCCTGAAACCTTTGTTGTCGACCAAACGGGGAGAATTCGGTACCGACATGTCGGCCCAATTAACCCCGGACAATTAAACTCTGTAATCCGACCAATTCTGAATAAAGTATCAAGATGATCGCACGGTTAATTATTGCTCTTTTTTTGTTTACCCCCAATGCGTTCGCCGTAGAACCAGCCGAAATGCTTAAAGACAACGCACTTGAGGCCCGTGCGCGCTTGTTAAGTAAGGAATTGCGCTGCCTGGTCTGCCAGAATCAGTCCATCGATGATTCAGACGCGTTGCTCGCAAAGGACCTTCGAACGCTGGTGCGAGAACGGATAATGTCGGGAGACTCGAATGATGAGGTGATTGACTTTGTCGTAAAAAGATACGGTGATTTTGTACTCCTTCGGCCCCCTTTCAAATTTTTAACGGCCGCCCTCTGGACGGGTCCAGCAATTATCCTAATCACTAGCGCAGCGGTTATACTTTTCTTGCTCCGAAGACGAAAAAAAACAACCGGAAACGCTGTCAGGCCGCTTAACTCGGATGAGCGTGCGCTTGTTCAAGACCTTCTTGCCGAACCAAACAAACATGACCCTTAGTATCATATTGTTCCTAATGACCTTGGTGGCCCTGGGAGTTGTAATCGGACCACTGATGCATCCGACAAAAATAAATTCCGCCCTCTCGGGGAACGAACTAGAAATCTACAAAAATCAACTCGAAGACATAGATCGTGATTTGAAACTCGGGTTGATTACCGCAACAGAGGCCGACGTAGCACGCGTCGAAATTCACCGACGTGTCATTTCTTCCTCTGCAACCCAGCAATCTTTACACGTTAGTTCTAGAAGGCAAACTTTACTCGCCGTAATTATTATCGGTTTGTGTATTCCCACTACCTCTCTCATCATCTATTTGCAAATGGGGCGGCCTGACTTAGCTTTTGAGTCCATTCACTCGAACCGCAGTTCAATAGCGGCGGACCAGAACATTAAAAACCTTGAAAAGAAAGCAGCAGAGATCGCCACAATTCTTGAAAAAGATCCTGGACAAACCAAATTATGGAGCCAACTCGGCGCGATTTTATTGGGGATAGGACAATTTGAGCGCGCGGCAATCGCGTACCTCCAAGCACACAATCTTGCACCCAAAACCCCGGGCTATATATCGAGGGCGGGTGAGGCATTAACCTTCGCTGCCGGCGGTACGGTTACACCACGCGCCGAAAGACTTTTTACTAACACAATGAAACGCAATCCGCATGATTTCCGCGCCCAATATTATATTGGCCTCGCGAACTTCCAACGTGGCAACTACCAGACTGCTTTGAAAGTATGGGTCTTACTAGAGGCAAAATTAGAGAACAAAACGCAGCGCCGGCAACTTATACAGAAAAGAATAAATAAATTAGCGCAGCAACTAAATATGAACATGAAAAAACTTGCAAAACTTAGGGACCAAGCGCGACAGAATACAAATGTGAACCAATAGAAAGCCTGGAAGAAGCCCGATCAAATAATTCTATGTTTGTTCCTCTTAAGTATTTGAACCAAGTGATGCCATCGGGATAAACTTTGTTATGTCTAAAATTCATTTTCGAGACTATCTACCAAACGCTCCCCGTGATCCGGACGTAGACGCACGAACACACACACAGGTGCGTATGCAATCAGAGCGGCCTCAGGGTTTGTTTGAAAACTGGCGTAGCCTCTTTTCAAAACCTTTTGTGGGGCTCACAACACAGGGACAACCAAAAAGAGATTTGTTCAACATAAAATCCGAAGGGGCACCTAATTCCAATGCGATCAGAGCGGTCGAAAACTTATTGGCCGTCCTAACGCCCAATCAAAAGGTAAAAATGCATTTCGAAATTGCTTCGGAAAACTGGCGCAACTGGCAGAATACTGAACTTTTTGTCGAGACACACGGCCTGAGATTAGATGAACACCCAATCGAACTGCGGGAATCTGTCATGGCTGTGGTACGTGCGAGTTTGGGTGCCCGCGGGTTTGAGATGTCCCGAGATGTAATGCGCCTGAATGGTTTCCTTGGAGAGCTGATTGGCGCCCCGCTCGTATTGGGTGAGTGGACCTATATATTTTGTTTATTCGGAAACCCTTCCATCGATCACCCCTGGGGCTGGCAACTGTTTGGACATCATCTCTGCCTCAATTGTTTTTTTCTGGGTGATCAAATGGTTTTAACCCCAGCATTCATGGGCGCCGAACCAAGCTACGGGGACACAGGTCAATATTTGGGTTTAAAACTCTTTGAAGATGAAGAGCGAAAGGGGTTATCCCTAATGCGAACATTTTCCGCAGAACAACAAGTAACTGCCACCGTCTCACATTCGATGATTGGTGGAGACCTACCGCAGGGCCGCCGCCATTTTGCTGACAACCTCCATCTCGGTGGTGCATTTCAGGACAATCGGATCGTCCCATACGAAGGGCTATCCGCGGATACGATGACAATGTTGCAACGGCGTCACCTATTGGACCTTATAGAGGCCTACTTGGTTACACTTCCGGAAGGACCGCGTACTGCTCGAATGACAGCAATAGAGAAACATCTTGCGGATACACACTTTTGTTGGATTGGCGGAACGGACGAACACAGCCCTTTTTATTACCGCATCCAAAGTCCCGTAACATTCATCGAGTTTGACCATCACACTGGCGTGTTTTTAACAAACAAAGAACCCGCAAAATTCCATGTCCACACCATTGTCAGGACGCCGAACGGAAACGACTACGGGGTCGATCTTCTAAAACTCCATTACAAGAATGCCTCTCATCACCAAAGTCGTAGGTGAAACTTATAACACAGACGCCATTGGGTATTTATTACGTAACGAGTTGTATCCAGCATTCCGATGCTGTGGAAGACGATTTATTAGCCAAACTGCTAGGACGAGTCTACGGGTCTGCGAGCCTTCAGGGCTGCGGAAAGTGTTCCATCATCGAGGTATTCCAGTTCACCTCCAATTGGTACGCCTTGGGCAAGACGAGAAACATTAAAGACCATATCTTTGCCAAGTCGCAACTCCTCAAGACGATCTATTATGTAGTGAGCCGTAGTTTGGCCTTCGACGGTCGCGGATGTAGCTAAGATAACTTCCGAAACCCCCCCTTCAGAAACTCGTCTAACGAGGGTGTCAATTTTAAGTTGTTCTGGTCCTCGATTATCTAGAGCCGATAAAGTCCCACCTAATACATGATAGATGCCACGGTATGAAGCTGTGCGTTCTAAAGCCCACAAGTCCGCGATGTCTTCCACTACACAAATTGACGATGATTGTCGTCTGTCGTCGGCACATATTCCACAGGGATCATCAGAGTCCAGATTGCCGCAAACATGACATGGATGAACTGAATCCGCCGCGTTAACCATCGCCTCCGCTAACAAATGCAGATGTGAGTCACGCCTTTTGATAAGATACAAAGTAGCACGACGGGCGGAACGCGGACCAAGGCCCGGAAGTTTAGCTAATAACTGTATAAGTGTTTCGATTTCGGATGATGCCATTCGTGTGCCAGAAGACTTCTAAAATGGAAGTTTCATGCCCGGTGGTAGATTTAAACCCCCGGTAGCTTTCGACATCTCTTCCTGAACCAGTTGCTCGGATTTTACCTTAGCATCGTTAAAGGCAGCGACAACCAGATCTTCAACCACTTCGGCCTCTTCACCGTTAAATAGGCTGGGGTCTATTTTAAGACCCCGCATTTCCCCTTGGCCATTTAGGGTCACACTTACTAATCCTCCCCCAGCTTTACCTACCACTTCTATATCAACTAAACGCTCCTGCATCGCCTGCATTTTAGCCTGCATTTCTTGTGCCTGCTTCATCAGGTTACCTAAATTTTTCATATCGGATCCTAATCAAACTATGCAATATTATTATTGTCACTCTGGGGGTCTCTTGGTGATATTTTATCCTCGGAAGCCATTTCCTGGGAATGCTCACTCAAAGGTAGGCCATTTTCAGAATTCTTAACGTCCACAACTACGGCCCCCGGAAATGTATCAAGGGTCTTTTGGACAAGAGAGTGCCCAATAGCTGCCTCATAACTCGCAGCAGCAGAGGCATCCTTATTCTGCTGTAGTGTTGGTTTTCCCTCCTCCTGGCTCGCTTCAATGAACCAGGCTTTCCCCGTCCACTCATTGAGGCACCTACTAATATGTTTTGCAAGATCTCTCGGCCCATCTTCGGACACACGGAGCGAGATCTTGCCAATTTCATATTTAACAATATGCACATTATTGACCAAATAAGCGTGCAATAATGGTTCGCCATTAGTCGAAAACAACGCCACCATTTCTTCAAAGGTCTTTGGTAAAGTGTTTTTTATGACTGAGGTCGGTTCTATTTCTGCAGCGTGGTCAGGCATTAATGCCAGAGCCGTGGGTCCGGACGTGATGTTGGGATCCGAAACTTGAGGTGCCTTGGCCACTTCTGCCACAGCTTCTGAAGAGTGAGCTCTGCTCGAAACGGCGGCTCTCTCCGTTGTTTCAATTAAAGTTCCTTTGTCTAGAGCCGCCACTGCTTCCGCGGGCGAAGGTAAATCCGCCATGTATGCAATCCTGATGAGAACCATTTCTGCCACTTGGATGGCAGAATATGCTGCCCGCATCTCAGCCAATCCCTTCAGAAGCATTTGCCATGTTCTTGTTAGAATGGCCATCTGCAGTTTTGACGCTACTAACCGACCTCTTGAAAGATCATGATCGGTCCTGGGTGCCACGTCAGCAACTTCGGGTATTGCCTTCAAGCGCGTCAACCAATGCGTGAGCTCTGCAAGGTCTTGTAATATTAATGTGGGATCAGCCCCAGATTGATACATGGATCCGAGTTGTTGAAGCGCTTCAGCTATTTTTCCATTCAATAACGCTTCAAACAAATCAAAAATATGAACTCTCTCGGCTACTCCCAACATTTCCCGCACAGTCTCTTCGTTTATCTCAACGTCAGGCCCAACATGCGCGATTGCCTGGTCTAGTAATGATAAGCCATCCCGGACGGATCCATCGGCGGCACGGGTAAGAAGATCTACCGCCCCCCTAGTAATCTTCGCCCGTTCCAATTTGGCTATTTCTGTAAAGTGCTTAGATAGCTCTTCAAAATTTACCCTTCGCAAGTCAAAACGTTGACAGCGCGAGAGCACCGTCACCGGCACCCGTCGAATTTCGGTAGTAGCAAATATAAACTTCACATGTTCTGGTGGCTCTTCCAGAGTTTTGAGTAAAGCATTAAAGGCATTGCGGGATAGCATGTGTACTTCGTCAACTATGTAAATTTTATAACGACCAGACACAGGTCTGTAGACCACGCCATCGATTAACTCTCTTATATCATCAACCCCTGTTCGACTTGCCGCATCCATCTCGATAACATCCACGTGCCGGTCTTCCGCTATTGCAACGCAGTGTTCACAAACTCCGCAAGGATCTTTAGCAGGTCCGCCAGAACCTTCGGTCCCTATACAGTTCAGCGCACGAGCAATAATCCGCGCCGTCGTCGTTTTACCCACGCCGCGCACGCCAGTTAGAATAAACGAATGTGCTAGGCGGCCTGACTCCATTGCATTTGATAGCGTCCTGACCATTGGCTCTTGACCAATAAGCGTTGTAAAATCACTTGGCCTGTATTTTCTTGCGAGGACACGGAAGGCTTCATGTGGACTTCTGGTTTCAGCGTTTTGGACCATTTCAGGCGACAATTCTCCAGCCAGGGTATAACTCTCTTACGGGCAGTTTGAGCCAATTTTACCTAACTCAATCAAACTTTTTTCGGAAGCCGACTCCGATCGAGCAGGTGGAAGACTGGTGAGGCGACCCGGAAAAATCTCGTTACGGCTGCTTCCTTCCGGACCTGACCGGGTTGGCGAGTAATCCGTCCGCCGCCAGCCTTCCAATGTTATTATACCAGGTCTCGCGCACAGACCAAAGCCACGTAAATACATTTTGATGATATTCCCTTACACCACGGCAATTGCGATGTTCGCGCGGTTGTGCGAGTACTACTCAGATGGTGGAATATAATTATTACTCGGATACGCTTCTCGATCGCGTGGCCCATCTTCGTACAAACCACAATTGGATGAAAGATCAGCTTGAATGCGATGAGACCCTGGTTATACCGGTATGGCGAACGCGAAATTTGATAACCAGACCAGAAGAACCGCGCGGCGTGATGTTGACGGTGAGCAGAGCGCAGGAGCTCATTAACATTGCTGACCCAAAGGTTTTGCTGGGGGTCCGCAATAATATTACCCATTTAGCCATTGATGTTTCCTCAATGGAAGAAGCAGACATATGCAATTTTTATCAAGACAGCCAATTTGTGGACCTCCGCACTGTAGGGCCGGTTATGGATCGATCTGAATCAGCTATTCTTGCCTACGCCAAAGGTATTATGTACTGGCATGAACGTCATAAATTCTGTGGCGTATGCGGAAGCGCGACTGAGGTATTTGAAGCGGGACACATGCGCAGGTGCGGAAATAGAGCTTGTGGCACCCCACATTTCCCGAGAACAGACCCAGCGGTGATTATGTTGGTTTCTAAGGATGATCGAGCACTCCTTGGGCGCAAAGCCGAATGGATGGATGGTATGTATTCAACATTAGCGGGATTTGTAGAGCCGGGCGAAAGCCTGGAGCAAGCAGTGGCCCGGGAAGTAATGGAAGAAGCCGGTGTTGAAATAACCAATATCCGCTACCATTCTTCACAACCATGGCCATTCCCCGCCTCACTTATGTTAGGTTTCTACGCGGATGCCCTAACGGAAGAGTTTAGTCAAAATGACGAGGAACTTGAAGATTTGAGGTGGTTTACGCGCCAAGAACTGGCCGATGGCGGCGCCGGTATTGCGCGTCGTCCTCGTTCCGATTCTATTGCTCGACGACTTATCGATTCGTGGGTAGCAAATGGATAAAACCATATCCTAAGGTAAAACATTTATGCCTGATTTCTGAAAGGATCGGCAGGATACGTGCCTAATATCCTAACCTCATGGGTATAAAAATCCAATTCTTCCATTGCTAATCGAAAGTTGAGATCTCCAGGTCCTCCCTCAACATCCGCATAGAATTGCGTTGCAAAAAAATCCCCTCCAACCATATAGCTCTCTAGTTTAGTCATATTTATCCCATTGGTTGCAAACCCCCCAAGCGCCTTAAAAAGAGCAGCCGGGACGTTACGAACCCGAAAAATAAAACTTGTTACCAGGGGTCCGTCATGGCCTTTTGGAGCAAACGCGTCACGTGCCATAACCACGAACCGTGTTGTATTGTGTTCTGCGTCTTCGATATTAGCCCGGATTGATTTGAGGCCGTAAACCGCGCCTGCTAGCTCGGAAGCAATTGCGGCGTCGGAGGTACTTCCCGTTGCAGCTATGTCGGATGCAGCACCCGCAGTGTCGGCATGGATAATTGGTTCTAACTTATATTTTCGTATAAACCGCCCACATTGGCCTAAAGCATGGACATGGCTATGTACTCGCTGAATAGTATTTAGAGAGGCGCCGTCCGGGGCCAGTAAATAATGGTTAACCGGCAATAAACGCTCGCCGATAATGTAAAGCCCCGATTCTGGCATTATCCTATGAATGTCCGCGACACGCCCAGCAACCGAATTTTCAATTGGTATCATGGCATATTTAGCTTTTCGCTCTAAAACAGCCGAAAATGTGTCCTCAAAGCTTGCTGTGGGTAGCGGATCCATTTCAGGAAAGAATTTGCTGCAGGCGAGATGGGAATAGGCTCCCGGTTGGCCCTGAAACGCGATGGTTCGTTTCGATGACTGGCGTTTTTGTTTTTTTTGGGCCGGCATTATCCGTTTACCTCTTTTTCTACTGGGGTGCTCCAGAGTAACAAATCACGCAGAACCGGCCGCAAGACATGCCCTAGCCCGGTCCAGATCGGCGGGAGTATCGACCCCGATGGGAACCGTGTCAACGAGCGCGACATCTATTCGCATGCCCGCCTCTAACGCGCGCAATTGTTCTAGTTTTTCAAGACTCTCTAGCCTGCTTTCTGGAAGAGAAACAAATTTATCCAGAATGTTGCGTTTGAATCCATAAACCCCAATGTGGTGATAGTGTGGGCCAACAGAATTAAATGGAACCATTGCGCGGCTGAAATAGAGTGCCCTTCCGATATCCGACGTTTCAGACGGAAAAGATAGGACCACTTTTACAACATTTTTATCGGCTCTCTCTCGCTGATCTGTAATCTCCGCAGCTAATGTTGTTATATCTACTTTCAAATCATCAAAGGGCTTTAACGACGCACTAATGAGCGCTGGATTTATCGTTGGAAGGTCCCCTTGCAGGTTAATAACGAGGTTGTAACGCCCATCTGGATCAAACACAGTGAGTGCCTTGTGCACCCGATCCGAACCACTAGGGAGATCGGGGTCAGTTAAAAAAGCGTTCCCACCAACTGATTTAATCACCTCCGCTATTTCCACATCACCACAAGCGACGAGAACAGGTCCAATATCTGCTTCGATTGCTCGCTGCCATACCTGAACAATCATTGGTACTCCGTGTAGGTCAGCAAGAGGTTTGTCTGGAAACCGGGTCGCGGCAAGTCTAGCCGGAATCACAATCACTGGGTTTTTCGTTTGGTTCATAAAATCCCGGTCCTGAGAAAAAGATATCAAAAAGAACTTTCGAACGGGTGCGACATTATACCCCTTGTGCCAGAACGGGAATGCCTTATCGGTGGATCGTTGTTAGACAGATAGAAAGACAAAGGTTATTTTGCCGATGCCTTTATAGTGACCTGGCTGGATAATTTCTAACGGATTCCCGAGATGTCGTCATTCGAATTAAATAAGATTATTGGTGCGGTGCTCCTCGCTGTTCTGGTCCTGGTCGTTATTGGCAAGGTAGGCGATAATCTTGTGTCCACAGAAGACAAACATGGAAACGGACACGGCACGGACAAAATAGTCAAAGAACAAGTTATTGCCGAAAAGCCGACCCTCCAAAAGAAGAAAGAGCCACTTCAGCCAGTCACCGAATTGATGGTATCGGCCGACGTGTCGGCCGGGAAAAAGGTTTTTGCCAAATGTAAAGCCTGCCACACTACGCAAAAGGGCAAGAAAAGTGGGATTGGCCCCAATCTCTGGAAGGTCGTGAACCGGATGCCGGGCTCGGTTACCCAATTTAAGTACTCTAAAGCATTTCAAGGCATCGCCGACAAACCGTGGTCATATGAAAACTTAAATGCCTTCCTAGCTAAACCAAAGTCGTACGTTAAAGGCACAAAAATGTCTTTTGTGGGTTTGAAAAAAGTAAAAGATCGCGCAAATGTTATTGCATTTCTCAGAAGTCTTAGTGAAACTCCCCCCCCTCTTAAATAGTTCTTGGTGAGTTAACTAACCCGTCTTTAAATTATAGTTGTGTTGCCTACCCTTGCTCTCCACGAAACTACAAAACTCTGAAACAATCTATAAAACATCAAAACTATCGTTCGCGGCGCTGGGAAGGTATAGCCAACCTTAATGGTCGACGTCCTCAACACCTTCCAAACTTCGCAAAATTAAGCCAGACTACCTCCATGCTTGATGAAAATCCCTGTGACTTCGTTTCCCTCGCAAATCGTCTTGCTGATGCCAGCGGGCCGATTATCAGGAATTACTTTCGGACTCCCTTCACGGTTGACAGAAAAGATGATGGATCCCCGGTTACGCGAGCTGATCAAGAAGCAGAGGCAATTATGAGGTCAATGCTTGCCCAGGAACGACCGATGGATGGCATTTTTGGCGAAGAATATAAAAATAAAAATCTAGAATCGGAATTTATCTGGGTGATAGACCCAATTGACGGTACTAAATCTTTCATCACTGGGCGGCCTATATTCGGGACGCTAATAGCAGTCGTCCAGAAAAATAAGCCAACTTTGGGCTTAATTGACCAACCTATAAATAACGAGCGTTGGCTTGCAACCAGGGGAAATGGTGCAACCTTTAACGGGAAAGTTATTAAGGTTAGGACCTGTGCAAAACTCGCTGACGCCGTCATTGGAACCACATCACCACAATTATTCGATAGCACGGGAAAAGACCAGTGGCAGAAAGTTTCTTCTAAGGCAAAACATGTAGTTTACGGAGGCGATTGCTACACCTATGCGCAGCTTGCTGCGGGATTTGTCGACGTCGTTATGGAAACAGGTTTAAAACCATACGATTTTTGCGCTATTGCATTGTTAGTTGAGGAGGCAGGTGGCATTATTACTGACTGGCAAGGCGACCCAATAACCATGGCCTCCAATGGTAGTATACTCGCGTGCGGCGATCCGCGTGTTCACCAAGAAATTATGGATTCGTTAAAACATAGAAATTAGAATTCCCATGACGTCCCCATATTTATGTGAATGCTATAAATTATTACACTTAGAATTCCGGCGTGTGTTGAGAACCAAACCACAATGAATTTTTATATAAGCTTTTTTACATTATTGATGATTGTATTTGGTGGTGCATTTGCACAAGCTCAAAAACCTCCTAGTCATACGATAAAAAGTCACGGCCTTACTCTTTTAGGCAAACTCAAATATAAACCAGACTTCAAACATTTAGACTATGTAAATCCGCGCGCCCCAAAGGGCGGAATTTTCCGTCGTTATACGATTGGAACTTTCGATACATTCAATCCCTACTCAATGAAAGGAAACGCTTCTGTAGGCTTAAACCTCGTCTATCAAACACTAATGTATTCTCCGGCTGACGAGATCTCGGCGGGATATGGATTGGTAGCTCAGAGTGTGGAAGTACCACCTAATCTCTCATACGCTGTGTTTAATTTGCGGAAAGAGGCTCGTTTCCATGATGGAAGCCCGATTACAGCGGAAGATGTGGTTTGGTCATTCGAAACTTTAAAAAAAAGAGGTGCACCCTTTTATCGATTTTATTACAAAAATATAAAAGGAGTACAAAAATTAGGTCATCACAAACTACGATTCCAATTTTCAGGACCTCCAAACCGCGAACTTCCGCACATCATTGGACAACTGCCGGTGCTCTCTCAGAAATGGTGGTCAACTCGTGATTTTTCAAAGACTATTCTCGAACCCCCTTTGGGCAGCGGCGCATACAGAATCTCATCCTTTGAACCGGGTCGTTATGTTGAATTAGAGCGAGTCGTAAATTGGTGGGGATCAAAGTTGCCGATCAACGTCGGTCGTTACAATTTTGACAAAATTAGATACGAATATTATCGCGATCAAACCGTAGCACTCGAAGCCTTTAAAACGGGACGATATGACTTTCGAAGTGAAAACTCTTCTCTAGTTTGGGCCACAGGCTACAATTTTTCTGCCCACCACAAGGGGGATGTAAAGACGGAGGAAGTCACGCATAAACGCCCGACAGGAATGCAGGCATTTGTTTTTAATATTCGAAGGCCGCAGTTTAAAGATCCTGTTATCCGGCACGCAATGTCATTCGCGTTCGACTTTGAGTGGTCAAATAAAAACCTGTTTTACGGGCAGTATACCCGCACTAAAAGTTTCTTTTCAAACTCCAACCTGGCGGCCAAGGGACTGCCTTCTATAGAAGAACTGGCTCTGCTACTACCATGGAAAAAACTGCTGCCGCCGGATTTATTTACCAAAACTTATGAACCGCCGCGTACCGACGGAACCGGTAACATCCGGAAAAACCTCCAGACAGCCATAAAATTACTAAAAAGCGCGGGCTACAAAATAAGGAAAAACAAGCTTATTTCTCCTAAAACAGGAAACCCGATAAGTTTTGAAATACTGCTGGTCAGCCCAGCCTTTGAGCGCATAGTCGCTCCATTTGCGAGAAATCTAAAAAGATTAGGAATAGTCGCAAAAACACGGACAGTTGATCAGTCCCAATATATTAACCGAATTCGCAAATTTGATTTTGATATGATTGTTGGTGGCGCCGGTCAGTCTGAATCTCCAGGAAATGAACAACGTAATTATTGGGGTTCGGCGGCGGCAAAACGCCTTGGTAGCGGAAACACTATTGGCGTTCAAAGCCCGGCGGTAGACGCACTAATAAGTGCTCTAATAAGCGCGCAGACACGAAAAGGTTTGATTCACGCGACGAGGGCACTGGACCGAGTTCTACTATGGAACCATTACGTCATTCCTCAATGGCACGTACGTAACGATCGCATTGCTTATTGGAATAGATTCGGCGTGCCGAGGCACCCCATTTACGGCGTTGATCCAACTTCTTGGTGGCATGATAAAAGTCATCAACGCTAAAACAGTGGGCGAAAAACCTTAACGAACAGCGTTGAAGCTGCTTAAGATACATCCCGATGAGATACCTCCACGTTCTAATAGTCATTACGCTCTCTATAATTCCTGCTTTCGCTGTAGCAGACACTACTCGAACACATGGGCTCAGTGTGTTTGGTGATCTAAAATATCCTCCCCATTTTACCCATTTCGACTACGTAAATCCTGCCGCGCCTAAAGGTGGGCGAATAAAGATCCCCGCACTTGATTCATTCGAAACGGTCCAACCATTTACGTTAAAGGGGAGAAAAGAAATCCTTGCCGAAATACTTCTTTACGATACGCTTTTAGCGCGTTCATATGATGAGCCCGATTCCTACTACGGGTTAGTAGCGAAAACCATAGAAATTCCGGCAAACAAAAAATGGGTAGCTTTCAATATTAATCCGCGCGCACGATTTCATGATGGCAGCCCCATAACCGCTGAAGATGTTTTATTTACTTTCAAAACTTTGATTAAATACGGACATCCAAAATACAGAATAAATTTTCGGGATGTCGCAGATGCAAAAATCACATCAAGATTACGGATAAAATTTATCTTCAATCCAGGGATCCACCGTGACCTTCCTACGCAGCTCGCCACGTTGCCGGTACTGTCCAAAACTTATTATAAAAAAAACACATTTAACAAGACTACTTTCGTCGGCGCCTTAACAAGCGGCCCGTACAAGATCAAAGAGGTAAAACCTGGACGCGCGATTAAGTATTCCCGAGTTTCTGATTACTGGGGGATGAATTTACCCGTGAATCGGGGTAGATTTAACTTTGACTTAATAGAGGTAGATTATTACCGAGATCGAGAAGTTGCCTTTCAGGCGTTCTTTTCAAACCAATATGATTTTCGCGAAGACTTTACCTCCCGACAATGGGCTACTCAGTACAATAAACCCCCAGTAAACAAAGGTTTTATTGTTCGCGAGGTTTTGCCAGATGAAACCCCTTCCGGGGTACAAGCTTTCGTTTTCAACTTAAGAAAGAAAAAATTTCAAGATGTACGGGTACGCAAAGCTCTAGACCTCGCCTTTGATTTCGAATGGACAAACAGGACCCTATTTTTCAGCCAATATACCAGGACAAATTCGATGTTCGAGAATTCGCCGTTGGCCGCGCGTTATATGCCATCACAGGACGAAATTTCGCGTTTAGAACCTTACCGGGGAAAAGTTCCCGAAGAAGTTTTCAGATTACCATTTGTTGCTCCCAAAACTAACGGAGCGGGACGCATTCGAAAAAATCTCAGGAAAGCCCAAATACTTTTAAAAGAGGCCGGCTATTCGATAAAAAATGGTCGCCGAATTAACGAAGAAGAAATGCCGCTCGACATTGAATTTCTACTTTTTGAAGGTAGTTTCAAAAGAATAATCAACCCCTATATCAAAAACCTCAAGAGGCTCGGTATTAGCGCACGTATACGAATTGTTGATATTGCGAATTTCAAACGTCGCGCCGACAGTTTTGATTTCGATGTACTTATACGCCGGATTGTTCAACCACTGACCCCTGGCCTAGAACAGCGAAATTACTTCAGTTCTCAATATGCAAACGTGCGAGGCTCATCCAATATAGGTGGTATTAATGACCCAGTCATCGACGCATTAGTAGAAAAAGTCATAAATGCAGAGTCTCGAACAGACCTCCAACTATCAGTTCGCGTTTTAGATCGTGTTTTGATGTGGAACCGCTTTGTGGTTACCCAGTGGTACAAAGGGGTTCATAACATCGCTTACTGGAATAAGTTTAATCGTCCAAAAATCTCACCCAAATATGATTTAGGTGTTCTCGATACTTGGTGGTACGACACAGAGAAAGCGGCAATGATTAAAGCTGGAAAGGTCCCGCCCAGACCGGCCGAATCCCTACCTCCACCCGCCGGCTCAAAGGGCTAAATAAACGGGATGCTCGCATACATAATTCGACGCCTATTGCTTATTATCCCGACCTTATTCGGAATCATGGTTATTAATTTCACTATCGTCCAGCTTGCGCCAGGGGGGCCGATAGAACAAATAATAGCTGAACTCTCAGGCACCGGCGTCGGGACAACTGGTCGCATAAGTAGTTCGGGCAGTGAGGTCATGGGGAAGGGTGGTGGCAAATTAATCCCAGGTGGACAAAACACGACGACTTATCGCGGAGCTCAAGGCCTTGACCCAGAATTTATAAAGGACCTCGAGAAACAATTCGGGTTCGACAAACCATTGCACGAGCGTTTTATCAATATGATCGGCAATTATATCACCTTCGATTTTGGAACAAGTTTCTTTCGGGACGAGACAGTCGTTGATTTAGTTTTTTCTAAATTACCGGTTTCAATTTCATTGGGTCTTTGGACCACCATAATCGTGTATTTAGTTAGCATACCGCTTGGTATTCGCAAGGCAGTACGGGATGGGAGCCGGTTTGACGTATGGACAACGGCGGTGCTCACAGTTGGTTTCGCTATCCCGTCATTTGTCATAGCAATTCTACTGATCGTTTTATTTTCCGGTGGAAGCTTTATCAATTTGTTTCCCTTGCGTGGGTTAATATCAGACAATTTCGAACAACTTACCTTTATGGGTCAAATGTTTGATTATCTGTGGCATTTGGTGTTACCCATAACCGCTCTGGTGCTGGGTGGCTTCCTCTCACTTACAATGCTCACCAAAAACTCTTATCTAGACCAAATCAACATGCTTTACGTGCAAACCGCCCGTGCAAAAGGCCTTAGTGAAAGGCGTGTTTTGTATGGCCACGTATTTCGGAATGCGATGTTGATTGTAATAGCCGGTTTTCCAGGTGCATTTGTGGGTATTTTATTTACCGGCGCAATGTTGATCGAAATAATTTTCTCCTTGGATGGTCTTGGCCTGCTCGGCTTTGAAGCCGCTATAAAAAGAGATTATCCAATTATGTTTGCGACAGTCTATTTTTTCACGCTACTCGGCCTAATAATGAATCTGATCGGTGACCTTTTGTACACAATCATTGATCCAAGAATTGATTTTGAGGCGCGTGATGTCTGACCTGCCTACGCAGTACAAAATACTTGGTCAAACAATTTCACCCCTGAACACGCGACGCCTGAATATTTTTCGCCAAAACAAACGGGGGTCGTGGTCCCTGGTAATTTTCATGTTGCTATTCGTTGTAACGTTACCCGCGGAGTTCATTGCCAATGATCGGCCACTATTCATATGGTACCAAGATGAAATTTATATACCGGTTTTAAACACATACGCTGAAACTACATTTGGCGGCGATTTCGAGACAGAAGCGGAATATCGAGAAAAAGATGTCCAGGATTTAATTCAACAAAAGGGTGGCTGGATGATCTGGCCACTCATCGAATATAGTTACGACACCGTTAATTTAAATCTAAAAGTCCCAGCGCCTGCACCTCCATCCCAAAATAACGTAATTGGAACCGATGACCAGGGACGTGATGTCCTAGCACGGGTAATATATGGCTTTCGGATCTCAGTCCTGTTTGGATTAATACTGACATTACTTGGATCAATTATCGGTGTACTAGCTGGTGCGTTTCAGGGGTTTTTTGGGGGTTGGATTGACTTATCTTTTCAACGTTTTGTGGAAATTTGGGGTGGCCTTCCACAGCTTTATATCCTCATAATCCTTTCGAGCATAATCATACCGGGTTTCTGGTCGTTATTATTAATATTGCTTTTGTTTGGCTGGACCGCGCTGGTGGGCGTGGTTCGAGCCGAGTTTCTCCGCACACGAAACCTCGAATATGTTAAAGCGGCGCGCGCCCTAGGTGTAAGTAATATCACTATCATACTCCGGCATGTGCTGCCCAACGCTATGGTCGCGACACTTACCTTTCTGCCCTTAATTTTGACTGGCTCGATCACTAGTCTTACTGCGCTTGATTTTCTGGGCCTTGGGTTACCCCCGGGATCGCCATCTCTGGGTGAGCTCCTGCAACAGGGTAAGACTAACCTTCAAGCACCATGGTTAGGACTGACCTCCACAATCAGTATTGCGTTAACACTGACGTTATTGATTTTTGTGGGTGAGGCAGTTCGTGACGCTTTCGATCCTAGGAAGACCTTCAATGGTTGACCCCTTGTTATCTATAAAACGTTTATCGGTATCATTTGGACGCGGCTCACAAGAAGTCGCCGCTGTTCGTAATATTAGTTTTGAGATTAGGCGTGGCGAAACATTAGCGTTGGTCGGAGAGTCTGGGTCTGGAAAATCGGTGAGCGCGCTCTCACTCCTCCAACTTCTCCCATATCCCGTCGCTCATCACCCATCCGGGTCAATCGTTCTGGAAAATCAAGAATTAATAGGCGCGCCGCGTTCGACCATGCAAAACATCCGTGGAAATCGCATTGCCATTATATTTCAGGAACCGCTTTCCTCACTTAATCCCTTACACACTATAGAAAAACAAATCGGGGAAATTCTTTTTGTTCATAAAAAACTAGGTAAAAAAGCGGCCCGGGAACGCATAATCAAACTATTAACCGAGGTTGGTCTAGCAAAGGTACAATCCCGCCTCACCGCTTATCCACATCAACTTTCTGGCGGTCAACGCCAAAGGGTAATGATTGCTATGGCTCTGGCAAACGATCCGGATCTCCTCATTGCCGACGAACCAACCACCGCTTTGGATGTAACGATCCAAGCACAGATTCTTGAGTTGATTAAGAAACTTCAGAAACAGCGCGGTATGTCTGTATTACTAATTACGCATGATCTCAGCATCGTCCGGACAATAGCAAAAAAGATTTGTGTGATGAAGGACGGAGAGATTGTAGAGACAGGGGTGACGAACGAAGTATTTAACCAGCCCCGCCATCCTTACACCAGGCATCTCCTTGAATCCCAGCCCAAACCCAAAAAAAACCCCCATACGGGGCAAACGCCCAAAATTCTTGAGGCAAAAAATATACGGGTATGGTTCCCGATTAACAAAGGTATCCTGCGCCAAACGAAGGGTCATACGAAAGCGGTCGATAATGTAAGTTTAGTGGTTCGCGAGGGGCAAACTATAGGCGTCGTCGGAGAGTCTGGGTCTGGCAAAACAACTCTCGCGATGGCCCTTCTCCGTCTACAGGAAAGTAAGGGAGCCATTTCTTTTGTTGGAGAACGTATAGACAGATACAATTTTAACCGCATGCGACCCCTGCGAAAAGAAATGCAAGTGGTGTTTCAGGACCCATTCTCTACACTTTCACCGCGATTATCGGTCGGGCAAATCATTGAAGAAGGCCTTCGTCTGCACAAACTTATTCAACAAAATTCTGCAGAACGAAGAAAAGCCGTGGGGGAAGCTTTAGAAGAGGTGGAACTCTCCCAAGATCTGCAGGACCGGTATCCCCACGAATTTTCGGGTGGCCAGCGTCAACGAATTGCTATTGCTCGCGCCTTAGTTCTTAAGCCAAAACTTCTGATCTTTGATGAACCTACGTCGGCACTTGATCTGTCAGTGCAAGCTCAAATTATTAATTTGTTACAAGACCTTCAAAAGAAACATAGGCTAGCCTATATCTTTATAAGCCACGATCTGAAAGTTATTCGTGCAATCGCTGATGAGATAATCATCATGCAAGAGGGTAAGATCGTAGAAAGAGGCCCTACCCATCAACTTTTTGAAAACCCGAAGGACGAATACACCAAGGCCCTGATCGCTTCAGCAATATAGTCAGAACCGCTACAAACCGGCGCGGATAGGTATTAGAACGTGACTGATGTGACAGTACTAAATATAGTAGGAAGAGTTTTTAGGTTTGTCCTTAAAAATCAACGCTAGCTTTCGGTGTCCCCGCCTCGAATGGGGTTGGGCTTTCCAACTCTCGCCCTGCTTTTGATATATCCTCCGCAAAGTTTGCAAGATATAAAGCGCCTTTTTCCGTGCATTCAACATGAATACTGCGACGATCATAATCGTCAACGCGGCGGCGGATATAACCCAGTGTGTTAAGGCGATTTAGTGCCCGAGAAATAGCGGGCTTGGAAATGTTTAGATTTAACGCAAGGTCTCGGACGGTATGTTTCTGTTTGACATTAAAAACCATCAACAAAATAGACATTTGTCGAGCCGACAGATCAGGCCCCTCATCCCGAACGCTTGCACAAAGAGCTTTTCGCCATAAAGCAAGCGCATCATTTTGGTCTAAGTACACAGGCATAGCATAAAACTCGGTGTCTCCATTAGAACTAAGTCTAACCGAATCATCGAAGCCTTGACCAATTGTCACTTGCAGTTGACAACTACCAAAGAGTGACAACAAAGGGGCCTTTATAAAGATGAAGTTGTTATTGAGGGGACCATCACCATTCGGACGTAAGGCGACATTTGCAATAAAACATTTAAACCTCTCGGACCAGATTGAAATCGGTTCACCGGATAGCGAAGAACATATTCGGAAACTCAATCCTCTCGCAAAGGTACCCGCACTTATTCGTGATAATGGTGAAGCTTTATTTGATAGCCGCGTGATATTAGAATATTTGGATATCCTAGCAGGGGGCAATAAAATTATTCCGACAGATACGGAGGCTAGATTTCTGGCCTTACGGCAGGCCGCGATGGCAGACGGAATATTAGAAGCGGCACTATTGATCACCTACGAAGGCCGTTATCGGCCAAAGCAAACACCGTATGAACCTTGGTTGGATTTTCAGCGGGGAAAAATTAGCCGAACGTTAGTTGCTATGGCCGGATCACCTCCCGTCCAGAAGCCCCTAACCGTTGGCGGGATCGGGTTTGCATGCGCGCTTGAATATATGGATTTTCGGAAACAGTATGACTGGCGCCCAGAACTCATAACTTTGGTTGAATGGCTTAATGATTTTAATAGGGTCTATCCGGAATTTTCGGAAAGTCGACCAAAAAATTAGAGACCGCCCAGATAAAAAAAATAAAAATATTACTCCTACAAAACAAAAAGATTATTACTCAGGTATGGGAATCGAAATCCAAAGGATATTGGGCAAGAGGGATATAGGCGGGACCTTTGCGGCCGAGATGGCTCTGATAAAGTGTTAAAGTATCGGCCTGATAGGTGGAAGCTGAAAAACCACCAGTGTTCTCGAGCCATTCACGAATACGTTTTGAATGAGCGATGCGCGGTCGAGCAACGGTAATATGAGGTGTATACCTTCGACGCTCAGGTGCCAGACCCGCAGTTAAAAGACATTTATCTACTTTGTTTTGGAGAAAAGAAAGGGTAGGTCCCCTGGCAACACCGACCCATAGAGCACGAACTATTCCACGACTGGAAAAATGGCCGGTTCCCTTCAACTCAATTGGGACAGTGGGCGCACGCACGAACGCCAAATTATTAATGATAATATCAGCCAAATCCTCTGGAACCTCACCGATATATCGAACTGTTATATGTAAGTTCTCTGGGTTCACCCATCGGGCACTATCAATACCCGCCTGAAGACTAGAAATTTGAACCTGCAAGTCTTGAGGCAAGGAAAGGGCTGTAAAAAGTCTAATCATTCTAGCACTTAAATCTTCGAGCACTCAAAACAACATCAGCTAAAAAGTGTCAATACTCCGGTGTAACCATATAAACGGTTGTTCGAAATCTCCCCATTCGCGTAAAACCCTACCAGGGGTATATCGTCACCTAACTTCGCCTGAACCGTTTTCATTTCTTCCGAGTCTGAACCAAACAAATTAGGCCCTCGTGCCACACAAGAATAGTATAGTGCTGCCTTTGGTTTTCCAGTTGCGCGCCCAGTCACGTCAGCTACCATCCGTTCTAAATCGTCCATTGCTGCAGATTTATCTCGACGAACAAACATGACTCTATCGCCCACAGAGATCCGTTCACCGATCACTACTAATTTTTTTGATGGATCAATCCCAACAACATTCCGCACAAGATAATCGCCGTTGTCGTCGCCCGCGATGGGCAGCGCCGCATGAATATATCCAGCCACCCGTTCAAGATTCCGCGAAAGAACCTCACCGACATCTGCCCGAAACACATCCAGTGCAGGTCGGCCGTCAAGCTCAATTAAAATATTGTCGCGGGCCCCTGTCACTTCATGGACCCCTCCAATAGGAGAACAACCCTGGCTCAACCCAGTCGAAACAGAAACCTTTTTAGAGAAAAGAACCCCTGACACACCACCCTCGGTTAAACTATCCGCAATCTGTGGCTGCCGGCCGCGCGATGCCGTCAAACCACCGATCAGAAACGCATCCGTATCGTCTGTGATCGCGTTTAAAATATCTCCAACGTAGGCGTTACGCGGATCTGCGTGGACGACGCCAAAAAAAGGATTGGTTTTGGTAACCCACTTCATTACGTGATCGGGTAGGGGATCGCCCGGCCGGTTCACCGAAGGCAACACACAGAAAGAATGATCTGGAAGCGAACCGATCATCGCCACAATTGCAGGGACATCAAAGTACTCTTGCCCGCCGACCATCACCCCAAAACCGACGGTGCCAACCCAATGCTGAATACCCGTTTTTTCTCTTAGCCACTCCGCCACAAGAGGTAGGTCTTCATCAAGCAAGTCTGTTACATAAATAAATCCAATATTACTGCGCTCGGGTATGGGTTGCATCTGATTGAAACACGATTCCACCATAGTTTCCCAATCGGCATCTACAGCGTGACCCATCACAAATTTTCGAGCAGCTTCCATGCGCTAATCCTCTCCGCGGACAAACCTAAGCACGGTCGGCAAAATACGGTTCACTATAACCTGAATTCCTTTGGCATTAGGATGTATACCATCCCTAAGGTTTAAACTAGGTACCGCGGCAACGCCGGAAAGAAAAAACGGATATAATTCAAGATCAAACTCACTTGCGAGTTGATGGTAGATTTGATGAAATTCTTTACCGTAGTTTTTTCCAAGATTTGGGCTCGCGTACATCCCCGCAAGAAGCACCTGTACTTTTTGGCGCCGCAACTTCTTAATTGTTTGAGTGAGGTTTTCTTTTGCGACGCTGGGAGGCACACCCCGCAACATATCATTGGCTCCAAGCTGGAGAATAACATGAGTGGGTTTGCTCTGGAGAACCCACTCGACGCGCGCGAGGCCGCCAGCGGTCGTATCACCCGAAACACCAGCATTAATAACGTCTATTTCAACTCCCAATTTGTGAAGTGCCAATTTCAGACGGGATGGGAATGTTTGATCCGCGTACAATCCGTAACCTGCCGTGAGGCTATCGCCGAGCACCAAGAGCCGAGATTTCCCAAAAGCAGAGGAAGACACCACTAAAACAAGGACTATAAAAGAACCTGAAATCCAAAGTTTGAAAAACTCGACAGCCGGGTTATACGGATGATGATGGTGTTTCAAGTTAAAGACCGGAAAGCGATTGTGGCAAGCCAAAAAAACATAGAAAATCCTATTATATCACTAAAAGATATCACCCTTAAGCTGCACAGCGAGGCCGGTCCGGTCAACGTTCTTAATGGAATAAATCTCGAAGTTTCGGCTGGCACCACCGTCAGCATTATGGGTCCGTCCGGCTCGGGAAAAACCTCATTGATGATGTTAATAGGCGGCCTAGATCGACCCACTTCGGGGTCAGTAATGATCGCCAACACTCCATTAGGCGGTTTAAACGAAGACCAACTCGCTCAATTCCGCAGAGATACAATGGGTATCGTTTTTCAAAATTATCATTTGATTTCAACGATGAATGCTATGGAAAACGTTGCAATTCCAGTGGAGTTGGCGGGGATACCAGACCCCTTTGACAGAGCACACGAAGCACTAAAATCGGTAGGCTTAGAAAAACGTACTAAACATTATCCTGGACAACTTTCGGGAGGAGAACAACAACGCGTCGCACTCGCACGGGCAATTGCTAACAAGCCCAAAATCATTCTTGCCGACGAACCGACTGGAAATCTGGATGTAAATACTGGTGAGATGGTTATAGAACTTTTGTTTGCTCTTAGAGCAGATCATGATGCGACGTTGCTATTAATTACGCACAACGAGGCGCTTGCGCAACGATGTGACAGAAAAATCATTTTAACAAACGGCCGCATTTCCAGGGAAGAAAATCACTCATGATTAACGCCTTGCGGATTTCGCAACGGGAATTACGTGGCGGGGTTCGAGGGTTTCGTGTCTTCATAGCGTGCCTGGCCCTTGGTGTTGCCGTAATTGCCGGTGTTGGATCCGTTTCTTCATCTCTGATCGCGGGGCTAGAAGAGGATGGTGCCCTTTTATTAGGCGGAGATATAGCTCTCCGTACTACTCATAGGGACATTTCGAAAGAGCAACTCCGTTGGTTGCGTGAAAACGGTAGGGTATCACGCGTGGTGTACTTGCGTTCTATGGCACGGGGCATACAAAACCCTAAAAGGGCATTAGTAGAATTAAAATTAGTCGATAATGCATACCCCTTGTATGGAACCCTAAAGGTAAATCATAGAAAAACGCCGGACAGTCTCTTTTCTAAAGTAAATGGCATTTGGGGAATTGTATGTGATCCAGCGCTATTGGTTCGTCTTGGTATAAAAGTAGGGGACACGATTAACATTGGAAAAGCTCGTTACGAAATTCGGGGAACAATTAATCAAGAGCCAGACCGAATTTCCGGGCGCACGGGCTTACAAATAGGACCACGGTTAATAGGTTCCGCCAATTCAATCGAGGACACTGCCTTAGTTCGACGGGGAAGCCTCGTCTGGTATTTCTACAGGGTCCGAATAGACAAAAACAAATCTGTGTCGACCTGGACGAGCAAACTGAACAAAGCGTTTCCTGATGCAGAGTGGCACCTTCAAGATCGCCGCAATGCTTCTCCGACCATAAAACAATTCATTGACCGTACTACTCTATTCATGACCTTAGTGGGATTGACTGCACTGCTAATCGGCGGCATTGGCATAAGTAACGCAGTCAGAAACTTTCTTCTCGGTAAAATCCAAACCATCGCTACTCTAAAATGCATTGGTGCGCGAGTTGATACTGTTTTTTCTGCCTACTTAATTCAAGTGATGGTGATGGCAGTAATAGGCATTATCATCGGGCTGTTGTTAGGGGCATTTATTCCACTCGCAGCGGCCCGCCTTATTGATGGTCTGGTGCCGGTTGTCGCTCGGTTTAACATATACTGGGAGCCCTTGGCGCTTGCATCTGCGTTTGGAATATTAACGGCGCTTGGTTTTTGTATATGGCCCATTGCAAAAGCTTGCGATTTGCCCGCCAGCGTGCTTTTCCGCCACACTGGCTCGGGTATTAAAGGAATACCTCGTTGGCGTTTTGTCTTTATGACTTTCATCCTCTTAGTTATCCTAATTTTGATTGCTATCGAAAGCGCCAATTCGAAGCCAATAGCGATGTGGTTTATCAGCGGTGCCGCCTCAGCGATAATCCTGTTTTCAGGAACCGGTGGCTTAATTAAGAAAACTGCAAAATTGGGGGCCAGAACAGGCGGCTTTGGTGTGCGCCTGGCACTCGCGAACCTGCACCGACCGGGCTCACAAACAGGTAACATTATTTTGTCATTAGGCCTCGGGCTAACTGTCCTTGTGGCGCTAGCCCTGATTGAAAAAAATTTAAGCAATCAAATCAATGAAGAGATGCCAAAAACTGCTCCGGGATATTTTTTCATCGACATTCAAAATACTCAAATTGAGAAATTCCAAGATACCATCCAGGACATCAGCGGCGTTCGCGAAATGCGTACTACGCCGATGCTGCGTGGTCGAATAACCCGGATAAAAGGAAACCCAGTTAAAGTCCTGGACTACCCGGAAAACAGTCGTTGGTTATTGCGTGGAGATCGGGGAATGACTTGGGCTGCATCAATGCCAAAGGGAGAAAAACTCATCGCAGGCAAGTGGTGGGCGGGTAATCATAGCGGTCCCCCTTTGGTATCGCTTGCCGCGAATGCCGCGGAAGCATTGAATTTAAGCCTAGGCGATACCATAACCACCAATATACTTGGGCGTAATATTACAGCCACTATCGCCAGCCTTAGGGACGTTCAATGGCGCAGCCTTCGGATGAACTTCATTTTTATTTATTCTCCGGGCCTGCTGGAAAATGCCCCACAGACACACTTAGCTACTGTTCACGCAGACCCCGCCCGGGAATTGGTTATAGAGGAGATTGTCGGCGATAAATTCCCAAATGTTACAGCTATTCGTGTGCAGGACGTTTTAGAGACTGTTAATGAATTTGTAAGTAGTCTGGGTTTAGCTATCAGACTGACCGCTGGAGTTGCCATCGTCGCGGGCACACTCGTTCTGGCTGGGGCAATTATGAGTGGGCACCGCCGGCGTGTATATGATTCGGTCGTCCTCAAGGTTCTCGGTGCCACCCGAAAGAAGATAATTGCGACACTGCTACTCGAGTACGTTTTGCTTGGCCTGATCACGGCAGTAATAGCATCTGTTTTCGGATCAATCGCGGCCTGGGGGGTTACCTCCCAAGTAATGCAATTAGAATTCTCTTTTGACCTCCGCACAGTGGCCACGACAAGCGTCATTGCTGTTTTGTTATCCGTGATTTTTAGCCTATATGGAATTTGGCGTGCCTTGGGTCAAAAGCCGGCTCCTGTCCTTAGAAATGACTAGGAAATACGCAGCAAATTAAATTTTCCTAATAAACAACCTTTGCTATGAGCCAGTGGTTGATTCTGCCTCTGAAAAGTCCCATATTCCGACTAATAGAGAACTTGGAAAGCAGGTATCGTAAATGGCTATTGGAACCGAGAAACAGGTATTTACTGGCGCGCGTGTAGACCAGGCGGCCTATGACATGGGTCTTCGTGCACATATGCTGCGCGTGTATAACTATATGGCGTCAGGCTTGGCGCTTACTGGTATTTTTGCGGTGGTTATTGCCCAAATGTCGGTGATTACCAATGACGCAGGCCAAATCGTTGGCTTGACCAGCCTAGGTCAAAGCCTATTCGGCTCGGCGCTGAAGTGGGTGGTGATGCTCCTCCCCATTGGCCTAGTGTTCTTCTTTAGTGCGAGATTGCACGCGCTTAAACAATCAACCGCACAAATGGTTTTCTGGGTATTTGCGGCACTTATGGGTGTTTCCCTGGCCACTGTGTTCATGGTTTTTACCGGCGCGAGTATTGCACGGGTATTTTTCATTACTGCGGGCACATTCGCAGGAATGAGTCTTTGGGGATACACAACAAACAAAGACCTATCGGGCATGGGATCGTTCCTTTTTATGGGCCTGATTGGTATCATTATCGCATCCATCGTTAATATATTTATCGGCAGTTCAGCTCTGCACTTCGCTATTTCAGTAATTGGAGTGCTCGTATTTGTGGGACTTACAGCCTATGACACTCAGAAAATCAAAAACGAATACGCGGAGCATTTCGACAGTGAAACAAAGGGAAAACTCGCTATTTCCGGCGCGCTTCGGCTTTATCTGGACTTCATAAACCTTTTCATCATGTTGTTGCATTTGTTCGGCGCCAGACGCTGAGCTGCTCGGCAAAACAATATGAGACCGGGCCCCACGTGGGCCCGGTTTTTTTATACTTATTCGGCTGCTTGCGCCGTCGGCGGATCGCTTTCCGCTTTAATCATCGCATTCAGTGTACGAATAGCCTGCAGTCCGCCGCCATCATGGTTAATATCCACGCGCGCAGGCGTAGTACCAGAATCCAAGTTTTCTTGCTGCAGACCGATGATTTCTAAATCTTCCAGAAACGCCTCATGAACATTAGCCACTAGTAAATCCGTAACCCAAGCTTCGTCGATACGAAAGTCGTGAGCCTGAGCCCAAAAATAGTGGGTCGTTTTATCTGTTTCCGGTGTAATGGCATTCAGGTTCCGCATAGTAAAACCTTGAGATCGGTCTCCATCAATAGCACCCGTACCGGCCTTTGCCGCACCCACGTCGAGCCGTACGAACGCGGGTGGTGTCCATGTTATATGCTGCCAACGATCGACGTGATCATCAGGTGAAAAGCCGCCCGCCTTTTCAAAAAATGGTGGGGGCTTCGAATCCATCACCCATCGCGTCACGGTTACGTGCCTGTCACTACGATCAAACTTCATTGGGGTTTCGGCTACTGCGTCCGTACCAAGAGTTGTGGGATGTACAAACGACAGGTGCGACAAATCAAGAAGATTTTCAACCAGCAGACGATAGTCCGCTTTCAAGTGCATCAACTCGCCTTTCGCACGCCACTCCGGATGATCCATCCAGCCGAAATCTTCTATATCTTCGGGATTGGCAAGCGCCGGATCCCCCATCCACACCCATATCCATTGGTATCGCTCGACAGTTGGATAAGAACGTACGTAACAATCAGGCGGTACGGCCGATTGACCCGGTATACGAACGCATTCCCCATCTGCATTATATTCGAGCCCATGATACGGACATTGTATTCTGTCGCCCACAAGCTTGCCTTCAGATAACGGAGCATGCCGGTGAGCACACTTGTCAGAAAGCGCGACGGGAGACCCGTCTTCGAGGCGGTAAAATACCACAGGTTCACTCAGAAGCGTTCGTCTTAAAAGATTTTGACGACCAACTTCCGTCCCCCAGGCTCCAACATACCAAGCATTTTTAAGAAACATTAAATCCTCCCACTTCGGTCAACACCTATTTCCGTATATTACACATCTATTGGACAGCAATTGTTTTTTCCGTCGCGATTTTCTCGGAGACTAGATTTCTCGCCGCTATCCCCGGAGCGTCAACATTAAGATCGATAAGTTTGCGGGTTGCGTCACGCTGTATGGAGGCGTGCTGCGCCTCAAGAATTTCAAAATCTTCCATAAAGGTCATCAAAAAATCGTCATACATTTGTTGTTTCCACTCCACATCATCGACCCGAAAGTCCCATACATGAGAGTAAAAATAAAATGTTGAATGTTTTGTCTCCGGTGTCGGTGCGTTTAGTGCTCGCAAACGGATACCGTTTGCATATTCTTCGGGCCCACCAAAATCACCAGCACCAACTGGCCCGCATCCAGCGTAAACAACCGTATGTCCCGGGGGTTCGGTCTCTACGATTTGCCAACGATCGACATTATCCTTGCTTTTCATCCCGGCACGGTACAGCGGCGGTGGTGGACGGTCCTGGATCCAACGAGACATGCGAATTTTATTGTTTAGACGTTCCGTTCGGACGGGAAAATCAACGATGGCGCTGTTTCCGATCGTCTTGGTATGGACGAAGCCGAGGTGTGACAAATCTAATAAATTGTCGGTAATCAATTCGTAGTGACATTTGATATGCAGAAAGGCCCCGGTATTGTACGCCCAGTTTGGGTCCTCTACCCACCACCAATCGGGTATCAACGCTTGATCTGCCTGGTCAGGGTCCCCAAGCCAAATCCAAAAAAAACCGTGTCTTTGAACGAAAGGGTAAGACATAACCCTCGCTCCAGGTGGAACCCTCGACTGACCTGGCACTCTCACACAGGTGCCGGCAGAATCAAATTCCAACCCATGATACCCACACTGCAAATTATCTCCAACAACCTGACCTAATGACAGTGGCAGATGGCGATGAGAACAACGATCTTCAAGAGCGATTGCTTTACCCGAGGCGTCCTTAAACATAACGACGGGCTCATTTAACAGTGTACGCCCTAATGGGCCGCCATCCTCGAGTTCTCGGTCATAGGCCGCCACATACCAGCAGTTCTTCATAAACATTTTATAAGTCTAACCACACTGTCAAAAAAAAAGAAGCGGCTAGATTTAATCGGAGCGACCCTTAAAATTGAGTTTGATACAAGTTTTCTGGCCAATCACTGGCCCACAACTCCAACAGGGGGATGAAACCTTATGGCTAACTACGGAGATCGAGCACGAATTGGAATGTTATTGCCATCAGTAAATCGTGCCGCTGAACCTCAAATTACAGAAATGCTACCCGAGGGTGTGTCGCTTCACACCACCCGCCTGCGTCTTCGTTCTAGCGAAGAAAAACATATCCATGAGATGGTTGAGGATGTAGAGCGCGGTGCCGTAATGTTAGCCGACGCAGATGTCGATTTGATCGTATTTCATTGTACCGCGGTATCGATGTTTGCGCCTGGGTTTGATGACAAAATAATTGAAAGGATAGAGACTGCTACCGAAAAGACAGCAACCTCCACGTCAAAAGCCTGTATAGAAGCGTTTGAAACGTTTGCGGCAAAACAAATAACGCTGACCACGCCCTATATCACGAAAACAAATGAACGGGAGGTAGCCTTTCTCCGGTCGCACGGAGTTGACGTGTTGTCAGAAACCGGTATGGGCATCAGTGGCGATGGGGGAGCCATGCTGGCAGTGGAACCCGAAGAATGGCGGCGACGGGTAAATAAGCAAGACGAGCCAGCATCGGAGGCCGCTTTTATAAGCTGCACCGCAATTCGTGCAGTTGAAGCGATTGAACCCATTGAAAGCGATATTGACAAACCGGTAGTGACTTCTAATCAGGCCATGGTTTGGCATGCGCTTCGCAAACTGAATGTCGATGATAGACCCCAGGGATACGGTCGCCTAATGTCAGCGGGCTAGAGAAAACCAACTCGAATTGCCGGGACCTCGAAAATCACCCCAACAAATGGTTTTGTGTTGGCAAACGTTCACTCTTTAAAATCAGGGTAGAGGCGCTCTGCAAGACGAAGACAGGCAGGCCAGTCTTTTCCTCCGATCAAGGTCTCACCAGCTTCCGTAACTTGAGAAGCCGCAAATTCACAGTCCTCTTCTGACGGAAAATGGAGATTCTCAAATCCTGCTGTTAAGGCCGCAATTTGGCCACGACACGCGAACTCCAGGAAGTGATGGGTAACAAACGCTTCAGAAACGGTGTCTCCGAGAACCAACGAGCCATGATTGCGCAATAGCGCCGTTCGGTATCCCTCAATATCCTTCAACAGCGGGTCCCGCATGAACAGATTGAATTCAAACCCTTTGAAATCATGGTATGCGAGACGGTTGTGAAATCGCATCGCGTGTTGGTTTATAGTGAGAAGACCCCACTTTTGGGCCGATACGCCCATATTCGCTTCTGTATGAGTGTGAAATACCACGTTAACATCAGAACGGTGCTGCAATATCCCGGCGTGAATTATTAAGCCCCCACCCCGAAGCGGCGGAGCGCCGGGGGTTTGCGAATTTCCGTCGTAGTCGTATTTCAACAAGTTGGAAGCGGTCACTTCCTCAAACATAATGTCGTTTGGTTTTATCAATATGTGCTCCTCTTCACCGGGAACACGCATGGATAAATGATTGTATGTAAGATCACTGACGTAATGATGAGCAATCAGTCTGTAGGCACACGCCAGGTCAACCCTGGCGGCCCACTCCTCCTGAGTTACTTGTTCCCGAACAAAGTCATTCTCTTTTATTGCTGCAGCGGTCATTAGATTTTCCTTAATGGGAGAGCCAAAGTAGTTCCAGGTCGCATCAGCAGACTAGCGAGCCTTGCCAGGAAATATAAGGTGCCAGGGGTCGGGCACTTCCCCGAGAGGGTATTCTATTAGGCTGGGCCCAGGGGTTGCAAACGCCTTATCTATCTCTCGTTCAAGTTCAGCGGGGGAACTAACCCTTGCACCCTGTATCCCAAACGCATCTGCAATCTTCATAAAATCAGGATTCTTTAAGTCTACCGCTATTTCCTTTCCGTTAAATAGTTGTTGCTGAAATCGCTTCACATTTCCGTACGCGCCATCATTAAACACAACCAGGACCACGTCTATGCCGTGTTGTGCCGCTGTCGCTAGTTCCTGAATATTGAATAAAAAACCACCGTCTCCAGTAATCGCCAGAACTTTTCTGTCCGGCAGTCCAACCTTTGCGCCCATCGCCGTGGGTGACGCATAACCTAGTGTCCCTTGGTAACCGGGGTTTATAAAGGTTCGGGGTTGATAAACAGGAAACGCTAGACGGGCCACGTAGCCTGGTTGTGTCAGTTCCTCCACAAAAATACCATCTTCTGGTAAAGCGTTGCGGATGGCCTGAAGTATTGGCATCTGAGGACTAAGTTTTTCAAATTCCTTTTGCACGCCGGCCTTGAGTTCCCGCATTTCCGCCGTCCGATCCATACGTTTTGGACTGTAACGGGGCACAGCAGCACACAACGCAGCAAGTCCCAACGCCGCGTCTGTTTCAATCGCCACATCCGGGATACTGCTTCGCGTTATTTCTTCGGGATCAACATCCAGTCGTATAAGTTTTAGCGAATCATCGGTGCCCCAGGTAGGAATCATCGGCACCAAACGCGTCCCAACACCTAATATAAGGTCAGCATCCTTCCACAGCCGGTGACCATGCGGCGGTGTGAGGGCTAATGGGTGGCGGGAATCAATAACGCCAAGGGCACTGCGTGACATTACAACAGGCGCCTGAAGAGTTTCGGCCAAACGACCAAGCTCTATCCCCGCTTCCGTTGTGCCTCCACCAGCAAAAATTAGCGGTCGCTTAGCGTTACCCAGCAACTCGGCAGCAGCTTCCACCTTATCCGGATCAGGTTCTCTTTTTGTGTAGTTTTCGGGTGGATCTAAAGTAATCATCGGTTCAACCGCCTTCATGACGTCAAGTGCCATTTCGACCTCGACTGGTCTCGGTCGGCCCGTTTGGAGTTGCCTAAAGGCTTCCGCCATTATCTCGGGTGTCTCGGAAGGGGTCGGTATTCTTTGCGCGAACTTCGTCAATCCACTGGCGATAGCAAGCTGATCTGGCAGCTCGTGTAACTGCCCCGTGCCACGGCCAATAAGGGATGAAGGTATTTGGCCGGCTATGCACAGCATGCGTGAATTTAACGCATAACCGGTTGATATTGCGGCCGACGCGTTAAGCAATCCGGGACCGGGTACTACAATTGCAGTTCCAACACGCCCGGTCGCCTGGGCATATCCAAGCGCCATATACCCGGCTCCCTGCTCATGTCGCGTATGTATTACGCGGATCCGGTTTTGAGCATCGTATAACGCGTCAAAGAGGGGATCGAGCTGAACGCCAGGAATACCGAATACGGTGTCCACGCCGTGTCGAACCAATGCATCAACTATGGCCTCGCCCCCGCTCATACTCTTTTGTTTTTGGCTCATACACCCGTCCCCTGTTTAAGATATTCTGTTAACCTGCCCTAAATAATATATTAATGTGAAACTACCGCGTCAGGCGTGATAACAAATAGGAAATTTTATGGGCGTTGCCGACACAAAACGCGATCTCGCAGCAAACAAAATGATTTATGCTGTGCGCCGCGATCCGTCACTCTATCAGAATTTTACGCAAAATCTTGAATCTATTATGGAGAATTACGGACTGTCGGAGGCTGAACGGGAAGCTTTCCGTGATCTTGACATAAAGCGTTTAAGTGAACTCGGGGTACACCCTTATTTTCTGCCCCAGGTTTCACGACTTTTTCACGGCGGCACCTATAACCATAACAAATCTGTGGCAGCCCAAGCCTACGGTGACAGTATGGTCAAAAGCAAAGAGGATGTTGATTGATGGCAGAACTTGTTTTCGTTACAGGTTTGAGCCATGCGCCAGGGTTGACTGGCTGGCTGGACCAAGCACCACCCCATGAACAAAAAGCTCTAACCGATGGATTTAGCGAACTGGGAAACTTACTTCGGGCAAGTAAGCCGGACCTGATCATTGGACTGGCAAACGATCATATACTCAACATGCCCCTTCACGATATACACGATTTTTGTGTGGGCACAGCTGGTGTTTGGAAGGGACCAGCCGAATGGTTCCGCGACTGGGTTAATGTAGCGCCCTATAGCGTGCGAGGTGCGCCGGACGCCGCACAAATCCTGTTTCAAGAACTCAGAAAAGGGAATTTCGACGTTACAAGTAAATCGGAACTCCTATTTGACGATAATTGGTCGGTGCCCCTCAAATACTTGACGCCAGAATACGATATACCGCTCATACCTATCCATATGAATTGCGTCGTGCCTCCCGTGCCAGACCCCAAACACTGTTACACATTTGGGAAAGCGATGAAGGAAATCATACAGAATAAATTACCCGCCAACCTGCGGGTTGCTTTAATGGGAACGGGAGGATTGTCACACGACCCTGGCGGTCCGAAGTATTTTGATGTCAACGAAGAATTCGATCGCTGGTTTTTGGATCTACTAAAAGAGGGTGACCCTGATAAAGTTCTTCGGGAATGTACCATGGATAAAATGGTCGCAGCAGGTGACGGAGGCACGTCCGAACTGATCGCCTGGATTGCTGCCATGGGAACAGTTGACGATCGAAAAGCGAACATAGTGTGTTATGAACCAGCCGTAGAACTCCGCTGCGGCATGGGTTGTGTGTATTGGGACATGGAAACGGAGAGCGCCAATGTCTAAAACCCAATTAGAACTGCTCGAAAACTTGGGAGAAATTCTCAATCCGGCCCACACCGCTATGCTAATAATTGACATGCAAAACGATTTTTGCGCTGAAAACGGATATATTCATGTCACGCAAGGCGCGGACATGAGGGGAAACAAGCCCCTGTCCGAGCGAATAGGAAAACTAGTCGAAAAAGCGCGAACAGCGGGCGTAATGGTTGTTTGGATAAAGGCGATCTACGATCACGATTTATTACCTGCGCCCATGCTCTCGAAAATGCTTGAGAAAGGGAGCGGGGCAGTCTGTTGTGCGTCCAACAGCTGGGGAGCAGATTTCTATGAAATAGGACCTACCATGGATGAAATGGTCGTAGAAAAACGTTGTTATTCTGCATTCCACAACACCCAACTAGACGATATTCTTCGTCGCCGTGGAATTCGAAGCGTAGTAATGACGGGTGTCGCAACCAATGTCTGCGTAGAAAGCACTTTGCGAGAAGCATTTTTTCATGGCTATTACGTCGTCATGCCACCTGACTGCGTAGGCAGCGCCAATGTTGCTCTGCACGAAGCAACAGTTAAGTCCGTTGACTTTATATTCGGAGAAATTCCCCAAAGCTCCGCCATAATGGAGCATTGGTAGAAATTAGGAAAACCTGAATTTCCATTTGGTGTATTTTGTAAAGTAGTGATATTGCAAAGGGACGACGGGCCCCAATAGCCTTCCTGCCAAATTATAGTTATACCCCTGACGGGGGGTTTCCCTCCCAAGCATCCTGCAATAAAAGCCGGATCGCATCTCGGTCATAGTCACGTAAGTTGAAATATTGATCCACCATAATGCGGTCGGCCGCATCATCCAAAGCCGCTTCCGCCATACCAAGATCTTGGAGAGCCGAAACGGCACCGCTTTTTCCTAATAAGTCAAAAAGGGCTTGCGGGGCGTCGCTGTCCGGTACATCAAAGGCTCGCGCAATTCCCCGCATCGCGTCCTTCGCCACGTTGCGGTTGTAACTCGTTGAATGGGGCAAGATTATTCCATGCGTGGGACCATGTGGGAGGTTAAACCCCCCTCCCAAAACATGTGCAATCTTATGATGAATTGTTGTCCCGGAAGACATTAATGTCATCCCACACAACCATGCACCATGCAGGGCGTCTGAGCGTGCTTCAATATCACGAGTATTCTTAGCAAGGTTAACGAGAGCGGAGGACATGGTTCGGATACCATGTTCCGAATACATATCAGCCACTGGATTGGCGGTTTTCCCCAGGAAAGAGCTCACAGCATGGGAAATAGAATTAAAACCACTCGCAATAGATACGTCGAGCGGCAAATCCAATGTTAGCTCAGGGTCATAAAACAAGGTCTTGGCAAGCATGCGCATGGATCGGTAATTAGTGCGCACACCATCTTGGCCAATTATTCCCTGTAAAGCAGTCGTTTCAGACCCAGAGTATGTCGTTACAATAGAAATAAAAGGAATATCCAATTCCAAAGCGATTGATTTAGCGAGCCCAACCGCCGTGCCTCCCCCATAGGAAATCAGACAGTCCGCTCGCTCATCAGAGGCCATGGAACGTCCTTTTTCGGCGACCTCTATCGGTACGAAAATCTTAGCGGCATCACAAATACCAACAACGATATTGCCTAATTGATCGCCAAGCTTCTTGACTGCTCCCACTCGGCTTTTTGTACAACAGAAGAGCACCCGATTGACTTTTAGTCTGTGGAGTTCTTCCTCAAGAAAGTTAATGCACCCGGCCCCGTGCAGAACTCGGTAGGGCATCCCTATATGGGTAAATTGTCGCAAGGGCATTTCTCCAATGGCCTGTAAAATATGCTTTAGACGATTGCGCAGTCGCCAATCATGGCACAATATTGCGCAAATTCATCATCTCGGAAACACACTATGTCAGATAACAAAATTATATCGGATTTCATGGTAAACCGCGTAAAAGAAAACCCTTTCGTGAGCGGTGGCTTGCGTGTCTACCGAGAGTACCGCGACCTCGGTATTGGCAAAGCGACGAAAGGGCGCGTACACGCGCACATTATCCGAACGACCAAGCCGTGCCCTGAGGGAGGAAGTGGGCTCCACTGTCACGAGGTGGATTTTCAAATGGTTATGGTCCTCAAAGGAACCTCTACTGTGTGGTTCGAGGGCCAGGGAGAAGTAACATTTGAAGAAGGTGACGCCTGGATTCAACCACCAGAAATCAAGCATAATGTTCTCTATTATTCGGACGACTACGAAGTACTGGAAATAACGCTACCTGAGAAATACAACACCGTCCAACTGAACGAGTGAGAATATCTCGCCCAGTTTTACCTCGTTCTATCCGAAGGATCTTTTCATGAGTCGCTCAGCGTTTCCCTTGTAGATTTTCGATTGAACATCAGTTTCAAGTTCCATTCGTTTCAGGGATTCGAACGTTTCCGCGACCGGCGCAAATGGCGCATCAGTTGAAAACACCACATTATCGGCACCAAAATATCGAAGACCGGTAGGAAATGCAGAGGATGAGCCAAACATAGCGGTATCACCATAAAACATCCGAAAATATTCACCATGAGGCCGTTTGAGTGAAGATAAAACGTTAGAATAGTCTTCGTCGGACGTACGGGCGCCTAAAACATCAAGACCGGCTCCCACTCGCTCTTCGAAGTAGGGGATCATGCCGCCAAGGTGGTGGGTAAGAATTTTAATTTTTGGGTAACGATCAAAAACGCCCCACAGAACCAGACGCACCATTGCTACAGAGGTTTCGTACGGCCAACCAAGTGCCCACCAGAGTTCAAACCTCGACTTCTCTTCCGCAGCGTAATCAGTCATATCCGATGTTCGAGCGGGGTGCATCCATATCGGAAGATCGTAATCTGCCATGGCCGCAAATACTGGTTCGTAATCTGAGTGATCAAGTGGTCGCCCCCCAACATTGGTAAATATTTGAACTCCCACGGCGCCAAGGTCAGTCACCGCCCGATGCAACTCTTCCATCGTTTCATCCATAGAGTGCATCGCGAGAGCCGCCACAAAACCGGGAAACCGGTCGCGGTTCTTTTCGACCATTTCAGCCATGGTATCGTTACCAATTCTCGCTAATTCAATGCCCTGTTCTGGAGTTGTTATATCTTCAATTGGCGGGTTTGGTAGGGATATAATTTGTTTGTAATCCCCAAATGGATCCATTGCGCGGAACCGAGCGTCAAGGTCATGAACTGCTGTGACCGATTGCATACGTTTTCCGATATTGCCAAGCCTTGGCGCTATCGTGCTCATCCGCTCGTAGAACGCATTCGGAAATATATGGGTATAAATATCAATATACATGGGTCGGCCCTCCACTGACTACTCAAGGGTACCCTAATTACCTTGCCCCCGGGTACCCCAAAGTACCTTTTTATAATGCTCGTTACCTCTCGAAAAACTTTCTCGGAGTTTCGGTTAGGATGTCCCGCTTTCTATGTGCTAGGAAGAACCCGGCTATTCCTGCTTGATTTGGGGAAAATTATGGACATTGGGACTACCGTAAAACAACAAAACATCAGTCACAGAAAGTTCCAAAATCCGCACGTTACCGTCGACGGAAAACCGCGAGCTGTAGTACCACTTAAAAAACTACAAACGCTTTGGATCAATACGGGAACGCTGTGTAATCTTTCATGTACTAATTGCTACATTGAATCGAGCCCAACCAATAATCGTTTGGTGTACATTACTGCGGCAGAAGTAAGGTCCTATTTGGATGAAATCATTGAAGAAAATCTTGGAACAAAGGAAATCGGCTTTACGGGTGGTGAGCCGTTTATGAACCCAGAGTTTATACTAATTCTGGACCTTTCACTATCTCGGGGTTTCCCAACGCTCGTCCTCACAAACGGTATGAAGCCTATGGAGAAAGTCGGCGAGAGGCTCCTTCAACTCAATGAGCAGTATAATGATCAACTAACCGTGCGATTGTCTATCGACCATTACGACAGCTTTTATCATGAGCTAGAGCGTGGCCCACACAGCTGGTCCCCTTCCTTAGAAGGGCTTTCTTGGCTATCCAAAAATAATTTCAACCTCCGGATAGCAGGGCGAACGCTTTGGAAGCAAACCGAGGCAGAGTTACGTGAAGGTTACGGTAGATTATTTTCACGCCTTCATCTAAAGCTTGATGCGTGGGATCCCACCCAACTCGTACTTTTTCCCGAAATAGATGAAAACGCTGACGTGCCAGAAATATCCAAGGAATGCTGGAATGTTCTAAAGGTGTCACCTGATGCGATGATGTGCTCGTCCTCACGCATGGTCATCAAGCGCCGTGGCATGGACAAACCTACCGTCGTTTCGTGTACGCTCCTACCGTACGACCAACGCTTTGACTTGGGGGTCACTCTGGACAGCGCGAAAGTACCAGTGACCTTGAACCATCCACATTGCGCAAAGTTCTGCGTTTTGGGTGGGGGAAGTTGCAGTTCAGCCTAACACGAGAACCTTTAACCCAAGCCACCCGTGGTTCCTGAGTCGGATTATTCTATAAGGTTTCGGAAAGCCATTCGATCATTTTATTGAATGAATCCGAGGTGGCTGTGGCTCGATACCCGTGCGGATTAGTAAAATTTTGAAACGCATGTCCGCAACCTGGATAGGAATGAAACTCGTGTTCTACGCCTAGTTCCGTGAGACGACCGTCTATCTTAGCGACGTCTTCGGGTGTTGGATTTTCGTCATCTTCGCCAAAAAACCCTATTACGGGACCCCGCAAACTTTCAAGTTTTTCAAAGGGCGTCTGCTCCGCACTTCCCCAAGCCTTGAACATATTCCCACCGTAATAAACGACATTACATTTAAATGCCGTGATAGATGCGGCCCCGAGGAAAGACACACGACCGCCCATACAGTGCCCTGCAATACCAAATCTTTCTGGATCTACGAAGGGAAAATCCGAGAGCAATGAAACAGTTGTCTCTAAATCTTTAAGGATCTCACTATCGTCCAAATGTTTAAGAGATTCCCGTGTATCCTCGCCCTCTGGGCGACGGTGATGGAGGTTGGGCGCCGCAGCCACGTAACCATGCCCCGCGAGATCTTGAACGAATTTTGTGGTTGCCGCATCGTTGCCCGCACGGTGATGAGCTACGACAATTGCGGGATGGGACCCATGTCCAAGTGGCTCGTCAATAAACACCGCCATCTTGCTTCCATCGACGACTAATTCCTCCGAGTGCGCTTTGGAACCCATTAGCTTCTCCTTCTGAATTTTTGCAGTTAGTCAGCACTGTTAAACATTCAAGCATCTGCCCGAGCACGAACATTTTTTTTCTGCTTTAACCGAGTATCCCGACTTTCCCGTGTTGGAGGTAACACGTGTTCCCTTTTTATGCCGCTTGCGAGCATCCATTCGGCGAAGGTTTCCGGCGCAGGGTCCCAATTACCCGGTTCCCAGTCTTCCGTCAGAAAATCCTCATCGCAAAAATATTCTGTGGAACCACCCGCTGGACATTCAAAATACCAAAAATAGCACGAAGATACGTGATGTCTTCCTGGGCCTATCGCTACCTTGTGCTTTTTGTTTTGAAAATATGTCCCACCCGCAAATAGTTCATGAATGTCGTCCACACCGAAGGCCACATGATTGATAGAAGGTTTTCTATTGGCGGCCTCAAGAAAGAATAAGTTGTGATGGCCTCCGCGTGCCGACGCACGCATAAAAACCCCCCGACCCGTATAATAGTCAGACACCCTAAAACCGAGCCGCTCTGTATAAAATTTTTCCATCTTCCCAATGTCGGGGACCATAAACACACAGTGACCAATATGAGAGGGAACTGCTCGACCATGATAGGTCGCCCGAGCATTTATTCGGCCCGCATTTGCCAGTGAATTCATCGGTTGAACGTTATCACTTAATTTTCGCCGGCGCGTGAGACGAAATGCGATGCCCAGACCCATATCGTCTATTGAGTGGAGTGTCCCGTCGGGGTCTACGCGAACCAGACGGTCCCTAGATAGCTCTCGTTTTATCTGGTTGAGATCTTTCTTGGCTGTCACCCCCCATACAACTTCTCGCACCGTCGAACCTCGCTGAATCGCTTTCGGCAGGTTTTTTACTAAACGCGGACGAATAATAATTTCCGATCCATCACGTGTTTGAAAAATTGAACGCGATTTTTGACCGGAGATTTTCTTTAAACCCCAATCAGAGAAGTAGGTATTACACTTAGCCATGTTTGCGACACCGTACACAACGGCATCAATTCCATTCAGCGGCATTATTAATCCCCTATCTATCGGCCTGCCAAATACTGTAATTTAGTGACAGTATTGTCTTGCGTCCAACCACAATATAGACGAGCAGACTGGACAACGGCATATTGTTTATAGCCAACATTAATAGGATCGAATTTTCAGTGTTACTTGGAAACATTCTGAGGCTTGCAAGCCAGCGTAATCCCCGTAAAACAGCGATAATCTCAGGTGATAGCAAGCTGTCATATGCCGATTACAACGACCAAGCGAACCGCTTTGCAAATTTTCTCCTACAATTGGACCTCCAAATTGGGGATCGGGTTGCATCCGTTCTCTATAACACCCCGGAATATGGCATTACTCACTTTGGTAACGCACGAGTTGGCAGCGTACTCGTTCATGTATCACCAATGTACGCCCCGCCAGCCATCGCTCATATTTTGGAGCGCACCAAACCACGAGTGATCATCGCCGATATAGCTATAGCGGCAAAGTTAGACCAAATCAGGGACAAGCTTGGCTTCGTTGAACGTATTGTTTTTGTAGGTGACGATTTTACGGAAACTCTGAACATACATCCAACTACTGATCCTCAATTGGATTTAGATCCAAACGCCCCAGTCGCCATGACTTTCACAGGTGGAACTACGGGGGAACCTAAAGGAGCCGTCGTAAGTCATAACGCTCGATATGTATCCGCCTGGACGACGGCGCTCGAACACCAGATAACGGATGCAGACATAGCTGGCGTCGTCACACCAATGTTCCACGCGGTCAGCCTAATGATATGGTATCAGGCAACCATCATGGCGGGTTGCACTGCTGTTATATTTCGCAAGTGGGACGCAGGGGATTTTATAAAAAAAACAGAACAACATAAAATATCGACAGTATTTATGGTTCCGGTCCAAGTACGTGATCTCCTCCAATCTGATGCGTTCGATCCAGACCAATTGGTGACGTTAGAAAACATTGGGGTGGGCGGCGCCATGACCCCGGAGGGGCTCATTGAAGAATGCCGCAAAGCACTTCCACACTGTGGATATACCGATCACTATGGGCAGTCTGAAACGGGGCCATTGACCATCCTTAAACCTTGGGAAACAGAGACCCACAAAGGTACTATTGGTCGCGCCGCAACCGGAGTCGATATTCGTCTGGTGGACGAAGACGGCAATCGGGTTCCTCCGGGAATGATTGGCGAACTCATCTCCCGAGGTCCCTTTCTTATGGATGGGTATTTTGATAACGACACAGAAACAAAACATTACTTCCGTAAAAACGACGGCTGGGGTTGGTCGGGCGACCTTGCAATCATGGACGAGGATGGCTTTATTACGCTGGTCGGGCGCTCTAAAGAAATGATTATTTCAGGCGGAATCAATATATACCCGAGAGAAATAGAGGTCGTCCTGGAGGGCCACCCCTCCGTTGAAGAGTGCACGGTATTTGGTGTGCCCGATGACAAATGGGGGGAAGCGCTAATCGCCTATGTCGTGGAAAAGGGAGATCCACCAACTACGGAAAATGAATTAGCACAATTTTGTGGTGAACAGCTCGCCCGGTACAAACGACCAAAGACAGTGATTTTCGTTCCGCAAATCCCAAAAACACCATCGGGAAAGATACAAAAGCCCCTCCTGAAAAAGGCTTACTTAGACGGGAAATTACTTCCTTGACATCCGCGTACCTAATTGACGCATCCACCCCCACGACCTTGCCATAAACAGCATGTCCCGATAGTCTGCAAATCATTAGGTAGCGAAGTAATATTTGTGCCTTCTGATTAAAATGCCGGGACAAGGGACCATACAGGTAATGCAACTTCAGGGAATAGAACTAGACGTTGTTTGCAAGGGGGCAGGCGAACCTTTACTGCTTCTCCACGGCGGGGGCGGCCCCATCGCGAACATGCCATTTGCGGATAAACTCGCAGAGAAATTTGAAATATTTGCACCCACACATCCTGGGTTTGCCGGGAGCAAAATCCCCGACCATTTTACACGCGTTGATGATTTAGTTTTCCTTTATCTCGATTTATTAGATGAACTTGATCTCCAGAACATCACACTCATGGGTTTCTCGATGGGCGGTTGGACCGCCGTGGAACTCGCAACCGCAAATTCTAACCGCCTTTCACGTCTGATACTGGTTGATCCAGTTGGCGTAAAAATCGGTGGCAGAGAAGACCGTGACATCGCCGATGTGTTTGCCCTACCAACCGAAAAACTTGCGGAATTAATGTTCCACGATCCATCGATGGCACCGAATCCTGCCGATATTCCGGACGAGCAACTCGAGATTATTGCCGCCAACCGCACAGCGCTTGGCGTGTACACCTGGGAGCCATATATGCACAACCCGAAGCTCCCCCATCGCATACATCGAATTAAAATACCAACCCATTTTATATGGGGGGCAAGTGACGGACTTGTAACTGTCGATTATGGTAAAAAGTACTGTTCCATGATCCAGGGTGCGACGTTCAATATAATCGAGAAGGCGGGTCACTCCCCACAAATGGAGCAACCAGACGCCTTTATCAATACCGTATTTGAAGTCACAGGCTAATAAAGGAGTAATTGCATGAAATCCTGGTGGTTTACAGAGGACTGTTACCCTCATCTTCCAGATCAAGAGACATACCGCTCCATTCGGGTAGATCTCCCAAACAAACACTGTGAACCTGAAACAGCGCATGAGCTTTACAATCGATATCTTGATCTCTGGTGTGCGTGTGATGAAATCGGCTTGGAGATCATGCTTAACGAACACCATCAAACAGCGACATGCATGGTGCCCGCAGCCCCGATATTACTTGGTATCCTCGCCCGGCAAACTGAAAAAGCTCGACTACTGATCCTTGGAAATCCCTTGCCTAATAGAAACCAGCCGGTGCGGGTCGCCGAAGAAATGGCACTAGTAGATGTAATTTCCAAAGGACGTGTGGAGTGTGGCTTTGTGCGCTCAGTTCCTTACGAAGCAGCTGCCGCTAACATCCTTCCCTACAAGGGCACGGAACGCCTTTGGGAAGCCCATGACTTGATCACGAAGGCTTGGACCACCCATGACGGACCATTTAATTTCGAAGGTAAGTGGTTTCATCATCGCCAAGTCAACATCTGGCCACGACCATATCAGCAGCCACACCCACCGGTTTGGATTACGATGGGTAGCCCGGGAACAGCCGTACCGGTCGCCGAGCATAAACATATTGGGGCGGTCTTTTTAGCAGGCTATCCAAGAATTCGCGAAATTTATAATGGCTATCGCCAGGCTTACTTAGACAAACATAACGAGCACGCACCGCTGGACCGACTGGCCTATCTAGGGCTTTGCTATGTGGGCGAAAACGAGCGGGAAGCGGAAGAAGGAGCACGCAAACTTCTCTGGTATATGGAATCAAACAAAGTCCCCCAAGAATGGAGCAACCCGCCAGGATATCATCCACCTCCTGTTTCGGCCACAGTAATGAAAGGCACTAAAGAAGGATCAGGGGTGCCCCTCAATCCAACCCTCGACCAACAGATGGCAAGAGGTAATGTCTTTGCTGGCACACCAGACCAAGTGTACAAGCAGATCAAAGCTTTTTGGGAATACGCTGGCGGCTTTGGCCACATGTTAATCATGGGGCAGGCAGGCTTTTTGTCTGATGAGGACGCGATCAAGTCTATGAAGCTTTACTCAAATGAAGTGTATCCGAGACTTCGAGAGTTAACAAAAAATGCGGATCCAGCGGAGCTCTGGGAGAAAAGTAAAGCGATGGACGCAAGAGAGGGTGTGGATTTAGGAACATTCGGCGTCGAATTCGTGCGTTAGACGAGGTTCTATCCAGAGTATTTTAACTATGCCGGATCTAAAAACCTGGTTTTTTACAGAGGATTGTTATCCTGACCTGCCGCCGCAGGAAACGTATGAATCAATTCGCGTTGATTTACCAAACAAGTTCTGTGAACCCGAAAACGCAAGCCGGTTATATAATCAATACCTTGATCTATGGTGTGCGGCTGACGAGATTGGCCTCGAAATAATGATAAACGAGCACCACCAAACCGCTACTTGTATGGTTCCTGCCGCACCTATAATGCTTGGAATACTTGCTCGACAGACAACAAACGCGCGCTTACTCATTCTCGGCAACCCACTCCCCAATCGTAATCAGCCCGTACGTGTGGCAGAAGAAATGGCACTAATCGACGTAATTTCTAAAGGGCGGCTAGAGTGCGGTTTCGTAAGATCCGTCCCGTATGAAGCGGCTGCCGCTAATATTCTCCCCTACAAAGGCTCGGAACGGCTTTGGGAAGCCCACGATCTAATAATGAAAGCGTGGACCACCCATGATGGGCCATTCAATTTTGAGGGGAAATGGCATCATCACCGCCAAGTCAATATATGGCCACGACCTTTCCAACAACCTCACCCACCGGTGTGGATAACGACGGGAAGCGCCAACAGTACTGAACCAGTAGCTAAGAACGCGCATGTTGCCGCAGTCTTTTTAGCAGGTTATTCACGAATACGGCCCATATTTGACGCGTACCGTTTAAATTATCGAACATTTCACGGAAAACATGCACCACTAGACCGGCTGGCGTATTGTGGCCTGATCTACGTGGGGGATAATGAACGGGACGCAGAAGCCGGCGCTAATCAGTTAATGTGGTATATGCAAGCCAATAAAGTTTCTGAACCTTGGAAAAACCCGCCTGGTTATCACCCGCCGCCAATTTCGGCCAATGTGTTGCGTGGCGCACACGTGTCAGGTTCCGGGGCCGTCTACAGTACAGAACTTAAAGAGCACATGCGACGCGGTAACGTTTTTGCGGGTACACCAGACCAAGTATACGAGCAAATCAAAGCATTTTGGGAGTATTCGGGAGGTTTTGGGCACATGCTAATGATGGGCCAAGCCGGCCATCTAAGTGAAAAAAATACCCTGAGGTCAATGAACCTTTTTAATGACGAGGTCTATCCTCGGCTCCGTCAACTCGCGGCCGCATGGGATCCGGAAGAAGTCATGGAAAAGCGAAAGACTATGCCAGACCAAGACCATGCGGATATAAATAATTTGGCAGTAGATTTCGTGAGGTAAAAAATGTCAGATATACAATCCAAATTTGTCACCGTAGATGGAATAAATACGCACTATTTGGAAGCAGGAAAATCAAGAGGTGAGGCGCCAACGGTCGCGTTATTGCATTCGGGAGAATTCGGTGGGTGTGCAGAAATAAGTTGGGAATATACCATACCGGCTTTAGCAGAACACTTCCACGTCATAGCGCCTGATTGGCTGGGGTTTGGACGAACTGATAAGATATACGATTTCGCGGATCAACGCTCTCGCGTCTACAATCATATGTCCCGTTTCTACGAAGTCATTGGTGTTACGGAGGCTGATTTTATTGGAAATTCTATGGGTGGTTCCAATTTAGCCCGCATTATAGCTGACCCGCCCCTGATATTACCTGTGCGTTCTGCAATACTCTGCTCGGGAGGCGGATTCACACCGCTCACCGACGAACGCAAGGTTTTGCTCGCCTATGATGGCACAGCCAAAGCTATGAGAGATCTTTTACACGCGATGTTGCATGATCCAAAATGGGGAAATGACCCCGATTACGTCGCCCGGCGCCAGGAAATGGCGTTAATGCCTGGTGCATTTGAATGTGCATCAGCGCCACGCCTTAAATTGCCTAAGCCGCAACCGCCAAAAGCCGAGGCACCCGAGCAAGGATTTGGAATACCCGACAACACAGTTTATGAAAACGTTGAAATTCCTGTGCTGATCGTTGCAGGAAAAAATGACCCCTTGCGTGAAGCCGGGTATTCAAACGACCTCGCTGCTCGAATTCGAGATAACGAGCACCATGTCTACGAAAACTGTGGCCATTGCCCAAATATCGAGTACGCGGATAAATTCAATGCACATGCCATTGATTTTTTAAAACGTGTGCATGCAAACATATAAAAAAACGGTGGACGCCTGTTCAAACAGACGTCCACTGTAGAAATCGGCGTATGTTGTCACAAATAATGGTAGCAAACGGTTACTTGAATAAAAATAATGCTATTAGCGTTCGGTATTTGCGGAGAAAATTAGGTGTCCCTAGTCACAGCCTCCAGACCCGGACGATAGGTCTTCTTATCAAGAAACTCTTCCATTCCCCGTGCACGGGTATTCTCGTTATCCATAAACCGCAGTGCCTGGATTTTAGTCATTAAATATTCATACGCCTGTGGCACATCCATACTACCAACATTTCTAATTGCCTGTTTGGTAAACGCAAGAGCCACCGGGCTTTTTGACATCAATTCGCGGGCAAGAGCAACTGTCTCTTCCCGAAGTTGTTCTGCTGGTACAGCTATATCAGCTAGATTCATCTCTACGGCTTTTTTACCATCGAACGTTCGGCCGGTCATAGAATAAAACATCGCGTTTCTGAAAGGCATCCTGTCAACAATAACCTTAGACACGATACCCCCGGGAATAATTCCCCAGTTTATCTCTGATAATCCATAAACAGCATCTTCGGCCGTAACAACGAGATCACAATTTGATAGAGGAACAAACGCGCCGCCGAATAAATAACCATTGACCATAGCTATTGAGGGTTTACGAGAATTGGTCAAAACATCCCAGGACCAATGCTTATTCGCTGTAAATGACTTGAACTGTGCTTCTGGATTGTTGTCGGTTTCTCTAAAATATTCCCGCAGATCCATACCCGCACTCCAGCTATTGCCAGCGCCCGTTAATACGATCACCTTTGCCGCTGGGTCTGTTTCCAACGCCATCAAAACTTCCTCCATTTCATAATGAAGTGTCGGATTCATCGCATTTCGTTTTTCCGGACGATTGAAAGTAACCCACGCAATTCCTTCTTCATCTATCTCCACGTCGACACAAGTTAAGTCATCACGAATAGCCATAAGTATCCCTCTCTGTATTTAGGTTTAAATTAAAGTTTTTCATATCACGATCGTTGTATGCGGCGCTGCCGTTGATAAAAATGACAAACCAAACCTAGTGACCGAACCGCAGCGGTTGGTTCTACATACATAGGAATACCCGCAGCAGCCATCTCAACTCGATGTTCCCGGGTTGTGGTTGCCGAAAGGGCTATTAAGATATGTGGATATTGCTGTGCGCGGGCAATTAATCCACTGGAAAGCGGCTCCCAATGGCGATCAATCAAACCGAGGTGTGTCATAAATAACGTCATGCAATCGTATCGACCCGATGCTAGTGCAATGTCCATGAAGCTGAGGGGTATATCCATGTCCATAATGCCCGGCCCCGCCGTGTCCGTTGGATTTAGGGGAGATGCGAAAGGAACAATGCCTAATAATTGCTGTTTTAGTTTAGAATTCAAGTCGGGCATCTTCAATCCAGCCTGATCGGCAGCGTCCGCAATCAGTGCTCCTACCCCACCCGATATTGTCACGGCCCCAAAGTTTATAGAGTAAGGTATAATATTGGGAGCAAATGCGGCTGTTATATCTGCAAGGTCTTCCAGTGAGTGCGCGCGTATCGCGCCCGACTGCCGCACCACACCATCAAAGACCTTATCATACCCTGCCAATGACGCGGTATGGGATAACGTAGCACGTGCACCCAATTTGCTCGTCCCCGCCTTTAGAAGAATGACCGGCTTGCCCGCCTTATCCGCGCTTTCGAGAGCGTCAACAAGTTTTCTACCCTCGGGTAATCCCTCTAAATAAAGGACGATCGTTGATGTTTGACTATCCTGCACGAGCCAAGACAAGCAATCAGCAACGTCAATGTCTGACTGGTTGCCGGTAGTCACCCATTTCCCAATGCCTACCCCTCGATCACGCAACAGAACCATTAGATGGATACCGATCGCACCTGATTGGCTTACAATCGCTGTATTCCCTGATAGAGGAAAACCTCGTCCCCCATAATGCTCGAACGAACTGGTAAATGTTCCGTAAAACTCCTTTGATCTGTTAAACACACCCATGCAATTAGGTCCCAATATTCGCATTCCACCCCCGCGCGCAATTTTAACCAGGTGTTTTTGTGCGGCGTAACCTTTTTTGCCGAGTTCGGCATAACCCGCTGAAAATATCACCGCGACCCGAACACCCGCATCAACACAGCTATATATCGCAGCTTCCACAGAAGCCGCTGGAACCGAAATAATGGCGCAATCTATCGGACCGTCGATCTCAGCTATATTTGGAACAGCAGGCACACCTTGCACAAAATCAACAGTAGGATTCACAGGAATTAACTGACCCGAAAAACCTCTCGTCTTCATATAATTTATAGGTAATCCACCAAATTTTTGTGGGTCCGTAGATGCGCCGATTACCGCAACGGTTCGCGGCAAAAAAAGGGGATCGAGATCCTGTTGGATTTTAGATACCTTAGAAATTTTTAATGCCAAATAAGATGTTTTTGAAATCACAAGATTGACCTTCTTGCCCATCCAGAGCAAGAAGGCTCTACTAGGATAACGAAATTATACCGAGCTACAACATGCCTATTAGCTTCCGCACTGATAACGATAAGGAAAAAACGTTTCGTTCTGATGTCCGCGACTGGGTTTCTAACACCCTGCCTGATGATTTAAAGGGTTGGTCCACACGTCCGCCGTTTGACCGTGCGATGTGGTGGCACAAACAACTCTACACAAAGGGTTGGATTGCCCCAGCCTGGCCGAAGATCTACAACGGCATGGAAGCTTCTTTAAATGAGCAGATCATTCTCAAAGAAGAACTCGCACGCGCGGGAGCACCAGAAATTTCAGCTCAAGGTATCAACCATGTAGGACCCGTGTTGATGGCGTATGGGACGGATCAGCAAAAAGAACGGTTTCTTCAGCCAATATTAACTGGGGAGGAAACTTGGTGTCAGGGTTATTCCGAACCAGGGGCAGGATCCGACCTCGCCAGCCTGCGAACAAGGGCCGACCTTGATGGTGATTATTTTATTATTAACGGATCAAAGATATGGACCACGTGGGCTCATTATTCAGACTGGATCTTTGCGCTCGTGCGAAGCGACCCCCATGCGCCTCGGAAACAAGCGGGTATAAGCTTTGTCCTGATTGATCTAAAAACATCTGGTATAGAGATACGACCAATAAAAACAATCGCCGGAGACGACGAGTTTGCGGAAGTATTTTTTGACGACGTTCGCGTTCCAATGTCAAACCTTGTAGGCGAACTCCACGACGGGTGGCGGGTTGCCAACGCACTCCTCGCTCATGAAAGACTTGGAACTGCAAATCCTCAACTGCTTTTTGATGCGCTCGAACGCGTAAAAAAGGTGGCAGCTGCCACTGGGGCCTTGGATGATCCCTATTTTCAGGATCGCCTTGCAGAGATTGATATCGACACAGTGGGATTTTCCGCCATGTTCGCTCACGCCGCTGAAATTGCTAATGCAGAGCAGTCGCTAGGTCTAGATGCATCGATTATGAAAATTAATGGTACGGAGCTTCTTCAACGAATAGCGGATCTGTTGCTTGATGCGGCAGGTAGCCACGGGGCACTCACTGAACGCATGGACACAGGCTCCGGGCCGATTGAGGTCGCGGCTCTATTTCTTCAAGTCCGACGGGCAAGTATTTATGGTGGATCTAACGAAATACAGCGAAATATTCTGGCAAAGAGGGTGCTCGGACTACCAAGTTGACGTCTGAGGTTAGACACAGGATACAGTCTTTGCTTTTGTCCTCGTCAAAAGTTTTCGATTTAAACGCCGGATTAGTTTTATTCGCGCATGTTACTAAACAATTCTTAAACAGAAGCGTAAATAATGCTTTCTTTTTGTAGAAATTTAAATGGGCTTCGTTTATTCACGGTTTTAGCCACAAACGGCCAAATGACTTTCCCACCTATGCTCGACAAAATTAATAAATCTGAGGAAACATCGAAAACATGGGAACAGTAAAAAACATTCTTTTCATCATGTGTGATCAACTACGGTGGGATTATTTATCCTGCAACGGTCATCCGCACCTCGAAACGCCGAATATCGATAGGCTCGCAGAAAAAGGGATAAATTTTACTCAGGCTTTTGTTCAATCACCCCTTTGCGGGCCGTCGCGAATGTGTTTCCTCACAGGTCGCTACGTCCATAGTCACGGTGCAACGTGGAATGGTGTTCCCCTATCCGTTGGCCAAACTAATATCGGTGACTTTATGAGGCCGTTTGGCCTCCGCTGTGCTTTGGTCGGTAAAACCCATATGGAACCAGACAAGGAGGGAATGGAAAGGCTCGGCGTCGATCGAATGTCCCACCTCGGACTACTGACAGAACAATGCGGGCTCGAGCCCGTGGAACGTGACGACGGGCTTTGGCCGAACAAGCTGGTCGACCCAAATTACGCTTATAACAAATATCTTAAATCCAAGGGATATGATGGAGATAATCCATGGCATGACTGGGCAAACGCAGCTGAGGGGCCTAATGGAGAAATACTCTCAGGCTGGTATCTAGACAGCAACCACCTCCCCGCTCGTATAAAGGAAGAAGATTCCGAAACGCCCTATATGACGGGCCGCGCAATTGAGTTCATGGAAGAACAGGGAAACAATCCATTCTTATTACACCTGTCGTATATAAAACCCCACTGGCCATACATTGCACCGGCCCCGTATCACAATCTTTATGGTCACAACAAGATTTTGCCCGCTGTTCGATCAGAAGCGGAACGAGAAAACCCTCACCCGGTAATTTCCGCACACATGAAACACTCGGAAAGTCTCAACTTTTCAATAGACGAGGTAAGAAACAACGTCCTTCCCGCATACATGGGCCTGATCAAACAAATAGATGACCAAATGGGACGGCTGTTCTCCTGGATGGAGACTTCGGGTCGTATGGAAGATACGATGATCGTTTTTACATCGGACCATGGAGATTACTTAGGTGATCATTGGCTCGGGGAAAAAGAAATGCTGCATGACTGCTCGGTACGTGTGCCGATGATTATATATGACCCCGACCCGGCCGCCGACAAGACCCGCGGCACAAGAAACAAGTCGCTTGTTGAATCCCTCGACGTAATCCCAACGTTTCTAGATGTAATGGGGGGAATGAATGACAAAGAACATTTACTGGAAGGCAAGTCATTACTTGGAACCCTTCGAGGACGTCAAAAAAACGAACTCAGGGACGCGGTTTTTGCTGAAATAGACTACTCCTTCAAGCCGGCACGCAAATATACAGAAAAGCAACCGTATGAGGCCCGCGGATATATGCTCCGCACTCGACTTTGGAAATACCTCCTTTGGGAGGGCTTTGAACCCCAATTGTTTGATCTCACTATTGATCCTAACGAATTCAATGACCTTGGCAGCTCGCCAACACACTTAAAGATAAGAACCGAATTACACGAGCGCCTATTTCACTGGCTGAGGACACGCGCAACACGCACAACAATTTCGGAGGCGACCGTTCGCCAACGAACAGGTGGAGCACCGAAACAGGGTATTATCATTGGCGAATGGTCACCGGATGAAACTATCAAAGGCGACCCGGACTCGGGATATTGGATGGAATAAACTTTAAATGCCCGCGGACTTACCATCAGACCTTGGATCAGAAGCTCCCTCCATTAATCCGTTTTTATTTAAGACTACTGCACCCGCATGGCCCATGAGATTGGAGAAGGGTTGTATAATTTCAAAATCATGACCCGCGGACCTCAACTCAGGGAAAATGCTCTCGTCAAACCGAGCTTCTAACTTCAGGTTTGTTCCCGTGTCACCCCATGTACGGCCTAACAAAAACCGTGGTGCTGTAATAGCCTGCTGTAGTCCTTGTCCGTATTGTACATGTCGGGAATAGATTAACGATTGGGTTTGGGGTTGGCCCTCTCCGCCCATTGCACCAAACGAAAGAACCCGGTCATCGGCTAATTCAGCTAAAGCTGGGTTTAAGGTGTGGAACGGTCGACGGCCCGGAGCCAATTGATTTACAGACCCATCTTTCAGCGAAAAGCTACAGCCTCGATTTTGCCATAAAATCCCTGTGTCCTCGAGTACGACACCTGATCCGAATTCCCAGTAGATACTCTGGATAAACGACACAGCATTCCCGTCTTTATCGAGGGCGCCCATCCATACTGTATCGCCTTCTTGGGCAGTTGCAGACCAGGGAAGTGCTTGGCGGTGGTCAATCTTTTTAGCCAATGCGTCTAAATAATTAGCCGTTAGAAAACCCTCCGGCTTCACTGTCATCACAGCCGGATCTTGTACGTGGGCATCACGAATAAGAAATGCCTGTTTGATGCACTCCAGGAGAACATGAATATGTGCAAACGTATCTGGTTCGGGAACGGGAATGCGATCAAATAAACCCAACGTTATGAGGGAAACGACCCCTTGTGTAGGAGGTGGCATGTTCCAAACTGTCCCAGTCGATAGTTGAACGTTTAAAGGCGTTAAAATTCTAGCAGAATGGGACTCGAGGTCTTTGATGGAGAGTGGTGTTCCCGCTCTTTCTAAATCAGCAGCAATATCACGGGCGATTGGGCCACGATAAAATGAATCAAACCCATCGATTACCAGACGTCGCAATGTAGCGCCCAGTCGCTGCTGTTTAAATAATTCACCCTCTTTAGGCGGCATTCCATTTAATAAGAACGCGCGCTCAAAACCCGGGATAGACCTTAACTCATTTAATTTTTCACTGGTGGTACGAGCCTGGTTTTCTGTCATCGGAAACCCTCGCTCAGCGTAAAATATAGCGGGTTCCAGAAGCCGCTCTCGGGATTGATTTCCCCCCAATTTTGACCCTAGATCCAGTGCCACATTCCACCCGGATAACGTTCCCGCCACCGTGTTGGCTGCAAGAGGACCGCGGGTGGGAATATTGGTGTGCCCTTTGGTTCGATATAGTTGGACTTCCGCGCTCGCGGCAGCGGCGCCACAAGCATCTATTCCAATGGGTTTTTTACCTGATGGCTTGATGATCCAAAATCCATCTCCACCTATGGCATTCATGTGTGGGTAGACCACCGGAATAATTGCAGCCATTGCAACCATAGCCTCGATAGCATTACCACCGTCACGCAGAACATCTCGGCCTATATCAGAAGCGAGATGATGGGGTGCCGTTACAATACCTCCGGTGGAATAGACCGAGCTAAGCAATTCGGGTCTCCTGTCCTTTACCGATATGCACTTCTGCAACAGGATTAAGTCCAATTTTAGAAACTGAATGTCGTTTAAAAAGTTCGGGGTCGTGGCCGGGTATAATGCGCCTTAAATCATCCTCGACCACTTCACGTATGGCTCGATAGCCCTTGATCAAATTCCACGTATTCCCCTGAACATAAGCTGGTGGCCACATTTTTTCGATATTTTCATACCAATAAACACAGTCTCCCGCGATAACATAAGGCCCATTAGTTGTCGTGATTTCAACCCATTGGCAACCGAACGTGTGAGAGTCACGCGCGAGACGACATATAATTCCCGGAACTAATTCTGTATCACCTTCCAGAAACGTGACCCTTCCGGCGGCCAACAATTCTTCCAACATATCAAAGTCTGCTCTTCGCATTGACGAAAGCGGCCACATACTTGTGTCGGAACCCAACGCTCCGGGTAATTCATACACTTTCTTCCAGCCCACATACTCACACGTTTGAACATAAAATCTTGCGTTGGGAAATTGATCGAGGTTGCCAGCATGGTCGAAATGCAGGTGCGTTAGAATGACGTCTTCTATCTCTTCTGGGCGAACACCAATTTTATTTAGGATCACTTCTGGACTTTCTACGTTCTTGTATTTCTTCCCACTTGGCGACCAATCACCCTTCATTCCTGTATCGACTAGTATGGGACGTTCATCCCCTAATTCACCTCCATAGATCAGCGAATACACCATGGGGTTGCGGACCCGACCAGTGTTGGAATTTATAAGGGTGCCACCAAAGAAATCACGGGGCATGTCGGACTGGGCATACTGAAATGCCCAAATCGACCAATCTATGGTCATTCGATCTTCGCCTTTCTAGGCACTAAGGCCACAAATCTACCTACGGGACAATTACAACCGATCCCGTCGTTTTCCGGGAAACAATGTCTTCGTGAGCCTGAACTATATCGGAGAGCGGGTACTCACGGCTTATCGAAATATCAAGAATTCCACTAGAAATAGCCGCAAATACTTCTTCAGCCATCGCCCTTTTTAATTCTGTGGTCCGCATAAAGTGGGGTAGGGACACCTTGGCAAAGAACAAGGACTTAGCGTTCAATTGCATAGGGTCCACGGGTTCCATAAGACCTGACAGATGCCCATAATTAACGAGATATCCGGTTGGTCTTAACGCAGCAATATTGCCTTCCCACGCGTCCTGACCAATTGCGTCGTAGACCACTGACACACCCTCTCCGGAGGTGATGTCTGCCACCGCAGTGGCAAAATTTTCTTTTCGGGAATTTATTACGTATGCCGCGCCACTGTTCTGCGCAGTTTTCACCTTATCGTCACTTCCCACTGTCCCGATAACTTGAGCACCCAATGAACTAGCCCATTGGCAAAGTAGTGTACCCATTCCTCCTGCGGCAGTGTGTACCAAGATGACATCGCCATCTCGCACTTTGTAGGTTTGTCTCAGCAAATATTGTGCTGTCATCCCCCTTAGAAAGGTTGCTGCAATGTTTTTGGCGTCCACACCCGGGGGCACGGGCATTAACGCATCGGCGGAAATTATACGTTTTTCAGCGTGGGCTCCGAGGTTGAATATGTAGCAAACAGCATCACCAATCGCGAGGTGTTCGACCCCCGCCCCTACCTCCTCAACAATACCAGCACCGTCTAGGCCGACGACAGACGGCAACTCAGGTTTGAGATGATATTTCCCCTCACGGAGCATTGTATCGGCAAAATGCAAAGCCATGCCCTTTTGGTCCAGAAGCACTTCCCCAGGGCCGGGAGCACCAATGGTATCGTCCTCTATTTGGAGGTTTTCGGGCCCGCCAAATTTATGAATCCGCACTACTTTTGTCATTAATTTGCCCCTATATCACCGATACTTCATCGGGCGATTTACCAAAAAACTTTATACATGCCGCATGCGCTTCCATTTCTGCAGATGCTGAAGTGCTTTGAGCCCCGCCCAGGTGCTTACGTTCACCATTTTCCCAGATGGACCATAACCAATCTGTTGAACCGTCCCGTTGAGACCAGCTCTCTATCATTACCTCAATCATGGTTTTGTTATGGAGAGCACACAAAGAGGTGTCAAATCACGAGTGAAATTTCAACGTCGATCAATTAAATGAAGAAACGACCCCATTGTGTTTCCCAAACGCATACCTGCAGGCTCCAACTCGGTTCCCGATGCATCCGAGACCTGAAATAGAGGCTCTGTATCAGCTCTTTTCTTTACACTCGCATAGTGGAATTCGTGCGCGCCGTATCTGGTGGCCTTTAGCCCAAGCTTTGTCTTTGCGACAGTCTGAGCATCTCTATAACCAAGGTGAAGTTTTTTCTCCTTGAACGATGTCTCTACCGGCAACAGACCGGCCATCTTATGCGCTTTACCCTTTAGATCTGTAATGACATCACCTAGCACCATAAAACCGCCACATTCGCCGTAGATTGTCGCGCCACGTGATTGAGCCGCCGTTAGCCCCCTGAAAAACCCATGATTGGATGAAAGTTTTTCGACAAACAGTTCAGGATATCCTCCTGGTAGAAATATCGCGTCTGCCCCGAATTCAGGTTCTTCATCGGCCAATGGAGAAAACATTGCGATCTGAGCGCCAGCCGATCGCCAGCCTTCAATAATATGTCCGTAGCAAAACTGAAAAGCATCGTCGTATGCCAGAGCGATACGCATACCAATTGGCGGTACAGGGATTGAATCTGTACCTTTGTCGTGCGGGCGGCACACATTTAGAAGATTACAGAGCGATGAAAGATCGAGATGTGCCTCCACTAAATCTGCTGCTTTTTCAAGAAAATCTTCGAGAAGCGGTATTTCTCTAGCTTGAATCAAACCAAGGTGCCGCTGCGGAAGATCTAGAATATCGGCCCGCGGCAAGCCCCCCAACACGGGTATCCCGAGCGGTTTTAATGCCTTTTTAAGTAAATCAATATGTCGCGTGCTGCCTATGCGGTTAAGTATAATACCGGCAATATCGATATCATCTCTAAAGTTAACGAAACCCTGAACTGTCGCCGCTATACTCTGTCCCTGTTTACTAGCATCAATAACTAATATCACTGGCAAATTCAGTAATTCAGCGGCGTCCGCTGTCGACGCGGTGCCCCGCGGCGTATTATTTTGAGCCCCATCAAATAACCCCATAACCCCCTCACCCAATACTATATCCACGTTAGATGAAATCTCCTGAAATAAGGCATTCACGGTCATCGAACGCATTGCCCACAAATCAAGATTAAGACAATCACGACCACTGGCAGCGGTATGAAAGGCTGGGTCAATATAGTCGGGACCAATTTTGAACGAAGAAACGGAAAAATGTCTCCGGGACAAGGCCCGCAATAAAGCAAGTGTAATCGTTGTTTTTCCGCTTCCGGAAGAAGGTGCGGAAATTATAGCACCACCTGGGGATACCATTACGCTTTAACCAACGTTACTAGAAATCCGGGTTTTCAGAGGATCGGCAGACAATATTCGACCACTGAGCGCACCTACCCAATCCAAACCCGCGCGCAAACAAACGACGTCACCGATAACCACTATAGCTGGCGGATCAATTCCATTTTCTGCCAGGTCATCAACACAATTTTCAAGCGTCGTTTCTAGAACACCTTCGTCGCGTAATGTTGCTTTAGAAACAATTGCAACAGGCTCATCGGGCATTCGGCCGGCATTTAACAAACGCGATCGAATTTCTGCAATATGTTTTAATGCCATATAAATAACTAGTACCGGTGAGCCTTTAGCGAGTGCAGCCCAATCAAGTCCACCCGGGACATCTCCGGACGCACCATGCCCCGTAACAAAGGTGACAGCGGAATTCGTTTCACGGTGGGTTAAAGGTATACCCACGCGCGAAAGCCCGCCTATTCCGGCCGAAATTCCGGGGATAACCCTGAAAGGTATACCGGCCTCCACAAGGGCAAGCGCCTCTTCACTTCCACGACCAAAAATGAAAGGATCACCGCCTTTGAGCCGAACTATTTTTTTCCCGGCGTGCGCGAATTTTATTAACCGGGCAGAGATATCAAGCTGCCTGGGAGAAGGTTTGCCACCACGCTTTCCTGCGTAAAAAATTTCACAGGTAGTGGACGCCAAGGAAAGTACGTCTTCGCTTATCAATGCATCATGAACAAGAACATCGGCCTGACAGATACCGTTGTAGGCCTCAATCGTCAGTAACCCCGGATCACCGGGTCCAGCGCCGGTGAGCCATACCCAACCAGGTTCTAACTGTGGGAGGATGAAAGGAAACCGTTCCATAAACACTTACCTTTGGACAACCTGTGTACCCCAATTAAACAGAATATAGCATCAAACCTATTTAACACATATAAGTTCTGAATGGCACGCAAGCCTCAAAGAGAATTAAAGCGCGGTTGGACAACAGGAGCCTGTGCGACAGCTGCCGCGAAGGCGGCTTATACGGCCTTAATCACAGGCAAGTTTCCTGACCCCATCGAAATAACCCTTCCGAACGGAGAAAACCCGGCTTTTAGCCTCGTCCGTGAAGGAAGGAAGTCCGACAAAGCTTTTGCAGCGATTATTAAGGATGCAGGCGATGACCCAGACGTAACACATGGGGCGATAATTCAAGTTGAAGTTGCGTTAAACTCATCAATTAGCGGAATAAAATTCCGAGCTGGACCGGGTGTTGGAATAGTAACGCGCGAAGGTTTGCCACTGGCGGTGGGTGAGCCGGCAATTAACCCTGTACCAAGACAGATGATTGAAGCAGCTATAAAGGAAGTTGCATCAAGTCTTAGTGGCCAGAATGGCCTTATTATTACAATTTCAGTCGATGGGGGTGCAGAAATTGCGGAAAAAACGTGGAATCCGCGCCTCGGTATCATCGGCGGAATCTCCATACTTGGAACGACTGGGGTCGTTATACCGTACTCGTGTTCCGCCTGGATAGAGTCTATTCATCGAGGCATTGATGTCGCGCGCGCAGCCGGCGAGCAGGTGGTTGCCGGTTGCACCGGAAGAACATCAGAAAATAAAACCCAAACACACCTAAACTTGCCCAATCACGCAATGATTGATATGGGAGATTTCGTGGGTGGCATGCTTAAATATATGCGTACTCATCCAGTGCCCAAGGTTGTCATAGGTGGAGGGTTTGCAAAAATAACAAAGCTTGCCCGCGGTGACCTGGACCTTCACTCGGGCCGCAGTCAAATTGATGCAGCCTGGCTTGGAGATGTTGTGGCAGAACTTGGCGCGTCACCTAAAGTCGGGGACCAGGTTCGAACCTCAAACACCGCTGCTCAAATTCTCGAAATATGCCACGAAAATCACATCCCAATAGCCCAAGAGATCGCACAACGGGCCGCGGTAGTGGCGTTAGAAATACTAACCGACGCAGAAATAGATGTTGGCGTCTTGATATTTGACCGGCGAGGTAATCTTGTTGGCACACATAATGGCTGAACTCCCACGACTTTTAATATTGGGAGGCACCGCGGAAGCGGTTGCAGTTGCTCAGCGTGCCGCAGATAAATACGCAGTATATTATTCGCTTGCTGGAAGGACAAAAACACCAGTAATACCGGAAGGGGTAACGGTCCGTCGGGGAGGATTTGGCGGAGCGAATGCGTTGGCTGCCTGGTTGTCTAGAACACGCATAGACCGTGTGCTAGACGCTACACATCCGTTTGCCCAGAACATCGCAAAGAATGTGGAGATCGCATGTAGACAAACTCAAACCGACCGGCTCAAACTTTTACGGCCGGAATGGAAAGAACAACCAGGAGATATTTGGCATAACGTCTCCGATATCAAAGACGCCGCACAATTACTTGAAAACATGAGAAAAAGGGTTTTTTTATCAATCGGCGGACAGGCCATCGACACTTTTTCCAAATTGAAAAATACAGCCTTCGTGGTTCGTTCCATTGACCTTCCAAAACCTAGTGACGTTCCAAAAAATATAAAAATTATTACCGGCCGCGGCCCTTTCGCAATGGAACAAGAGCATAAGCTTTTAGTTCAACATTCTATCGATGTAGTAGTAAGTAGAAATTCGGGAGGCTATGCGACGTATGGAAAAATAGCGGCTGCACGCCAACTTTCCATACCGGTAATTATGGTGGGCAGACCCCACTATTCTCTTGAAAAAATCGTAGACTCGACTGGATCTGCACTTAAATGGCTACGAATCACAAACTAAAGTTCTGGTTTATAGTTGGAATATGCACACCTCTAAGATATGGCCCGTAATGTGTCTCGCCTAGCTAAGTCTTTATAGGAGATTCCGATATCGTGAGATTTTACTCTCTAGTATTGGCTCTTTCGTTGTGGCCTCATTAAATGGGCATGAGACGGATCATACAGAGAGGAATTTTTAAATTCTTCGTCTGATAAGACTTTACCAATGATAATAAGAGCTGTTCTTGTGATCTTTTCAGCCCGGACTTTAGGGCGAATGTCACCAAGGGTACCCCTTATTACCTTTTGATCGGGCCAACTTGCTCTGTATATCACCGCCACGGGGCACTCTACCCCATAGTATGGAACCAGGGTTTCGCAGACATGTTTAAGATTTCTTGCTGACAGGTGTATGGCAAGAGTGGCCCCCGACTTACCCAGGGTATCAAGATCCTCGCCTATCGGCATCCGAGACGCCTTCATCGCAGTACGAGTTAAAATAATAGTTTGAGCAACTCCAGGCAGTGTTAGTTCTTTTTTAAGTAAAGCGGCAGCAGCAGCATATGCTGGAACTCCGGGAATTATTTCGAAGTCTATTTCTAGGTTTTCAAGATAGCGAATTTGTTCGCCGATTGCCCCGTATAATGATGGGTCACCGGAATGTACCCTGGCCACATCGTGTCCCGCTCTGTCTGCAGTTTTTATCTCGTTTATAATTTCTTTCAGCGTAAGCTCGGCGGTATCGACAATATAAGCATCTTTTGGTGCGTATTGGATCACAGCTTCTGGAACCAAAGAGCCCGCATAAAGACAAACAGGGCATGTAGATATAAGATCCTTACCCTTTATCGTCAGGAGGTCTGGATCACCCGGTCCAGCCCCGATGAACCATACGGTCATGCTTCTTCCTTTTCGGCGGCTGTAACCTCGTTCTGATATCCTCTCGGCGTGTAGATCCAATCACCGCCGTCACTACGTCTTATAGAACGGGTTTGACTCGATCCGACCAACACAACCGTCAGCATGTCCACATCGCTAGAATCCAATTCTCCGAGGGTCAAAGTGCGAACTCGTTCACCTTTTCTTCCCAAATTACGCGCAATAATTACAGGTGTTGTAGAAGGCCGGGTATGCAACAAAATTCGTAAGGCCTTAACCAGCTGTGATGTTCGCGTTCTCGATACAGGATTATATAACGCTATCACAAAATCACCCTCTACCGCGGCGCGCAAACGCCCTTCAATCAGATCCCAAGGTGTTAAAAGGTCGGATAAAGAAATTGTACAAAAGTCATGCCCCAACGGCGCACCAACCCGCGCTGCAGCAGCTTGAAGTGCAGAAATTCCAGGGCAAACAATGATCTCTAATTGTTTCCATTCTAAGCGACCCTGTGTTTCCAATAGTTGGAATGCTAGTGTCGCCATTGCGTATATACCAGGATCTCCTGAGGAGACTAAAGCAACTGTTTTTCCCGTACCGGCAATATCAAGAGCTTTCTGCACACGCAGTGTCTCTTCCCCAAGGGCAAAATCGTGTCGAACTTTTCTCTTCAAGCGTCTGCCTAGAAGGTCCAGATACAAACCGTAACCCACGAAGTCTGTTGCAGCCTGGATAACGGCTTCAGCCTCATTTGTCAGCCAGTCACTGCCACCCGGTCCTATACCCAAAATAAATAGACGCCCTCGGGGTTTTCCAACAGAACTTGAAGAAAAAGGTTTTGGCGCCAACGCCAGTGCACAGGTGGAACGGGCGCTTTTCTGCTTAGCTACAATTAAGTGCCCATCCGCCCCAACGGCTGCCAGTGCAGCAGCTTCGGCGACCCCATGACACCCGACTGAGCTATAAACAATTTCCGAGGGGTTTTCTAATCTCGGTGTCTCTTTCTCCAATAACTCAACATCAAAAAAGCGCGGCATAGTTGAAAAATGCTCCGCAACAGCGTGCACTGCAGGCTCATCCGCCTTCAAATCAAGGGAGAAAACCCCTGCAATCGCTGCTGGTGCAATATCGGCGATCTGCAGTGTAGACTCTACTAAAGCTATTAATTCATCTTGATCAGTATTTCGTTCACACCCAACGCCGATCGCAACAGTGACCGGGTGATAAACTAAATGCCGCTTAGTGCCCGTCCTTCGCTTAATGGTTGACGATATCTGCAAAATTCCGCCGAGATATACAGGGATATTGGTCTCTCGTATAAAATAAGGTAGAGAATCATCGAGCCGAACTGTTTCGCCAGCTAACAAGTCTGCCACAAATGGCCCGACATCAGGCGGGTTTGCCAGGTGCCAACCTTTCGGTGGCGCGTCTAGAGCTATTCCAAAACGTGCATCGCCAGCCGTAGTAATCGCGGCTGAAATCCCAAATAACGCTGCAATTTGACCCGCGATTTCATTAGCACCCTTATGCCCCCCGAGAAGCGGAATAATCGCTTTACCATCCTCAGACAAGGCAATCACTGGCGGGTCAACATTTTTGCTGTTCAAACTAGTCGAGAGTGAACGGATTAAAATACCGGTGGCACACACCCCGATAATAGGGGTTCCACTAGAAAAAAGCATGCGGAGGTGGTCACTGACGTCGTCAAATCTAATATCTACCCCCTTGACTATTCGCCTTTTGAGAGCATGTATTTTAGCGTGATGATATGTTGACTTGACCTTTTCAGCCACTTCCATCCCGCCAGGTCCTAAAACGACTAACGCCCAATCATTCATTTCCAAGCCACAGCACGCTTATGGATGAGAATCATCGAAAAATAGGGCGCTTCCGTGTCTCCAACTTCATTGAGGGGAACAATGCGCTCTCGGGACATCGTTGCACGCTCTATATAGCGAGCGTCGTCCGAAAGACCCAACTCGTCGATTACTGACCTAATTTTCTTGAGGTGACGTCCGACTTTAATGATTGCCACGGCGTCAGCCTCGGCAACTCGACTTTTCAGTGTTTGAAAATCAGATGGTCCAGGGACAATAGCGAGAACATCGTTCTTTGCAGATAAGGGCATTCCCAACGCTGCGGCACAGGCTGTCAAGGATGAAACCCCAGGAATTACTTCCACTTTATGACCCTCAGAAAACCGGGCAAACAGGTAGATAAAAGAACCGTAAAAGAAGGGGTCTCCTTCACATATAACAGCGACGTCGTTTCCAACACTGAGCTCCTTACCGATCCTAACAGCTGCACTATCATACACGTCATCCGCTGGAAACTTATAATCAAGGAGGGGCATTCTTATGGCAATCTCTTGCTGTGTGCCGGGCAAATATTCGTCGACGATATTTCTGGCCAAGCTCGGTCCTTCCTCCGGCGCGGGCCAAGCAATTACGGGCACCGATTGCAAAATTCTCAGGGCTTTTAACGTCAGTAGTTCTGGATCACCAGGCCCAACCCCAACACCATACAAGGTTCCCATCATTAATTTTTAACCACTGAAAATTGGGTCACTGCCATTAGGGGTTTCCAACCAGTAAACGATCCTACGGGCTGCGCACGAGAAACATTCATCCGCGTCAAGTAACCACCGTATTTTTGATGCAAAGCAGTCAACGTCGCTTCACCTTCTAGGGTGACAACATTTGTGACAAGGCGGCCGTTCGAATTCAAAGCATCCCAGCAAAGTTCAAATATCCCGGGTTTTGAGATGCCGCCGCCAATAAATATTGCATCTGGTGGATCCAAATCAGGGATAACATCGATCGCGTCGGCTTCTAACATTCCAAGCTGTGGAACACCGAGATAAATCGCGTTGCGTGCAATCATTTCAATTCTGTCCGAACGTTTTTCTATTGCGGTCGCTTTACAAAGCGAATGAAAACGCATCCATTCTATGGATACCGAACCACACCCAGCACCAATATCCCATAAATGTTGCCCTGGTATGGGCGAAAGACGAGAAAGTGTTACGGCCCTCACTTCCCGTTTCGTAATATTGCCGTCATTTGTGAAAACTTCGTCAGGAAGCCCACTCCCACGAGACAAGATAGTTGCGTCTTCCCCAGCGACGCATTTTATACCAATCGTATTAAATGGAACCGTATCTTGTGCATCCCATTCCGATGCCACCGTACTTAGAACTTTTTCTCGCTGACCACCCATATGCTCGAGAACTGTAAGTCGACTGGCACCATACCCCCGTTCCTCAAGAAGCCGTGCAATCTGAGCCGGAGTGTCGGCGCCATCAGACAGGATAAGAAGTTTTTGGTTCGGCGCCAAAAATGGCACAATCAAAGTGAGAGGGCGACCATGCAGCGAAAGTTTCTCGACTTCGGCCAAGGACCACCCAAGCCGCGCTGCCGCTAGTGAAAAAGCGGAAATAGATGGCACAATTTCCATTTCGTCTGGTTGAAAGTACCTTCCTAAAGTGACGCCAATGCCGAAAAACATTGGATCACCGGTCGCTAACACACACACAGGCGTATCCCGGTTTTCACCAATCCGCTGCATTACGTCAGATAACGGCCGCGTCCACGTTAATTTAAGAGATCCATTTTCGGGTAACATGCCGAGATGCCTCTCACCACCGACTATGGTATCAGCGTTCTCAACCAGCGTTTTCGCGCGCGGCGTTAGTGCTTCAAAACCGTCTTCACCAATACCAACAACACTAAGCCAACGGCCCGTCATTCAGTACTACCCCTCGTGATCGCATTTACCGCTGCAGATGCTAGAGCGCTGCCACCGCGGCGACCTAAAATCGTAATAAACTCTACATCCTCGCTGAATTTCGTGAGTGCTTCTTTTGATTCCGCAGCGCCCACAAATCCGACCGGAAACCCAAGAATCACGGCCGGCTTGCGAGTAGGGTCCTCAGAAATTACCTCCAGAAGTCTGAAAAGAGCTGTGGGCGCATTTCCGATTGCAACTATACTGCCAGGTAAAAATGGTCGCCACAGTTCTACTTGGGCGGCGGCCCGTGTAGTGCGTCGATCGTGGGCAATCTTTTTTACATTAGGCAGTCCAATCGTGCACAAAATTTGATTTTGGGAGATCCTTTGGTCTGACATAATCCCTTGTAACACCATCTGAGTATCACAAATAATTGGTGCACCATTTTTTAAAGCGACATGTGCCGACTTTATAGCTCCATTTGACCAGCGCACGCTCTCGGTAATCTCGGGTATTCCACAACTATGAACCATGCGAACCACAATCTCGGCCACGTCTTCGGGCATTCCCTCGAGGTTGGCCTCTTGCCGCACAATCTCGAATGATTGTTGATAGATTTTTTCTGGGTCTTGAAGGTAATCCATAGCTAAATCAACTGCTGTTTCTCAGGGTTTTGGGACCGAGCGGATGATCAGCGTGGGGGTACGGGTGATGGTGACTATGATCGTGGGTGTGGTTCTGCGATACGGGCACATTACTGCTAACACCCTCTACGTGATGGTGGTGGCTCTCCTGCGCCAAACCAACCTCGTCTTCAAAGCCAAGCATTTGTTCTCGATATTTGCACAGTTGGCAATTCATACTGTTTTCACCAGTCCGAATTTCTTCAATCCGATCTATAAAAGTCTGAAGAACCATAGGGTGGTCACTTAGGTAAGGCGCCTTTATGAATTCAATGTCTGGGTATCGGGCCGCCACAGCATCCGTATACTCAAAAATGCGTTGAACCAACACGCCTGTAAATAAAAAGTAGGGAAACACGATTATCCGCCGATAACCCAGCTTAACGGCATGATCGAGTGCGGGTTCCACTAGCGGAAACGTAACACCGGAGTAAGCCGTTTCTGCCCACCCAAAACCTAATCCCTCCCAAAGTAGGCGTGTTATTTTCGTAACGTTTGAATTCGCGTCAGGATCGGACGCCCCACGGCCCACAACCATCAGAAGAGTTTCATCTAAAGCCAAATGGGTAACAGCAGAAGTAACAGCTTCTTCTATTCTATCACGGGCCGCTTGCAACATTTTAAGATCAACCGCGAGTTCACGCCCATATCGAATATTTATTCCGCCGTTTCTCGCCATCCATGTATTTAAAACTGATGGTATATCGTTTTTTGCATGACCAGCTGCAAATAACATACCGGGTACAGCTAACACATCGGTCACACCGCGTTCTGCCAGTTTAGACAATCCATCACCAATAACCGGCGTAGCAAATTCAAGAAAGCCGTATTCCACCGGGATATCATCCATTTTTGCCTGCAGAAGTTGAGCCAGATTCTTAAATTCTTCTACTGCATCGGCATTTCGGCTTCCATGCCCGCAAATCATTATTCCTGTGGTCAATTGTCTCCCCTTGTCACGTCAAGATTGATTCAAGGCTCGTGACGCGCGATTGTTATTCTATGCTCTTTCAGTGGTACTCCTCTCACACCGACGTCGTCCACCCCTTGCTTGTGGTTATTCTGGCGTTTGCCCTTGACGTCGCTATAGGTGATCCACCAAAACTTTATAGCCGTATTCCACACCCAGTTGTACTTTTTGGCAATGCAATTTCATTTTTTGATCAAAAATTAAATCGGGATTCTCGATCAAACAAAGCCCGCTTTTGGCGCGGCGCTGGTGTCACACTTAGTTTAGTAACTCTGGCGGGGATTATTGGTTACGCTATTCAGTTCTGTCTTTCCCATATTAATTATGGTTGGCTTTTGGGGGCATTAATCGCCAGTGTTTTCATTGCCTATCGCAGCTTATTCAACCACGTGAAGCGTGTAGCAAATGAAATCCAATTCTCTTTAGACCGCGGTCAAGCCGCCGTCGGACACATTGTCGGTCGTGACCCCAAAACGCTTGACGAGCATGGTGTTGCTCGTGCCGCGATTGAATCAACCGCCGAAAACTTTTCGGATGCCGTAGTTGCACCATTACTTTGGTTTGCAGTCCTCGGCCTTCCCGGATTGTTTGCATACAAAGCAATAAACACAATGGACAGTATGATCGGTCATCGTGACAGAAAGTACGAGTATTTTGGAAAGTTCACCGCTCGACTTGATGATGCGGTAAATGCAGTCCCCGCGAGAGTGGCGGGGCTTTTAATTGTAATATCGGCAACGATCGGGATCGGGACCCGAGGTGGAGAGGCATGGACCGCCGCAGTACGTGATGCCGAAAAACATCGGTCGGTAAACGCAGGGTGGCCCGAGGCGGCAATGGGTGGCGCCCTTGGACTAGCACTCGCTGGCCCACGTCACTATCAGGAAAGTGAGGTGGAAGATGCGTGGATGAATCATGGAGGAAGGAAAGAGGCAACATCGGATGATATATATCGAGCCCTTAGCTTGTATCGTAAGGCGAGTGGAGGGCTAGCTGTTTTTCTTTTTCTTTTGATGGCCTTTGTCTAACTAAGATTTGTCATCCAGCGAGCATAGCATCAATGTCAATATTGGTTTCTAAATGGGTTGCTAGCCTATCTAACTCAGCATCAATACGCGCTTCATATTGGATACCGCTCCGCACTTCGGGACTGAGGGACCGAAGAAATGACAGCCGAAAATTATCGGATGCAAACAACCCATGAACATACGCTCCGGAAACCAGCCCGTTAACAGAGGTTGCGCCGTGGACACCAGAATTTAGCTCGAGCATTGGCCTTTGCGTATCATAGCCTGAAGTTACCCCCATATGCATTTCAAATCCTGTTATATTGGTATTGGTAAGAAGGTCACGACCAGTGATTTGTGCTAATCTTTTTGCCGGGCTGAGCACTGTCTCTACGTCCAGCAGACCAAGGCCTTGTTCCTCTCCGGGTGGCCCTTCGATACCCTCAGGATCTGACACCTTTCGGCCCAACATTTGATAGCCGCCACAAATGCCCATAACCCTACCGCCCCGTCGGACGTGGGCTGCAATATCTATGTCCCAACCTTGATCCTTCAAAAACCGTATGTCAGCAATCGTAGCTTTAGACCCCGGTACGACAATTAAATCGGCGTCACCCGGGAGGGCCGATCCGGCTTTAACCATTACCACCGATACATCCGGTTCCGCTCTCAAAGGATCGAAATCATCGAAGTTCGCAATTCGTGATAGTGTAGGTACGACAATCTTTATCTTTTCATGGTCTGGAGCATCTGTATTGATCTGGAAGGCATCTTCGCGGGGCAAGGAAGCTGCTCCGTCAAACCAGGGAACAAGGCCATAATCCGATATACCTGTTTCCTTTTTTATAACGGCCCGCCCAGAATCAAACAGTGAAGCTTCGCCGCGAAATTTGTTCACAATAAATCCGCGCGTTAATGCTCTTTCTGCTTCGCTTAGCAATACCCATGTCCCCACCAGCTGCGCGATAACGCCCCCACGATCAATGTCTCCCACTAACACCACAGGAACTCGGGCCGCCTCAGCGAAACCCATATTGGCGATATCATTCTTGCGTAAATTCACTTCGGCAGCAGAGCCGGCCCCTTCAATAACAACAATCTCCGATTTCACAGATGCTCTCTCGAAACTCTCCAACACGGAATTTAAAAGGCCCGGCTTCATAGCCTGGTATTCCTTTGCTGTTGCGCTCCCGGCGACCTTTCCCTCTACAATCACCTGCGCGCCGATCTCAGATTGGGGCTTAAGAAGTACTGGGTTCATATCTGTATGCAAGGGCAAGCGACACGCGCGCGCTTGCAGTGCCTGGGCCCGTCCAATCTCTCCACCATCAACCGTTACTGCGGCATTGTTTGACATATTTTGTGGTTTAAATGGATACACATTTACACCACGGTTTTTAAGAGCCCGACATAAACCAGCACAGAGCACAGACTTCCCAACATCGGAGCCGGTACCTTGTAGCATAAGAGCAGATATCACAAATAACCCTTCCGTAGAGACACTAATTAGAATTCTATCCCCTTTTGAGCTCGAACATTCTGTTCGCGAAAGGGATGTTTAATTTGGCTCATCTCTGTGACAAGGTCAGCCACTTCAATCAATTCAGGTTTGGCATTTCTGCCCGTAACTATTACGTGAAGCATTTTGGGTTTAGAAGCAAAGGTCTCAAGTACTTCGCCAATATCAAGATAATTATATCTTAGAACAATATTGAGTTCATCTAACACGATCAGATCGAACGCACGGTCCGCGATCATCTCTTTTGACAATTCCCATGCCTTTTCGGCAGCTGCAATATCTCTTTCTTTGTCCTGGGTTTCCCATGTAAACCCCTCACCCATTGTACGAATTGTAACTTGGTCTGGAAATTTTTCGAGTACGGCGCGTTCTCCGGTTTCCCACTTACCCTTAACGTATTGTACCACACCCACACGCATTCCGTTACCGACCGCCCGGACGGCAACGCCAAAAGCAGCGGTCGATTTTCCTTTCCCTTTACCTGTGTGCACAATTAACAATCCCTTTTCGACTGTTTTGTTCGCTAACATTCGATCCCGGGCCTCTTTGCGTTTTTTGGATTTTGCGTTAGCTCGTTTTATTTCTTCCTGATTGAAGTTTTTTTCAGTCATCACGCTATTTCCTTCATTTTAACAAGATGACGATATGCAGTGTTAGATCGCGGTTTCCAGAAACCACGATCCTGAGCTTCCATTAAACGGCCCGCTATTTCTTTAAGCGCTTCCCGATTATTTTCTTCAAGAAAACCATAAACCTCTTCATCACAAATATAGGCATCATATACCAAGTCAAAGTGGTGATCTTTTACACAGTGTGCCGTAACGGCAAAGGCAAATAAATAATCGACTGTTGCGGCCATTTCGAATGCACCTTTATAACCATGTCGCATTACTCCACTGATCCACTTCGGATTGACGACGCGTGCTCGCATCACACGAGAAATTTCTTCGTCCAAACTGCGTATCTTTGGCGTTTCCGGGCGGGAATGATCGTTGTGCCAAACTGTGGGTTGATCCCCTGATAAATGCCGTACGGCGGCCGTTATCCCTCCCTCAAATTGGTAGTAATCGTCTGAATCCAGCAAATCATGTTCCCTATTATCTTGATTTTGCACCACAGCTTGAATTGATCCCAACCTATCTTCAAACAAACGGTGTTCGGCCACGCCATGAACCCCACTACCATAGGCATAACCTCCCCAAGCAATATATGCGCGTGCCAGATCCGCATCGGTATTCCACCCCCGCTCGTCAATGAGCGCTTGTAGCCCAGCCCCATATGCACCTGGTTTAGAACCAAAAATCCGATAGGAAGCACGACGGTTGGCATCTTCTTGTTTCAGTCCTTCGGCTACCAGTCGAGCCGTTTCTGTTTTTACGCGATAAGACAAAGGGTTTTTTTCCGGGGTTTCTTCTAATTTTGATACAGCACGTACCGCACTATCAAACAAATCAATTTGTTGGGGAAACGCGTCTCGAAAAAATCCAGACAAACGAAGTGTTACGTCAACACGTGGGCGATCAAGAACATCGAGGGGCATTACTTCAAACCCAGTTACGCGGCCCGATCCTTTGTCCCAGTTGGGTTGCACACCCATTAATGCCAAAGCTTGAGCAATGTCATCACCACCGGTTCGCATATTAGATGTGCCCCAAGCGGATAACGCCAGGCGCGCGGGCCACTCCCCGTGCTCTTGAAGATGCCTTTCTATCAAAATGGCTGCTGACTTCCATCCAAGCGACCAGGCGGTTGGTGTTGGGATCGTACGTGTATCAACAGAGTAGAAATTACGGCCCGTCGGAAGCACTTCTGGACGTCCACGAGTCGGTGCGCCGGATGGTCCCGGATCAACAAACTGACCATTTAACGCGGAAATAACACCATTAATTTCAGCCGCCCCGCACGCGGCAACAGATGGCCTAATATAACAGAAAAGCTGATCTAGATCCGCTGCTGTGCACCCCCAGCTTGTTTCTGCTGGCCTCCCACCTGCCAATGCAAGGGCTAACTGTTCTAGCCGTTCCACAGTGTCACCGTTGGTACGCCATGGACTTTTGTTCGCTAGTGCGGATGGTTTAGCACCGGTCCAACTGTCCCCCAAAACACAATCAAGAGGATCAAACGGACCCAAGTCTAAATCCGAGGCCAAGGCCCGCATGAGTGATGCGTTTTTGCCTTTTCCGTCAGACCTTGGTAATCGGACAAGTGCGACTAATAACTTATCTAGTAGTTCGCCCGTGGGGCTTTTACCGAAAATATGAAGCCCATCACGAATTTGCATTTCTTTTAATTCGCAAAGATAGTTATCGAGCTTTGATAGAGCTAGTTCCGCTGGATCGCTGACGTCAATACCACAATCAAGGTCAAGACCAGAGGATCGTGTAAGTTCTATTATCTGATCGCGAAGTGGTTCTAGCCTCCGCGGGTCAATTCCGGATGCCTCATAATATTCATCCACTAACCGCTCAAGGTCTGCCAGTGGACCATAAATTTCGGCTCGAGCTAAAGGTGGGGTTAAGTGGTCGATAATCACCGCAGACGTCCGCCGCTTCGCTTGAGTACCTTCGCCGGGGTCATTGACAATGAACGGATAAATATTGGGGAGAGGACCCAAAACCGCTTCCGGATAACAATTCTTAGAAAGCGAAAGTGACTTGCCGGGAAGCCACTCTAAATTTCCGTGTTTACCCATATGAATTACAGCATCAACCTTGGCATGTAACCGGAGCCAAGCATAAAAGGCGAAATACCCGTGTGGTGGAACCAAATCAGGATCGTGATAGGTCTCATCGGGATTTATATTGTACCCACGTGCCGGCTGAAGTCCGACGATAATCTTCCCACAACGAAACGCGGGTATCGATATAAATCCTGGCTCTGTCTCGGTGGAAATGAAAAACGGATCATTTTCGGGTTCTCCCCAACGTTTAGTAACCGCTTCACAAACAGGATAAGGCAACCTTGAGAAAAAGGTTTTATAATCGGTAATCGCTATTTTTTCTTTAATCTCGCGAGCTGACTGAGCAGCATTCGTTGGACCGGTTAAAAGCCTATCGATCAGTTCCTTGCCTGTTTTTGGTTGATCAACAACATCATAACCCGCCGTCATCATTGCTCGAAAGAGGTTGATTGTCCCAGCCGGCGTATCCAGACCCACTCCATTCCCGATACGCCCATCTCGGTTCGGATAGTTAGCCAAAATGAGGGCTATCCTGCGATCCGAAACAGACTTTCGACGTAACTTTACCCAGCCAGCCGCGAGATCTACGACAAACTTTACTCGATCCTCCGCAGGCATATGTTTGACCACCGAGGTCTCAGTAGCACTATCGAAGGCCGCTTCCGACTTAAAGGCGACCGCACGTGAAAAAATACGACCATCGACCTCAGGCAAAGCGACATTCATAGCTATATCCCGCGCAATTAGCCCACTTACATTAGTCGTCCAGTGTTTTTTGGTTGAAGCAGCGAACACGATTTGCAAAACAGGACACGACGCTGCGTCAAAAGGGCTTGTGGTTCGTTCTGCACCCGGCTTAGAAACAGCAAAGCCTGTAGCGTTTATGATTATATCGGGCGCCATCTTCTCAAAATTAGCGGAGATCACTCCCCCCGAAACCGGATCTTTTAGGCTTTGAACATATATTGGCAAGGGGTTAATTGACCTATCCAACAGTGCTTTTACACAGGCGTCGATGGGTTCAGTGTTTCCAGCCTGAATGAGGGCGCGGTAGAACGTTATACCCGCAACAGGATTGCCTTCCGTCCAATGACTACAAACATCTCCCAGATCACCCCTTAAGACACCCGGCCAATACAAACCAGCATTAAGTAATGGGACAGGCTCGCCCCATTCCATTTCAACGCCGGCCAAGGAGCCCGCATAGCGGACAAAATTATTCGAATTTTCTGTTCCGCCCTGAACCAAATATTGCCATAATCGATGTTCGTGTTCGGTTCGCAACGTGCCGCAGCGGGCTAATTCAAGGTCTGGTTGATCGTCTCCGGGAAGTGCCGCAAACTTGATGCCACGCTGGTTACAAATTTCATTTATTCGTTCGAGGCCGTAAGGCCAGTAGGTAGCGCCGCCCAAAAGTCGTATTACAACCACTTTTGCATGCTTGATTACGTTTTCGCAATAAAGATCAACCGACAAGTTGTGGCGTAATTGTAAGATGTTGGCGAGCCTCAACGACGGGGCTTCTGGCGGCATCCCCGCCTGTGCGGCCGACAATGCGGCTAGTTCTGTATCTGCGGAAGAAAGAACCACTATATCGGCAGGCGTTTGCCCTAGGTCCACAGCCTCCGACCCATCGGAAACAACGCCCGGAGTGGCCGCAAGTAAATGCATTTTAGAAACTCGCGCTAGATTTAATTATCTTGGCAATCGTCGTTCGATCAAGACCGGTCAGTCCAATTATGACTAGTTTGGTGCCCCGTTCCTCGTTCTCTATCCACGGCCGGTCATAATATTCTTGTATGCTCTTACCAACGCCCTGGACCGTAAGACGGACGTCTTTGCCCACGACCTGAGCAAACCCCTTTATTCGCAAAATATCATGTTCAGAAACTGCTAGCCGAATTTTGGAAATTAAATCTTCTGGAGCGGATATGGGACCAAATGCCACCTCGAAACTCTCAAAATCATCATGATCGTGTTCCCCGTCCACGTCGTGATGGGAGGGCCGCGCTGCCAAATCGTCTTCCGCCGCCGCGGCAATACCAAGTAAAACCCCAGCGTCGACAGCGCCATTGGAAACCTTGATTAGGCGAACACCATTTCTTAGCTTGCCGCGAACGTTTGCAGCAACGTTATCCGCCAATCGACTTTCCATTAGGTCAATCTTATTGAGCAACACCAGGTCTGCACATGCCAATTGATCTTCATACAATTCGTGAAGCGGACTATCATGATCGAGTTCTTGGTCGGCAGCACGTTGCTCATCGACGCGATCTGGTTCATGGGCAAACCTACCATCGGCAACTGCCGGCCCATCCAGCACCGCCACAACACCGTCTACGGTCACCCTGGTCCGCACTTCAGGCCAACCAAAAGCTTGAACGAGGGGTTTTGGAAGTGCAAGCCCCGAAGTTTCAATGACGATGTGATCGGGCGGTTCAGATTGATCAAGTATTTTCCGAATGGTGGGCAGAAAGTCATCCGCAACGGTGCAACAGATACAACCATTCGCGAGTTCATATATATCGTCATCGGTACAATCTGGGTTTCCGCAACCTTTAAGTAATTCGCCGTCTACAGCTAGATCACCGAACTCGTTGACGACAAGCGCCAATTTTTTTCCATGAGAAAGTTTTATAAGGTTTCGTATCATTGTTGTTTTACCGGCCCCTAGAAAACCTGTCACAACAGTAGCGGGTATTTTTTGAGCGATGGTCACCAACTTTTAGGCCTCCTAAGCCAAATACAGGTCAATGCATCGCCTTTATCACAACGGAACACACCCCGGTTCGCGCCCTGACGATACAGTTAACGTCCGGTCTCCTGGCTAATGGGTCTCAGCGTTATCCTCGCCTTCCAGAAAAGCGCCGTGGCCTTTTGGGAATACGCTCACCATAAACAGTTGCGGGGACAGCCGGGGCTAAACTTATAAGTCCATACCCGTTCCCGGGTTCGTCAACGATGCAACCCTACTTAACGACTGTGATCTCAGCAAGAAGCTTTAAAAAAAACTGTTTTTTGCAGTGTTCGCTTAAAGCTGATGCCAAGTTTCAGTCCGGTACTAAAAAAGGATGCCGGTTAATTGGGTTTTTGGCCTCTTTTATTTTCATACTGGCACATATGATTTTTATACTGAATTGCACTAAGGGACTTGTAACCAGTTGCCTTCACAGGCATAAAATAGGCTGGACGGGAGATACGGATATGAGACAGCAAAAAATCGAAACCACTGAGTTGCTTGATGTAAAATCGAGGGTCTTGGGGCCAGCGGTAGCGGCCATTCTGCTTGGTGTATTTATTATACTGGGAACGGGCTTTGCTCAGTCAGATGTTATCCACAACGCTGCCCATGACAGTAGACATTCTTTTGCATTTCCCTGCCATTGATGCATTAAAACTCGATGTTTCGTCGAATATTCTTTGCGGCGCTGATAGCTGGTATTATCGGCGGGGCGGGCGTGTCTCTAGTGCAAACATATACTACAACGCCAATTATTTTGCTTGCCGAACAATATGAGACTAGGGGTGACAAAGACCGCCATCACCAGGGATTTATAGATCGCAGTATAAATCTTGTAGGCCCGGTGCTAGCACATGATGGAAAAACTTCATCGCCGGCGGCGAGCCTTGAACGTTCTCTAACTACTCTACTTGCCAATATTCTCACGGGCTTTGGGTTTGCATTGATTCTTACCGCTTGTTACGCCATTGGAGGAAAGCGGGTGGATGGACAGAACGGGGTCCTTTGGGGTTTGGCGGGCTTTGGTATAGTTAGTCTGGCGCCGGCGCTTGGCCTACCTCCGGAATTACCAGGCACGCTCAGCGCAGAGTTAGGCGCGCGACAAGGTTGGTGGTTTTTGTGCGTGGCCGCGACAGCGGTGGGGCTTTGGGGAATGGTCTATCGGTCGGGACCCGTCTGGCTTGGATTGGGTATTCTTTTAATAGCGTTACCGCATATAATAGGAGCGCCTCAGCCCCCAAAACTGGGGACTAACTTACCCGCCGAGATCGCCGCACATTTTGTCGCTGCATCTCTGTGTACAGCGGCGATTTTCTGGTGTGCGCTGGGATGGTTATCCGGAAAATTTTGGTTAAAATTCCAACGAAAACAATAATATCGACAAATTAAACTTTGCGGCTTATAGCCGCTCCTTCAAAGGTTGCCATACCTGTATGTGCAGCAATGGCACACCTTAAAAGGCCGAGTGCGACAGCCGCGCCCGATGCCTCACCGAGGCGCATTCCAAGGTCCAGCAATGGGGTTTTGTCCATTGCTTTTAATAGCTTTTTATGACCGGGTTCAAATGAAACATGGCCCACCACACAATGATCTAACGCACCCGGAGATACCTTCTCCAGGACAGCTGCTGCAGCTGTCGTAACAAAACCATCCAGAAGAACGGGAATACGACGGTGACGGGCCGCAAGTGTAGCTCCGGCAATTGCCACTAATTCGCGGCCACCCAGACATTGGAGGGCTAACAATGGATCCACAATACTAGTCTCGTGGCGTTCCAAACCGGCTTTAATAATCGACCCTTTACGTACAATTTCTTTCGACGTCAAACCAGTGCCGGGACCCGTCCAATCACCTGGGTCTCCCCCAAATAATGCCGAGGACAAGGCTGCGGCCGAAGTTGTATTGCCTATCCCCATCTCCCCGACAATTAGGAGATCCCACGAAGATTTCACCGCATCGAAGCCTCGGGTAAAAGCTTTAATAAAATCAGGTTCGGACATAGCCGGTTCAATAGTAAAATCAGCGGTGGGTTCTTCAAGGTCTAGTTCTAATACCTCAATCTCAGCATCTTGAACGGCAGCGAGCTGGTTAATTGCCGCCCCTCCTGTCCTGAAGTTCCTTACCATTTGAGCCGTCACCTCGGAGGGAAACGCGGAAACCCCATACTTTGTAACACCATGATTACCAGCAAAAATCAGAATTTTGGTATTCTCAAGAGACGGGGGATACCGAGCTTGCCAGGTTGCACACCAAACACACAGCTCTTCAAGTTTTCCGAGTGCACCGGCAGGTTTGGTAAGATTTTTTTCATGCAATTTTACGGCGGCACCCGCTTCAACGTCGGGGCCGGGTAAATTTTCGATTTGCTTTATAATAGCTTCATGGGTCAAGATCATCTCCACCTTAACTATATGGACACATAACACTTCAGCAACGAAATGACAGCATCAAACAAAACCCCTAATAGGCTAAACCTTTTGAAAGACATCTACACTAGTGTGGTTTTTCTGACGCGCTTACCTGCTCCGGACTGGCCCGCTGCAGCCGATAGAAAGTTAGCAGAATGCATGTGGTCATTCCCAATTATTGGTGTGTTAATTGGCACTTTGGGTGGCATTACCTATGCAGGATGCGACTACTTAGGCCTGCCGGTTTATGTTGGGGGAATCTTCACGGTTACAGCCATCATTCTAATGACGGGTGGACTTCATGAAGATGGACTTGCGGATTTTGCAGACGGAGTATGGGGAGGGGTAGATAAAGATAAGCGCCTCACTATCATGTCGGATAGTCGAATTGGCACGTACGGCGCGATCATATTAATAATCTCCATTTGTGGGCGAGCATTTTCAATTGGAACAATTTTAGAACCATTATTGGTATTGGGTGCGCTTGTCACCGCTTCTGCCTTAAGCAGATCTGTGATCCCAGTTATCATGGCGTTTGACAGCCCAGCCAAAAAGACAGGACTAGCATTTGACGCGGGAAAACCCGATCGAATAATTTGGTTTACTGCTATCATAATCGGAGTCTTAATACATTTGATCGCTGCCCCAGGGGGTTGGTTCGTATCTTTAGTTGCTGCAGTGTTAGGGGCTGCTATCGGCAGTTGGTATATTAACCGACGCGTTGGTGGCTACACCGGAGATACACTGGGTGCGGTTCAGCAAGTCATCGAATTACTCGTTCTCGCTATAATTGCTGGCGCTATCCAACCAAGCGGTTGACGAACCGAATGCGCCAACGGTCTATAGAAAAATAGTCACATTGTGTGACAGAAAGATTTTCTACGGAATAAGAGAGTGCGGCCAACGGGCTGTCACCCATCGCGGTTGATAAAAAACCACGGATGCTGCCCGCGTGGATTACCGCAACAATTTTCCGCCCGGAATATTGTTCAGACAATGAAGTTGCAGCCTCTCGGACCCGGGTCGCTACTGCCGAGAATTTCTCCCCCCCGGGCGGTTGTATATCCGCGGGCCAACGCACACCCAACTTATTTATGTCAGCCCAAACCTCTCTACTCGGTCGACCTTCCCAATCACCAAAGTTTTGCTCCGCGAAATTTTTCTCAATTACTATCTCGGCATTGGAAATACCGCGAGCTTCCAAAATACCATCGAGAGTTTTTCGCGTTCGTGAAAGATGTGAAATTATCCATATGGGGTCCGCCGGGAGCATTTTTGAAAGCGCATCAAATCGCTCTACGGAGGGCATCGCGACATCCAGGTCAAGGCTTCCATAGACAACGTTATCGGGGTTTACAGTGGGTGCGTGTCTTACGAGCCACCACTCTGTTTCATACTCAGTCAAAATTGGAGCACCTCCTCAAGCCTTTTCCAATGCTCTTCCTTGCCTGGTATTCCAAAGCGCAGCCATTCCGCATTCTCCGGAAAGGATCTGGTATAAATGCCTCCGCGACCCAATCTGTCATAAATAACTTGAGCCGCTGGGGACCGCACAAGTCGAAACAAGCTCGTACCGCCAATAATTTCAAAACCGGCTTTCTTTAATATTTTATCTATCCGGTTTTCTGCAACCGTCAAGCGTTCTCTCGTTTCTGCCTGCCAGTCTAAGTCCTGCAGAGCTTTGGAGCCAATGTGCGCCGCAACGGTGGAAACAGCCCAGGGACCGAGTACATTTTCTATCTTTTCTGCATTTAGTGGATTTGTAAGTGCAAAGCCCAGCCTGAGCCCAGGGAGGCCAAAAAATTTTCCTAATGACCTTAGAGCTACTATTCCTTCCGGGTGCGAAACAACTGCGCTCGGCATAGGGTCCAAATCCGCGAAGGCTTCGTCAACAACTAGAAAACCACCTCGACGTAAAAGACATTCTGCAAGTTCATCTAAGATTGGCTGAGGAAATATCCGACCGTCCGGATTGTTTGGCGAGGTTAAAACGACAACGTCGTAGTCAGCAGAGCCCTCTAGACTATTAGATTCCTTCACCGTATGTCCGGCTCTACGCCACGCAGGAGCATGTTCACCATAGGTTGGGGAAACAACCAATACCCTTCCCGGACTAACTAGACGAGGCAACCACTGTATCAAAGTTTGTGAACCACTAGCAGGAACTATACATGTTGCCTCACCTACTCCATAAACATCCGCTGCGCTTTCACATAATTCCCCGATCAATGTCCTATCTGGAAGCCTGTACATTAGATGCCGTGTGTCATTGGGAGGCACCCATGGCCATGGGTTAATCCCCGTACTCAGATCAACCCAACCGGCCTCCGGTTCACCAAACTCAGAATTTGCAGCTGACAGATCGCCACCATGATGAACTCTACTCAAGAAAATTATCCTTTGAGGTTTAACGGAAGGCCGGCGGTAATAAGAAACACCTCATCGGCTGCCGCGGCTACTTCTTGGTTCAGCACTCCTTGGGCATGTCTAAATTCCCGAGCCAGAACATTGTCCGGCACGATTCCCAAACCAACTTCATTGGACACAAAAATCAGGTGGGCCCTGGCGTCCGTGATTTGTTCAACAAGTTTTCGCGTCTCGAACACAACATCCAAATTTTCCAGCATAATATTACTCAGCCACAAGGTGAGACAATCAACTAAAATCAAAACATTAGATTCATTTAGGTTAGAGATTGGTTTAACGATCGATACGGGCTCTTCGATTGTGGTCCAGTTCTCCCCCCTCCGTGCGCGATGACGCGATATTTTTTCAGACATTTCGGGATCAGACGGGTGTGCGGTCGCCACATAAATGCAGCGCCCAGCATGATTCAGGGAAAGCCTCTCCGCATAGGCACTTTTACCGGAAGAAGCTCCGCCAAGAATAAAGGTGCATTTTCCGCCCGGCACTAGTTAAACGCGATTATCAAAATAGTGTGTATTATCAATACAGAAACCTCGTCACAGCAAAAATGTTCGAGAAGTCTGAGCGCAAAAATATAGTGTCCAAAACTCCATCTACTTCCAATCGATAATCAATTTATATTTAATGGCTACCAACAACGATGATATTTTAAAACATAGAAAATATTAGTCCAAAAGCAAGGTCGATAGAATCAAACCGCCTATGGCGTATAGATAAGTTTATAAAGCGATAACAAAACCCTTACGGAGAAAAAATATGCCTTATGCCACAAGTACAGACGGGGTTCAGTTATATTTCGAAGAGACCGGAAACGGGACACCAATCCTTTTTATACACGAATTTGCGGGCGATTGGCGAGCTTGGGGACCCCAAGTTTCACACTTCAGTAGGGGGCGACGTTGTATAGTGTATTCAGCAAGGGGTTATCCCGGATCCGATGTCCCGACAGATCCGAAACATTATTCGCAAAGTCTGGCAAGAGATGACGCACTCGCGATATTGAACCATTTGAATATCAAAAAAGCACACATCGTTGGTCTTTCTATGGGTGGTTTTGCCACCCTTCACTTTGGAATATCATATCCTCATCGCGCCCTTTCACTAATCGTGTGTGGTTGTGGATATGGCGCGGAACCCAGTACCCGCGAGGAATTTCACCGATTATCACTGAAGGTGGCGGACAACTTTGAAACCCGAGGTGCAGAGGATTATGCGGAAGAATACGTTACAGTTAGGGGCCGATTAACGTTTAAACGAAAAGACCCCCGAGGTTGGGCAGACTTCGTCACACGGCTCAAAGAACATTCCGATATTGGTGCAGCCTTTACCCAACGGGGTATCCAGGCTGTACGACCGGGGTTATGGGATATAGAGGACCAAATTCGGACAATTAATACTCCAACAATGATCGTGAACGGTGATGATGACGATCGCTGTCTCGCTCCAGGCTTATTTATGAAAAATTGTATCCAAAACGCGCGGCTCTTTGTCATTCCTAATACTGGCCATGTCTTAAATCTTGAAGAGCCCGCACTATTTAACACCGTACTGGGCGAATTTCTCGCCGCGGTTGAAACGATACACGACTAAGTATTTTCCTCAACAAAAATGGTACTACAGGCGCTCCATATCGCTGTGTTAGATCAAATAATCATTCTGTTGGCAGTCGATACTCTTCAAACTTTTCACGTAATTCCATTTTTAACAACTTCCCAGTCGCCGTATGTGGTAATTCATTAACAAAAACGACGTCGTCTGGTATCCACCATTTTGCAACCTTACCCTCATAAAACGTTAATAAGGCTTCAGACGTTAGTGTGCTACCCTCAGTGCGCACGACAACCAAAAGCGGTCGCTCATCCCATTTTGGGTGCCGCACTCCGATCACCGCTGCTTCAAAAACCTCTGAATGGCCAACGGCGATATTTTCTAACTCAATGGAGCTAATCCACTCACCACCAGATTTGATAACGTCTTTAGATCTGTCTGTAACATGCATATAACCTTCAGAATCTATAGTTGAGACGTCACCCGTTGCAAACCACCCATGGGCGTCATGGCTATTTCCCTCGTCGCGAAAATATTTACTGCACACCCAAAATCCACGAACCTTCAGTTCACCGAATGCCTCCCCATCCTCTTCGAGTGTTTCATCGGCGTCATTTACAATTTTCATATCAACACCATAACACGGGCGACCCTGCTTAATCTGCCGGTCATAACGAGCCTCATCGGTCTCATCCTCCATTCCGTTTTTAGGACAATTTACCGTTCCTAGCGGAGACATTTCTGTCATGCCCCAAGCATGCAGGACCTTGACCCCAAATTTTTCTTCTAAATCGACACTCATCGCCCGAGGGGTCGCAGATCCACCAATTACGCAGTGCTTCATTGTTTCAATGCGGTTTTCCGTGCGTTCGAGATATTCAAGCAGCCCTAACCAAACTGTTGGCACACCAGCCGAAATTGTAACCCGCTCCGTTTCTATTAATTTATGTAGATTCTCCCCGTCCATATGTATACCAGGGAATACTAACTTTGCTCCGACCATGGTCGTTGAATAAGGCAGTCCCCAAGCGTTTACATGGAACATTGGTACAACGGGCATGACGCAGGCCTCAGCGGAGATGTTTATCATGTCTGGTGTCACCGCTGTCAGAGCGTGCAAAACCGTTGATCGATGAGAATATAAAACGCCTTTTGGATTACCGGTTGTACCGGAGCTATAGCACATCGAGGACGCCGTGTTTTCGTCAAATATCGGCCATTCATAATCAACATCTTCCGCTGTTAGCAACGTTTCGTAGCAATGGACATTGGGAAGAGCCACGTCTGGCATGTGATCTTCTTCAGTCATGATCACAACAGCCTTAATAGAATTAACGCTAGGGACGATCTTCTCTAAAAGCTCAACAAACGTCACATCTGCGAAGATAACCAAATCCTCTGCGTGGTTCATAATGTAGGATATCTGTTCGGGGAAAAGGCGGGGGTTAACCATATGACAAATCGCACCTATACCCGACACACTAAAATAGAGTTCGTAATGTCGATAGCCGTTCCACGCCAACGTTGCCACGCGATCGCCCTCACCAACACCAAGATTCTGCAGTGCGTGTGCCAATTGTTTGGCTCTGCGCTCCGCCTCAGCATAGCTATAACGATGTATCGAACCGTCGATGCGTCGAGAAACTATTTCCGTGGCTCCATGATACTTCGCTGCATGGTCTAACAATGAGGAAATTAATAGTGGCTTATCCATCATCAAGCCTTGCATTACCGAGCCTCCCTTTGATTGTCTGATCATTTAAGGTTAAACCAAAACTATAGCCGCAAACGCCGCGTGACAAATATTCGAAGGAAATAGTATTGACATACAAAACATTGTCTTTTGAAGTCTCTGCTGGGATTGCCCATCTGACACTTAACCGTCCCGACGCGGCAAACGCATTTAATCTAGAAATTTCACGTGAGCTTTTTGATGCAGCCGTTGCGTGCGACGAACGTTCCGACATTCGCTCCGTTATCTTGACCGGTAAAGGAACGATGTTTTCGGCAGGTGGGGATCTAAAATATTTTTCAGAACGAGGGGCCCAACTTAGCACAGCATTGAAAGAGATTACAGCGCTACTCCATTCAGCTATCACGCGAATGGCCCATATGGATGCCCCTGTTGTGGGAGCAATAAACGGCATGGCAGCTGGGGCAGGCTTAAGTTTGGCAGCGGCTTGTGATTACGTGATTGCTGGACAATCAACGCGGTTTACACTGGCTTATACAGCCGCTGGATTATCTCCAGACGGTTCTTCAACCTGGTATTTGCCCCGGTTAATTGGTCTTCGACGAGCGCGCGAACTAATGCTAACCAATAGAATTCTGGATGCGACTGAAGCATATGAAATTGGGATCATAGACAAAGTTGTGGCAGACGATTCCCTAATGGATACAGCAATAAAACAAGCCGAAATTTTTTCGAAAGGCCCCACAAAAGCCTATGGCGCTACTAAGAGACTATTACAAGAGACATGGAGTAGTGGTCTTGAAACCCAAATGGACAGAGAAACCCGCGCGATTAGCCATCTTGCAAGGACTGATGACGCTCACGAAGGCATAGACGCATTTATGAAAAAACGTAAACCGACCTTCACTGGAAAATAATATGAGGCCGGCAAACAAAAACTTTGCGACGATATATGGCCGGAAGATGGCATGGGTCGAAAATGGTTCGGGTAGGCCAATTGTTTTTTTACACGGAAATCCTACCTCATCTTATTTATGGAGAAACGTAATACCACATATTGAGAAATTAGGGCGTTGCATCGCGCCGGATCTGCTGGGAATGGGCGATTCTGACAAGCTCGATGCACCAAGCCGAAAAAGCTACCGCTTTGTTGAACATAGAAAATACCTTGATAGATTATTGATGCAGCTAGACGTAACGAAAAATGTCACTTTAGTACTACACGATTGGGGGTCGGCACTCGGTTTCGACTGGGCAAATAGACATCGGGACGCTATCTCAGGTATCATTTACATGGAAGCAATCGTGAGGCCGCTTCTTTGGAAAGAATGGCCTGAAAAATCGCGGCCCGTTTTTGAGGCTATGAGATCTCCTAAAGGTGAGGAACTCATTTTGGATCGCAACATTTTTGTAGAACGCATTCTTCCCGGGTCAATAATTCGACAACTTTCGGAAGAAGAAATAGCCGAGTACCGCAGGCCATTCCTAGCGCCCGGTGAAGATCGCCGTCCTACATTAAGTTGGCCACGAGAGATACCAATAGAGGGTGACCCAGAAGACGTAACAGAAATTGTCGACACATACGGTGACTGGTTAAGTGAGACCTTAAAACCCAAACTATTTATAAATGCTGACCCGGGAGCAATTCTTGTCGGAGAACAACGGGAGTTTTGCCGCAGTTGGCCCAATCAAACCGAGATTACTGTCCCCGGCATTCACTTTATTCAGGAAGACTCCGCTGACGAAATTGGTCGTGCGATTGGCAACTGGATAGGTAATTTATCATGAAAAACACCCCTGATCTTGGGCGTCAGACCGCCCTCATCACGGGAGCATCCTCCGGCCTCGGAACGTCCTTTGCGCAATTTTTGTCGAAAGCCGGAGCCACAGTGGTATTGGCAGCACGACGCGGGGAAAAATGTGCTGAAGCGGCAGAAAACATTGATGGGAAAACCCTAGCAGTCACTCTAGATGTGACTGACAGCAAAAGTATCGAGGATGCGCTCAACGTCACAGAAGAAGAATTTGGTCCCGTCTCAATACTAGTAAACAACGCCGGAATCGTTATAGACCAACCATTAATTGACACTTCCGAAGCAGATTGGAAACGTGTGATGGATACCAATCTAACGGGCTGTTGGCTAATGACACAAGCGGTCTCAAAACGCATGATTTCTAAAAATGTAAAAGGCCGGATTGTAAATATATCGTCGATTCTTGGATCAACACCAACAAACCAGGTTCATGCCTATTCCTCCTCAAAAGCGGGAATAAACCAACTTACCCGAACCTCCGCATTAGAACTCTCGCGGTATGGGATTTCGGTAAATGCTATCGCGCCTGGCTATATTGAAACCGATTTAAACCGCGAGTTCTTGAACAGCACGAAAGGCAAACTCATAACGAAACGAATTCCTCAAAGGCGATTTGGTCAGTTAGACGATTTAGAAGGTCCGATCATTTTACTTACATCGCCCGCAGGGGCGTACATTACTGGACAAATAATCACGGTCGACGGCGGCCTGAGCCTAAGTGGAATGTAGGATCGCTATGGATTTCTCACTCTCCCCAGAAATTGAAAACTACCGATTGCGTATCCGGGAGTTCGTCAATACGAATCTTCTTCCATTGGAAACCGACCGTACAAACTACGACGAACACGAAAACATCAAGATCGAGGTCTTGAATGGCTTACGTGAAAAAGCAAAATTGGAGGGTCTTTGGGCACTTCAAATGCCGAAAGACCTTGGTGGGCAAGGATTAAACATTGCTGGTATTGCACCCTGTTATGAAGAAATGAATCGGTCAATTTTTGGGCCAGTTTGTTTTAACTCCGCCGCCCCGGACGATGGAAATATGATCGTATTAAATAAGATTGCCACGGACACCCAAAAAGAACGGTGGCTGCAACCGATTGTTGACGGTGATGTTCGCTCGTCTTTTGCGATGACAGAGCCAGCACCGGGATCGGGATCCGATCCGGCAGCAATGTTAACTGTGGCCGAGAAAAAACAAGATCGATGGATCGTAAATGGACAAAAATGGTTTATAACGGGGGCAGGTCAAGCAAAACATTTTATTCTCATCGCTCGAACTTCAAACGATAAACGAAGGGGTTTAACGGCATTCCTGTTTGACGCTGGTCAACCAGGTTGGGAGATAGTGCGGCGCATACCGATTATGGGGCCGGAAGAGCACGGGGGACATTGTGAGATCCGTTTTGAGGGACTGGAAATACCTCATGATAATATTCTTATGGACGAAGGCGACGGGTTGAAAGTGACACAAATTCGTCTGGGAACGGCACGCCTTACTCACTGTATGAGATGGACCGGAATGGCAAAACGAGCGCTGGAAGAAACCTTTGAATATGTAAAGAACCGTGAGGCCTTCGGTGAAACACTATCAGGTCACGAGGGTGTACAATGGTTGTTGGGTGAGGCTGCCATGCAAATCGAAATTGGCCGACTTATGACTATGCGGGCCGCCGTGAAACTAGATTCTGGGGATTTTGCTCGTAAGGAAGTGTCAATGGCGAAGGTTATCGTCTCAGAGACACTGCACAAAGCTATTGATACTGCTATTCAACTTCGTGGAGCACGAGGGTATTCCAAAGACACACCACTTGAATGGATGTATCGTTACGCTCGCCAAGCAAGATTAGTAGATGGCTCATCGGAAACCCATAAAATGGTGCTGTCGCGCCACTTATTGAATGAGGGGCTGGACTTTTGGGGATGGGACTGACATGGGGCTTGCGGAATTTATTCGCGACATTACCGGAGTGGAAAGCGTTGAGGTCGAAGAAGGTCTTCTTCTTCCAGGCGGCGCTATACAGAAAAATCAGGCGTTAACAGTAACTATTGGCGACGGTAACCTTGAAGGTACCCACGAAATGGTTCTGCGATGTGAAGCGTCGGCGAAACTCTCGGAAAGTCAGCCTTTAAAACATCAGTTCAAGCTACTTGAAATTGCCCAAAGAGCCACGATAACGGTGCCGCGACCATATTGGTTTTGCGGAGATTCATCAGTAATTGGACAACCCTTTTTCCTAATGGAGCGGATCAAAGGCGAATCTCTTGGTAATAGGATAACCCGCAATGGCCCCCAGCCGGCTATTGCTGCTGAGCTTGGTCGAGAACTCGCGAAAATACATGCTATAGGCAACCTTGGAGACCAACTAAATTTTCTGGAAGCCATAAAAGTTTCGCCGGCGTTGGATGCTATTACAAAATATCGCCGATATCTTGATGAACTCCCGGAGCCTCATCCGGTCATAGAGTGGACATTAAGGTGGCTCGAGCGTAAAGCACCAACATCAGATGAAATTGTGCTTTGTCATCGTGATTTCCGCACAGGAAATTATATGGTGCATTCTAAAAGACTAACCGGCATTCTCGATTGGGAATTTGCTGGTTGGGGGGACCCACACGAAGACATTGCTTGGTTTTGCGCACGTTGTTGGAGGTTTTCTGCTCCGGAGCAAAAAGCAGGTGGCATAGCAGACCGTCAATCATTTTATCATGCTTACGAGAAACACTCGGGTAGATCTATCGATCACCAACAAATTAACTATTGGGAGACGATGGCCCATACCCGATGGGCTATTATTGCGTTGCAACAATCAATGCGCCACCGATCAAAAGAGGAGCCAAATCTTGAATTAGCTTTGATCGGACGACGCCTTGCGGAGCTCGAGTATGAATGCCTGAAACTTACTGGGGTCCTTTGATGCGAAACCTACCCAATGCGAGAGAACTCCTTGGAATAGCGAGTGATACATTGAGAGATACTTTGGCGACTAGTCCTTCAGAACGTCAACGCTATAGTTTTGCGTTAATTTTATCAGCCCTAGGCATTGCCGAGCGAGAATTACAAGGCGCCCCGACCCCGTGGCCAAACGAATTCTCGGCATTAAAAAACCTTTATACCAACCAAAATGGGCATCCCAACCGCGTCACAATCAACGGATTAAATCGTCAATTTGCAAATGACCTACGAATAGGGATGTACGATCAACCAGGATCGTCCCAAAACTTTGCACATGAACTACTGCGGGAAGACGTACTCGCGCGTCTGGCGGAAGATAATCCACGATATCAGAAATAGTAACTCAACAATTACAAGTCCTTAACCGTATTTATTACGCTTGATTGACTTAAAGTTAGTGATACCTAATATTTATAGCTCTACTTTATATAATTAGCACTTGCGAAAATATAACAACGCTATATCGTTTGTTAATGATGGAAAGAATTTGGCTAAACGCGGTGAGAAAGTTGACTAGAGAACTCCGCTTAAAAGGAATTGGAATTGTAGCCGCAGTACTGGCTTCAACAATGACTTGGATACTGCCGGCCCAAGGACAAAAAACGATAGTGACAACTATTTCACAGATCGGGCAACCGCTGAGCCTTATCACAGGAAAAAAAGTTTCGGTTCAAACGTTGATGAAACAGGGCGTTGACCCACATCTCTATCGTCTCACTCGCTCAGACATCAAAAAACTCGTCCACGCGGATTTGATTGTCTATAATGGCTTAGATTTAGAAGCCCAAATGACGGGAATGATGGCACAGTTTGCCAAACACAAACCAGTCGTATCGGTCGGCGACAGTTTACCCAAAAACGAGCTTTTGTATTTCCAAGAAAAATATCATGATCCGCACATTTGGATGGCCCCACTCCTCTGGAAAAGAGCCATCGGCGTAGCGATTGATGCAATAGTAGAACTCGATCCACAAAATGCCCATTTTTATAGAGTTAATGCTGCAAAATATTTTGAGCGTCTGTCCAATCTTGACATCCGAACACGGGCCGAAATTAGTACAATTCCTCGACCCAACCGAGTATTAGTAACAGCTCACGATGCATTTGGTTATTTTGGGCGATCGTATGGTCTCGAGGTGCTCGCCGTACAAGGCATGAGCACCGAAAGTGAGCCAGGAATAAAGAAAATTGAAGAGCTGGTAAATACATTAGTAGAGCGCAGGATCGGCGCGGTGTTTGTGGAAACAACAGTGTCTAATCGAAACCTTCGAGCACTTATAGAAGGAGCGGCGGCACAAAATCATATTGTAAAAATAGGTGGATCAATTTTCTCGGATGCAATGGGGACCATTGGAAGTTACACCGGTACTTACATAGGAATGTTTAGCCATAACGTGGCAACCATTGTCAGCGCTTTGGGAGGTAGACCGCACGAGCAGAAACTGTCTAATCAGTTTGCTCAAAAAAAACCTAACCAATGATCCAAAACCGCATATCAATAACTGTGTAAGACCCATGGGTTATGATAAGAAAACTTCGCCTCTTACCATCCAGGGTCTAACAGTCTCCTACAACAATAAACCAGCACTGTGGGAGTTAGATTATGAAGCCCCAGCAGGGGGCCTCGTTGCCGTGTTAGGGCCGAATGGTGCAGGAAAATCAACGATGATCAAGGCTATACTCGGGTTAGTCCCAAGGCTTAGCGGAGAAATTAAAGTTTTTGGCCAGAGGTATAACAAGACGCAGAAAAATATCGCCTATGTTCCCCAAAGGTCGAGTGTAGATTGGGATTTTCCGATTTCGGCGATTGAAGTGGTAGCAATGGGCTTGTACCGCAAAATAGGTTGGGCAAGACGGGTACGAAAAACACATCACGCAACTGCACTGCACTATTTAGACAAGGTACAAATGCGCAACTATGCTTACCGTCAGATAGGTCGGCTATCAGGTGGTCAGCAGCAACGAGTTTTTCTCGCTCGCGCCTTAGCACAAGAGGCCGATCTCTATCTTATGGATGAGCCATTTGCCGGCGTCGACGCCACGACCGAGCAAACCATCATTGATGTCATGCGTGAGGTTACAGCAAAAGGAGCAACCGTCATTTGTGTTCATCACGATTTACAGACTGTTGTAAACTATTTCAATTATGCCCTGATACTTAATGTCCGCGTCGTTGCCTCTGGAAAAATTAATAAGGTTTTAACAAAAGAAAACCTAGAGTCAGCCTACGGTGAAAGCTTGGCCCGCGCAGAACCAAAATTTGTGGATCAAATAGCGATAAACGATGAGTGACCAACTATATGCAATTTTAACGTTTCAGGCTGGCTATAATACAACCATTGTTCTAGCAGGCGTCATCGTGTTGAGTATTGGTGGTGGCGTGGTTGGTGTGTTTTCATTACTCAGAAAACGTTCTTTAACCTCTGACGCGATAAGCCACGCAACCCTCCCCGGAATAGCACTTGCTTTTCTTATTGTTTTTGCTCTTACCGGAAATGGGCGAAATTTACCCTTGTTATTAATAGGAGCCGCCATTAGCAGCGGCTTGGGCATATTTGTGATTCAGTGGATACGAAGCCGTACGCGCTTGCCAGAAGACACAGCGATCGGAGTGGTGCTCAGCGTTTTCTTTGGGTTAGGGGTTGTTCTGTTGAGCTATATACAAACTTTAGAAAATTCCGGTCAGGCAGGACTAAACAGTTTCTTATTAGGATCCACCGCAGCATTGAGCAAAGATGAAGCCTTATGGATGGCGATCATTTCCAGTTTTGCTACCCTCATAGCCATTTTATTTATGAAAGAATTTAGCGCAGTGGCCTTTGATGAAGGTTTTTCAAGGGCCCAGGGCTGGTCGGTAGGCCTAATTGATCTCACGATGCTCGCATTATTAATGGTCATTGTAATAATTGGCCTAACCACTGTTGGCCTAGTTCTGGTGATCACACTGGTCATCATTCCACCTGCAGCTGCCCGTCTCTGGACCGAGAGATTGAGCCGAATGGTATTCCTATCAGGATTATTCGGCGGAATAGCTGCGTGGGTTGGTGGTGCGTTTTCAGCATTATTCCCTAATTTTCCAGCGGGTGCCGTGATTGTTCTCGCTGCAGCAACGATATTCCTCTTGAGCTTATTTTTATCTCCTAACCGCGGCATTGTTTACTGGGGGCTTCGACAGTTTAAATTAAGAATAACTATTGCTGTTAAACAAGAACTCCTCGGGTTGGAGAGTAGTTTTGCACCAAAACCTTGGGGTATTAGATTTGTGATGTGGGCAATGGGACTAATTCGATATAACGGCAGAAAAACCGCTAGAGGAGAAACCGCCGCATCGGATGCAAAACGTCAAAAACGCCTTTGGGAAGCCTTATTACGTAAATACCCCGAAGTAGCACTGGATTGCAGTCCCCTATCAACTAACAACCTTGAAAACAAAATTTCTAGCGAATTATTAGACGCTTTAAAACAAGACACACATAAGTTATGACCCTTGGCGATTTTCTAACTATCGATTTTCCATCAATCATTGTTGCGATCTTCTGTGCCGCAAGTTGTGGACTAGCCGGTAACTTTCTCTTACTTCGTCGACAAGCATTGTTCAGCGATGCAATTTCTCATGTCGTCTTCCCGGGTATTGTGGTGGGCTTCCTACTCACAGGGTCTATCGCCACTCTGCCACTCGTATTAGGCGCAATATTCGCGGTTTTAATTTCTATAGTTCTAATCCAAACAATAATACATGTGGGAAACATTGAGGAAGGCGCTTCAATGGGAATAGTTTTTACTACAATGTTCGCAGGTGGCATCGTACTTCTCGAACAAACGGGTGCATCCGGTGCACATATAGACACTGAGCACGCACTTTATGGAAACTTAGAATCGGTACTTTGGTTAGAGCTTCGGACATGGTCAGGTTTATTTGTATGGGATATTTTGATAACTATGCCTCGACAGTTAGCGACGCTATTTATCATTAGTGCTTTAATATTTGCCTCAAGCTTTATCTTTTTTAAAGAGCTAAAACTTTCAACATTTGACCCAGGTTTTGCGTATATTCTGGGTTTTCCCACTCGCGTTTCATCGGGAGCAATCTTCCTGGTAGTTGCGTTAGCAGCCGTCGCTTCGTTTGAGGCAGTAGGATCAATCATGGTAATAGCAATGTTTATCTGCCCTGCCGCAACTGCGAGAATGATTACGGACACTCTTTCTATACAACTTATTTTAAGTGTTGGAATAGCAGTGGTGTGTGCAGTCGTCGGATACCTTTCTGCATCATTCGGACCTCAATTATGGGGTTTTCCGCACTCGCTTAGCGCGGCCGGAATGATCGCTGTAGTATCTGGTATAGTGCTTTATCTCGCGATGATTGCTGGCCCAAAACGCGGCGTTCTTCCTCGGACCGGTCGCGCCAACATGCGCCAATTAGACCTTAGCACATGAACATCGCTATATTAAATGCATGAATGGGCCTCTTAATGGGTTCCGTATCATTGATCTAACATCAATGGTATCTGGGCCATCCGCAACGATGTTACTCGCCGACCAAGGTGCCGACGTAATAAAAATCGAAAACCCGAACGGGGGAGATCACACCCGCGCCTCGGCAAACACCCAGAATGGCTTTTCAGCAAATTTCATAAACAACAACCGAAACAAACGGTCTGTTGTGCTCAATCTAAAGACTAGTGAAGCAAAAGATGCACTCATTAGACTTAGCGCCACAGCGGATGTATTCATCCAAAACTTTCGCCCTGGGGTCGCCAATCGAATGGGGATTGGCGAGAAAGACATCCGTTCAGTTACACCTGATATCGTTTATGTTTCAATTTCGGGATTTGGCGAAACTGGCCCATACGCTCCTAAACCCGTATACGACCCGCTGATACAAGCATTGTCAGGTCTAGCAAGCATACAGGGGGGGTCGGATAACGAACGACCGCGGCTCGTTCGGACAATACTGCCCGATAAACTCACGGGGGTTGTGACAGCGCAAGCCATTACAGCCGCGTTGCTCGCCCGAACGCGGACAAAGGTGGGTCAACACATTCGTATTTCTATGTTGGATACTATACTGGCGTTTCTTTGGGGTTCAGATATGGGAAGCCAAACCTTACTAGAAAACTCGGTTTCACAGCAAGGTGCCGCGAGTTTTATTGATCTCATCTACGAAACTTCGGACGGTTTTATTAGCGTAGCGGTTCAAACTAATAAGGAATGGAATGGTTTAGTAAAGGCCTTTGAAAAGCCGAAATGGTTGGAAGACAAACGGTTTAAAACTCCAGCACTTCGCCAGCAGAATATCGACGACCGTTTGCATATGACCCAAGAGCTTCTCATAACCAAATCAACCAAATTCTGGCTAAACAAACTGGAAGCTGAAGATGTGCCCTGTGCTCCAGTTTTAACGCGATCAGAAGCAATTGCTCATCCGCAGGTGATCGCAAACAAAATTATCATAGAAACTGAGCATCACCTTGCGGGAAAGATACGCCAAACAAGACCAGCGGCTAACTTTTCTGGAACCAATTTTACTATACACCGTGGTGGACCAGCACTGGGCGAACACACCTACGAGATTTTGTCTGAGATTGGATACACGACTAAAGAAATAGAAAATATTAGGAATTTAAATAAGAATTGAGTCAAATGATCGATTTCTATTATTGGCCAACACCAAACGGCTGGAAAGTCTCCATAATGTTGGAAGAATGTGGTCTTCAGTACAAGGTCTTTCCGGTGAATATTTCAAAAGGAGATCAGTTTTCATCAAAATTTCTCGCCTTAAGTCCTAACAACCGAATACCCGCAATCATCGACGATGACCCACCTTCTCACTACGCCGATGGGCCCTTACAAATATTTGAATCGGGCGCGATCCTGCTTTACTTAGCTAAGAAAACAAACCGATTGTTTCCTAAAAAACCCGAAGAACAAAAAGAGGTATTGGAATGGCTTTATTGGCAAGTGGGCAACCTCGGACCCATGGCCGGACAGCTGAGTCACTTTATTAACT
>CAYPNT010000003.1:0-106204 GCA_964412235.1 uncultured Rhodospirillaceae bacterium
GTTCGTTCTGAGCCAGGATCAAACTCTCAAGTTTGATATTACCTCGATCCAAACCGTTTTACCGATTTAGGACCAGGAATAACGAGATCCATCTCAAGCAAATTACGCATGACTATAGTAAGTTAGCCGGATGCGCATTTTCAGAGACGGTGCTCGGTATAAACCATCGCGCCGCCGCCTGCGCATCCCTTCCAATATTCACAATGTCAAATAGCCCATCCCCGCAACAACACTATCACCAAGAATTAAATGGTAGATGATATTATCCGCGGAAACAAAAGCGCCTCGGGATTCCCGTGGCGCGAACCGTGGTTATATGTTTAAGAGCTATGACCTGTCAAACTTTTTTATACGTTTTTACAAAAAAATTGAAAAATAAATCCCATGTGCCTTAATAAAAAATATTAATTAAGGCATTTGGTGGTGGTTAGTGATAACACAAGCTCGTGGGTATTAGACTTCTGCAATTTGACCTCTATATGCAGTTAATATGGGTTCATCGCGAGCGAATCGGCTAATGTCACACACCTTCGGTGTCATGCTATATTATGAGACATGCTAAGTATTCGAAAATCATATACAAAGTGGACAGGGATTTTACTGTCGGCAATCCTTTTATCCGCAGCGTTAGGCTGCGCGCAGAAAGGGGACGAAGCTCCCGGTACAGGCACAACGACCAATACTGCACGAACCGCAACCGGGTTTGCGCAATTCTCTGACATTGCCGTTCCGGCAGGGTCAAAAATGGACGTTGACCGGTCTTTAATACTTGGTGCACGGGATAATTGGATCGGCCGATTGGCAATGAATACGTCAAAAAACTCTACTAAAGCCTATGACTTTTTTCTACGCGAAATGCCTAAATTTGGGTGGCAGGAGATAACGACCGTGCGATCCGATGTAAGCATTTTAACGTTCCGTCGAGCAAATAGGGTAGCAACAGTCCAAATTAAGGGGCAAACACTTGGCGGTAGTTCGATAGATGTGACCGTATCTCCAGCACGGGACAATGGACAAATATCCAAGGGGTCTATGGGTTCATCACAAAACACCCAGTGACTGTTGCGGGCTAGTGGGTTTTATTTGAAGAAAGACTTGCCAGAAAAACGAGACTGTCCCACTATTGGATAAATTAAAAAATATCTTCCAAATTGGAGATCCGCGAAATGTGGCGCCCTCCCGAACGCATTAAATGGGAGCCCAACCCTGGTGTATGGCCTACACTTGTGGAAGCACGTTCGTCACACTTATACCGCCCCCTCAAAATAGGTAGTCTATCGCTAGAACAGCGCACGTGGATTCCTGCAATGGTACCGTGGCGCGCAACCAATGACGGCGTTGTAACACCAGAGGTGCTTGACTGGTACGCACGGTTCGCCCGCGGACGACCGGGCGCTATTGTAGTGGAAGCAACAGGAATTCGAGATATACCTTCGGGACCCCTGCTCCGAATTGGTGACGACCGCTTTGTAGATGGCCTTCGGACACTTGTTGAGACAGTGCATCGCGAGAGCAATGGCCACACTCGCTTGTTCATCCAGTGCATTGATTTTCTGTCAGTTCGCAGACGACCGGACCGTCTGCGGTACTTCATGGAATTTTTACGAATAACGGATAATCACCGAGATGCATTAAACGCTCATAAGTGGGACGAAACGAAAATCCGGGAACACCTTTATGAGTTGCAAGCTGAGGATCTTGAGCAAATACTTGATGTCCGTGAAATGGAAAACCTCCAGATGGGCTATCGTGAACGTGTAACGGACACCCATTTACCCTACATAAAAAACCTACCCGAAGTGTTGCCTAAGTTGTTTTCCGATGCCGCTTTACGAGCTAAATCTGCCGGCTTCGACGGAGTCGAATTGCATTACGCTCATGCGTACACCATGGCTTCATTCCTATCTCGCTTGAATGATCGCCAAGATGGTTACGGTGGATCAATAGAAAAGCGTTTGCGCCTTCCATTGGAAGTCTTTGCGAACGTCCGAGCGACTGTGGGAGATGATTATACCGTTGGCTGTCGTTATTTGTCGGATGATATCGTTGAGGGTGGCAATTCCGTTGAAGACGCTATTGAGATAGGGACAGCCTTCGCAAGCGCCGGGATGGATTTCATATCACTCTCAAGAGGTGGACGCTTCGAGGATGCTAAGCAACCGTCCGTAGGCAATGCAGCCTATCCCTACACTGGCCCAAGCGGATACGAATGTATGCCACAATACATTTCCGACGATGAGGGACCGTTCGGTCGCAATATTGAACCCGCGGCACGTATCCGGAAAGCCATCCGAGATGCCGGTTATTTCACCCCAGTTGTAGTAACTGGCGGAATTCATGGGTTTCAGCAGGCAGAACAAATTCTAAGGCAAAACCAAGGTGACGTTGTGGGGTTTGCGCGGCAGGCACTTGCCGATCCAGACTGGTTTCTCAAGGTCCGACTGGGACGGGGCAGTGAAGTTGTGGTTTGCGAGTATACAAATTATTGTGAAGCTCTCGACCAGAAGCACGTCCCCGTAACCTGTAAGTTATGGGACCGGGTCGAAATGAGTTCACCCGACATTCTGAAAACTTCCGATAAAAAACGTCGATTGTCGGCACCACTTTGGAAGCCAGAAATGGATGTAGAGGCAGCCCTAAAGAAAAACTAAATATTCCCTTTCAGAGAAGAGGAAAGCCTCCCCCACAATTTACTACACGACCAAGGAATGCAATTGAAGATGGAACACTCATGACGGCCGGAACTGAAACCATCACTGTCTCTCATTGGGGCACGTATCGGGTTACCTCAGACAATGACCAAATAGTCAAGGTTCGACCGTTTGAAAATGACCCCGAACCTTCACCCCTAATTAAGGCGATGCCATCTATCGTTCATCATGATTGTCGTATAGCGCGGCCCGTTGTCCGAAAGGGTTGGCTCAAGAACGGCCACAAAGGTGACAACTCGAGGCGCGGTTCGGAGCCATTTATTGAAGTTCCTTGGGACGAGGCGCTTGACTTAGTCGCAGAGGAGCTCGAGCGTGTGCGTGCCAATTATGGGAACGAATCTATCTATGGGTCTTCAGGCTGGGCCAGCGCCGGAATTTTTCACTCGGCCGAAAACCAGCTCAAGCGATTTCTCAATACTATTGGGGGGTTTGTAGACCAGGTTACAAATTACTCTTTTGGCGCTGCATCTGTCATTGTGCCTCATATAACTGGCGGCATGGATCCCGTGATGCGGCCTACAAGCTGGCCCAACATAATAAAAAACACCCGATTAATGGTCGCATTCGGTGGCGTTTCGCCGAAGAATAGCCAAGTGTCAAAAGATGGCCTGGGGCGCCATGAAACGCAAGAATATGTCAGGGAAGCACGTAAGGCAGGTATCGACTTCGTACAAATCAGCCCTATTCAGGACGATTTTAGTGATGATTTAAAAGCCGAGTGGCTGATCCCTCACCCGAATACGGATACGGCGCTCATGATGGGTCTTGCACATGTTCTAATCTCTGAGGACCTGCATAATACAGATTTTCTCAGACGTTATTGCGTAGGCTTCGACCGCTTTCGATCCTATCTCTTTGGACAAACTGATGGCGTGGTAAAAAATGTAGAATGGGCTGGTAAAATAACGGGTATAAAACCCCAGACACTTCGCACACTGGCGAGACGAATGGCTGCGACCCGAACAATGATTTCGATTAGCTGGTCAGTACAACGTTGTGATCACGGGGAACAGCCGTGCTGGATGGCCATTACACTCGCCGCCATCCTTGGGCAGATCGGTTTGCCTGGCGGTGGTGTAGGTATCGGCTATGGATCAATCAGCACAATCGGCTCGAGCTCCATAAAAAGGCCAGGCATCGGACTGCCGAAAGGTACCAACAAGGTTGATACGTTTATTCCCGTCGCCCGTGTTGTCGACATGTTATTGCACCCAGGAACGAGTTATGATTTTAACGGTCAAAAGCTTACCTACCCGGACATTCGACTTATATATTGGGCGGGCGGTAATCCGTTTCATAAACAACAAGACCTCAACCGCTTCCTAGATGCGTGGCGCCGACCTCAGACGATAATTGTTCACGAACCATGGTGGACACCGGCCGCTCGACGAGCAGATATAGTTCTGCCGGTGACAACAACTTTAGAACGAAATGATATTGGTGTGGGCCTTCGAGACCGCTTCTTCATAGCGATGCAACAAGCCATTCCGCCGGTCGGCGAAGCAAAAAATGATTTTGATATATTTTCAGCTCTATCAAAACGGATGGACGTACATGATGATTTTACTCAAGGTCGTGCTGAGATGGATTGGCTGCGCCATATGTATTCGTTAAGCCGAGAAAATGGACAAAGACAAAAGATTGGGATGCCAGATTTTGACGAATTCTGGAAAAATGGATTCTTAGAGTTCAAAACACCGGACACTTCAGAAATTATTTTTGAAAATTTTCGGGACAACCCGACCAAATTCCCATTAAAAACGCCTTCTGGTCGTATTGAGATTTTTTCTCAAACCATTGATGAATTTGGGTATGACGATTGCCCAGGGCATCCCACATGGCTGGAACCAATCGAATGGTTAGGATCGGACAAAGTGGCTGAACATCCCCTTCATTTAGTTTCTAATCAGCCCCCTGGGCGAATGCATAGCCAGTTAGACTTTGGAGACCCTAGCCAAAAAACTAAGGTTGACGGTCGAGAGCCGGTCTGGATCCACCCGACAGATGCGAGTAAGCGGAACATAAGCGATGGAACGATCGTCAGGATATTCAACGCGCGTGGTTCGTGCCTTGCGGGGGCTGTAGTAACAGAACGCATTCGCAGCGGTGTCGTGCGGCTTTCTACAGGCGCCTGGTTAGATCCACTCGAACCGTCCGAGATTGGTTCGCTCGACAAGCATGGAAACCCTAACGTACTCACAATCGACAAAGGTTCATCCCGGCTAGGACAAAGCTGTATTGCCCAATCCGCCCTAGTGGAAATAGAACCGTACAATGGGATGCCACACCCAATTACGGCCTACGATCAACCAATCATATTAACGTAATAGACGCTATTTCTATTCGAGCATTAGGAGCGAATTGCCGTTACAGTCGTTATTTTCAACATACCCACCAAACAAATCCTTTAGTCTCCGACGCTTGGGACCACATTCCTCGCGTTAACCTGCGACACGACTAGTTGGAGGTGCACAACCAATAATTTATCTCAAAACAAAGGGGTTGGGCGCTTCCGCGTTAGATGTTTCTATCCAAACCGATTTGTGTTGCAGATATTCTTTGATCATTTCTTGTCCGCTTTCACGGCCAATCCCAGATTTTTTATAGCCTCCAAAGGGAGACAGATAACTAACTGCTCGATAGGTATTCACCCATATTGTCCCGGCCTGCAATTTATTCGCCAAATTAATTGCTCGACCTATATTTTGCGTCCAAACGCCCGCAGCCAACCCATAAATAACATCGTTGCCAATTGAAATTGCCTCTTCATCGTCCTTGAATGGAATGACAGACAATACGGGCCCGAACACTTCCTCCTGGGCGATACGCATATTGTTCTTTACACTGGTAAAAATCGTCGGCTCCACGAACCACCCCTCACCAACTTCGGGTCCCTCAGGGGTCCCCCCACCAAGCACGGTCTCGGCACCCTCATTTTTAGCAATATCTATATAGTTCAATACCTTTTCATATTGTGGAACATTAGTTACGGGGCCAACTTGTGTATCGAAACTTGACGGGTCTCCAATTCGAGCCGTTCGGCCGAGTTCAACCAACTTCGACACGAATTCATCATGAATGGATTCTTGAACAAGGAGCCTTGAACCCGCTATGCAGGTCTGGCCCGTAGCTGCAAAAATACCCGAGATTACCCCCTTAACCGCATTTTCTACATGGGCATCGCCGAAAACAATATTGGGCGACTTTCCACCAAGTTCCATTGTTACTTTTTTCATATTCTTAGCGGCCTGAGCATATATTGAAGCGCCTGTTACGTCAGAACCCGTAAAAGCAACCTTCGCTACCTTAGGATGGTCGACCAAGGCCGCTCCCGCCTCTCCACCGAAGCCCGTTACTACGTTGACAACCCCGGGAGGAAATACTTGTTCTGCAATTTTCATAAATTCGAGAGTAGACGCCGACGTATATTCCGACGGCTTTATAACAGCAGTGTTACCTGCGGCGAGCAACGGGGCTAATTTCCACGCCAGAAGAAGAAGCGGTGAATTCCACGGAACAATACACGCACAGACACCGAGAGGTTCCCACACAGTGTAATTAAAATGGCCCGGTTTATCGATAGGGATCACTGAGCCCTCCACTTTGTCACAGAGGCCTGCGTAGTAGTAATACCATTGGGCAAGGTACTTACATTGGGCGCTCATCTCAGCGATTAATTTGCCATTATCCCGGACCTCAATTGACGCTAGTTCATCTGCTTTCTCAGCAATTCGGTCAGCAAAACTGCGGATTAAATGGCCCCTCGCTGTTGCGGTGAGGGCGGGCCATTCCCCCGAATTGAAGGCCTTGTCCGCCGCTTCAACTGCACGATCCACATCAATTTCATCTCCCTTTGGGATCAATGCCCAGGGTTGCGCCGTATAAGGGTTAAACGTTTCAAACATTTCCCCTGAGCTCGAATCTACCCATTGACCATCTATAAACATTTTATATTTGGTGAGCATCTCAACACCTGAATCCATTATTTCCTCCGGGAAAACTATAGCGCAAAGTATCCACGCTCGACTGGTTCTGCAAGCGAGACACGCTCGGTTCCTTTTTGTGTGGCGCCACGCGTTTAGAACAAAATAAATGAGGCTACGCTGGTGATGCTTTAATATTATTTCCTTTGTTTGCGCATAAAACGGCAAGAACGATTAAGACAAACCCCAATATGCTACCCATTGAAATGGTCTCTCCTACCAACCACGCCCCAAAGAATATAGCCGTTAGGGGATTGAACCCCACTGAAACTGCAGCTTGAACCGGCGTTACCATCTGGAACCCCTTAATGAAACACCACATCATGAACGCACCGCCGGGCACCGCCAAAAACAAAAAAGCCCCCCAACCAGAAACGCTGAAGTCTAGGGAACCAGAAAATGGTTCACCCAACAGCACCGCGACGCCAAATAATACTCCAGACCCCAGTAACATTGACCATGCCGTCATAGCTACGCCGTCGTATTTCATTACATACTTCTTCGCGAATACAGTATATATCGCCGTAAATGCCGTCGCGAGCACCATGATAGCGTCTCCTCGCAGTGCATTTTGGGGAGCGTTTACGTCTAAACCAATTGCCGACCAAACACCCACAATTGCGAAAACGACCCCAATCGCCTTCCACGATGTTAGCCTTTCAATCCGAAACATTGTCGCGAGTGCGCCAGTTAACAAAGGCATACACGCGTATATTAGAGCTCCTCGCGCCGAAGTTGTGTGCTCAAGTGCCGCGGCAAAGCACAGGGGAAACGCCGCAAAAAACACTAAAGCGAGCAATATCAGAGCCAACCGATCACTTGGGTCAATCTTAAAGCGACGGCCCTGCGCAAAAACAACCCCTAAAAGGCATAACGAAGCAATTAAATAACGAACACTCGCTAGCGTATATGGGTCAGTCTCTATGATCACAAACCGCGTCGTCACCACGGTCAACCCACCAATGCCAGCCGCCGTGCAAACCAACACCATTCCTAAAAGAGCCCGCTTATCAATCATAGAGTTGTGCGACGCGACTAATCGAACGCTCTATCACCAAGCACTGCCTGGCGGAAACGAGCTCTAATCGCCGTTCCATCTCGGATAGGTAAAACCATCGGCACGCGCTCTGTTGTAACTTTGACGGCAATAAAAACAGGTCCTTCCGCATCGTAAAGAAGGGTTATAGCCTCTTCCAGCGCCTCCGCTGTCCAAACCGTCATCGATTGTTTGAACCCAGCCGCGGAGGCCATCCCAGCGAGATCTACGCCATGACCAGTATGTGTTTCCTGCATACCTGTTTCGCCGTAGTGCTGATTATCAATGACACACACCGACAGGTTCCCGGGTTTCGCTACCGCGATCGTGGCAAGGCTGCCTATTCCCATTAACATTTCACCATCACCCGTCAAAACGATAACACGGCGGCCTGGTTGCGCCCGGGCTAATCCGAGACCGGTCATAGTCGCTCCACCCATGCCACCCCAAAGGTAAAAGTTATTGGGATGATCGCCGGCAGCAGCCGCATCCCAGGTAGTGGACCCAAGGCCGGTAACAAACAACGCTTCCCCTCGGTCTCGCAGAACCTGTGCGGTTACTTTTCGTCGATTCAAGGTGATCTTTTTGGCGACCTCCATTATTTTCGCCAATCCTTAAAACCGATGATACGTTGGCCGATTAGCACCGCGACGGCCCGATAAGAATTAAATGCTATCTGCGAAGCTGCAAAGATTGTTTCCCCTAGCTCTTCGGCTGTCTCCACGCGATATACGATTAACCCAGCATCTTCTAAAGACTTCGCAGTGCCTTGTCCCATTGGAAGTTGCCAGGGATTGAATTCTCCCCACTCGCCGCGCATAGTCACCAAAATCAACATCGGTGATCGCGTTTCCTGGATAATAGAAAACATATTGATACAATTTCCCACCCCCGACGATTGCATCAACAAGGCGCTCCGCTCACCCCCCAACCAGGCCCCTAAAGCCATCGCTACGCCCTCCTCCTCTGTCGTCAGGCGAGTTGTTTTAATCCTATTATCGGCATCGCAGAATTTAATTAATTCGGCGTGTCCCGCGTCAGGCACATAACTAATTTGAGAAATTTCGGCCTCTTTAAGCGTTTCAAATATTTGTAGCGGCCAGTGCGATTGTTGTTCGTTATTTTGTTGTTGCTTTACCATAGGTTAGCCGAAGTTGTCTGAGACAGGGTACCTGTATTTATAACCTCTCTATTATCCGCTTATAAGCACCAGTACAATGGCACTCATAAAGGAGTTACAAAATGCCGAACATTCGCGTAAACGGTCTTGACTTAAATTATGTCATAGATGGTCCTGAAGGTGCACCCTGGATAACCTTCATCACGGGCATCACTAACGATATCAGCATGTGGGACGACAATATTTCAGCTCTTCGCAAACACTTTCGGTTATTGAGGTTAGACACTCGTGGTCATGGCGCCTCTCAAACAGCACAGGGACCATACTCTTTCGATCAGCTTACCGACGATGTCGCAGGAGTATTGAGCGGCCTGGGTATTAAAAAAACTCATATTGTTGGCATCGGCCTTGGCGGGATGACCACAATAGCGTTCGCACTCAGATTTCCCCAAATCGTTTCGTCAATTGTACCAACGGCCTGTCGGGTGGAGTTAGTCAGCGAATACCAGGCTATCTGGCCACCAATGTTAAAACTGTCGGAACAGGGCGGAATTGCAGCTATTGTAGACATCACAGCCGATAGATGGTTCCCAGAAAATTATAGGGATTCTAACCCTGAAAAAATGTCTCAAATAAAAGCTATGATCAAACGCACCTCGCTCCATGGTTATCATGGCTGTATCCAAGCGCTCCTCACTGTGAGCTTTGGGCCGAGACTACTGGAGCTTAATATGCCCGCACTATTTGTTTCAGGAGAACTAGATCTATTAGGAGGACCTGCGACCGTAATGCAGCAAATGGCGCAAACGGTCCCAAATGGAAGCCATATATCTCTTCCTGAGGCCGGCCATATTTGTAACATCGCTAATCCCGCCGCTTTCAATCTCTCCTTATTAGAGTTTTTTAAAGATTGAAATTTTATAAAGCGGCTAGGCTCTCTTACCAAATAGCATCGTTATATTAATGCGGCGGTTCTCGTAGCCTTTTTTAAAATTGATAACGTCCGTCTCGTGAAATAAATTCGAATTGAATAAAACTGCCCGATTTTGGGCATATGGCACGACCATTTTTCCACTATTGTTATCGGCGAGAAATTTTCTAATTTTTTCTGGATTTTTGTTATAGGCATCAAAGTTCCAGGATAATGGCGCCTCAGTGTCGTAAACGACTAACCCTCCGGATGATGGGTCAAGATTTGCAGATGATGGTGTTACCCAAAAATTAAGATTAACTGCGGCAAAATCTGCGTGCAGCCCAATACCATATAATTCATGGTCATATTTATACGCCCAAAGTTGAGCAAGCGGATGTGCGTCTAGAAGCTTGGGAAATGCCCTCCGGGTATCATCAGCAATTTGAAGAAGTATTGGGCACGCGAGACCATCTGCACACATAGCACCCAGATACCCTCCGGAATAATTGTATTTAAACCATATTGTGCTTTGCAAAAGATACTTATTTAACTCAGCCAGTGCTTCACTCGAAAGGAAATTATCTATGTAGATCATACCTGGCGCGCGAGCCATATAAGCGTCAGTAATCTCCTCTGTATTTAGTTCAACATTCAATGCTGTACCCGACACCGCACAACCTCTAACAAGATGTATAGGCCGCACGTATGTGGCGTCCAACTCAGCCCGATGCTCAGACTTTAGACGAACCAGCGCTGTTTTTTTGGGGGGCCAATTTACTTCGGACTTAATGCGCCGATACTTTGTTGCAAGCTCTTTATAGCGAGGCCCACCGATACTCATCTCGGACAAATATTCAAATTGCTCAATGTCATGGGAGAATTTAGACAGGGTTGTATATTCTGTCTCTCGTTGAGGCTGAACAACCTTATTGGGACCTCGAGTATTTTCAAGAGATTTTTCAAAATACTTTAGTGCTTCTTCGCGGCGTCCTAGCGCCAACAGCGTGACCCCCATATTTGAATAGGGCTGCAAGTAAAGGCTATTGGCCGATATCGCTGCCTCAAAACATTCTAGTGCCCTTTCATAATTTCCGAGGTCTTTCAACACTATGCCCAGGGTATTCTGTGCCATAGCATTTTTGGGCTCTTGTTCAACTGAAGTTTCAAAGCTGGGCAGCGCATCGTGAAGCTTTCTGAGACGTAAATAGGCATAGCCAAGGTTATAGTGAGCGTCCGCAAAATCGTACTGCAATTCGATCGCAGCCTTATACCGCGCTATAGCATCCTCAAAACGCTCGTCCTTGGTATAAATATTACCAAGATCGTTATGTACATCAGCACGACTGGGGTCAAACTTAATGGATTTCTCTATAAACTCACAGGCCTTAACATCCTTTCCGTCTTGAAATAGGGCTATCCCCATCAAATGAAGAACTTCGGGTTCATTGGGCAAAGATGCGAGAATTGTATTGTATATTGACACTGCCTCAGCACGCTTGCCGGAATTCTGCAATCTCTTTGCTGCCTCTAAATTCTTACGCAGTGCCCCTATAGCGCCTCCCTCTCTTGCATCTTGTCGGGCGTCAACAGTGACTTGTTTCTTTATCTTTTTAAGCTCTCGACGTCGCTCGGCTCTATTCATAACGGCATGGTCACAATCGTTTTCAATTATTTTATAGCACGATTGGTTCGGATCGTGATACTGAGTGGCTCGTTAAGATAAAACTAAGCCTCTATTAAGTTAAAAATCACTTTGAACACACCCAGCCGGATAATGGCACCCTTCCGGGTTTATTCTCCTCTAAACCTCGGTTTCCGTCGCTCGGAAAACGCGTCGATACCCTCTGCGTAATCGTTGGTCCATCGCAACTTTTCGTAGGAATGACCCTCGACTTCTAGTGAGGTTTTGAGCGGAGCATCATAGGCAGAATTAAGTACTTTTTTCAGAGATGAGACCGCAATGGAGGATAGGCTATTTAACCTCTCTGCGTAGTCTTCAACCATTTCCCACATAGCCTTGGCATCATCGGAAACGCCGGTTAATAAACCCCAATCCAGCGCTTGGACCGCGTTAATACGCGTCCCTAACATGACCATATCCTTGGCGCGAGTGAGGCCAGCAATCCGCGCCACTCTGACGCTTCCACCGGACCCTGGCATCTGTCCAAGAGAACTTTCTGGCAAACCCACCAAAGTATCTTTGGTTGCAAAGCGAAAGTCGCAGGCCAAAGCGAGTTCGAAGCCGACCCCAAACCCATATTTCTCCATAGCGCAAATAACCGGTTTTTCCGCACGCTCGGGAGAGCCGATATTCCAGTGCAAGTCCGACATCTTATTCTTAGGTATATCCGGAAAGGATTTTACGTCGCCCCCGGAAGTATACACGCCGTTCGCACCCTTAATAACGATTACGCCGACGTCCGGGTCTTCGTCCATCTCTTCTATAATCGCTTTAATCTGATATCGGCCCTTGAAAGACACGATATTGAGTGGAGGTCGATCGAGAATCAAATATCCGATACGCTTTTGGGCATCAACTTCAACACGGAGCCCGTCAAGCGACTCTATGATTGAAGCACGTTGTTTTGAATAATCCTTCTCCGTCATTTTTATTTCCCAAATTAGATAGTGGATTTGTAGCCAGGCAGTATTTCATAGTCACCATCACGCAAGAACCGTCTTAAGAGTTTACCGGCCGCTGATCGCGGTATTCGCTTCACAAATACATATGCGCGCGGACGTTTAAAAGGGACCATAGCACTCTTTAAACACCATTGATCAAGTGCCTGAGCAGAGCACTTTTTAGAAGCGGGCTCAATAAACGCGACAATTCGAGACCCCATTCGCTCATCAGGAACTCCTATCACTGCGGCTTGTTCAACCAATGGTGATTCGGCCAACACATCCTCCACTTCTTCAGGGTATATGTTTTCGCCGCCCGAAATCACCATATCGTCGACGCGACCTATCACGAATAGTTCTCCATCGTCATCAAAATAGCCGAGATCGCCAGTAAAATACCAACCATGCCTTATCGCTTTTTTGTCGGCGTCCGGACGTTTCCAGTAACCTGAGAATGCCTCCATACCCTCCATAGGTGCTATTATTTCACCTGGTTCACCATCCGGAATGATATTGTCAGGGCCGCTATTGCCATCCGGGTCGGGTTCGACGACACGAATGACCTGTCCAATTCCCGCGCGTCCCGCGCAGCCAGGTTTCTCTGTCACGTGGTCGCAAACGGCGAAGCAAAAAATCTCGCTGGATCCATAAAAGTTTAAGAAGTGATAGGGTTTCAGTTCTTCTTCGCATAACTTAGTCAGCGCCGAAGTCATCGCCATGCCCGCGTACGCGATATTATTTACCGACCTTAGATCATACTGGTTTCGATTTGGGTGGTAGAGTATATCGTGAAACATTGTTGGCACGAGAAAAAGGCTGCAGATCTTCTCGACCTCTATCAGCTCCATCGCAGCCTCTGCATCCCAAGCGGGCAAACAACATAGTTTGGAGTTTAATAGCGAACACATAAGCATCGACCGAATACCCATCGTGTGAAACATCGGCATTACCCCAAGGGTAGACTCACCTTTCTTGTAATAGAGCTGCGCGATGCAATGGCTTGCAGCAAGACGTTCTGCCCGATGGGACCGCGGAACGCCCTTTGGTCGGCCTGTCGTGCCTGACGTATACAGCATCAAACACACCTCCGTTTCATTCGCCAACGATGGACCTTCTAACGGGACAGAATTAGTTAATCTTTCAAAATCCCCATCATCAATATCAATTATGATTGGGACAGGAACATTTATTTTTTCAATTGCCCGCGTAACCTCCTCACGGGACCGGTCTTCAAACGCTATAGCGACAGCATCCGCATCGACGAAAACAAAACCAACCTCTCCAGCCTTTGCACGCCAATTAAAAGGCGTAAAAACGGCACCCAACATTTGACACGCCCAGTATAAGGTCGCCGTTTCATACCTGTTGGACAATAAGGCTACAAAATGGTCACCCGGTTTCAGGCCACGCCGTCTCAATTCGCCTGCGACAGAGCAAATTTCGCTGTACCAGTCCTGATAGGTTCTTCGAACTCCGCCATCAACGATTGCCTCTGCCCGAGGCTCTCGCTGTACGTGTCGATAGAACAAAGTTCCTAGATTCACTGTTCGCAAGCCTGAACTATCGCGCGCACAATCTGTGTGTAGCCAGTACAACGACAAATATGGCCGGAAAGCATATCCCGGACCTCGTCCTCGGAAGGGGCTGAGTTTTCCTGGAGAAATTTAGTTGCTGACATAAGGATACCTGCCGTACAGAAGCCGCACTGAAGTGCACCATTATCGTTGAAAGCTTGTTGAAGCCGATTAAGGGAACCATCACTCTTTGCAAGCCCCTCGACGGTCATGATTTCGAGACCTTCACATTGGACCGCATATCTCAGACAGCTTCTCGTTGCCACGCCTTCAATAATAATCGTACAGGCGCCACAAACACCATGCTCACAACCAACATGTGTACCATAGAGATTTAGTTCATGCCGGAGAAAATCGGTGAGCAACATACGTGGCTGGGCAAAGCCGCTATACGATTTCCCGTTAACTATCAACGACACCCGTTGTTTGTGATCTGACTTAACCCTCCGCATCACGCGGTGCCTCGCTGCCTCGTGGCGTCGACCATCGCGTCGACAAGTGCTCCGGCTCCCAACACTCGAACGAGTTGCCGACGATAATCCGCGTTAGCTTGCAAATCGACCATCGGACTGACCGTCTCAGCCACGGCGCTTGCAATCGCATTCGCTGTTTCTGTGTTCGCTAATTTTCCAAGAAAACTACTAGTGTCGACGACAAAAGGCCGGTCTTCAATTCCTCCGAGGCCTAGAGATAAATCTTTGATCTTTTCGTCGTTAGAAACGGTGACTTTAGCCGCGACCGCGGCGATAGCAAAATCTCCATGTCTCTGGGAAATTTCTTTAAAGGAATACCCTGTTTGCGCGACGCTTGTAGGCCAAGTAAGAGCCGTGATAATTTCGTCAGCTTTTCGATCTGTAGTTAACAAGCCATGAAAGAAGTCACTAGCCGCTACCTCGCGCTGACCACGCATAGAACGTAGCGTGACACTACCCCCTAATGTCACGATAGACAGGGGTATTTCTGCGCTGGGGTCTGCATGCGCAACCGATCCGCCCAGGGTTCCACATGAACGAGTTTGGTAATGGCCCACGTAGGGAAGGGCTCGCATCAACAAAGGCACCGTCGAAGCTAGTTTATCGGATTGCATAGCGATTGCCTGCCGAACCAGTGCGCCAGTTGTTACCTCATCGGCCTTAATCTCTATTCTGGCGAGTTCCTCAAGGCGGTTTATGTCGATCAGAGCGGCCGGACGAACCAATCGCATATTTAGCATAGCGCCCAAGGACATGCCGCCCGAAATCAATGCACCATCCTCGCCAAACTCTACTAATAACTGGAGCGCCTCTTCGAGAGAGTCTGGACAACAATATTCGAAAGCGACAGGTTTCATGACCGACCCCGTCCTAGCAACCTAGCAAATGACCCTAGCCCACTGCTCGAGTGGTGTTGAGAAGCGAGCTCTCTCTCAAACCCTTTAAAAAACTGACCAATAAGAAATTTAGTGACCGTGCCCAGCATACGTTGACCGACAGCCGCAACTTTTCCGCCGACATTCGCCTGATAACTGTACGTAAGCCGCGTCCGACCATCCCCAATATCCTCAAGTTCAAGCAAGCCTTCTCCTCGCCCAAACCCAAGGCTACCAAACGCGCTACCTGTCAATCGTGCGCTCTTTGCCTCAATCTTGTCATGAATGGTGATCCTCGCGCTATACGTACCCTTGATACCCGCAACGCCGATTTTAACAGACGCGCTATAATCATCCTCACCCTCCTGCTCCAAGGCTTCGCAGCCAGGCACCACCGCTGATAACGTTTGAGGATCCAGAAGGTTTATCCAAACCTCCTGCCGCATAGCAGAAATTTCTAGTGCACCGGAACCCTCTAATCCGCCGTCAGAAAACACCGCGCTTCCCACCCCGTCTCCAAGTTTGGGACGCGCCGAACCAGCACGAACATACTCATTCCCATTCGCCTGAGACCACATTTTATTTAGTGTGAGTGGGAGTTCTATATCAAAAGACCCTAGTGCGTCAGCCGCAGCATTCGCGACCGCACTGGGCGCCAACATGGAGGAACCATCCCCCATCCCCTTGGCTCCAAGACTATTATGGGGTGACGGAGTGTTTGAATGCCCGATCGTCAATTTAGGAACCTCGGTGGCCGTTATGCACAAATAGTCGGCAAAAGAGCCTGTTTGCGGATTTGCACCAGCATCATAAATAAATTCCTCGAGCAAAGCTCCACCAAGACCATGCGCAAATCCACCATAAATTTGGCCTTCAACCACCAATTCGTTCAGTACGTTTCCCACGTCGTGGACAGAAACATATTTTACGACATCTATTGCGCCAGTACTGGGGTCTATTTCCACGGCTGCAATATCAAAAACATATCCAAACGTCACTGCGCTCGCGACCCGGTCCAGGTCGTCGGGCGCGTTAAGCATGGGTGGGTTTAGTATAGCAGCCTCAAACAAGCCGGGTTCCATCCCGGCTGGCAAACCGGCCGGATGCCAGTGGGTCTGGGAAGCAATGCGTCGCACCGACACAGACTTATCTGGGACACCTACAACTTGGGCTCTGCCGCCAGTCAATTCGATATCTTCTGGCGCAACCTCAAGGTTTTCAGCAGCAATCAATTTTAGTTTTTGAGCGACCTTTTCAGCGCTTTCAACGATTGCACTAATCACAACCGAGGAGAACCGGTTCGCATAATTACCGGAAGCCAGGGACCAAACGCTAGTAAGCGTGTCGACCTCCGTAACAACGTCGATTTCATCGGGACGCAGACCGAGGATATCCGCGACGACCTGAGCGGCCACTGTTCGATGCCCTTGGCCCGCAGGTGTTGAGACTGTCTTTACTGTAACAGATCCCGATGGGTCAAACGACACCGTTGCCGTGCCAAGTCCACCCGACCTCCCGCCGGCTTTAGCTCTTTCCTCCGGTGTTTGTGCGAGTGAAACATACGCCATATTAGACCCAGACGGCTCAATACCTGCAGCCATTCCAATACCAAAAAGTTTACCCTCCAGTCGGGCGTGCTCCCGCAAATTCTTAAGATCTTCATAAGCTGCAAGTTCAAGCGCCTTTTCCAGACCTCCCTCATAATTTCCAGAATCATATTTGGCACCCGCTGGTGTTTGATACGGAAATTCGTGGGGTTGGATAAAATTGCGTTTCCGTATTTCGGCAGGATCAATCCCAAGTTCTTTTGCGCCAGCCTCCATCGCTCGCTCTAGACCATAATAAAATTGAGGGCCACCGTACCCACGGTTAAGGCCGATCGGCGTGGTATTGGTCACAACCAAGCGGTTCTCGACGTATATATTTTGAACACGATAGCAACCATTGGACGCTGAATGCATCCGATAGACCGATGCCGGCTCTGGGGCGCGAATAAATGCGCCTACGTTTACAAGGTTTTTAAATCTTAGCCCGAGCAACTCACCGTCAGCTCGAAATGCTGCCTCAATCTGATCTGACCGATCCGAGGCGGTAGACGAAGCAACCAAATGCTCTAAACGATCCTCTATCCATTTAACGGGATAACCTAGGATGCGAGAGCAACCAGCGATGAGAACCATATACGGAAACATTGCCTGCTTAAGTCCAAAACTGCCCCCGGAATGCGGGGATGTTATCAACCGTAATCTGTTTCCTTGAACCCCCAAAGCGCCCGTCATAAGGGCGTGTAGGATAAAGGGTCCCTGGAAGTTTGACCAAATAGTGTATCGGTCCGGTTGTTGCTCAAAGTTAGCTACTAGACCATACGTCTCCATCGGTGTGGAAGAATAGCGTGGATATCTCCATGCAAGGGAGATTACCTTGTCAGCAGCTTCGAATGCCGCTTCGGGATCACCATATTTGAATGTTCGATGATGAACCAGATTAGAACCAACTTCCTCGTGAAGCAAACTAGCGTCGGCCGCTGTCGCCGCAACGGGATCAGAAAACGCGGGGAGAGGTTCATACTCTGCTTCGACCAACTCCATTGCATCTTCCGCGACATACCGATCTTCCGCCACCACAACCGCAACTGGCTCTCCAACGTAGCGAACCTTATCTACCGCGATTGGATAAAACCTAATAGGCACTCTCACGGCACTCGGGATAGGATCAAGAACATTGGCGATATCCTTACCGGTGACAATGCCTGACACTCCCGCCAGGGCCTCCGCTTTTGTAGTATCGATATTGATTATTCGTGCATGGGCGTGAGGAGACCTTAAAATTGCAGCATGCCGCAATCCCGCAAGCGGTTCCAGGTCATCGATAAACCGCGCGTTGCCGGTCAGGAGTGCGGCGTCTTCCTGCCTGGGGTACCGCGATCCAATCCAACGATCAGTGCCCTCCGACCCGTTAATAGGTTTTCTCCTATCGATTATTTAATGCCACCGCCGCGGAACAATAGTCTTCCACCATATCGTGTAACATTTTGTTAAGGCCTTCATCGACCAGGTTACCATCATCGTCAAACGCTTGCGGAGCCTGTGCCAATGCAAACATTTTTGGATAGACCCACGTCCCGAGTGATTCAAACGAAATCCGCAGACTTGACAATCCGCGCACGCCACCGACTAACGATGGGGACGCGGAGCTTAGAAGAATGGATTTTCTGTCTAATGGAACTGGCTGTATCCGCGAGAGCCAATCAATTGCATTTTTAATCGTCGGTGCCGGCAACCAATTATATTCGGGTACACTTAAGATCATACCATCTGAATCGGTGATCCGTTTTGCTAGAGCCATGGCTCCTTCTGGTATTCCCGACGTCGTTTGGTCATCAAAATTATATAGTGGCATCTCAAATTCATTAAAGCGGGCAAAGTCCACTTCAGCTCCGATTTCCTCTGCTACCCTCGCCATTAATTGCGACAATTTCAAATTGATCGAGTCTGCACGGAGAGAAGCTGAATATACTAGAATTTTCATATTTATAGTCCCTAATCAGGCGTTCAGTCGCGGAACATAGCTCTCAAAGTTACGTCCGTCCAATTTGATTTGAATTATTACGGAATGGTAGAATCACAGATAGTTTTTTTATTTCGTTGGTTAATAGTAAGCAAATAATGACGGCCCCACTAAATATTACTGCGGTAAATACGGATGCGGAGATTAAGGCCTGTTTGTCGATACGCCGAAAGGTGTTTTGTATAGAACAGAACGTTAACCCCGAGATAGAATTTGATGGTTTAGACAGCCAGTGTCGCCATTATCTCGTGCTACGGCACGGGACGCCCGTCGGGACAGCAAGGGCGAGAATTATTACTGATCGAGTCGTAAAATTTGAACGAGTAGCGGTTCTTAAGAAATGCCGCAGGTCATACATAGGGCAAGCCCTCATGCAATTTGTTATGGCCGATGCGACCAAGTCGGGTGCGGAGGTAGCAACCCTTCACGCCCAAACATATGCTGCACCATTTTATCATAAGCTTGGCTTTGTCGTGGAAGGGGATGAATTTGAAGAAGCAGGGATCCCACACGTTAAAATGGTTTGCCTTTTAAATGGGACCACACACATATATACGTAACTCAAACGGTGTTCCTAATATGATAAAATACAATACTTTTGACCTTTGGAAGTCGTCATGGACCGAAAAATTCTGATTGCTGGAGCCGGTCTCGGAGGCCTAGCCGCCGCCGGATGCCTTCTAAAAGCAGGCTTTGATGTGGAAATATACGAACAAGCACCTGAACTAGGCGAAGTAGGTGCCGGCATACAAATGAGTGCGAATGCTATGCACGTACTTAATAACCTCGGAATTGGTGAGCAAATATCAGCGAAATCTGTTCGTCCCGAGGCATATGTATTTAGGTTACACGATACAGGCGAGGAAATTGACCGCTTTGCGCTGTCTGACGATCATTTTCGTTTACACAAGGCCCCATACAATCAAGCGCACCGAGCAGACTTGCACGAACTTTTGGCTAAGAAAGTCCAAAGTTTGAAATCAAACGTGGTACATTTGAACAAACGTGTGGTTGGCTTCACAGAAACTGCCAAGAACATAATCTTGCAGTTTGACGATGGCACACGCGCGGAGGGTGATCTTCTTGTTGGTGCTGACGGTGTCAAATCTGTAATCCGCAATCAGATTTCGGGTGCTGTGCCCGCTACCTACACGGGTGATTCCGCGTGGCGCATAACAGTGCCTCGTGAAAAACTCCCCCCAAACTTCATGGATGAAGTGATGTCAGTATGGATGGGTCCTGGAAAACATGCTGTATCCTATTGGCTGAGAAATGGGGAACTTTTAAATTTTGTGGGAGCCGTGGAGACACCCACACCCTCTGAAGAATCTTGGACAGCAAAATTTCCATGGGAGGAATTAAAGGCAGACTTTGAGGGGTGGCACCCCGACATCCAAACCGTGATAGACCTTGTAGATAAGGATGAGTGCTTTCGTTGGGCAATGTATAAGAGACCAGTTGTAAAGAACTGGAGTACAGACCGCGCAACAATTTTGGGTGACGCCGCCCACGCCACATTGCCGTACCTTGCCCAGGGTGCAGCAATGGCCATTGAAGACGGAGCAGTCCTATCACGTGCATTACTTCAGTGTGGCGACCTAAAAGACGCCTTGGACCTTTACCAACGCAACAGAGTAGAACGCACGGCCCGTGTAGTTGATGCTTCGGATGCTAATCGAAAACTATTTCATTTAGATAGCGTCGAACAAATTCGTCACCACTTCGCTACACGTGACGAAGGGGCAAACCGAAACGAATGGCTTTATTCCTATAACCCTCTAACAGTGGAATTATCGTAACCCCCTATGCTCCCCAAAATACCCACGCAAACCCAACCACATTGCAACATATAAAACCACTCCACGAAAACAGCGGTGATAGTGGTTGACGGCAGCGTCTAAAAACCAGCTATCTTGTAATCTTTCAATATCAATAGCTCCCAAAGGACCATAAGGATTAGAGGACTAAAGTTATCCAGGTTGTTAACAAGGCACCATTATTCCAGCTATACGCCGCACCTCAGGGTCGGGGAGAGAACATTACATTTTTAAAGGCGCGCCAGGACCATTGTGTACCGATGTCTTGCTTTTCTTCAACTAAGATCCCACGCACCCTCACGACCTAACCCACGGAACTCTGCAACTCAGAAGGCTAATATTGACCCAGGAATACGGCCCATGGGGCGCTGAGCAAAAACCCACTCCGTGATTTGTTTTGGATTCACGGGACAACTTTACGACCAGACTTTGCCAAATTTTTAAGGGGCTACAAATGTTCCAGCATTATAATCAGAAACCGCCTGTAATAACTCTTCTTGCGTATTCATTACGAATGGTCCGTATTTAGCGACCGGCTCACCAATGGGTTCACCCTCGCAATACAATATCCTTGCACCATCTTTCCCCGCCTCACACTTGAACGCGCCATCGCCGTCAAATACCACAGTCGCAGGAGGGTATACTTCGCGCTGCTCGCTCCCGTACTCTGTAAATTTAACCATTCCTTCGTAGACACAAACAAACAAATCATTGGAACCCTCTGTATCAACCATCCACCCTTTGCCGGGTTTCAGCCGAACATCCATCAATCGAATATGGGTTTGTGGTATAGCGGGTCCATTTTGTCCCAAATAATTTCCCGCTATTATACGTGCTTCCCCTCCATTGAAACGGGCTAACGGTATCCGATCTCGAGAAATATCTTGGTAATTGGGAGACATCATTTTTTTGGACGCAGGCAGGTTTATCCATAACTGAAAACCCCGCAACCGGCCGTCAATCATCTCGGGAACTTCTGAGTGAATGATACCTCGACCAGCGGTCATCCACTGTACGTCTCCTGCTCTCAGGATACCATCGTTTCCTACCGAATCCCTGTGCCGCATCAAGCCTTCGAGCATAATTGTTACGGTTTCGAATCCGCGATGGGGATGGTCTGGAAAGCCCGCGATATATGCATTTGGATCATCGCTATCGATCTGATCAAGCATCAGAAACGGATCTACAGTGTCAAGTGCCGGCATGCCCACCATACGTGTCAGCTCCACCCCAGCACCATCACTCGTCGGCATCCCGGGATATACCGCGCCAACCTCTCTCACTCGTAACGCCACTCCGCATCCCCAACATTTATCTTTAGTATCGTTTGCGCCATCTGTTCTTTAATCCAAAATTTATTCAGAGAGTATAGCCTCTACTCGAGACCATTGACGTGCACCTTGTTCTGCCATTTGCGAACGGTACGTATGATATGGATAGGCCCCAAAAGCATTAGAGAAATTCTTTCTGGCGCAAACCGCTTTCATCCATTATGTAACGCGGACACGCGCTCCTTCCCACATGGGGTGCAATTGAAGCTCAGCGATACGGTTAATATATGAAGTAAGGGCAATATCAGCGAGAGTATACTTGTCGCCTGCTAGCCATTTTTCTTCGGAGAGAGCCGTCTCCATATCTGATAATATTTTATCAACGTTCCAAATTGCCTGAACAAATAAATCTGATGAAGTCCCTTTCTCAACCATTTCGCGTCGCCAAGCACGTCTTGAAAGGTCCGGTGTCGCAGCCAGCATAGTTTTGATTTCATGGTTTGATTTCTCAAGCCATTGCAACCGGAACGCAATTGCATTGGTAATAGTGGCACAAGCGCGGTGCAATCCATCATCGGGGCGTCGTGTCCAGGTTCTCATGTACGCGCGTTCCGCGGCATTAGATGGAATGAGAGACGGCTCCGGAAAAACTTCGTCAAGATACTCACAGATTATTGAGGATTCTATTATGGTCTTACCATTGTGAACCAGGGTCGGCACATAACCATTTGGGTTCAATTTAAGGTATTCAGACGTCTGCTGCTCTCTCTCGCGAAGATCGATATGATGCTCAATTACATCTAAACCCTTCTCAGCAATAACGAGACGGCCCTTTTGGGCGCAAATAGACCAATTCGTATGATACAGCTCAATTGCCATTAAAGGCTTGCAACTTTTTCTACAAATTTCCTGAAGTCCGCTGGGGGACGTCCAAGTATCCACTCCAAAATACGCGTACTGCCAATCAAACCATGTTCATCGTAGTGCGCAAACATCTTTCTCATACAATTTTGGCCGTATTCGTCAACACCTACGCGCGCGGCGTGTTCAACGGCGTCCCTGGTTGAGATCGTCTCGGCTTTTATTGGTTGCCCCAAAACTTCGGTAAGTACTGCAGCCTTTTGTTGTACTGTCACGATAGGCCCACAAAGTTCAAAAATCCCAAACTCGTATCGACGGTCTTGCAGCACGTTAACCGCGGCTTCAGCCACCTCATCAAGATCGACGAGGCTCATTGAGACATCAATTTTATAGGGCATCGCGTGAATGCCTGTTTTTATCATTTTTTCCCAGCCGGGAACCATGTTTTGGTAGTAGGACCCTACCTGAAAAATAGTGTACGGAATACCTGATTCGACGATCGCTTCCTCAACAAAAAGGCGGTTCCAATGATGTTCGAGCTCCTGGACTTGGGTATGCAAGACCGAGTGAAAGATAAGTCGGTCCACATTGAGTGAACACGCCGCATCAATAACGTTCGCGCCAAACTGCTTTTCATGTTTGTTCATGTTTGGACAAATAAAATAAACCGCATCACACCCCTGCATCGCGCCAAGTACATCGCTCGAATTAATCATATCCCCAAAACAAACTTCCTTGGCTCCACATTCTGTCAATTTTGAGGTATCGGTTTTTCCGCGTATCATCGCCCGAACAGGAAAGCCCGCTTGAGAAAAAGCCTTAACGATAGCTTGTCCGGTCTTACCACCAGCTGACGTCACAAGTAACATGTTTCTTACCTAAATGTATCCGCAATCTAATTGATTTGTGCGAGAATACTCCATGCGAAAGCTCGCGACCATCATCTGATTATTTAATGTGCCAACAATTACGAGGAAGTTGAGATGTCAAAAATACAAAGAGCGGACCCAGGCCCACGAATGAGCAAGGCCGTGCGTTATGAAAATACTATATTTACGATGGGGCATGTCGCGCGCGACCGATCGGGCGATATTCAAACCCAAACTGCAGATGTATTGGAACGACTGGAAGCAACACTTGCCGACATGGGTTCAGAAAAATCAAAACTTTTGACTGTAACTATTTATATCTCCGATATGCAGAATTTTAGAGCTATGAATGAGGTGTGGGATAGCTGGGTAGATGGGCCAAATGCACCGGCCCGGACTACCGTAGAAGCAGCTCTAGCAACCCCGGAACTTTTGATAGAAATGACTGCGACTGCTGCAGCCGACAGCTGACTAATCTTCGTTGTGATGAAGCTTAAGCGACACTGAGTTCATGCAGTATCTATCGCCAGTAGGGGCGGGCCCGTCAGGAAAGACGTGACCAAGATGCGCCTCACATTTAGCACAATGCACTTCAATGCGGCTCATTAGCATTGATGAGTCGGTCTGGGTCTCTACAGCGTTTCCATTTAGCGGTTGGAAGAAACTTGGCCACCCGGTTCCCGAGTCAAATTTATGCTGCGCATCAAAAAGCGGATGACCACAACAAATACATTTATAGATCCCCGCCTCCTTGCAATCATTATACTCCCCCGAAAATGCCCGCTCCGTGCCATGTTGTCGGGTGACGTAGAATTGTTCATCGGACAACTGAGCACGCCATTCGTCTTCGGTCTTGCTAATTTTTTCAACCATACAATACTTAATTTCCTGTTTTTTCCTTTAAATTTTCAAGGACCTTTCCAAAGTCGCGGAGCGCCTGCCCAGCATCACCAGAATAGCTGGATCCATGCATGCACGCGAGCGTGGCCGGCTGAAGATCCGCTAGTGAATTTAGAATACCCAGAGTGTCATCTGTGAAGGGAACAGAACCGGACATGGGCCCGTCCGCTTGTCGCGTGTTATAATCTTCTGACCTTCCCACGATATCTCCGTCAAACAGTGGTTCAACATCACCCCCTTGGCCAAGTAAATCTGAACAAAATAGTGTCTCTGTATTTTCCTCAAATAACAGGCTCGCATCCCAGCCGTGCGGCACATGTTTAGTCTCAATAACACGGAAACGGTGGGTTCCCGTATCGATCTTTTCGTTCGCTTCTAAAACACGTGGAGGCCGATCAGCGAAGTCACCGACACTCGTCCTTGCTCCCACAAAACTGCAGACAGGCTCCGCTTGCGGAGCCAATTCGAGCCAGTCATTTAAGGAGCCGCACTCATCCGACTCAAAGTGGCTGAACCCTATCCACCGTATCGTTGTGGCATCAATGAGTGTGCTAACACCCTGCGCCACATCCTTAAAAAACCCTCTCAGATTAGTGTGATAGAGCAGCGGCTCCTCGTCTCGGACCAAGAAAGAGGAAAACTGAAAGTTAGCGGGCTCATGGTAACATGCGATCCGGAAAACATCCGGCGCAATTTCGTCAACGGTGGCGGCCATGCGCTAGTACTTATATTCGGTTGTGACTTCGTCAAGCTGGCGGATCAAGGACGGCCATTCACGCTCTCCGCAACCTGCTGCCTCATACTGCTTGGCCGTATGTTCGCAAACCTCTTGGGAGGGATATATAATCTTTTGGCCAGTGGCAGCGGCGGCAGAAAGCAGCGTCAATTGTGCTTGGCACACCTTTTCCAGGAAATACATTTGAACCCAGGCATCGGCAATGGTATGCCCCGTCGTTAGTAGACCGTGATTACGCAATATCATCACTTTATTGTCACTTAGGTCGGAAACCAAAGTCTCGCGCTCAGAGAGATCGAGTGCGATCCCTTCAAAATCGTGATAGGCCGTATGCCCGTAAAACTGCATCGCGTCCTGATTTGTGTACATCAGCCCTTCTTCAAGCGAAGAGACCGCCATGCCAGCTTCGGTGTGCGTGTGAATGACACACATTGCGTCTTCACGGGCGCCGTGAATAGCACTGTGTATTGTGTACCCTGCGTCGTTAATCTGGTACGGTGTATCATCCAAAATATTACCTTCCAAGTCGATTTTAACCAGGTTCGACGCAGTGACTTCTCTCCATCCCAACCCGAACGGGTTGAGAAGAAAATGATGTTCCGGGCCAGGAATACGGGCGGAAATATGGTTATAGATTAATGTTGTAGTCCACCCGTAGAGGTCGGCTAGGCGATAAGCTGCAGCAAGGTCTACTCGAACCTGCCACTCTTCCTCGCTCACCTGGTCTCGCATCGACTGGCCGGTAATGTGTTGCACGGCAGTAGCATTCATGGGATTTCTCCGATTAATTGCAAAGCCACTCTAGCACAGACACGTTTACTTACGCACGAGCTTATTGGCAGTTTTCTACTCAGCGTCTAAATACTGCTGTATAATGTTAAGTGCGACGACTTCAACGTTGCAGGGAAATATTTAGGTTAAGAAATGCAGATAGAGAAGTTAATACAAGCAGGGCGGGTCCACAGGGACGTGTATAACGACCCAGTAATTTTCGAACTCGAAATGGAACGTATTTTCGAGAAGGCTTGGGTTTATGTGGGCCATGAGAGCCAGGTAAAATCTCCCGGTGATTTCTCTACAACCCGCGTTGGCAGAAGGCCGATGGTTATGATGCGGCACACCGACGGTAAAATCTACGTGGTTCATAATCAGTGCGCGCATCGTGGTGCGATGGTTGTCTCCCAAGACCATGGTCACGCGAAAGAATTTGTCTGTTGTTACCACGGTTGGACATATGACACGGACGGAAAGTTGATACGCGTACCCCTTCAGCAAGGGTATCCAGATCACTTCGATCCGGAGGAACCGGGGACCGCGATGGTTCAAGCTCCGCGCGTGGCAAGCTACCGTGGTTTTATCTTTGCGTCCTTGGCCAATGACGGCCCATCATTGATAGATTTTCTAGGGTACATGGCAACCTCGCTTGACGACATGATAGATCGTGCTCCAAACAATGAAATTGAGGTGGCAGGTGGCGTGTTTAAACACGCGTATGATGGAAACTGGAAACTATACCTTGAAAATCTATGCGATGCCGCGCATCCGTTATTTGTCCACAAATCGTCCATTGAAGCAGCAGAACACCAGGACCAAAAGTCCCATACGGATGGCGCTGGTGAAGTCGGAATTCGTCAAATGCGCCAGAACGGCGCGCCTTATAAATTCTGGCAAGAACAGGTGGGCATTTGGACCTACCCGAACGGCCATTCTTATCTGGGTGATTACCACGATGACGAAAAACTTGTTGCGGCGAAGCGCGACCCGGTATTTGCCGAATATATTGCCGCCATGGAGGATGCCAAGGGTCGAGAGGAAACTCAGCGAGTTTTAGATGTAACCCGCTGGAACTCAAATGTTTATCCAAATCTTTCTTTCATGAGTCAATTTCGACAACTTCGTGTGGTTTATCCAGTATCTGTAAACCGAACAGAAGTTTTTACTTATTCATTCCGCCTTAAGGGCGCGCCTGCAAAAATGTTTGAAGACACTATAGCATTCGCCAACGTAACCAATGGCACGGGATCAATTGTGCTCACCGACGACTTAGAAACGTATGGGAGGATTGGGGTTGGCATGTCTTCTGGTGGATCAGAGTGGATCCAGATAGGGAGGGGTTACACGACAGATCAAGCAGATCAACACGGTGGGATCCGAGGCGAGGATTCCACGAGCGAGGTATACATTCGAAATATGTACGATGCTTGGCTCTCCTATATGACGGCTGAAAACAGTAGAAAATCATGACGTCTCATTTGTTAATCGAAATCGAAAAATTTCTCATTAACGAAGCAAGGATTCTGGACGAACGCCGCTGGGGTGATTGGTTGGGCCTTTTTGCGGAAGATGGTTGGTATTGGGTGCCTGTCGAAGAAGGTCAAACGGACCCTAAAAACACTGTATCCCTTATGTACGATGACCGCCAACTGCTCGAAACACGAGTGCGAAGACTTGCAGCGGGAACGCTACACGCTCAGATGCCCATATCCCGTACTAGTCGTATTGTCACCAATGCAACTATTGAAGAACAAGCCGGTGACACGCAAATCGTGCGTTCAAAATTTCAGATGATTGAATACAGACGCAACAAACAAAGGAATTTTGGGGGAACGCAGTGGCATGCCTTAGAAGAGGCCGGAGACGGTTTTTTGTTGAAGTGGAAAAAGGTAGAGCTCGTTAACTGCGACAGCATGATGGATGGTTTGACCATCCCATTTTGAAATACCGGTGTTAATAGACAAAGACGACACATGCCGCAAACAGTAAAAGCCATTCGGGTACACGAATATGGGGGACCAGAAGTTCTTCAGTTTGATGACGTGCAAATTGGTGCGCCCGCTCCTGGTGAGGTTCTTATCCGCCACAATGCCATCGGTGTGAACTTTGCCGACTTACACACACGCAATGGTCGATATCCACTTCCACACCTGCCACATTGTATCGGAGCGGAAGCGTCGGGAGTGATAGAAGCAAAGGGCGATGGGGTGGAGCACCTCTCCATTGGAGATAGAGTAGCATATTCAAGTGGTGGGCACGCACTACCCCGGGGAGCCTATTGCGAAGCGCGTGTAATGTCAGCTGATCGACTATTCGTGCTCCCTGATGAGATAGAACACGAAACAGCGGCGGCGATGACGACTAAAGGTCTCACGGCCCACTATCTCATCCACGACGTTTATCCCGTTGGTAAAGGAGACACAATCGCGGTCCACGCCGCCGCTGGCGGAGTTGGACAAATTCTATGTCAATGGGCAAATTACTTGGGGGCGCGGGTTATCGCAATAGTTGGTACACCGGAGAAAGCAAAAACGGCAGCAGATTTGGGTTGCAAGTATACTTTGGTCCGTGGTCGCGACGACGTGGTTGAACAAGTGCGGTCTTTGACGGACGGAGAAGGTGTTGCCGTCGTATATGACTCTGTAGGAGCTGATACATATGAGGAGTCACTTCGTTGTCTGCGGCCAAGGGGATTGCTCGCTTCTTTTGGAACCGCGTCAGGACCCGTTCCGCCGGTCGATTTGTTTCAGTTAAACCAACTGGGCTCTTTATATGTCACGAGTGCTGCTTTCCTTTGGCATCTTCGCAACCGCGAAGAAATGCTTAAGCGCGCAACCGACCTGATCTCTATGGTTGTGCAAAACAACATAAAAATCTCTATCGGATTGAAATACCCACTTTCACGTGCTTCGGACGCTCATCGCGATATAGAGGCCCGTAAAACAACGGGAATGAGCCTGCTTATCCCATAGACATTAGACAGCACGGTTGATCCAACAAAGCCGGATGGACATGATACGTATAGAAATAATGTAGGGACACAATCATCATGTCAGATGCCCCGACGGTCCGCCTTGACGCGGACGGAAAACCAGTCGGCTTTATCGATCACCCGGAAACATTTGAGACAATAATTTTTGAAGTTGTGGAAAAAGGGGTAGGACTTCTAACATTAAATCGCCCTGATAAACTAAATGCCTTTGATGAGCGAATGATTCGAGAAATACGGTCTGTCATTTGGCATGTAAATTTTGATGAAAGCATCCGGCTACTTTTAATAACCGGTTCGGGGCGCGGCTTTTGCTCAGGCCGGGACATAAACGGTCTTGACTATGAAAATAATCTGCCTTCGCCACAATATCGGGCGTATGTGCGGGCAAATCACGAGATGCTGGACGATCTGGAAAATATGGAAAAACCAGTCATTTCTATGATAAATGGCATCTGCGCCGGAGGTGGGGTTGAAATAGCAATAGCTAGTGATTTTAGGATAGCGGCGAACGAGGCGCAATTCACGCTGACTGAAAACAATATTGGCGTTATCCCAGCGTCGGGTGCTGCATCTCGAATGATTCAAATGATCGGTATCGGCCGACTAAAGGAAATGATGATGACCACGATAGCGGTAAGTGCGAGCAAGGGCGAACAATGGGGTTTAGTGAACCGAGTTTGCTCACGAGAAACCTTATTAGATGAAACGTTGAAATTCGCACGAGTTCTAATGGATCGCGCACCCCTGGCGCTAGGCATGGCTAAGCACATAATCAATACATGCCAAAACACCGATACTGAAACGGGGCGTTTAATAGAACGTTTGGGACAGTCTATATTAATTCAATCGGAGGATTCCCGAGAAGGAAATTTGGCCTTTCGCGAAAAAAGAAAACCGAAATGGACGGGCAGATGAGCCTCAATCACTTAGAAGCTATAGATCTCTGGGTAGAAGAAGGAGGCACTAACAAAACACCAACCTTACTGTTAATGCATGGACTTTCCGGCACGGGCAATATTTGGCATGGTCTGCAGCCTTTTCTGCAAGAAAAGTGGCCTGGCCGCTGGTTAATCCCTGATATGCGGGGACATGGAAGATCTGGTCACAGCGCTAACTACAGTTTGGGCAATCACGCCATTGATATGGCCGAATTATTACTAGGTTCAGAAGAAGTGTACCTAGCGGGACATTCCATGGGGGGCCTTGTGGGTATTCTCCTAGCGTCGGGTTGGTTTGGGGTGTCGCCGAAAGCTGTTATTACCACAGGCGTGAAAATCAACTGGAGCGAAGAAGAATACTCGGGAATTTTAAAGTTAGTAAAGACACCGACACGTTGGTTTGACACCGCTAAAGAAGCACGAGAGCGGTTTATTTTTGTCACGGGACTTCGGGGCATAGTCGAACCCTATTCCGAATTTGCAGAAACTGGGATAGTTGAACATAACGGAAAATGGCGTCTCGCAGCAGACAACCGCACTGCAATGGTCGCCTTCGCAAATGCCAAAGATGTGTACAAGGCTGCAAAGTCACCGGTCCTCCTGTCCGCAGGCCAACATGACCGGATGGTCACCATCGAGGAACTCCGCAGCCTCGACGGAAACGCTGCGCAATTAGCTGGTCTCGGACATAATGCGCACGTCGAAGACCCAAGGAGTTTTTGGAACCTAATTGCCACGACCGCAGGAGTATCGACGTGACCCCAGACACCGAAAAATACCGTTTCCGTAGCTTTCTCGAGTCGTTAGTTGATGAAGATGAAATAGAAATTATCGAGGAGAAAATACCACTATCAACAATTGCTGCACGTCTTGAGGGAAACACCCAAGCAACATGGTTTCGCCGTGCGGGGCCCGACGGACAGGAATTGGCGGGGAACGTTATGGGGTCGCGACGACGCATTGCGAAGTCACTTGAGGTTGATGAAGCGGATCTTTTGTCTGAGGTATTAAACCGGCTCCGCACACCCCTCGAACCGGTGGAAATAAGCGGGCAAGATGCACCGGTCCAGAAAATCATTCACAGAGAGGAGGAAGCTGACTTAACCTCTCTTCCCGTGCATCTCCAACATGGCGAAGACGGCGCACCCTATATTTCGGCGACACTTGATTTTACATTTGACCCCGGCAACCAGGTGACTAACGTTGGTATGCGGCGTCTAATGCTTCGCGGTCGTCACGAAGCTGGGATCGATCTGAACGCCCCCAGCGATCTTCGAATGATCTATGGAGGAACCCACCAAAACGGAAACCTCCTACCCATTGCCTTTGCCATTGGATTTCATCCCGCAGATGCTATTGCCGCCCTTTCGATGACACCCCCAACAGATGAATTGGGACTAATCGGCGCAATACGGGGTCAGCCCCTCCCAGTAGTGAAATGTATTACCAGCGATATTCGTGTCCCAGCAGACGCCGAGTATATCATTGAAGGGTACCTTGATGCAGATGGATGGAAACAACCAGAAGGGCCGTATGGAGAATACGTTGGTTATTACGGGCGCTTGAAACAAAACCCTGTCTTTCATTTAACCGCCATTACCCACCGGGAAGACGCGGTGTTTCAAACAGCTACTATTGGTGGTCGCAATATGGCTACGACAGATACCGCCCAACTTTGTGCACTGAGAACAGAACAAGCTATTTGGACGGCTTTAGAAAACGCGATACGCGAGCCCGTCGCAGTTTATTGTCCGCCCGCGACAGGGGGCATGTACAACGCTCGAATTTCTATAAACCAAAGAATGCCTGGTGAAGCCCGAAATGCTATGGCCGCTGCACTCGCTTCAACGGCAGATACAAAACATGTCTTCGTGGTTGACCCAGACATAAATATTTATAGTGATGATCAGATGGAGTGGGCCTTGGCCACAAGGTTTCAAAGTGACCAGGATCTTATGACGTCCAACGGATATCGGGCAGTACCCCTCGACCCCTCCTTGGGGGGCAACACGTCTGGGGCAAAAGCTGGATTTGACCTTACTCGACCGTTTGGCGAGGCAGAGGCTCAAGAATGGAAAATCCCGGAACCACCGAGTTTTCGACAGACACGCCGAAAGACCGTTGAGGAGGCTCTCAAAGAAGGCCCGCAATTTTTTCGGGAACTTATGGATGCAACTAACTCCGACGATGGACGTGAGATCGTCAGGGTACTCGAAAACTTCTATAGCGAAGGCCGGCTGAACCGCTTAAACGATGGACGCTACACCTTGAATTAATGATAGAGATCGATGCTTAAAGCATTAAAAAATTTAGTAAATAAAAATGCACCTCTCGTCGCCCGTGGTCGATTTTTTTCGGAAAAGTTTGTGATTGGCGTTGGTGAAAATGACTGGTTGATAGAGACGCAATGCGGCCGAATTATTCGGGTGGACAAGGGGCCCTTCCTTATGCACTCGTGGCGATTTTCGATACGCGCCTCCATAGATACTTGGGAAGCCTTCTGGCAACCCGTTCCCTTACCCGGATATCATGACCTTTTCGCGATGACAAAGAGCGGCAACGCAATTATTGAGGGTGATATTCAACCCATGATTGCGAACCTACGCTATATTAAAGAGGTTTTAGAAACGTTACGGGAAACACCGTCAGGAAGGACGCATGACTGCTAAGATCGAACCAATTCTGGGCAGGTACCTCCACCTCGACATAAACGATTGCCCTCACCGGGTATATTTTGAGGAAACAGGCAACGGTATCCCGCTCGTATGCCTCCACACGGCTGGCTCTGACGCCAGCCAATTTCGGCATCTGCTCAATGATCAAGAAATCAACGGTAAATATCGAATTATTGCATTCGACATGCCGTGGCATGGCAAATCTTTGCCTCCTGCGGGGTATCATAACCAGGAATACAAACTGACTACGGATTTATATTCGGATACAATCCTAGCATTCTGTCAGGCACTAGCCCTCGACCACCCTGTTCTAATAGGCTGCTCCATGGGTGGCAGAATTGTCCTCCACATGGCCGAAGCGTTTTCCGATAAGTTCCGAGCGGTGATAGGCGTCGAGGCTTCCGACTACCAAGAACCCTGGTACGATCGTGACTGGCTACACCGGCCCGACGTCCATGGGGGAGAAGTATGCTCTGCGCTAATATCTGGCCTTGTAGCACCTCAAAGCCCTTTAGAATACCGGTGGGAAACACTTTGGGGTTACCTGGCAAGTGGACCCGGAGTATTTAAAGGTGATTTAAATTTTTACAGGGCAGACTCAGATTATAGAGAGAGAGTTTCCCGGATCGACGTCCATAAATGCCCTGTATACTTGATGACTGGGGAATATGACTTTTCGTGCACACCAGAGGACACAATCCGAACGGCAAAGAAAATTGGAATAGAGGCAGTGATTATGAAGAATTTAGGCCACTTCCCAATGTCGGAAAACCCAAATCAATTCCGAAAGTACCTAATGCCAATCTTAACTGAAATTATTGATAGCGTCGTACACCCTTGATTTTTCTTGCATTGACAACGCGCGACTGAAAACATACTGCCACAGTTATTCAAACAAATTTACTTGGGAAGTAAAAATGGAAACCCGCGCCGCGATTGCAATAGAGGCTGGAAAGCCACTCGAAATTGAAACAGTGAACCTTGATGGACCCAAAGAGGGTGAAGTGCTTGTGGAAATAATGGCCACCGGCGTCTGCCATACAGATGAATTCACCTTATCGGGCGCGGACCCAGAAGGTATTTTTCCGGCTATTCTTGGACATGAGGGTGCCGGGGTCGTGGTCGATTGTGGACCCGGAGTGACCACCCTAAAAAAGGGAGACCATGTCATTCCGCTTTACATACCCGAATGTCGTCAATGCAAATCATGCTTGTCGGGGAAAACCAATCTTTGCACATCAATTCGTGAAACACAGGGCCAAGGCGTTATGCCTGATGGAAGCAGTCGCTTTTCAAAAGGCGGGGATAAAATATTTCATTACATGGGAACTTCGACATTTTCCAACCATACAGTTGTGCCAGAAATCGCACTCGCCAAAGTCCGAAAAGACGCTCCATTTGACAAGATTTGCTACATTGGCTGTGGAGTTACTACAGGCATTGGAGCCGTGATCAATACGGCAGGTGTAGAACCCGGGTCCAACGTCGTAATCTTTGGACTTGGTGGAATTGGACTAAACGTTATCCAGGGCGCCCGACTCGCGGGGGCAAATAAAATTATCGGCGTCGACATAAATCGGTCAAAAAAGGAAATGGCGGGGAGATTTGGTATGACCCACTTTGTTGACCCGAATGAAGTCGAAGGCGATCTCGTCCCCTATCTAATTGATCTAACGGATGGCGGAGCTGACTATTCGTTTGAATGCATTGGTAACGTTAATACAATGCGACAAGCCTTAGAATGTGCCCATCGTGGCTGGGGCGAAAGCGTGATTATCGGTGTGGCCGGTGCGGGCCAGGAGATTTCTACGCGACCATTCCAGCTAGTGACAGGTCGAATTTGGAAAGGCACGGCGTTCGGCGGCGCAAAAAGCCGACGTGATGTGCCAAAAATCGTGGATTGGTATATGGATGGTAAAATAGAAATTGACCCTATGATTACACACACGATGCCACTTGAGCAGATCAACGATGCTTTTGACCTTATGCATAGGGGTGAGAGCATCCGAAGTGTAATAAATTTTTAGTTAGCAAGAACCTATGCTAAGCCATGAAGAAAATCGGCTGATAACAGAGATTGAGCCAGGAACAAGTTGTGGCAATGTAATACGCAAACATTGGCAGCCGGCGGCATTGACCGAGGAACTATCCGAAAACCGACCATTAAAAGCAGTGCATCTGCTCGGCGAAGAGCTTGTTCTTTATAGGACTGAGAATGGCGGATATTCCCTAATCGGCCGGTATTGTCCCCACCGGGGTGCTGATCTTTGTTATGGACGTTTGGAAAATAATGGGCTCCGTTGTGCCTTTCATGGATGGTTATTTGACGAAAATGGGCAGTGTTTAGAACAGCCCGCGGAACCGGTGACGAGCAATTTTCATAAAAAAATAAGACACGTAGCCTATCCGTGTGTCGAACGTAACGGGATAATTTTTACCTACATGGGAGACGGAAAGCCACCCGCGCTTCCCATATTTGACTGTTTTGAGGCCCCTGAAAATTATACCTTTGCCTTTAAGGGCTTTGTAGATTGCAATTGGCTGCAGTTGAACGAAGTCGGCATTGATCCGGCGCACGCTTCATTCTTGCATCGTTTTTTTAACGATGAAACTGAGGAGGAGGGATACGGACAGCAATTCCGGTTCTCAACAGAGGAAAATTCCTTGGCGATAACCAAGGTACTTCGAGAATATGACTGCCCGACTATAGACTGCGAGGAGACTGATATTGGCCTTCGTATTTTTGCTCTAAGGCCCCTAAATGATAGGGACGTCCATGTCCGCGTAACGAATCAAATTTTTCCCAACGCCGTTGTCATCCCTATAAGTAATGACATTATGCTTACCCAATGGCATGTCCCCATCGACAACACCAAGAGCTGGTGGTATGCAATTTTTTCAAGTTTCACGGAGCCGGTTGATAAAGAGCGCATGCGCAATGACCGGCTAGAGCTCTACACTCTGCCCGATTATCGACCCCGCAAAAACAAATTAAATAATTACGGTTATGACCCAGAGGAACAGCGAACTAAAACATACACAGGAATGGGGATGGATATTAACGTCCATGATCAATGGGCCGTTGAATCTCTGGGAACGGTTCAGGATCGCACCTCAGAACATTTAGGCACCACTGACAAAGCAATTATCGCAAACCGCAAACTTCTTCTCCGAGAGATTGATGCCTTAGAAAAGGGGAGTAGAACTAAAGCAAAAGCCCCACCCAGAATTAACCCTGAGGACCGAGGGCCAGTCACAATTGACACAATAGTACCGGTTAAAACATGGCAAACTGCTTGGAAGAAAACCGCCGCTAAGAGAAGAGAAAAATCTCCGTGGGCCCAAACAATAACGTCCCTTGAAATTGAAGAAACGATGGACAACTAAAATGGCTGAATTCAAGGATACTATGGGCCGCACTGGCTTTGTCGAGCAACACTCTCTTTGGACAGACCACGACCAAGCAGAAGCAAATAACGTTATCGACCAAATTAAGGAAAATGAAATCGAGGTGGTGCGGCTGTCATACCCTGATCAACATGGCATTCTTCGGGGTAAAACGATTATGGCAACAGAAGCGGGCCAAGCGATGCGAAATGGATCTACGGCAACCACCGCACTATTAGCAAAGGACACATCCCACACGACCGTTTTCCCAGTGTTTTCACCTGGAGGGGGCTTTGGTATTCCTGAAATGGAAGGCGTGGGTGATTTTATAACCCTCCCAATACCGGGCTCCTTCAAAATCTTACCGTGGGCTACCAAGACCGGGTGGATGCTATGCGATGGCTATCTTACAAATGGTGACCCCGTGCCCTTTTCGACACGCCAAATTCTAAAAAATGCATTGTCTGAATTATCAAAAGAAGGGTACCAATATACGGCTGGAATAGAAATTGAGTGCCACATCTACCGATTAGAAGATGCGATGCTTTGGCCGGAATACGCTGGACAACCAGCCGACCCTCCCACGGTTAGCCTGCTTTCCCACGGCTACAATTACCTTACCGAAATAACGATTGATAATTTAGACCCAGTATTTGAGCTTGTTCGACATGCGGTGACCGGGTTGGGCCTCACTCTGAGAACTATCGAAGCGGAATTTGGACCAAGCCAGTTTGAATTTACTTTTGCTCCGTCAGGTGGATTAGAAGCTGCGGACAATATGATCCTATTTCGAAATGCGGTAAAACAAGTGTGCCGGCGACATGGATACCATGCGACTTTCATGTGCAGACCAGGGTTAGAAAACGCGTTTGCCAGTGGGTGGCATTTACACCAGTCTCTGACGGACAACTCAACAAACACGAACACCCTTATGCCAAATAAACCTGAAGACCTTTTATCTGAGGTAGGGCAACATTTTGTGGCTGGCATCCTAAAAAATGCTCCACAAGCAACCGTCCTTACTACACCGACAATTAATGGATACAAAAGGTATAAAACAAACTCATTAGCACCGGATCGAGCCGTTTGGGGCCGAGATAATAAAGGCGCCATGCTGAGGGTTATAGGAACAGGACCTGACGACCCTGCCACTCGAATTGAGAATCGAGTTGGCGAACCCGCGGCCAACCCTTATTTGTACCTTTCATCTCAAATTTATAGCGGCCTCGACGGGGTTCGAAACAAACTCAAACCTCCCGAACCGACTAATGACCCCTACTCGGCTATTGGCGAAAAACTCCCGACGAATTTGATGGATGCAGTATCTGCATTCGATAAAAGTAAAATGTTTCGCGACGCAATGGGTGATCAGTTTGTAGACTATTTAGCCCATATAAAGCGATCTGAAATTGAACGATTTCTGTCGACAGTGACGGACTGGGAACACAAAGAATACTTTGAAATATTCTGAGCCCGCCTGAATTAACCAAATACACTAGGTTTACTATAATCGTCTGCAAAGTAGTCATCATTAAATACCTGATGGCCTTCACTGCGGGTTAGTTTTTCAATTTTTTGATTAATACATACCTGGTTAGGGATTGTATTGTTTTGGTACGATTATTTCAGTCTCAATTTAACAACACCTCGAAAATCTTCGGGATCTAATAGTTGTCCCTTTCGAGTAATCTCAATCTTCCCAGTTCTTGCTAAAAATACCATTTGTTGCTTCACTGGATTTAAAAACCGTCGCCACGCGTCCGCTTTTTTTTCGATCGGACGCCTCCGTTGTTCGCCAAGAGCACGCGCAATTTCTATTGGGGTCGCGGAGACCCGTTCCTCAAGCGTCTCAAGAATGAACTGAGCAACTGGATCTATAAATTTTTCATTTTCTTCGGTCATGCTACCGTTTTAAAAGCGTATCCCGATAGAGACAAGTCCGCACGGTAGTAGTAACTAAAGGTATGGCAATTTCTATAGGACTTGGCGGCATAGCAGTCGCTATGAAAAATCGAAACTACCGGCTTTACACCTACGGAGCCATCCCGTCGCTAATCGGCACATGGATACAACGAATGGCTGTGGGTTGGCTCGCTTGGGAATTAACTCAATCAGGCATGTGGTTAGGTCTTGTAGCCTTTGCGGATCTTGCACCCACCGTCCTGACCGCGCCAATCGCTGGGGCATTCGCCGATCGCGTTGACCGCCTGAGAATGGTTCGTTTCGTTCAGTACATGACGATGCTGCAGGCCTCTCTTCTTGCTTTTTTTACCCTAACCGAAAATATGACAATTGAAATTTTGGTTGGGCTCGCGTTTTTTCAAGGAGCGATGCAAGGTGTCCATCAACCTTTTCGACAGTCCTTGATCGGAACGATCGTATCAAAGCAGGAACTTACCTCGGCGATTGGCATTAATTCCACGATATGGAACACCTCTAGATTGATTGGGCCTGCTCTCTCCGCACTCATAATTCTAAAATTAGGAGTTGGATACACCTTCCTTTTTAATGCCTTTAGCTACTGCCCGATGCTCGCAACTCTATATATGATTCGTGTCGACCGCAGGCCATCCGTAAAAAAATCAATTGCGGCGATCCCAGGAGAAATTGCTGAAGGTTTCAAGTATGTCTCTCGGCACAACTTTATCGCTCCCTTGATGATCTTGTTGTTTGTTTTTTCATTTTTTGGTCGAGCTACTGCAGAGATGTTGCCAGGATTTACGGACGCGGTGTTTAGGATGGGTGCGGACGGGTTAGCTATTTTAACGGGTGCCGCGGGTTTAGGTTCTCTTTTTTCGGGTCTTTGGCTCTCCAGACGTGGTACGTTGTCGGGGTTACCAAACATACTAATCATTCTAATACTTCTAATAGCCGTGTCCCAAATTGCTTTCATATCGAGCAACATTTTCTGGGTTGCAGCTTGTGTATTTGCTGGATGGGGGTTTGTTCTTAATGGAAGCGGCATCATAGCGCAGTCGCTGGTTCAAACTATAGTGCCCGATTCAATTCGCGGCCGCGTAGTCAGTCTATACGGGATGCTCTGGCTGGGAACACCAGCAATTGGTGCATTGGTAATGGGTGTGGGTGCTGATTTTGTGGGCTTCAGACTTCCCGTTGCGGTGGGTGGTGTTTGTATATTAGTCGCATATTTTTGGGCGCGGTTTCACCGCCAAAAGTTAAATTCTGCCTTAGAGGAGCTTGATCATAAAAATCCAAAATAGCATCGTTATCTGCGAAAACGTTACTCTTCCAACACAGTAACGCGTCGCATATCTCTTCGGTACTTAGTGTCGTCGAACGGCACACCACGATGCATTGTTTTCAAGTTGTCCCAAATCATTATATCCCCCACTTGCCACTTATGTCGGTGAATAAAGCGTGTCTGGGTAGCGTGTAACATGAGCATTTCAAGCAATTCGCGCCCGGCGGCTTTTGACAAACCGACGATATGGGATGCGTGGCTGGCTAGGTAAAGAGATTTTTCACCGGTTCTTGGGTTAACATTAACGAGTGGATGTACTGCGGGAGGGCGGGTCGCCCTTATTTCCGGGTTCACGGTAGGCATGCCACTGATTGCCCGTGAATACCAAATGGAATGTTCTGCACTCAGACAGCTAATTTCCTCTTTCCGTTCAGTTGTCAGCGCCATATACGCACCGGCCATATCCGCAAACTCGGTGTCGGCACCAAATGGAGGTATTAAATGTGCAGCTAAAAGTGAATAAGTTGCGCGTTTTTGGTCAAACGTAACGTCAGAATGCCACAAGAGATTGCCTTTATGGAACGCCCGCCGCGGATCATCTTCGGAATGAATATTTCCACGCTCATCAAGATTGCCCACATCTATTAATTCGTCCGTCGAAAGGCGAATGCCGCGCCTCGAAACAGTTTGTTGCATCTTTTGACGCATTAAGGGGCCTAACAAGCGCCCAAGCGCTAGATGCTCCTCATCCTTTAGAGGTTTGTCGTTCCGAATAAGACAAATACCATACTGATCCATACCCGTAACGATTAGTTGCGCCAGCGACGTAGGAAAGGAATCACTAGGCTTTAAGCCAAAAAGCTCGGCGCCAAACCCATCAGAAAAGGGTCGAAATTCAATCACCAGAAGAAGACCAGGGCAAAGTAATTAAAATTTATGAAACTCTGCGAATTCCGCTTCACGGTAATGAGGTTCCCACCCATCTATCATAACGTCTATTACGGTAGTTACGCTTGCCTCAACGGCACGTCGAAGTGCGGGGACAAGGTCACTCGGCTTTTCAACTTGCTCTCCTCTCGCGCCATACGCCTCAGCCAGCTTTGCGTGATCCGTCTGGCCAAAGTGCGATCCAATATAACGCCCTCCATAGTGGGCTTTTTGGAAAACCCGAAGAGCGCCAAAACTGCAGTCATTATAGACAATAACAATTATGGGTGCGTTTTCTCGGATAGAGGTTTCTATCTCTTGAGCATTCATGCCAAAATCACCGTCTCCGATGCAAACGATAACTTGACGTTCGGGGTGTGCGAGCTTGGCACCTATAGCGCCGGGCATTGCCCAAGCCATTGTACCCGAACCGGCAGACCAATTGTATTGTTCTGGAGATCGAATTTTCAATCCATGAGCAAATTGAGTATGCAGACCCGACCCAAAGACGTATATGGCATCCCTTTCACAGACCTCCTCTATCGCGATATTGATCAGCTGGGGCTTGATAGGAATAGCCTCAAGATCGGTATCGTAAAATTGTTCCTCTTGCGCCTTTATAAGTTTGGCCACCCACTTAACCTTGGGGTTGTCAGCCCGGGCCTCTTGAGACGGCAGAGATACACCAAGACAGGTCACAAGCTCTTCTAGAAAACCACCTGGATCTGCGTGAATGCCCAAATGGACAGCATATTGTTTTCCAATTTCCAATGGGTCGGCTTCAACTTGAATAATTTTTGCCTCGGCCTGAATCATAGACCAATTGATTGTATTGACGTTTAAAAACCGCGACCCCAACCCAAGCACTACATCAGCCTGCCGCAGTAACGCATTAGCCGCCGAGTGGCCGAAGTGGCCAATTATGCCTGCGGAAAGTGGGTGATCTTCACTAATCGTCCCACGACCCATCTCGGTCGTAACCACAGGGATCGATAGTGTCTCGGCAACACTCGCCAATGGTTCGCAAGCGTTCGACCAACGAACTCCTCTGCCAGCTATTATAAGCGGGTCTTGCGCCTCCTTAAGAATTCTTGCGGCTTCTTCAACGGCCCAGGCTTCGGGCCGTGGGTGATTTGAAAGAGCATGTGAATGGGACCCACCTAAAAGAGAAAGGTCTGTGGATTCCACATCGGCTGGATGGGGTAAAATATCCTTGGGAAAGTCTATGTGAACTACGCCGGGCATTCCCGATTTAGCTGCTTGAAAGGCATTCCGCATCAAGCGGCGTACGTCCTTTGCTTGCGTGAGCTGGCCCTGCCATTTTGTAAAATTACTATAGACATTCATCACATCAAACTCATGCCAGATATTACGTTCTAGTCGAAACGTATCCATATTTGCTGACATGATTAACAATGGCACAGCATCCTTTTGTGCTGTCCAGGCACCCAACACCGTGTTCGCGATACTTGGACCTACGTGGAACAGGCAACAACCGACTTTGCCTGTCACACGAGAGTACGTATCAGCCATCGCTGTTGCGCCTGTTTCCACCCTCGCCGTGATATATCGAATCTCCTTCTTTCGATGATACAGAGCATCTAACAATGGCAACACGGTGTCTCCGGTCATACCGAATACGACCTCAATCCCCTCTTCGATTAAGGCGTCCACGACAGCTTCCGCAGCGGTTAGCGTATTTTTAGCCATAGCCAGTCCCCTCCTACCCTAATAAGGAAGATTTATTTTGTTATCAAATTGGATGGCCGCTCGCCGATATCTAAAACCACGCCCCCCTGGCGATCGTACTCTTCGGCTAAAACCCGAGCCTGTGCACCGTAGTTGTATCTTCCAGAATTAAAATGTGGAATGACATATCGCGCAAAAAGTTCTAATGAACGACGGAGTTTTTCAGAGCTCGTCCATTCGTGTGTGGTGAGCATTACCCCACCAAAAACGCCGTTTTCATCAAGTTTCTTTTGTATCCATCGGATTGCGTCATCCGGGGTTCCCACCACCCAATCACGCCGTTCTACCGCGGATTCGGCTGTTATTTCCGATGCCGGTTGATCTTTATACGCTTCGTAAAGCGGTTTAAAACCAATTGAGAGGAAGTATCCGGTTTCTCTCAGGATCCCTTCTCTCACATCAGACCACGCTTCTTCTCGTGAATCAGCCAAATAGAAATTGCTTACTAAATGCCATTTATCGCGATCTGCTACTTTACCATGGCGTTCACAGGCGTCTTCAAAGTCGTTCCAGAATTGTGTAAACACACCGTTTCCGGGCCGGTTTAGACCACACGGCGACCAAATCTCCATGCCGTGTTTCGCAGCCAAGTCAAGGCTAGTAGACCCCCCGGTAGTCGGCAAGGCGAGAGGCAAGCGGGGTTGCTGATATGACTTTAATTGCAGCCACAAGTCATTAAATTTCCAAAATTCTCCATGATGGCTGATAGGTTCATCGGCCTCCAAGAGGCCAACGATTATATCGGCAGATTCCGACATCATCCGCCGCCCGACGTCACTCTCTATGTTGAAAAGCTTCTTATCTGTAACCAAGCTGGATGGCCCGATCCCAAGTACCGAACGCCCATATGATAAATGGTCTAAAAACGCTGCACGCTCAGCGACATGAAATGGATGATGGAACGGAAGATTTACCACCGAAGTACCCAAGCGAATTCGCTGCGTTTTTGCGGCAGCCATAGACAAAGCCATTTCGGGAGAAGGCATCGTCTCCCAGCCCCCTGAGTGATGTTCTCCTATGTGAAAGGAATCAAAGCCGAGACCTTCAACATAAGGAATTAAGTCTATATCCCGATGAAATGCCAACGTCGGATTTTCGGTTGGATGATGCGTGGGCATCATGAAAAACGAAAACTTCATATACTTATCCGCTAATCCAAACGCAAATCAATTAACCCCAAGGACCCAAAAACTGTTCCCCGGCAAACGCATCGGATGCAGCGCCCAGTGTTTCTGGCCAATTTTCGTTATCAATTTTTCGGCGTTGATCTGCGGGTCTTGGGCGACCGTCCCAACCGATTTGTTCCATATGATAATAAAGTTGTATCGCGTGCCCATCCGGGTCAAGCGCTATCGCTGAATAATCCATCCCAGGGAACAATTCGGGTGGAAAATATCGAATTTCTACACCCTTTTCGGTCAACCAACGGATTGCTTTTCTTAACTGGTCATAATCATTTACACGAATGCCAAACGCCATATTTGTCGACCGTTCGGTTAGCCCAAGCTCCTTACGCAATGCCAGTGGATACAGGGCTAAAGAATGGTGTTCGGCGCCACAACGAAGGAAATGGCAGGCCTCACCGTTCCAATCGGTAGATTCAGTGATAACAAAGCCCAATCGATTTATATAAAAATTTAAGGTTTCTTCCATTCTTCCAGTGAAAAGGCCAACCGGCCCAATACCGGTTACTTTAAATGGTCGCGGAAGCATTACACCACCCACATCAAAATCGGCATTGCCTAATTCCAAAGAGTTTGTCCCTGCTCGAAGATCTATCCCTGCTTCTTGAGCTATGCGAACTTCTTCTGCTTCTCGCATATAAGGTAATTCTGGCGCTTCCATGAATTTTTGATCGTACATATTTTGTGGTTTTGAAAGCCCATTCCACCCGATCTGCTCTATACCATAAAAGAGCTCGTTAACACGCCCATCGGTGTCTACCGGATATACGTGCCAATTCGACCCGGGAATATCGCGTCCCGTTCTTCCATATGTAACGCCCACCTCGCTGAACCAATCTGTTGCATCTCTCACTTCCTGCAAACTACCAACTTGCCACGTGATCTGGTTCATGGTTGCGTCATCCGCTAACGTATCATTGTAATCGATGGCTTTCCGGACCTTCCACGGAAATAAAACAAAAGCATGATGATCCGTTCCATAACGCATAAAAAACCCTCGTGTCTCTCCAAGACCCTCCACGTCTTTGGGATCTTTAGCACGAGGTCCGAAATCCAGATCATCCGTAATTTGAAACCCCAATAAATCACGATAAAATTGAAGGGACTTTTGCATGTCGTTGGCGTAAAATCCAAAATGGCCAAGGCGCCTAATTTTAAACGGTCGTTCTAACCGATATCCACCAACCACAAATTCATTAGTCGCTTGTTTCGCCATAACCGCCTCCCTAGTATCTATGCGTTCACTGCGGGTTTCAAATAAGTATTACCAAGGATATGGTCGCTTACCTTTTCCGCAATAACAAGTACTGCCGCGTGAATATTTCCTGAAACAAGATCGGGCATTGCGGAAGCATCTATAACTCGTAAGTTTTCCGCACCTTTTACCCTGCACTCGGTATCTAAAACCGCATCTTCACCGATACCCATGGGTGTCGTACAAGATGGATGGTGAGCCGTTATCGCCGTTTTCCTGATCCACTGATCAATCTCGTCGTCAGTTTTGATCTTTGCGCCCGGTACGAGTTCAACTCCCCGTATCTTTTCCATTGCGGGTTGGTGCAATAGTTCGCGCGCTAGTTTCACACCCGTCCTCAATGTTTCTAGGTCTCCTGACACAGACAGAAAGTTCTGCCGGATACGCACTTTGTCATGAGGATTGGCTGACCTCAGCAACACCTCACCCCTACTCTCGGGATGCAATAACACAGGGCGCAACCCAAAGCCATCGTCGTACGGAGAACGTATACCTGGGAACCAGAGGCGCGCATTACCGGGTGCCCCGCGAAACAAAAATTGGATGTCTGTTGTCGACAAACCAGATTTTGTTTTTACAAAGCCGTGTAAACCTCCCGGTAATACTGTGGCAGGACCCACTCCAAACATATGTGCCAGGACGATTGAAACCCCCATCCTGTCAGCGCGCATCGACTTACGGAACGGACCCGCGATCGGACGCGAAGCCATCGGCTGTACTGCGAGATGGTCCTGCAGATTTTGTCCAACATTAGGAGAGTGTATTATTGGTTCGATGCCTACCTCTCGAAGGTGTTCGGCGGGTCCTATGCCTGATAGCATCAAGAGTTGTGGAGAGTTAAACACACCCCCCGACAAAATGACTTCTTTTTCGGCATAGACTTGGTCAGATTTTCCAAGTCGCGAACAAATAACACCCTCCGCCCGGGTGCCCCGCATAACAACTTTGGTCACAAGTGTACTGTCGCGCAATGTTACATTTCCGCGTCTAATTGCGGGGCGCAAAAATGCAGTCGCAGCACTATGTCGACGACCTTTGTAAATAGTCGACTGGCTCCGCCCTAACCCCTCTTGTTTCTCGCCGTTATAGTCCTCAGTGAAACCAATCCCAGAAGATTTTCCCGCTTCGATCCACGCCTCCCAAAGCGGGTCAAGGGACCGAGCTGACTGGGTTTGGAGAGGCCCGTCCCCACCCCGCCATGCGTCTGCTCCTTTTTCCCATGACTCCATCCTTCGGAAGTAGGGCAATACGTCCGCGTATGACCAGCCCGTCGCACCGTTTGCAGCCCATCGATCATAATCACCCCGGTGGCCTCGCACATAGGCCATAACGTTGATGGACGAAGATCCACCAACAACCTTACCCCGCATTGCCTCTATTCGCCGGCCCTGCATACTGTCCTCAGGCTCAGCATCATATCCCCAATCGTGAGCCCGCTTATCATGCATTTTTCCAAGACCAAGCGGTATATGAATTAAAGGGTCGGTATCAGGCCCACCTGCTTCTATAACCAGTATTCGGTTTTCAGGGTTGGCACCGAGCCGATAAGCAAGAAGACACCCCGCGCTTCCAGCGCCCACAATTATGTAATCGTATTCCTTGGTCTGCCCCATTTGGTTCGTTCTTTCGGCTATTATTTACGGTAAAACCGTTCATGCCCGTTTAATCATAACGTCCATCAAAAGCAATTCACAACGTAGCGGTTATAGTGGAGCGACAACGGGAAATTATCTGATCAATAGTGAAGGAACACGTTAAAGACGGGATGCGCGCAATATGTCTCTGCTCCGCCCAACAATGTTTTCACGCCTTCTTAATTTCCTTGATTGGCGGTTTTGGAACTCCTGAACGCTCCTCTATTTCCCGATCCTGCTTTTCAATAGCTGCTCGAGCAAGGTCCATCATGTCTTCCACTCCAAACGGATCAACAAGGAGTTCTCCAGACACCCGTCGGTTGGAACTAAGACTTCCGTCTTCATAAACCACGTTGAAGTTGCGTGCTACTGGTTTAACTGACTTTTTCTTCCGACCAGCCATTGCTGTTCCACCAACTATAAACAAATATTATACGGATACGCTTAACCGCTATATCACATACGGACTTTGTATCCGAATAAAATTAGGGCAACGCGGCGACCGACCCATTATGATATAGCGGATAAACCCAATAATGGACAAGCGTTTTGCTCTTTTTGTACAGTATTTTTCGTTTTAGATTAAGATATTACAGTAAGATTAGAAGCGTCTTGAATGCTAATCACGTCCTAACTCGGTATATTTAAATGATACCTAAATTCGATAGAAACCCTTAGTTCTACACACCATGTTGAGATCCCATAAAATTACGCCAACTTTATGAAAATTATTCTTTTTAGTGGGTAACATCGTTATCATTTGTTCTAGCTCTGCATGCGTCATGCATAAAAACGATTTCTTATTAATCGTTATATACACAATGCAAAGGATTTAGCCTTGAATAACAGTCAGAATGTAATCGCCTCCGTAATGGAAAGTAGCAAAGGTCGGATGATAGGTGACGGACTAGAAGCAGCTGATATAGACGAAATCCTCGATAAGTGTTCAGGCTGGGGTGATTGGTATGAAGTGGTAACGGCGATCGGCGATCGATACGAGCAATTAGCGGAAGATCGTCTTAAGACTAACCACGACCTTTCCGCGGGTATCTACCTCTGGAAAGCATGCATGTATTACCATTACGCTCAATTTTATATGTTCGAAAGGCCAGACCTTCGAGAAGCTGGCCAAAAACGAAAAGTTGCCCTGTACAACAGAGCCGCCCCGTACCTTTATCCTCCGGCTCAACGAATAGATATCCCTTTTGACGGTTTAAGTATCCCAGGCTTCCTGAGAAAACCTGTTGGCGTCGATAAACCTCCCTGTGCAATCCTGATAGGGGGACTGGAAAGCACCAAAGAAGAAAGCTACTTATTTGAAAACATGTGCCACCATCGAGGCATGGCTACTTTTGCGTTTGATGGCCCCGGCCAGGGCGAAATGTTTTTTCAAACCAAAATTCGTCCGGACTTTGAACGCTTTACGTCCGCAGTAATAGACTATCTCCAAACAAGAACAGATATAGATAACTCAAAATTTGGCATCCTTGGGCGAAGCTTTGGGGGGTATTATGCGCCTCGGAGCGCGGCGTACGACAAGCGCATCGCTGCGTGCGTTTGTTGGGGCGTTTTATATGAACTCGATAGTTTTTGGTGGGACATGCATGAAATGACGCGTAATGGTTTCACTTATTGTGCCGGGGAAATAGACCCCGAAAAGGGAAGAAAGAAGCTCGAGTGTATTAATCTTTCTGATTGCGCAGAGGAAATCGAATGTGCGCTATACCTCCAACACGGGGTTAAGGATGACCTCATACCTTTCAGCCAAGCGCTCAGGCTGGAAAAAGAAGCTGTCAATGCGAAAGAAATTGTAACTCACTATGAACCAGAAGGCATACACTGTTGCCACAATTTGTATCATGTGACGCGGTTACCTATGGCAGATTTTCTAGCAACGCATTTAACCAGTTAAAATTCGGGACAAACCCTTGAAGGAAGACATTTTGTAACGAGCAGGAACACTCCGTAATTGCGGTTTTTGTAATCGAGGTCAGTACGATGATGAAACTGGGGCTTTTCATGTTGGGTGGAGGACACCACATTGCTGCATGGCGCGACCCATCAGCCCAAAAAGGCGCTGCCCTTGACATTCAACATTACGTAGAGATAGCCCAGATTGGGGAACGCGGCCTCTTTGATTTTATTTTCACCGCAGATACCAATGCATTCTTCTATGGTGATGATATATACAAGCTGCGCCGAACACCCGAAACGCTGCGTCTCGAACCTCTCACCCTTCTATCTTCGCTTGCAATGGTGACTAAAAACATTGGTTTAATCTGTACCGCAACGACCACATACCTTGATCCATTTCACGTGGCCCGGCAGTTTGCATCACTAGACCGTATAAGTGGGGGTCGAGCAGGTTGGAATCTGGTCACGTCATCTGCTCCCGCTGAAGCACAAAATTTCAGCGTTGACGCACATCCTAAGCCTTTTGACCGGTACGAAAAAGCAGCAGAGTTTGCACGAGTCGTGGTTGGGTTGTGGGATAGCTGGGAGGACGACGCCGTAATAGAAGATAAGTTGAGCGGAGAATTCTATGACCCGGAAAAACTGCACCGTTTGAACCACAAAGGTAAATACTTTTCTGTCCGCGGCCCTCTGACCATAGAACGATCACCGCAAGGCCGACCGATAATTGTGCAAGCAGGTCAGTCGGAATTGGGACGCGCACTCGCCGCTGAAACGGCTGAAGTGATCTTCACGGTGCAACAGAACGTTGATGATGCGCGGGCATTTTATTCGGACGTGAAAACACGTGCTGCAGCTTTTGGCCGTTCGGCTAATGAAATTAACGTGATGCCCGGACTTCTCCCAATTGTGGGGAAAACACGTCGCGAAGCCGAAGAAAAGTTACGTGCAATCAATACACTTATACACCCAGAAGTGGGAATAGACCGCTTATCTAATATCCTCGGTATCGATCTTTCAGACTACCCTTTAGACGGTCCCTTGCCGGAAATCCCGCAAGGGGCAGAACAGCAAGGGCGTCAAAAAATTGTTGTAGAGGTCGCCCGCCGGCATAATTTGACTATCTCTCAACTTTACAAAGCGGTTACCGGCGTTCGAGGTCACCGCACATTCTGCGGCACTGCGGAAGAGATAGCGGACTCTATGCAAGAGTGGGTGGATGGTGGAGCGGCTGATGGCTTTAATATTATGTCGTTAACATACCCGGATGAATTGAACGAATTTGTCAATCAAGTGGTACCTATATTACAAGACCGCAATGTTTTCCGTAAAAAATATGAGAGTGAATTACTTCGGGAAAATTTAGGTCTCCCCATACCAAATAATAGCCAGACCTGCCCCGCGCTCTAGATAGCTAGATGTACCCAGATGAAACCGTTTCCACAGGATCGAAGTGATATTCTACAATATGATATCTCTGACGAAAAGGCTCACGCTTAGTGCAGTCTTGATCGATTTAAGGCCTCTGTGGGCAATCGATTACAGGTTAAAACTGCAACCTGCAGTGCAATTGATAATATCATATAAGTTGGTTTCAATTTAACGCCCTCTATCTATTTGAAACCATTTAAAAAAGTTGGTAGCGGAGGAGGGACTCGAACCCCCGACACGCGGATTATGATTCCGCTGCTCTAACCAGCTGAGCTACTCCGCCACCGGGTCGCCGGATATAGGGGTTACCCCCGTCTTCGTCAAGGACCATAAGCGCATGAACTCAGGCGCCATATTGAATCCAGCCGCCCCCGAGCAAACGTTCGCCATCATAGAAAACACACGCCTGACCGGGGGCAACCGCGCGCTCTGGGCTTTCCAGTATAACTTTTGCCTCCATGTTGATGCCATCAAACAAGAGTGTCGCCGGCACAGGTTCCTGTGTAGACCTAACCTTTACAGAAACGCGCAGACTACTTTCCAAACTCTCCGTCTCTCCCAACCAATTGACCCCCGACAAGTGGATCTGTTTCTTTCCTAGTTTAGATGCTGGACCCACGGTAATACGCCGTGTTTTGGGGTCTATCTTTATTACGTAGAACGGTTTACCCATACCTCCAATTCCGATCCCTCGACGCTGCCCAATCGTGTAGTTAATAATGCCACCATGTTCGCCCAGCACTTTACCATCTAAATCAATAATTTCTCCTGGATCCATAGCTCCTGGTCGAATTTTTTCTACAACCGAAGCGTAGTCAGCGTTTGGCACAAAACAAATGTCTTGGCTATCCGGCTTTTCCGCGACAGACAACCCGAAGCGGTTTGCATGAGAACGTACATCATTTTTAGGTACGGCGCCCAAGGGAAACCGAAGAAAATCCGCCTGCTCCTGGGTGGTAGCAAAAAGAAAATAACTCTGATCGCGCGCACTATCCTCAGCACGAAATAACACTCCCTTACCATCTACATTTTCTCGGCGTATATAGTGTCCAGTCGCAAGAGCATCAGCACCTAAGTCTCTCGCGGTAGCAAGTAGATCTCGAAATTTAACCGTTTGATTACATAAAACACAGGGGATCGGTGTTTCTCCACGCACATAGCTATCCGCGAAAGCTTCAATGACCTCTGCCCGAAAACGCGATTCATAATTAAGTACGTAGTGAGGAATTCCAATTGTTTCCGCAGCCCGCTTGGCGTCAAATATATCCTGACCTGCGCAACAAGCTTTCTCGCGTTTGATTGCTTCACCATGATCATACAACTGCAACGTTACACCAATAGCGTCGTAACCCTGTTCGGCCAGTAGCAATGCAGTGACAGAACTGTCGACGCCACCCGACATTGCAACTACAACGCGTGTGTCCTTTGGTTTTTTATCAAAGCCAAGCGAATTCATAACAACCTAGTATCTCAAATATAATTTAATCAGACCCTAAGCGGCCCGCACCCAAATTGCCGTGTCGTGGAATACCGCTCCGCCATTTGGCCTCCCCGGGTCCGAACTTATAAGAAGATTAATTCCGATCCCTTCCTCAAAGGCATTGTTAGGCCATATGCTTTCAATTACCACAACCCCACAATCAACCCCATCGAAAACTTGGCAATGTAATGTCAAATTCCCTCTCTCGTTACCAATTCTCACGCGGTCACCATCCGTGACCCCAAGGGTAATACAATCTTTTGGATTGATCATTAATGTAGGGCGTTGTTCATTACGAATGGAAGTATCAGTCTCTGTAAAACTGGTGTTAAGGTAGTTTCGCGATGGGGCTGTAATTAAACGGAAGGGTCTTGCCTCATGGACCTCGTCAATGATTTCACAAAAATCGGGCAAGCTCGAGAGTTCACTGTAATTTGGGCCCAATTCTGCCCAGTTGGCACGGAAACGAAATTTGCCGCCCGGTTGCGGAAATCCGTTTAGGAAATGTCTCTCCTCGAATGTGGGGCTAATATCGATAAACCGTTTTTCCTTGAGATCTGCCGCACCGTCATATCCATTAGTTTTCAATACTTCGTCAATCACGTCCCACGCAGTCATCGTGAATGACCGGTGATCGGCCCCTAGCCGAGTTGCCAGCCCACTCAACATGTCGTGATTGCTTCGAGCCTCTGCAAGCGGCTTAATGATTTGAGGACCAAGTTGCAGAAACGGTTGCCCGTAGGATGCATAAAGATCATCATGTTCAAGAAAGGTTGTCGCGGGAAGTACAATATCCGCGAGCTTCGCAGTATCCGTCAAAAACTGCTCGTGTACGCATAGAAACATATCATCGCGCAATAGTCCTTGGCGCACTCGCCCTGATTCTGGAGCCACCACGGCAGGGTTTGAACTCTGTACCAGCATCGCCGTGACCGGTGGCCCATCGGACAGCGGTTCCCTTTCTCCAGCCAGAATAGGCCCAAGGCGCGACATATCAAGTTGGCGAATATGGGGATTTTCTTTACCTTGTATAAGTGAGAGATCCATGGAAAAATTATCTCCCGTCGACCCATAAAGGCCGGAGCCCGGATTTTTCCAGGCCCCCTTGACGGCGGGCAGACAACTTACAGCATGTAGCGACGATGCCCCGTTTCGAGAGCGCGAGAAGCCATATCCCAATCGAATCATTGACCGTTCTATGGAACCATAGTCAGCCGCAAACGCTTCTATTTCCTTAACAGAAACCCCCGTCAAAATAGAACTCCATTCAGGGCCTCGTGAGACAAGGTGTTCTTCGAGAGCTGGAGGATCATCCGTAAATTTGTTCATATAGTCTCTATCGGCAAAACCATCGCGAAACAAAACGTGCATAATTCCACAAGCCAGGGCAGCATCTGTACCGGGTCGCGGCCGAATATGCGTGTCAGCCTGTCGCGCAGTGGTTGTTAGATAAGGGTCAATGACAATTAATTTAGCTCCACGTTCTTTACGGGCACGACTTATGTGGCTCATCAAATTAATTTGAGTAAAGGCGGGGTTAGAACCCCAGATGACGATCAAGTCGGATTCCGCAAATTCCCGCGGGTCACAACCCTTCTGCGCACCAAGACCAGCCTTCATTCCTGCTAACATCATTGATGAACAAATCGTGTTATGCTGGCGCGAATAGCCCATCGCATTTCGGAGACCTTGAACGCCATCACGTTGCACCTTACCCATTGTGCCAGCGTAATTATACAGCCATACGGTTTCAGGGCCATATTTTTGGCCCGCTACAATATAGTTTTCAGCAACTATATCTAATGCCTCATTCCATGAAATCGCCTCAAAATCGGAGAGCGCGGAGTTAGCTGATTTTGGGCCTTTACGGCGGAGCGGTTGGGTCAATCTATTCGGGTGGTGAACACGTTCCGCATAGCGCGCCACCTTAGCACAGACGACCCCAGCGGTATATTCGTTCGCGGAGGAACCACGAACTCGACCTATCGTGTGAGGGGTTTTTAGCTCTACGTCCAAAGTACAACTGCTAGCGCAATCATGAGGGCAGACTGAATAGGCGATATCGAGAGGCACGGACCTATCTCCTTTATATCTCAGTGCAGTCCTTAAATTTTAACCAATCAAAACCGTATGGTTTTACCCGATATGCCCGTGTATTCAAAACACCGAAAATACACAGGACTAAAAGTGCACGTTTGTAAAATACGAGAGGCCCTAACTAACCACTTCCCGCATACCAGTTGCCGCAGATTTAATGATAGCCTCTAGAATTTGCGTGGCGTGGAGTATCTGATCTGGTGTTGCCGGAAAGTGATCACCACCCATACAATAACGGCTAAAAGCTTCCATCTGGTCCTTAATTGTGGGCAATCCCGGGTATTCATAACCGTCCCAGTTTTCAGAAATAACACTGCCATCGGTCTTTTGCGCTGTAAGCTGATCATGGCCATAGATACACCCCCAGCCGCCGGATCCAAATGCTCGGACTTGCCACAGGGACCCTGTCGCCGCGACTGTACCCAAGTAACCTAGCTGTCCGCCTTCAAAATCTAAAAGCACCCCCGTTGCATCATCAATATCGAAGGGCAATTCAACACGCCTGCTAACTGCTTGAACACTTGCCACACGTCCAAAGAGATTTACAAACATGTCAACCGCGTGAATACCAAGGGATGTCATCCCTCCCGCTGGGCTCTCATCACGGCTCTCGCGCCATTCGCCATTATAACCGACCATATTAGCCGAAAAATTTCCTTCTATTTGGATCATTTTGCCCAACTCACCGGAGACTATCATTTCCTTTAATTTAATGGCATTAGGCGAAAATCTGCGATTATGACCAATCGCGACTTTCAAGCCCTTTGATGATAGTGCATCAAGAGCGATGCTTGCATGATCACCAGTCAAACAAAATGGTTTCTCGCAAAATACGTGTTTGTTAGCGTCGACTGCCGCCATTATCTGATCGAAATGGACCGTGTGTGGAGAAGCGAGGACTACGGCTTCAACGTCGTCATCAGCCAAAACTTCTTCGTAGGTCTCGTATAACCGTATACTTTTTTCCTCGGCATAACTAGCGACCTTCGATAGGGTCCGGGTAGTACCAGCAATAAATTTAATCTCCTCACTACTCCCGGACACGGAATTTATAAGCGTTTGTCCCCATCGACCCATACCCACAATGGCCACGTTGAACATCATCGCCTCCTTTACGTAATTTTTTATTCAGCGGCGTCACGAGGAACTAACATATCGTACCACGGCTTGTTTTCTCGCGTTTTCGCATCATCAACATGCAATGCTTTGACCTCGGTATATTCGTTCATACCTTCCTCTCCAAATTCGCGGCCAATGCCCGATTGTTTGTAGCCACCAAATGGCATTTTTTCCGAAAGCAAGTGCCAGTCGTTAATCCACACTGTGCCTGTCCGCATCCTCCCGGCAACAGCCCGTGCTCTCTCAATATCCTCTGACCAAACACCACCCCCTAAACCAAATATGGAATCGTTAGCGATTTCGACGGCTTCGTCTTCATCCTGGTATTTCATAACACAGAGTACGGGTCCGAAGATTTCTTCCTGGGCTATGACCATGTCGTTAGTTACATCAGTAAATACCGTCGGTTTAATAAAGTACCCATTGGCGAGATCGCCATCGACCGCCCGTTCGCCGCCACATACCAATTTTGCGCCTTCGGCCTTTCCTTTTTCGATATAATCAAGGACCGTATTCATGTGGTTTTCGGAAACAACCGGTCCCACCTTTGTATCTTTATCTAGGGGATCACCTAATGGCAAAGAATTCAGCTTAGCCACCATCTGCCCTACAAAGTCGTCATGTTGACTAGCGGGCAACAGCAGTCGGGTCCCTGATTCACAGACCTGGCCCTGATGGTAGAATGACGCAAAAATTGATCCGTCTATCGCGATGTCCCAGTTGGCGTCGTGGAGAACAATGTTGGGTGACTTACCACCACATTCAAGCGTTACCTTTTTCAAGGTACCCGAGGCCTTGGCCATAATGTCTTTTCCGACTTCTGTCGAACCCGTAAAAGCAACCTTATCTACATCGGTGCTCGTCGTAAGGGTTTCACCAATTGTTCCACCAGGCCCCGAAATGATGTTGATTACACCAGGCGGAAAACCGCATTCATCAATTATTCTTGCTAGTTCCATTGCGGACAAGGGCGTATCAGATGCGGGCTTCAGTACAATCGTGTTACCGGTCCCCAACGCAGGCCCGAGTTTCCATACGGCCATCATCAAAGGAAAATTCCAGGGAATGATCGATGCGCAAACGCCCATTGGTTCACGAATAGTATAATTGTAAGACCGTCCAGGTCGCGACATCCCCTCAATTTCTTTTGGTTCAGAATTGTAATTTTTCGCCATTTCGCCAAAATAATTCATCTGGCGCTGACCTAAGAACGCATCCGCACCTGTTTTGGCTATCGTTCCACCAGAATCAAGTGATTCAAGACGTGCTAAGTCTTTCATCCGTTCTTTCATTTTGGCTGCCAAATCACAGATTAGTTCACTGCGGTCTGCTCCGCTCATACGTGGCCACGGACCATTATCGAACGCTTCGCGAGCCGCCGCTATGGCCGCTTTTGCGTCCCCTACACCGGCGACGGGAATATTGGCAATTGGTTGGCTGTTCCACGGGTTTAAAGTAGGCTTTGTAGCCCCACCTTCCGCGTCAACAAATTTACCTCCGATGTATAGTTGATAAGTGTCCATGTCCCGCTGTCCTTGAAGTTGATTTATTGTTGGGAACTTATCTCAGGGACGCATAGGCGTCCACCACGACGAACAATTCAGGATTGCCCTTTGACTTGCGCCCGCTGCATCGGCAAAATCGGCGAAGTGAATGAAAACAGGCGTAAAAATCGCCAACCCTGGTCAATTCAAACATTAAAAACGGGAATAGATATGGCGCGAAAGCTGCAATCCTTTAGCCGCCCAAAAGGTGGTTCGTTGAGGAAATCCTACAACACAATAATCGTCAAACGCCGGAAAGGCGCTCTTGAAATCCAGTTTAATAGACCGGACAGGCTTAATACGATTACAGAGGAGATGGCTGACGATATTATGCATGCGATGGACGTCGTTGAACTAGATCGAAAGACTATTGCCGTAGTTCTGATGGGTGATCAACGCGCGTTCTGTGCGGGCGCCGACTTAGGGGGTTTCAAAGACCTTGTTGACGATCGCTACGATAACTATCGTGCACGCTATAACCAACGGCGCAATCGGTTATTATATCGCTTCCTGATGAATTATACTAAACCGGTGATCGCCGCAGTGGAGGGGTATTGTTTAGGTGGCGGGTTTGAGATTGCCATGCTGTCCGACTTCATCATAGCGGGCCAGAAAGCTAGTTTTGGGTTGCCGGAGGGAAAACACAGTCTTATTCCGGGAGCAGGGGGAACCCAAAATCTCCCGCGCTTGATTGGTGCTCCGTTAGCGAAGGAATTAATTTGGACCGGCAGAAGAATTTCCGCTTCGGATGCGAAGGAATTTCGGATTGTAAATCATGTTGTAGAGCCCGGAAAAGCCCTCGCTAGAACACGAGAAATTATCGAAGAAATGAAGGGGGTTGGGCCATTGGCGACTATGATGTCTAAGCAGGCCATCAACCGCGGGCGCGATATGACCCTACAGCAGGGTTTCCAACAGGAATCTGACCTCGCTTACATGCTATCATGGGCCGATGACCGGGCAGAGGGCCTGGAGGCTTTTTCGGAACGCCGGAAACCCGATTTCAAAGGACAATAAGTACAAAGGAATAAAATAATGGCTCGAAGCTTTTTAGCCGACAAGGACATCTGCATTGTCGCCTACGGGGAGACGAAAATCGAGAGACGGGGAGGAAGATCCGCTTACGAGATAGCAGCGGAGGTAGCGGAGCAACTCTATAAAAAAACAAAGCTTGGACCTTCTGATATCGACGGCGTTACGTTTTGCGTGCCGTTGAGTGAATGCGCAAATCCATTTTGGTCTGGATACGCGACAGAATACCTTGGAATTTCGGCGCGGTGGCTTCAAACAAGTGATATTGGCGGTGCTTCCGCTATTGGCAACGTAGCCCGTGCCGCAATGGCCATTAAATCTGGGCTTTGCGAAACTGTGATGGTTATGGGGGCCGACGCTCCTTCAAGCCAATGGCGGGCCTATTATGGTAGTTACCGCAACGAGTTCTGGGATCCTGTCGGTGTACAGGGTCCACCCGGCGCGTTTGGTCTACTAATGAACCGGTACGAACATGAATTCGGGCTTGATTTTGAAGGTTTAGGTGCCCTGGCGGTTGCGCAGAGAAACGGTGCTATTAAGAATCCGAATGCATATGAGAAGTTGCGCCAAAAAATAACGGTCGATGATTACATTAATTCACGACAGGTTTCATCACCGCTCCGGTTGCTCGACTCAGTAATGTGGTGTGACGGCGGTAACGGACTAATTATGATGAAAACAAGCCGCGCTCGAAAATTAGGTCTGACTGACCGGGTGTACCCGGTCGCGTATGATGAGGTCTCTAATTACGACTGCGCCAATCAAACACCAGACATAATCGCCACCGGGCATTCGGTTACGGGTCCCTCAGCACTTAGACAGGCGAAGATCAAACCAAAAGATGTAGACATGTTCCATCCCTACGACGATTTTCTGTTTGCGGTTATGCTAAAAACTGAACAGTGTGGATTTGCAAAAAAAGGGCAAGGGTCCCAATTTTTGCGAGACCACGACTTAGGACCCAAAGGCGATTTACCCCTAAACACAGGGGGTGGACAGATAAGCTGCGGTCAGCCTGGCCTTGCGGGAGGCGGCATCAACCTTGTTGAAGCGGTTCGACAACTAATGGGAGGGGCCGGTCGTCGGCAAGTCCCGAGCCCAAGAAACGCATTGGTAACCGGTATCGGCGTCATTCCATACGGCCGAAATTGGGGATCAGCAAATGCAATGGTTCTTGTAAATTAGGAAATGACAATGGCTAAACTAAACACTAAACCGCGCCCAACGCCCCAGCCCACACCTACAACGCAAGCATTCTGGGATGGAGCGAAAAAAGGAAAACTAATGCTTCAATGGGACCCCAGGTCTCGTAAGTATCAATTTTGGCCAAGATCAAACAGTGTTCGGACTGGCCGCCGCAACCTTCGTTGGCAAGCCACTTCTGGGCGAGGAGAATTGTACTCGTATACTATTACACACGTCCCCTCGCCGGGCTTTGAGGCAAACGCTCCCTACGTTATTGGGCTCGTGGAATTAGATGAAGGCGTTCGGATGATCGCGAACTTGGTCAACGTAACGCCCGACGAGATTAATATTGGTATGCGCCTGAAGGTTGCGTGGGAAAAACTGAACGACGACATCACTTATTTTGCGTTTGAGCCTGAGAAAGGCCGACGACGCAAAGCAGTATCAAAACGGTGATTTAATTTGAAACTTTCGTCCCTTATTGCAAATAGTGCGTTTCGGTATCCAGAGCACGAGGCCATTGTCTGCGGACAACGCCGGATAACGTTTAGCGAATTGAATGAAAATGCTAACCGGCTCGCAGATGCATACTTAAAGCGAGGAATGAAAACAGGTGATCGCTTAGCATTGTTTTTGCCAAACAGTGCACAACTCATAGAAGCGATGTGCGGCGCCGCAAAATCGGGGGGAATAATAGTGCCAATCGCCACGCGATTGGCCGCTCCAGAAGTAACCTATATTTTAAACGACTGTGAACCATGGTTGGTTGGGTTTACTCCAGACCATAGAGAACTTATTTCAGAAGCCGTTAAAACACTTGACGACCCTCTTCTGGTTGTCTTCGGCGATGAAGCCAGAGAAGGTGAAATTAGGTTCAAGGACCTTTTGACAGAGGGCGCAAACATGACTCCAGCACCCCTACCTACAGAACCCGACACCCTAATGTTAAGTTACACGTCCGGAACAACCGGCCGTCCCAAGGGGGCACTTGCGACCAATACCGGTATGGTGCTCACGGGTGGGTATATGAACTCCACGGAGTGGGGTCTCACTCCCGACGATAGGGTGCTCGCAACAACGCCAATGGCCCACAGAACTGGTTTAGGTCGCGTCGCAAATGCTGTGTGTTGTGGCTGCACCGTAGTCGTTATGGAAAAGTTTGACCCTGTGACCGCTATCGACATTATCGAGCAAGAAAACATTACGATGATTGGATTAGTTCCCACTATAGCTCGACTTTTAATACCCGAGATCGAAAAGCGGCCTAATGCCGTTACAACGGTGCGGCTTATGGTTGCAACAGGTGAGGCGTTCCCTGTCGACCTCAAGGTTCGTCTTGCCACAGCAGCACCAAATATTGGATTATACACGTTCTTTGCTCAAACCGAGGCGGGCTTTGTTACGGGGCTGCGACCAGAAGAACAGGCCTCCCATCCAGAATCTTGTGGGCGGCCCGTTCCTTCAGTTGATGTAATGATTGTTGATGAAAACCTCTGTGAAGTAGCACGGGGCGAAATTGGTGAAATTTTGTGCCGATGTGGTGGGCCCGGAATAATGTCGATGCCGGAATACTGGAAAAACCCTGAAGCAACAAAGTCAGCATTTCATCAAGGGTGGTTGCGAACCGGCGACCTAGGTAAGATGGACAGCGAGGACTACGTATACTTTATAGACCGAGCTAAGGACATGATAGTCTCCGGGGGCCTAAACATCTATTCGCGCGAAGTTGAAGATGCATTGGAGACCCATAAAGCAGTTAATGAAGCTGCTGTTGTCCCCGTGCCCGATCCGAAATTTGGCGAATCTGTGTTCGCGTTCGTAACATTTGAACAGGGCCGGTCCGCGAGCAAGGCGGAACTTATAGAACACTGTAGATCACAAATTGCGAGTTATAAAAAGCCTAGTTTTATAAAACAGATTGACGCTCTACCGCGTAACAGCACAGGAAAAGTCGTGAAAGTTCTGTTGCGGGAACAAGCCGCGGAGGAAGTTTTAAAAAACTAATGGAACTGCTTCTTACGACAGAGCAGACGATGCTTCGAAACACTGCTAAAACATTTTCTGAAAGACGAGAAGGTATGGCTCGTCTGCGCAGCGACGAACCGGAAACACCGAACTTAAACAAAAGCATTTGGCAGGAAGCGGCCGATGCGGGATTGTTAGCCATTTTGGTTCCGGAAAAATATGGTGGTCTTGGGCTTGGGCTAACCGAATTGTGCCTAATTGGCGAAGAGTTGGGCAAAACACTTATACCAGAGCCGATAACCACTATTGCGGCCGTAGCGGCCACACTTTCTGGGTTTCCACATACAGAAAAGGTTCTCAACGGTACGCTATTTTGTATACCCGGTCTCACAGAGGGCCCACGAACAATCGGAGATGAACCAGCTATTTCAAAAGCGACGTTAAATGGAACGGAATGTCGCCTTACTGGAAGCAAAGTTGGAATAATGCTTGCGGACGTCGCAGACAGTTTTATTTTATCGGCAAACAGCCCTGACGGACCGATCCTTGCCTACGTCCAAACAGATAAAATTGATATATCTACTACACCTACACTAGACGGTGCGACACTAGGGATACTCTCATTTGTCAACGCACCCGGTGTCATTATTGCCAACACCGATGAGTATCAACACACACTCGCGACACTACTTGATACATTGCATATCTCGGCTGCGGCCGAATTGTTAGGTATTATGGAAGCGGCTCAGAACATTACGGTAGAATATTTGAAAACCCGTGAACAATTTGATCGCCCAATTGGGTCATTTCAGGCCCTACAACACAAAGCCGTGGATAACCTTGCTGCAATCGAGTTGTGTCGGTCGCTGATATACCAAGCCGCTCGTACCTTTGACCAGCGTGGCAGCACTTTAGGTCTCGCATCGGCCACGCTATCACGGACAATTACAAGTGCCTTGAACGTGTGCAAATCGGCCATTCAATTACACGGTGGTATTGGTTTTACAGATGAACACGATATTGGCCTTTACCTAAAACGAGCAATGTCGTTATCTGCCCGCCACGGAAACTCGGGACTTCATCGCAAACGATACGCAGAACAAGTAAGGATAAACAGCCAATTTTAGCAAAACGACCGTCAAAATTGTATACAACTTCCGACCTATAGGATTTTTAATATGCCAGACCAGTCATATCGGACCTTTCTTAAAAACCTCGCACAACAAGGCGAGCTGATCACGTTCGATAAAGAAGTCGACCCTGCTAAGAATATGGCAGCGATAGAATGGAAAGCGTTCAATGAAATGGGCAAAGCGAGCCTGTTTACTAACCTAAAGGGGCATGACGGTTGGCAAGCGACCAGTCAAATTCTCGCTGATAGAAAAAAATGGGCGATTGGCTTGAACGTCAACGAAGATCAAATACTAGATGAAATTAGCGAGCGGCTAAAAAACTCGATCAAGACCGTCGAGGTAGGGCCTAACGAAGCTCCCGTCCAAGAGGTAGTGTTCGAGGGAGACGACGTCAATATCTTAGACGTACCCGCGATGATGACCTCTGAAGACGATGGCGGTCGTTATTTTGCTTCGGGAATGGCTATCATCAAAGATCCTAAGACCGGTATTCGCAACATGTCCGTACATCGTCAAATGATACTAAATGAGCGCGAGACGGGTTTTATCATGCTCCCACGCCAAGCAAAACGGATTTACGATATGTATTCCTCAGAGGGCAGAGGCATGCCGGTTGCAATCGTTTACGGAGCCCATCCGGCCATTTTCTACGGCTCGGGTTTTACGACAACCTACGGAAAGGATGAATTAGAGGTAGCTGGTTCACTACTTGGCGAAGGTGTACGTATGGTTAAATGTAAAACCGTGGACATAGAAGTGCCCGCTGAAGCGGAGTTAGTTCTGGAAGGGGAAATTTTGTTCGATAAGTTAGTGCCAGAAGGGCCGTTTGGAGAAATTCCTGGTACCTATGCAGAATCGACAAAGTCGCATGTATTTCGAGCCAATTGCATGACCCGTCGGAGAGACCCAATATTTTACGCTGTTCACTGCGGCTATCCGACGACAGATACGCAAGGAACCATGGCCTTAGGAATAGAAATTGCCACCAAGGAACAACTTAAAAACGTTGAAGGTGGCCTAGATCTACTGGACGTTCGCTCCCACACCTCGGCCGGTATGATGATGTTGGTTCTTAAATTGCGTCCCCGTGTTGAAGGCCAAGCAAAGACAGCTCTTATGGCCGCTTTATCAGGCGCGTTTCTACACCCGAAATTAGCGATAGCCGTGGATGATGATATTGATGCTGACGATTTACGACAGGTAATGTGGTCAATGACCACTCGGGTTCACGCTGAACGGGATATTGTAATGATCCCCAATACACGTGTTTTTCCACTAGACAATGTTTCCCCAATTGTGCCGGGAGAAAACAGTTTTCATCGATTGGGCACAAAGTGGCTCATAGATGCCACAAAACCTGCTGTTACACAGTCGGAAGAACGTGCACGATTTGAAAGAGCAATGCCTCGTAATTTTGATAATGTAGACCTGGAAGACTTTCTACCCTGAGAAAACGACTATGAAGCGGTCTTTTGGAGTTCGCAGGAGGCACACAGAAATTACGTTAAAATAGGCACAGTAATGCAAGCACCACGTCTGCCGATAAATATTAAGCTGCAAGATCCGGCGGCAAAAGACGTTCCTCTTTGAGCACGTGCTCTTTATATATTTCAGTAATAGACTCCCACCTTAACATGCACGCTTCCTCACAAATCTCCAGTGCACGTTGGGCAACCTCCTCTGTATCAATATACTTTTCACATAATTCCATTTGGCGCTCGCTGTGTTCCTCATCCGCCTCCGCATGTTCAACGAAAAAAGCGATTTCCTTAGAATTCCTGGAAAAACCATAATGTTTAATAAACGAGGGAATTGTTATTTCCTTATTAAGCGCGGGTTGTTGGCCCTCCTGCGTCGCTTGCATAGCGAGTACCACACCAAGAGCTTCATCACGCGTTACACTTGCATAATGTAGCCGTCGGGCATGCCAAGCCGGACCAATACTATGTTCCTGCACGTCTCCGTCTGATAGACCAGCCGCGTTGCAGAAATCAAAGATCATCCTTGTATGGTCATGTGGTTCGTGACCGGGACGCGGAATAGCTACCAACCCAGCTTCCTCGGCCAAGTTCTCGATTACGGCATGTTTTACATCTTGAGGACCCCGCCACAGTAAAAAACCAAACGAGGGAAGAGCAACCTCGACAAACTTGTGATGGCTCGCCATGTAAACCCCCAGCGGATAAAGGTCGAGTGAACCGTCAAGCATCATTTTAAAGAATGGGTGTTTCTTTGTGTGCCACTTATCGCGGATCGCGACGATACCCTTTCCTATTGTATTAGTTTTCGCCATTTCTTTTTCCTATAAATGTAATCGGGTTCGGCCTAACACATACCATAATAGATAAATTCCCTAAACTGGAACATCAAACGCGCTAATTAAATTACTTGTGTAGTATGGAGGATTCCTGATGTCGGAAAAGTCTACACCTACATCGGGCTATAAGGACATCAAACCCGCACACAACTCGCAAAAAAGATAAGCACGTTGAGCCTGAGTGTTAGCGAAACCAGAAGGGGTAAGGCATTTATGACACTCAGAAATGTCTATGCCCACACATCCTCCCAAGACCCCTGGGTTGCGGCTTTAGAATATTCAGTCGCTCGGTTTTCAAAAAAGTTTGTGTGCTCCATTCCGTTCAGCATTTCATCCATCCACGGTAAGGGGTTTTTCTCGAGCCTATAGATGGGTTGAAGACCTAGCTGTGTTAAACGTCGATCAGCAATGTAGCGAATATATTCCTTAACCTCTGAACCATTCAGTCCCTCAACGCCACCTAGCTCAAACGCGAGATCTATGAAAGCGTCTTCATGCTCTACCATTTCTGAGCAAATTACATAAAGCGAGCGCTGAAATTCTTCAGTCCAAATTTCGGGGTTCTCAGATACAAAGGTACGAAAGAGCTTAATAATTGATTCAGTGTGCAAACTTTCGTCGCGTACAGACCAGGATACGATTTGGCCCATTCCCTTCATTTTATTAAACCGCGGAAAATTCATGAGAATGGCAAAACTTGCAAACAACTGGAGACCTTCAGTAAAACCACCAAAAACCGCAAGTGTACGCGCTATATTTTCGTGAGTATCAACATCAAACTGCTGCAGATAATCAAACTTATCCTTCATTTCTTTATAACGCAGAAAAGCTTGGTATTCCGTTTGTGGCATTCCAATCGTATCGAGCAAATGGGAATACGCCGCAATGTGCACGGTTTCAATATTTGAAAAGGCAGACAGCATCATTTGTACTTCGGTAGGCTCAAAAACGCGCGAGTAACGTTTCATATAGCAGTTATTAACTTCTATATCTGACTGTGTAAAAAACCTAAAAATCTGCGTCAAAAGATTCCGTTCCTCAGCAGACAATTTATTATGCCAATCTTTTACATCGTCAGCTAACGGCACCTCCTCAGGCAGCCAATGTACGCGCTGTTGTGTTAACCAAGCATCATAAGCCCAGGGATATCGAAAAGGTTTATATACCGGATTTGATTCAATTAGAGACATTCTTATGCTTCACTCCCTACCCTCTTCTGGAAGAAGACCGGCCCGTAGATGTTTGTTGTTATTCTATTGACAGCTCAGACACTCTTCGTAGTCGTTTTCGTTTTCGTTTTGACCTGAAGCCGCCAAAGGAAGTGGCTTTGTGTTACTGTTCGCAGAATCAGCCGTTAGATTTTCTTGCGCGGTTGCTCCAACAACCGATTGACTGGCGTGGCTCTCGGCGCGTGCCACGGAACGTGACCGACAGTAATAAAGCGATTTTACGCCCTTTTCCCATGCCCGCCAATGTACATCATGCAAGACTTTTTTCTGAACGTCGGCAGGCAGGAAAACATTGAGTGACTGTGACTGACATATGTACTCTGCCCGGTCACCCGCGTGATCAATCAGCCACTTTTGATCCAGCTCAAACGCTGTCTTAAAGATGTCTTTTTCATCCTGGGTAAGAAAATCAAGGTGTTGGACAGAACCTTCACTAACAGTAATCGATGACCAGGTATCATCGTCGTCTTTACCCTTATCTGCCAGCAGTGCTTTTAAAAATTTATTACGAACACTGAACGAACCGGATAAAGTTTTGTGAGTGTATGCGTTTGCTGCATTTGGTTCTATCCCGGGCGAAGACCCACCACAAATAATCGAGATTGACGCCGTAGGAGCGACTGCCATTTTATTTGAAAAGCGTTCCATAACTCCGTACTCAGCGGCATCCGGGCACGGGCCTCGTTCTTCTGCTAAGGCAACAGACGTAGCGTCAACCTGCTCTTTAATCTGTTTAAATATCCGTTTATTCCAGACTTTTGCCATTACCGATTCCATTGGTACACCTTGGCTTTGTAGAAAGGAATGGTAACCCATAACGCCTAAGCCAACAGAGCGCTCCCTCATCGCTGAATATCGTGCCCTAGCCATACTGTCTGGCGCGCGTTCGATAAAATCGTCTATCACATTATCCAAAAAGCGCATGACATCATCGACAAAACTAGGATGATCCTGCCACTCCAAGTAAGTCTCAAGATTAAGCGAAGACAAACAACAGACGGCGGTCCGATCTTGCCCATCTTTGTCCATTCCCGTGGGTAGCGTGATTTCGCTACACAGGTTCGACATTTTAACCTCTAGGCCAGCCATCTTATGATGCTCTGGTATCGCCTTGTTTACGTGGTCTATGTAGAGGAAATAAGGCTCACCAGTCTCTATACGCGTAGAAAGCATCCTAATCCAAAGGCTTCGCGCCGAAATTTTTCTTATAATCGCCTGGTCTTTAGGGCTTTTTAGACCCCACTCTTCATCATTTTCAACGGCGCGCATAAATTCGTCCGGGATAATAATTCCATGATGTAGGTTAAGCGCCTTACGGTTGGGATCACCACCGGTTGGCCGACGCAGCTCTATAAACTCTTCTATCTCAGGGTGGTCCACTCGAATATAAATTGCCGCCGACCCACGTCGTAAAGAACCTTGAGAAATTGCAAGCGTTAAAGAATCCATAACTCTGATAAAGGGTATAATTCCAGATGTCTTACCATTTGCGCCTACTTTTTCCCCGATAGAACGCAGATTACCCCAATAGGAGCCTATACCGCCGCCTAACGCAGCTAACCAAACATTTTCATTCCATAAATCTACGATACCGCCGAGGCTGTCATTTGCCTCGTTTAGAAAACACGAGATGGGCAACCCTCGTTCCGTTCCCCCATTTGAAAGAACCGGTGTAGAAGGCATGAACCACAGATTGGACATGTAGTCATAAATGCGTTGCGCATGAGCTGAGTCATCAGCAAAATAACAGGAGACACGCGCAAATAAGTCCTGATACTCTTCGTCTGGCATCAAATACCGGTCAGAAAGAACAGCTTTACCAAAATCAGTAAGATTCGCGTCTCGAGAGCGGTCTATTTTTACCGATATTCCGCGTTTAGATTGAAAAAGGTCGTGTTCTGTCTGTACCAGATCTAGCATGCCAACCTCCATATTATTACAACTCATGAGGGGACAGTACACTTATCTACCGCAACTCAACCCCCTCGTTGTCTGCGCCAGTTGGCAGGCCATAGCTGCTGTCTAGTAACGACCAGAAAAGATCGTTTTGTAGTGCTCGCACCCCGCCTTGCGACCCGAATAGCATATCCAAAAAAACTGTTGTGGATAACTTTCCCCGATAGCCGCAATTTAGTAGTTTGCAACAAGATCTAGGGCATCGTCAATTAAAAATAACTAAATAATGTATTATCCACACTATCTTGTGAATATCTTGTAAAAACGGCCGTTTTTCAACACGTAAGCTTTTGGGGATTATTGGTATAAGTTAAACCAACACACTCAAGCGCCGTTTGTATCTCAGGTTTAATATCGGATTCGCTGCTTAAAAGGGGTTATCGTGATCGTAAATATCTCTCAAAAGCAGCTAAAGTTTCCTCAGAAACGTGATGCTCTATTCCCTCTGCATCGGCACGAGCAACTTCCTCACTGATACCAATTGCTGTTAGAAATTCGACTACCAACTGATGACGACGCCGAGAAGCCTCGGCAATACTCCTCCCTTCATTAGTCAGAAAAATAGCCCTATAGGGCCGTGCCTCAATCCAATCCGCCTCCTTAAGCCGTACAATCATCCGTGCGACTGTGGGTGTCGTTACGCCCAAACGTTTGGCAATATCCACTGACCGCGCTTCCCCAGTCGCGTCTATCAAATCAGCGATAAGTTCCACGTAGTCTTCCATGATTTCAGTTTGTCGGGCCTCTCGCACCTGACGATGATGATCCGCCTGTTTATGAGGTTCCGGAAGTACTGGTGCAACGGGAGGGCGTTTATCCGCAGGATCTATTTTTAGCTTACTGGGCATAATCTCACTATGCCGCAAGCAAACACTGCTGCCAATGGATCACTAACACGTAGAATTATAGCATGGGCTACTGACCCGCGTTTCCTTTCATTGCCAGAATATACTTTGGCGAACAACTTCAGCCTTCTAAGAGTAATTGTTTTCAAATTCAATGATATCTTTGAAACCCATTAGGTCATTAAATTCCCCAAATGAAAAAAGTTCCACCCCGCTCTCTTCCGCAACCCCAGTCTCCTTCAGCGCCCCATATACGGTATCAAGTGCATTGCAGCTGGCTAAAAAACCCGCCGCTGGAAAGATTGCAATACGATAGCCCAATTTAGAAAGTTTTTCGGGGGAAACAATGGGCGTAGCCCCGCCGTTTACCATATTCGCTAACAAGGGAACATCGTCACCAAAATGGCTACCAATTTCTCTCATTTCGTCGACATCTGAAGGTGCTTCATAGAATAAAATATCGGCCCCAGCTTTCACATACAATTCTGATCTACGCATAGCTTCATCACGACCCACCGCCTTTCGGGCATCTGTTCGGGCAATTATAAGCGTCTCATCGGACAAACGACTATCAAGAGCCACTTTGATCTTGGTAACCATCTCTTCAGCGTCAACAAGTGTATGTCCCGATAAATGGCCACATTTCTTTGGAAACCCTTGGTCCTCAATTTGTACAGCAGACACGCCGGCTGCCTCATAGCCTCGCACTGTTTCCCGCACATTTACAGGGCCTCCGTAACCAGTATCGGCATCGGCAATAAGCGGTGTTTTTGTACCATTGGCTATACACCCAGCCCGTGAAACCATATCGGTATAGGTGGCAATTCCAGCATCGGGCAAACCTAAATGGGAGGCAACAGTACCAGACCCGGTCATGTATAAAGCGTGGAAACCCGCACGATCAGCTAGTTTTGCGGATAACATGTCATACACACCAGGAGCAACAACAAATGAAGTATCCTCACGTAGTATTTTAGCTAGTTTAGTTGACTTCGATTGCATAATATCAATTCCCCCACTTCATTTCGAAAATATAATGTGCGACCGAACGCGCACAAATACGATCCGCTAGGTGTCTTTAAGAATCCTAAAAATTCTAGATGCTTGGGCAATCAGCATGGGGTCATCACCTTTTTTTGCCGCAAGTTGTACCCCGACGGGCATGTCATTTGGCCCATTTGCCACTGGCAGCGTGATCGTAGGCCCGTGCATCAACGTCCACAAGCGGTTGAACGATGAAACTGTAACGCTCTGCAAATCGGCTGGTGCTTCGCCCACAGTTGAAGGTGTCAAAAGTATCGGGCAATGATCGTATAAATTTCCAAGAGCACTCCTGGCATCATTGGCAGCTACCAAGGCTGTTTGGTATTGTTCTTCAGTCCAATTCGAGTTCCCAGTTTCCTGCATCCAAGTATTCATCTTGTCCATGTGATTGCGAAACTCGTCCAATAACGCGTGTTTGCCCTCAAAGTTAGAGATCACGCGAAATGACTCTTCGATACCTTCAAACTCACTTGGCAAACTTACATCCAGCACTTCGTAACCAGCTCCCGAAAGCTTTGACGCAGCGTTTTCTATTGCAATTTGGGCGCAACTTTCTGCCTCCGACCACATTGGTGTTCGGCAAACGCCTATTTTCACCAACGGTGGTTCAGTAGATATGTGCGTTCCGGATAGGGCGGTGTACACGAGCCCAATATCGTCAACCGAGCGAGCGAAATAACCTAACGTATCGAGAGTTTTCTTCAGGGCGGCTATGCCCTGACGATCCAGACCGTCAAGGCTCGCCTTATATCCGACAACACCGCAAAAGGCCGCCGGCAAAATCACTGAACCACCCGTCTGTGTGCCGTTTGCAAGTGGCACCATGAAGTCTGCAACTGCTGCCGCGGAACCACTTGAGGAGACACCCGGTGTCCTATCGATGTCGTGAGGGTTACGGACGCCCACGGGCAGCGGACTTGCGAATTGCGTCGTTGTGGTCTTTCCAAGGATCACGGCGCCCGCGGCCCTTAACCCAGCCACACACGCGGAGTCCCTCTTTGGTTGATACCCCCTATAAATTTCAGAGCCGTATTCAGTGGGCATATCGCAGGTGTCCAGGACATCCTTAACGCCTACGGGAACTCCATGTAGAGGCCCAATTATACCGTCCGAGGCATCACATACCCGCGCCTGGGCCATTGCCTTTTCCTGATCCACGTAAGCCCAAGCTTTTAATGTTTGGTCATGCTCCGCGATTCTTGACAAACAATCGGACACAACGTCTTGCGAACTTAACTGTTTAGATGCCAATTTAGCGGCAATATCTGTGGCTTGTAGCGCTGCAAAGTTTGAAGGAACTACCGATGCGGGGGACGTCATTGCAATCTCAAATTAGTTGTTGATAGGAATGCACCTAAAATTTTATGCGGATGATAATCGTTAGTCGTCCGATTGGCGAAGCTTAAAACGCTGAATTTTACCGGTGGCCGTTTTAGGGAGTTCCTCTACAAAGTGAAACCAGCGGGGATATTTATAACGCGCTAACCCGTCCTTGCAGTGATCCAGGAGTTCATTAGCCAGTTCCTCGCTTGCGTTTCTATAGTCTTTAAGAATTATGTGAGCCTCAGGCTTCACCAGACCGTCATCGTCTTCCCGACCGACCACGCCGGCTTCTAGGACCTTAGGGTGTTCAATTAACCGAGATTCAATCTCTATAGGAGAACACCAAATTCCGCCAACCTTAATCATATCATCGGATCGACCGTTATAAACATAATACCCTTCGTCATCTTGGGAATACGTGTCACCCGTATTTAACCAGTCGTCACCCAGCATCGTTTGTTCCGTGCGATCGGGCTGGTTCCAGTAATAGGCGGCCATAGACTGGCCTTGGACCCAAAGCCGACCAACTTCCCCCTGTAAAACATCATTACCGTCGTCATTCACGATTCGCGCTTTATATCCTGGTAAGACCTTGCCGCTAGTCCCGGGCTTCGCGTCTTTTGGAGTATTAGAAATAAAAATATGGGTACCTTCCGTGGACCCGATGCCGTCGATAAGCGGGTGTCCCACCCGCTGTTTCCAGCGATGGAAAATAGGCGCGGGTAGGGATTCTCCTGCTGAAACGGAAATTCTAATACTTGACAAATCAGGGTTCTCACTCTCCAACGCACGGCACTGTGCCGCATATAGCGTTGGTACGCCAAAGTAGATAGTGGGTTTAAATTTCTCAATAATACGGAAAGTCATCTCCGGTGTAGGACGTTCTTCAGACAACACGCTGCACGCTCCATAGTTGAGGGGAAAGTTCATTGAATTCCCCAAGCCGTATGCAAAAAACAGTTTTGCGGCGGAGAACATGACATCGTCCTCCCGAATACCAAGGACAGGCTCTGAATAAAGCACGCTATTAACCAATAGATCACGCTGTCGATGGACAGTACCTTTTGGTCGTCCCGTCGAACCAGACGAGTAAAGCCAAAAACAATCAGCCAATGCGGAAGATGGGTAGGGAGTGAGCTGAGGGGAAGCAGTCGCCAACATACTTTTGATACCCTCGTCACCTTCTGCCAAAGCAACAAACGGCGGCTTTCTGGTAACAGCGTCAAGGGCAGGACAAATTTCGCTTGAAAACTCTGGAGAGTAGATTAATGCGGCACAATCCGAATCCTCTATCATGTATTGATAGTCTTTCGCGCGTAACAACGTATTGATCGGCACCGGAACTATTCCGGCTTTGATCGCCCCATAAAACAAGTAAACAAACTCAGGACAGTCCTTTACGATCATCAACATCCTGCCCATTGGAGCAACACCAGCCTCCAGAAGGGCGTTGCCACACCGATTAACACGGTCTGACAACTGCGCGTACGTAACTGTTTCGTACTCTGTAATGTATGCTAACCGACTACCGCGACCCTCGGTCAAGTGACGGTCAATCATATGGATCGCTACATTAAAGGATTCCGAAAACGTGAAAAGCGGTACACCGCTGGATCTGTCGATATGAACCGCATTAGGCTCCATTGGTCACTCCCCAAAATTACTGGGCCTTTTGGCAACTATTGGATCTTTTAACGTTGTATATGCTTGTATGGAAGTGTGTCGCTGACGATCCCATATTCGTTTAATTAAACTTCACATATTCATAATTAAATGGGTTTCCATGAATGCCTCGGGTGGGTGGGGCAATCCAACCGGCAATCTTTCCCATCTCGTAGCAAGGTTTCATCAGACTTCGAACGAAGTCATGATCACTATCGTTTGGAAGCCAATTCCGCAAATCTCTTGTCCATTCACTGTCAGATACTACTTTTCCAGATGGTGAGATTTTCGTATCAGAAAAGTTTCCAATAGCACGATGAAAACCTCGGTGGGGTAGTTCAAAACGGAAGTCGTACCCATGCCTTTCAATGACTTTATTCCAGCGATTCAATCCACGCTGACAATCATCAATATAATCCTGACGCAACTTTTCGTTGACTGATATCAACGCAGGGTGTTGTTCTTCAACAATTTTACCATTTTGAACCATCAAGACCGGATAGGTGTAATTGGTCAGACGATGATCATCATCAATTTTTTCTTCGTGAAAACGGCCTTTTAGTCCCTGCGTGTAGTAGTTCGCCGCATTTGTCGACAATTCCTGGCCAAACAAATCAAGCGATATTGAATAGTGAAAATTGATCCACTTCTGCATGGTATTTAGATCAATTGCACCTGCCTGCCTAACGCGTTCCAAATCGTCGGTACCAATCTCGCCCATTACCTCACATGTTCTTTTTACAATCCTCATCACACCGGACTCACCCACAAACATGTGGTGGGCCTCTTCAGTAAGCATAAATTGACAGGTGCGCGCCAAGGGGTCGAAGGCACCCTCTGCGAGAGAAGCCAACTGGTATTTGCCGTCACGGTCCGTAAAAAATGCAAACATGAACATCGATAGCCATTCTGGGGTGGGTTCATTAAAAGCCCCAAGAATGCGTGGTTTGTCGTCATCACCCGAGTGTCTCTCGAGCATCATTTCAGCTTCCTCCCGACCATCTCTTCCGAAATGCGCGTGCAAAAGATAAACCATAGCCCAGAGATGACGTCCCTCTTCCACATTAATTTGAAAGAGGTTGCGGAGATCATACATAGAGGGTGCAGTTTGCCCGAGCAGTCGCTGCTGTTCCACAGACGCCGGCTCAGTATCGCCCTGGGTGACAATTAAACGACGCAGGGTAGAACGATACTCTCCCGGCACATCTTGCCACACAGGCTCACCCTTATGATCACCAAATCCAATTTTCCGGCCGGGAATAGGCTCGTTTAAAAAAATACCCCAACGGTATTCTGGCATCTTCACGTAATCGAAGTGTGCCCACCCATCAGCGCTGACATCGATGGCCGTTCTAAGGTATACATCGTATCCTTGCGTGCCCTCGGGCCCAAGCTCATCCCACCAGCTCAAGTAATTTGGCAGCCACGATTCAAGCGCTCTCTGCAAACGTCTATTGTCACTTAGATCGACGTTGTTGGGAATGCGCTCATTATAGTTAATGGATGACATTAATTAGTCCCCTATTGAATAATCGTTTACGCCAAATCTCAAACACGTTGTTTATTATATGTAGCCTTCTGGCCAGAGCCATAAACGCGAAGCGCGCCTGCCTCCCCAACTGCATTTGGTCGCTGAAAGATCCAGTTCTGCCATGCTGACAACCGACCAAAAATCTTGGTCTCCAGTGTCTCTGGGCCCGCAAAACGGAGACTTGCCTCCATACCAGTAAGTGCATCTGGCGAGAAGCTTGCGCGCTCCTCTATTGCAATACGCACCTCGTCTTCCCAGTCGATATCGTCGGGAGAAAATGTCACGAGCCCTAACTCTTCTGCATCCAAGGCACCAAGTTTAGTGCCAATTTCGGTTTTCGTTTTATCGACCAACGATTGATCTTTTAAAAACCGATGTTCGAGCCGCGTAAGTCCATTCGGCATTACCAATGGTCCAAAATTCATTTCCGTAAGGACTACCTCTGCCGCTGCAATATTCGAATTTTCAAAAGTACCGTCCAGCATAAAGGATCTATCAGCCGCAAATACAAGTTCCAGCAGTGTCCCAACAAAGCAACTTCCAGGCTCGACAAGAGTGATTATTGAACGCGAGGAAACATCAATACGCTTGAACGTCCTTTTCATGAACAAAACAATTTCGCGCGCTAGCCAGTGGTCCAAATTATCGAGTAGCGGCTTCTCGGCGGCTCTCACGAGGTCAGGGTCGCCCTCGGTCTTAAACACCCACGTCCCTATGTCCTCTTCATTTACTCGAAGCTCTAAAATAGCGTCTTCGAGGTCTCGGGTCATGGCCAAGGGCCAATACCCCGAGCCTTCGTCTTCAATGCCCACAACATCCAAAGGTGGCGGTGTATTGGGGGCAGATATCGTAATCGTTGCCAAGGAGAGATCACGTTGGAGATCTATAGAAAGAGTGTCATAGATAATCCGATCTTTCTCGATGCTTCTTTTTAAGGGTGTCAACTCAATACCTTTTCCTTGGAAAGGTCTGTCGGTGTCGGCTGCAAATTCAGATGCCCGCGACGATACCGTTTGGTCAAACTTTGAGCGCGGAATAACCTCATCGACCAGACCCCAATCCGTCGCCCTTTTTCCTCGGATACCTTCCGAAGTGGTACAAAAGAAATCCGCGCGATCGTGACGTACTTTTCTCTTATCCACTAACCTTGTTAACCCGCCTGTACCGGGCAATACGGCGAGCAACGGCAGTTCAGGCAAGGAAACGGTTGAAGAACCGTCATCAATTAACATTATGTGTTCGCAGGCCAATGCAAGCTCATATCCGCCTCCCGCGCATGCGCCATTTATAGCAGCCAGAAAGCGAATACCCGAAAAATCTGCGGCATCTTCAATGCCGTTTCGTGTTTCATTTGTGAACTTACAGAAATTCACTTTATGCGCATGGCTCGATTGCGAAAGCATTTTTATATTCGCACCCGCGCAGAATATTCGTGGTTTATCAGAGGTTAAAATCACTGCACCTACGCCCGGATGTTCGAATCTAATACGTTGAAGCGCATCATATAGTTCGATATCAACACCGAGATCATACGAGTTGAGTTTTAGTTCATAACCCGAAAATAGTGTTGCACTTTCTTCTACATCAAGCGCAAGCCGAGCCACTTTCCCGTCTACCGATAGTTTCCAATGTTTGTATTCCTGTGGATTAGTACGAAAGTCGACACGCTGGTCTTCGGACGCGTTTCTGGTAGTAGATTTTGGCCCCATGATACCTCCGATTGTAACGGCCACGGAATACTCAGTTAGAGAGCATTTTGGATGTTAAATAATACTGACTATTTGGATAGTATGTTACTTTCCCTGAAAATTCAAGCCCCCTGAAAACATATTCCGGAAACTTGCTCTTCAAATCAGGTTACCGCCACTTTTTAATTTGCTAAGTTGCCTAATAAAAAAAACTAAACGAGAACTCAACGATCGCTGGGTGGAAAAAGACCCTGGATGCGCGCAGGTGACGAGGAAATGGTGTCCGAGCAAAAGGAAAACAACAACGGCTTTTTCGGGTGGTTGAAACAGAACGCTAAGAACACCCCAGACAAGGTCGCAATTAGATCAATTGATCAAGAAAAAGAGATAACCCACGGCGAGCTATTCGCGATCGCAAACAGAATTGGACATTACTATAAGGCGAACAACATTGGGGGAAACGACCGGGTTGCACTTCTCTCAAACAACTCGATAGAACACCTGATTGTCTACCTCTCTTCCCTCGCCTACGGTTGCACGATATGTACGGTACACATCGACATGAACGTCAGGCACTTTGACCAGATCCTGGAAGCTCTCAGCGCACGACTAACATTATATGAGGCCGGACACGCTGTTATAGAGGAAACTTTACAAGATAGAGATGGGGAATGGATAGAATTAGGTGAATGGGCGTCTGGAAAGAGCACCGGGATATTCAAAGAGTTCTATAAATACAAAGAAATCGCTGGACACTGGCCAAAAACCAATAGGACCGACGACATATCTATTTTCTACACTTCCGGCACCTCTTCCAACCCGAAAGGCGTGGTTTGTTCATATTCCGAACTTTATGACAATACTGTACCGATAGCCAACGCTTTTGGTATCACCTCGGAAGATCGAATTCTGGATTTTCGATCAATGAACTGGATGTCAGCCCAGGTATTATCAGCAATCGGTACCATCGCAAAGGGAGCCACGTTGTTGTTGGCGCGCAAGTTTTCTGCAGGTAACTTTTTTGATTGGATAAATGAAAACGGCGCCACTATTGCGGCGGGTAACCCTACTATCATCAATATGCTTGTTATTAGAGAAGCCAACCGCGGACATAATGCTGGACCTAACTTACGTTTTATCACCTCGAGCTCTGCCCCACTCCTAGTGTCGGAATGGCAGCGATTCGAGGAGACTTTCGGGATAATTGTCTGCCAAGGGTACGGAGCCAGCGAAGTAGGTTGGATCAGTGGAAGCCACGAAGGGTCCCGAAAGATGGGATCCGTCGGTCGCCCAGTAGACTATCAGCAGGTCTGTGTAGTGGACAGTGATGGCAGGGCGCTCCCTAATGACGAGATTGGAGCAATTCAACTTAACGGGAACCCAGCGGGCAAATATAGATACCTGAATGAAAATGGTGAAATTGTAATACATGCAGAGGGTTCAACACTTACGGGCGACCTTGGGTTTATAGACAAAGACGGATTTCTTTTCGTTACTGGGAGAGAAAAAGACCTTATTATTCGGGGTGGAATAAACATCTCCCCACTTGAAATTGACAACGTCGTCTTGCAGATCCCAGGTGTGGCAGAAGTGGCGACGGTAGGCGTCCCTGATGAGATATACGGTGAACAGGTTATTGTATACATCCAATCGATCGGCGGCCAAAATTTAAAGGTGTCCGACGTGGAGGTTCACTGCCGGCAGCATTTAGCCGATTTCAAAATGCCTAACGAAATAATCTTTCGAAGTGAACTTCCAAAAACGGAGCGCGGCAAAATGGATCGCAATTTCCTTGCCGCCGAATGGCAGATAACTCACAAGATGCCGTAACTACGTGCCCGCCCCGAGAAACGCCATTGCTTCAACCTCTACTAATGCACCGGGGTCAGCTAGCGCCGAAATGGCCACTAAAGTAGAACAAGGCATGCGTCCGGAGAAAAATTCACTTCTTGCTTTACCGAAGGCTGGTCGGTCCTCCATATTGGTCAGGTAGACGGTTAATTTAACGACGTCCTCTATCCGGCCCGCGTTCCCCTCCACCAAGGACCTAATCTTTTGAAAACATTCGACAGATTGCTGATAGGCATCACCGGAGACGTCCCCAGCAATCATCCCAGATAAAAGAAGCTGGTTCCCAACCTTCAGACAGTTGCTGTAGATGTTGCCTGGTGGCTCAGGCACTCCCGGAACAGAAACCTTTGTAATTTTATCCACTGTTAATCTCCTTTTATGAAACTTATCGGGGTTTACTTATCGAGCGCGCTTGCTTTACAGCCTCATCAGCCATCAACTTTCTAACCCGTGCCACCGCCATATCATGGCTATAAAGATATTCTTTTCTATCTGCGTCTTTCGCCATTCGTTCAGTAAGCAGCCGGTCTTGTTCTAATACGTGCCAATGCCTCCCCTCCAAACGGGTCTTATACAAGAAACGCCAGACGTAGCGCTGCCAACCAGAAACTTTGCGGTGCCGCCAAAAGAAGCACGCGGAAGAAATTTCATCGATGGGTGTAACGTGAAAAACAATTCCAAAATTACCTCCTGGGCCTCCAGTCACAGGATAAGGAATTTCAAGACAAACCGCTTGAAAATCCGCGTCATACCATTCTGACCAATCGAAATTTACATCCCTTTGCCCTTTTTTTTGAAAAACAAACCCGCTCTCCGTTTCGTTAGTTTCAAACTCAGCTTCCTTTGATCCTACAGCCATCGAATGCGAGTCCTGGTGCAAGAAAACTCCATGCATCGGATCCATGTTATTATCTATTAGAAAACGGTAGGGACATCGCCATTCGGCATAAGAAAGAAATCGATCAAATTTATTACTAGTCAGTCTTTCGGGAAGCCGCAGTGGGGCCACTGGCGTAACACCACCATCGCCCAACCAAGCAAATACCGCACCGTGGCGTTCCTCAATGGGGTAGGTACGGACTGCCGACCTACCGACAAGATCACATTCGGGTTCTCCGGGCACTTTTGCGACGGTTCCATCTACGAGAACCTCTAAACCATGGTATGCGCAAGTAAGGCGATCACCATCATTGCGACCTATAGATAGGGGTGCCCCTCGATGGGGACAACGGTCATCATGGAGGTGCAAAGCCCCACCATTATCGCGCCAAAGCACGAGCTCCCTGCCCCAACGGGTAAGTGATAATGGCCGCGTTCCAACGCTATCGCCTGGACAGATTCCGTACCATCGGTTCATTAGACCGGTGTCAAGTATCTGTTGTGCCCTTTTATTCAAACGATACCGCGGAGGTCCTTTAGTCATAACTGAACTTTCGCATTTAACCGCCAAGCCGTTTCATTATTTTTGGAAAGTTTTCCGCTGTCCACAACTCACCATCCGGTGTGTGTGACCCCTTTTCATTTAGAGATTGGACAATCTCCTGAATGTCTTGAATACCTTCGCCAAAAATGTCCTCCAAAGCATCTCCCAAATTCATTTCATATTCAGTAGGTGTACCAGAACCCGACTGCCATTGCTCCAGAAATAAACCATTGTGCGGGAGCCTCGGATGATTGCCCCCACCGGCCCGACTATTAATTCCAGAACCTTGCTCGTCTCCTTTCATGTTTCCTGCCCGACGTTCTCGAGATTCTTTCGATAGACGCGACCTTACCGGCACAAAATCGTAGCTTATATAAGCCTCTGTTCGGAACACACCCCATGCGTATTTTTCAAGAGAGACGTTAATAGCCTGCAACCTCTCAGAAGGGAATCGCAGCGTCACAATTTGGCCGATCCCCATCACCACGTTCCATGAAACGATTTCAACACCCTCTGGCGGAAAATTCTCCCACCAGCCACGCTCGTCGAGTTTCGTTTGAAACTCGTTTAGCGCCTGTGCCTGATCATGTCGCAAAAACACAGTTAGCATAATATTCTCGTCTTTGATGTCATTCATTTTGCAAACCTCTTGCGTTACATGCTGAACGCCTGTTTATGGTTTTACTCTCTGACCGACAGGGCGGGAGAAACCCAAGCTTTCGGATCATTTGTTCGAATTTTATCGTTCAAAATTCCTCGGAACTGCAACGGTGCATTATCGATATTGATATCCACAACAGGTCTATCACCGTAGCTTTCTATAGCACTTTGTTGACGCTCTAGTACGACAACATCCTCCATAAAAGTCTGTAGGCCGCCATTTTCTAATATTTCTGAAACAGCGCTGTCATCAAGTTTAAAATTGCGTGAAAATGCCCAATGGTAATGGGTGCTAGTCTCTGTTTCCGGGGTAATGATGTGGTTTGACCACATTGAAATACCAGAAGATCTGTTACCATCAGGCGCGCCCGACCCTGCATCAGCACAACCAATATCGAGCGTAACAGTGGTCGGACATTGCCATTTAATCAACTGCCATCGATCCACAAGGCCGGTAAATTTGCGGGCATTGTCATACATAGGGGGAGCTGTAAATCCCAACATCCATCGTTCCACTCTGATTGCGTCTCCCTCACGAGATGTTTTTACGGGAACTAAGGCCTCTTTTGGATCCCCCGCAATAGTATCTTTATGGATGTAACTTACGTGTGTCAGGTCGAGCAGGTTATCTATTAAAAGCCGATAATCGGCCTTCATATGAATGTGGCCACCCGTTGTTGTCCAATCGGGGGCATCCAACCAAGGCAATTTTGGAATTTCGGATTCTTCGGCTCGATCGGTCTCACCGCACCAGATCCAAATCATCCCATAACGTTCACACACCGGATACGAGCGCACGAAAGCTTCGGGCGGCACCCGGCTTTGGCCTGGCACCCGCATGCATTCCCCAGCAGCATTAAATTCTAGCCCATGATAGGCGCACTGAAGCCTTTCTCCATGGATTTTTCCCAATGAAAGTGGCACGTGCCGATGACAACATCGATCTTCAACAGCTGCCGGTCGACCGTTTTTTTCTCGCCATAAAACCACAGCTTCGGACAATATAGTCTTTGCCAAGGGAACACCTTCAGCAAGATCACCAGCCCAACATGCGGCGTACCACGCATTTCGTAAAAACGGTGAGTTCAACTTTCGTCCCCCTCAATGCATTATCATCCCGCCATCAACGACAATTGCCTGGCCGGTCACAAAATCGGAAGCAGGAGATGCCAGATAAATAAGAGTACCAATTAAATCATTTGGTGTTTGTTCCCGCTTCATCGCCCTGCCATTCAGACTTAAGTTAACGTAAAATTCGAGCTTTTCTCGCTGCGCCTCGATTTGGTCACTCATTGTAAACCCGGGCGCGATCGTATTAACCCTGATCCCGTCACCACCTAACTCCCGCGCAAGAGATTTAGTCATCGCGTCTATCGCTCCCTTTGATGCCACATAGTGGAGCATCAAAGGTACACCTGAGTATATTGTGCTTGATGAAATGTTGACTATCTTCCCATACGATTTTTGCTTCATAACGGGTACGACCGCCTTAATACTGTTAAAAACACCGCGCGTATTTATAGCCATTACTTTGTCCCATTCTTCCCCACCGATCTCCAGAAAACTTCTACGTTCAAGCGCGGCAAATAATGCGGCATTAGTCACGAGTATATCCACTGAACTGAATGCGGACACGGTCTCTTCAACCACCGCCTCACAAGCGGCAAGATCGGTAACGTCCGCCTTTATACCGATGGCATTTCCGCCTGCCTTTTCTATAGCTGCAACAGCGGAACTAGTATCGAGTATGTCGGTTAAACATACTTTTGCACCCTCCTCAGAGAGTGCACGCGCATAAACAGCGCCAATTCCCTGTGCTGCTCCCGTAACAATGGCTACTTTACCTTCGAGCTTAGGCATTGTTTGCTCCATCTATTTAGTTAAATATAATACTCGAAATATGCATAGAACCAAGAAAGTGGCGAACGAATCAATTGCTAATGCCTTTAAAGTGCTAAAACCCAATTAGTGCAACCCCATTTGCTCACTCTTGTTCGTTACGGCTATCGCTATTATGGACAATCCAAAAGAGTTTTTCAGAAGTAATTGGCATTTGTATATTTGTGATCTTCTCTCCTTTTAATGCATCGCAAACAGCATTTGTTAATGCACCAGTTGCAGAAACTGTCGCCCCTTCGCCACCACCCTTGACACCAAGAGGATTGTTTTCGGTAGGCACCTCATGCAAGGCAGTGTTGAAATAGGGCACATCATCCGCACGCAAAAGGCCATAGTCGAGAAACGAACCCGTGATTAGTTGACCGGTCTCCGTATCATACACGCCATTTTCAATAACTGCCTGCCCAACACCCTGAACAATTGAGCCGTGTGCCTGCCCGGTCAATATCATAGCATTAATAGCTCGCCCAGGATCGTCTACCGTCGTATGGGCAACTATCTTTAATTCACCTGTTTCTTTATCTATTTCTACTTCCGATACAGCGGCACCATTAGGAAACGCGGCGGAGCGCCCCTTGAACACAGCATCTCCCGATAATGACCCGCGAGTTGATGCCTTCGCTACATTGTACAAGCTAACGGTCTTGTCTGTTCCCGTTACACAAAACTTCCCTTCGGAAAATAAAATATCTTCAGGGGCAACCTCGAGAATACTTGAAGCAATCTTTCTACCTTCAGAAAGCAACTCATCTGCGGCTTCTCTGATAACTATTCCGCCCAGGCGCATCGATCGATCAGAATGGGAACCGCCCCCCATCGCTACCGCATCGGAATCCCCCGTTATAATAATTACGTCCTCTTCTGGAACACCCAGAACCTCCGCAAGGTATTGAGAAAATACTGTTTCGTGGCCCTGTCCACTCGATTGTGTCCCAATTGTTAAAATAGCCGTTCCGGTACCCTCGACAGTTATATCGGCAAATTCTATTGGTGCACCTACAGGCGCCTGAATGTATGAAGCATAACCTATTCCTCGTAATTTTCCGGCTGCGGCGGCGGATCTACGACGTAACTCAAAGTCAGTCCAAGATGCCTTTTTTGTTGTAATATCTAGGATGTTTTCAAACTCACCACTGTCATAGGTCGTCCCCATTGGATTGGTTACCGGAAAACTATGGCGAGGTATTAAATTTCGTCGTCGCAACTCAATCCGATCAATACCGATTTTCATCGACGCTATATCAATTAATCTTTCGGTGACATGAATTGCTTCAGGACGACCAGCGCCGCGGTACGGACCAGTTGGCACAGTATTTGTCAGAACACCACGGATTCGGGCGTAACAAGCTTCAATATTGTATACTGAGGTCAGTAGCCGCGGGCCGTTTGATAGGGGTACAAACGATACAGTATGAGAACCTAAATTACCGATTAATTCAGCCCGCACTGCCAGGAACTTGCCATTTTTATCAAGGGCAAGGGCCGCGTGAGTGCGCAAATCTCTGGCTTGATAATCGGATATGAACGCCTCAGAACGGGTTCCTAGCCATTTAACCGGCTGGCCTATCCGCTTTGCGGCCCAACAAACGATTGCAAATTCTGGATAAAGCATATTTCGTGGTCCAAAACCACCACCAACATCTTTTGAGACAACCCGTACTTTTGAGGGATCTAACTTGAACATCATCGCGAGAATAGCCTTGTGGCGATGAACACCCTGACCCCCGGCATAAAGTGTCAGTTTTCCCTGAACCGGGTTCCATTCGCCAAGCGCCGCTCGCGGCTCCATTTGGCAATTAACAACCCGATTATTGATAAACTTTTCCTCGACAATATGGTCGGCGTTCTGAAACACTTCCGCAACGGCCCGCTCGTCGCCCTGATCCGCATCCAGGGCAATATTTCCGATACAGTTTTTCCATATTCTAGGTGCACAGGGCTCCAATGCGGCTAGCGCATCCGTAACGACAGGTAATATCTCGTAGTCAACAATGACCACTTCGGCGGCAGCCTCCGCTTGTCTAGCGGTGTTGGCAACTACGACAGCAACAACCTCTCCTACGTGTCTAACTTTTTCTCTCACTATAGGCGGTTGGGGATGCTCAAAAGGTTCCGAGCCATCACGGTTTGTAAAGGCCTTGTCCTGCCAACTCACAGCGCCCGCTGGATTGGCGCCATGATTGAGATCGAGCATACCGTCCTCTACGTAATCTTGACCTGTGAGGATCGCAACAACGCCATTCATTACACTTGCTTCAGTGACGCCTACATCGATTAAATTGGCGTGTGCATGAGGCGATCGAACCATTACCGCATGGTATTCACCAAACGAATTGATATCATCGGAATACGTTCCTTCCCCGCGAAGAAAACGTTTGTCCTCAATCCGCGGCTTTACAGCCCCGCGCGCACCGAGCGGTGTATTAGTCATTTGTTCTAAGGGCATATAGCCCGTCGCCTATACGATCGAGCGACCCAACACTACGGAGTGACTCTAAGGCGCGAACAATTTCGCGCCCATCCCGCGTACCTACTGCGGCCATTATCTCCCCAAACGACAGAGGTTTTTCACTCAGTGCCTCTTCCACGTTTTTGTGCGTCTTACCACCAAAACCGCTAAAGCGTGGAACAGTATGAGATAGGGAAACCTCCCCAAGGGGAAGGGTAAGGTCAAAGCCTGCCTTCGCGCCCGTTCGTTTTTCACCAAGTGAGGGATCTAATGGCAAGGTTCGAAAACCACTTTCTACAACCAAATCTCTGTCAGCTTGAAAGCGTGTGGCGAGGGCCCAATCCAGTTGAGCATCGTTAAATATATCCACGTCCGGATCAACAACGAATATATTCTTCGAGTTGGCAAGAGACCCCATAACGGCAGAAATAGCGTTGCGGGCCTCGCCGGGCATCCTTTGTTTAAGGGCCACGCGTACGTTAAAGCTTCCGCCGGAAGACGTTGTTATATGAACCCCGACCGGCTCTCGTACAGCAGCCTGCAAAGCTCTCCAGACTGTTACTTCGGCTCGGATGGCGTTGAGTTGGGTGGTGTCCGTTCGGCCAATATGTTCACCCGAAATCGTCGAAGTCTGAAATAACGCATCTCGTCGTTGCGTAATGGCGGTCACATGGAACACTGGATTTAGTCTCATGGCTCCATAATATCCGAGAAACTCTCCGTAGGGCCCTTCGGGTTCAATATATCCACGCTCGTCAAGATATCCCTCTATAACGTACTCGGCATCTGCGGGAATTCGGATATTATTAGTCACGCACCGAACAACGGGTAAGGGCGCGCCACGCATACTTGCAACGATTGATAGTTCATCCAATGGTAATCTCATTACAGCCGCAACGTGATCACTTGGATGCGCACCTATGACAAACGAGATCGGCAATCGGTTTCCATTCGCCACACATTTCTCGTAGATGGCCTTTAAATCTGAGGGTGCCGCTAAATCGATCCCTGTCTCCCGCGCCCCACGCAACATTAGTCTGCGTGCACCAGTGTTGGTCCAGCCCGTATCGGGGTCGATGACATAGTCTAGTGACGCCGAAATATATGGAGCGCCATCTCTTTCGTGCTGCAAGTGAATAGGTAGCGTAGTTAGATCAATATCGTTCTCTAGTAAAATCACTTCATGCACTGGCGCCTCGGCCGATTCTAGCTCAACAATTTTCTGGAGCTTTTCAAGCCGTCGATTTACCTCCGAAAGCAACTCTTCAGGCTCAATATTAAATGCCTTTGCTATGCGGCTACGGGCACCCGTCATACTTCCAATAAGTTCTGTTTTTTCCGGCCCCACTTTCTTAAAAAAAACCGCCCGCTCATTTCCATCCATTTTCTGTGGGACGTCCGCCAGTGCTATTGGTTCCTCAACCACCTCGACCTCGCCCTCATCGATCATGCGTTCGACAAACCGGCGCAATCGGAAGACGTCTAAATCCGGAACTAGTTCATTTGTGCGGGTTGTTTCCATATTTATTTCTCCCACTCCAGACCGTAGTGTAATCAACTACGGAACTGATAGAAATCAAACAATGGAGTCAAAGAGTGCCAAACCCCGCACCCGGTTTTAAAAAAAACCCAAACCGAAAAATCCATTTTGAACCGTCTCCGAGAAGGGTTCGTGTTAAAATGGGGGACGAATGTATTGCGGATTCAACTGAAATGATGTTGATGCGTGAAACAGGGCACCTGCCCGTATATTACTTTCCGACCAAGGATGTGCGAGCAGATCTGCTAACTCCGACAGATCACTCCAGTTATTGCTCATACAAAGGAGTGGCATCATACTGGGCAGTAAAGGTAGGCAATAGAAAAAGCGAAAACGCTGTTTGGGGCTACAAGGCGCCCTACGACGAAATGGTCGAAAACAAGCTCCAGGAATACCGTGCTTTCTATTGGGATAAGGCGGATCACTGGTTCGAAGAAGATGAGGAAATTTTTGTTCACCCACGTGATCCATATAAACGCGTAGACGTAATACACTCATCAAGGGAAGTAAAAATTATTCTGGCGGGAAAAACTGTCGCGACAAGCAATAGAGCAAGCTTCTTATTCGAAACTGACCTCCCGACGCGTTATTACCTCCCCGCGGAGGACGTACTAATGGATTTCCTTATTAAAACCGATACAACAACACAATGCCCATATAAGGGGCTCGCAAACTATTGGTCAGCCCAAATACAGGGACAACTTTATGAGGACATCGCATGGTCTTACTTAAATCCGATCCCGGAGTGCCCAAAAATTAAGAACCTGTTTTGTTTTTTTAATGAAAATATCGACGCTATCTACATAGACGGTAACAGAACAGAAAAACCTACAACCAAATGGTCTAGGTAATGGAGGATTTTACAGTTTGAAGATGATTTGCAATTGCTAGAACGCGCTGCATTGACCGTACGACTGGCCGTTCGATTAGCTCACCACCTACTACCACGAGCCCAGTTTTATCTTTTTCAAATTCGGCAATGATATTCCGAGCGCGTTGAACAAGCTCGGGCGAGGGTGAAAAAATGTCATTTATGATCCCAATTTGCTTTGGATGGATTGAAGCCTTTCCGGTAAACCCAAGACCACTCGCCATTTCTGCCTCCCGTTGTAAGCCCGTTTGATCTTCTAAATTAAGATAGGGCACATCCAAAAGGTCTAGAGAAAAACGGGCGGCAGCATGTACAACTTTTGAACGCGCATACAGAAGGGTCTCCCACGTTTTCTCGGCTCGCAAATCAGCGGACATATCGACTGCACCAAATAACAGTGAGTCTATTCTGTCTGACGCTTGGGCTATTTCCATTACGTTTTCTAGACCTTCTGACGATTCAATTATAACGTGAAAGCGTATGTCCTTACATGAACCCTGTAGTAATTCGTCATACAATTTTACTTCGGCCCTAGAACCGGTTTTAGCAAGCATCAGCGCCTTTGGGGGTGACTGGCACTTTCTCAAAGCTAATAAATCTTGCAAACCTTCTGTCGTCGACAGTGGGTTTATACGCACCATTGTCTCCACCCGATCGGTAATAACCCCAGAAAACAAAGGTAACGTAAGTTCGCGAGCTTCCTGTTTTCGAGCGATCGGTACAGCATCTTCAATGTCTACACAGACTGCGTCGGCGCCAGCCTCGAGCGCTTTCGGAAACCGGTCAGGCCGGAGACCTGGTACAAAGAGAAGACTGCGACGAGGCCTAATATCAGAGCGGGTATCCGCGGTGCCCGAGATAGAATTCACTACAAAGTTCCTTCCTCAAGATATAGTTCGTCCAGGTTTTAATTTTGTGGCGGGTCGAAGTGAAAGATTTTGCCAAATGCATCCGTTACCTGGTCCCCAAATTGGGCAGACACCCTCTCTTTGACAGAATGCGGCATAGTAACATCATCCCTTTCAATAGGACCCGTCAAAATCGTCAATTGAACCGCGTCGACGTCACTAACGTTGTTAAACTCTCGGTAAACACCGGGCGGACACGAAAAAACATCCCACTTATTCAAAACTCTTTTATGTTCCACAGGATCACCGACTCTGTACTCTATGGAACCCTCAAGGACCATGAATGTTTCAAATGTATCATTGTGATCATGCAGGCAGGGACCCTGCCCCGGGGGCATTACTGATATAAACATTGTCGCACCGGCCGCACCCGTGATCGGAGCCCGATCACCAAAGGGGCTTTTAGTGTCTTCTAAAATTACCGGCATGATCTTTCTTGCAAAAAAAACGTCCCACGCGTCCTGGGGAACCCAGGCCAAATCATCCGCAGTCGACATCGGTGAAAGTTGATCGAAACGCCCAATACGGGCATCAAGTTCATCGGCGCTAGGCGTAGTGATGTTCGTACCCATTATACTTTCTCCCTTCAATATTTATACAGTATGACCCTATCTGAAATACGCAGCGTGGGCTACCGGCGTAGCATCTATGCGCGTGGCGGTTATCCAAAGACAGGCTCAGGAATGCCCTTAACGTCGGTTTCGACGGCAAATAATGACCCTGCATCTGGCTCTTGGGCGAAATCTTCAGCGTCAAACAAACTAGACGCCGTAGTCACGTACAAAGTGCTTAGGCCCGCACCTCCAAACGCAGGACATGATGTTAGCGATGCCGGGAATTTGATTTCCCGTTCTTCCCTACCACTAGGATCATAACGCTTAACCTTTCCTCCTCGCATATGGGCAATCCAGACAAAGCCCTCTGCATCAACTGTCGCCCCGTCAGGCAACCCATCCCCTTCAGTGACTGTGATAAATTTACGACGGTTCTCTATTTCTCCGGTTTGTAGATCAAAATCATACATCCAAACTGTCTTTTTCAAGGAATCCGCAAAATACATAATAGTGTTATCCGGGTTCCAACATAGGGCATTAGAAATTCTGACGGGGCCCTCCATGCGGTGAACACTGTGATCGGGATCAAACCGATAGAGTGATCCAAATTCACCAAACCCTGGGTCTTCCATCGTGCCACACCAAAAGCGGCCCGCCCGATCCACCTTACCATCGTTCATTCGAACAGAATTTTTCCTACCGTCACCTTCCGGGTCAGCCAATTCTTCGTAGCTACCGTCTCCAAGATCAATATAGGCAAAGCCCATCCTCGTTCCGGCAACAAGCTTATTATTTTTAGCAAAACCTATAGAACCTATTTCTGTCTGAACATGCCATTTCTTCCGCACTCCTGTCACAGGTTCAAAATAGTGAACAATTGGATTTCTAATATCCACCCAATAAAGCGCTTGTTGTTCGACTGACCAGAGGGGAGATTCCCCAAGTATTGAAGTTTCCTTACACGCCACATACGGCTCAAACATTATACACCTCCGCTTCTAGAACCGACACTTTTTAATAAAAATCTCACTTTTTAAACCGCGAGCGCAGAACTTTTGTCACAAAATAAATTGTCATTACTGGTGTATTCTCGTTGGAAGACCGCCGCTTCTTTCCGCCGAGATTAACCCCCGCCACTATCCGTCTCGTTTGGTTTTTTCAAATCGCTCATGCCGTTCCTGTGCCTCGACGCTTAAAGTAGCAATTGGGCGGGCTTCTAGTCTTTTAATGCCAATTGGCTCGCCAGTCTCGAGACAATATCCATAAAGGCCATCGTCAATACGCTTGAGTGCTTCGTCTATTTTCAATATGAGTTTTCGGGCACGATCTCTCGTTCTAAGCTCTAGCGCTCGCCCTGTCTCGGTAGTCGCTCGGTCGGACAAGTCTGCAGCTTTCGGCGTTTCTTCCTGGAGATTTTGCAGAGTTATTTCTGTTTCGCGAAGAACCTCCTCTCTCCACAGAAGCAACCTTTTCTGAAAATATTCGAGCATCTGCTCGCTCATAAAAGGCTCTTCCTCGGAGGGTCTATAGCCCGTTCTATTTCCCCGTTTCATTGGCGTATCAGCGTCCCCGAAAACCGAACGAAGTATAGGTTTGAGCCACCATGTCGCGCAAGCCTGTCTAAGAACTTAAAAATTAATCTCTAATATTTATAAGCAGAGCAACTTGTTCAAAATCTTTCTAATAACAGAAACTTGCAAAAAGATATCAGAGTTATCAAATAGCACTAAAGTACCAAACAGCCTTGGGGATTAACGCAAACAAATTTTCCTGTAAATTGGAGTAAAACACACCTGGGGTTGGCTTATGCTTACCAATATAGTACCCGGCACACTGGTATATCATCCCAGCGAACCGGATTGGGGCCTTGGTCAGGTTCAGTCCGTTGACGGACACCGTATTACTGTCAATTTTGAAAATGCTGGAAAACTTTTGATAAATGGCGAAGTAGTGGAATTAATGGTTGTTACGGAAGACAAAATTTATGACTGACAACAAACGAGCCCCCCTAAATTTCAAAAGTCCAGGCCGCGGTGGGAAAGGGCCGTACGCAGGAAAGGGCCGTCAAGCGGAGCCAAAAGCTGCTATTGAGGTAGCGACCCTCATAGCAAAAACACCGAGAACACGGGATATGCTAATTGAGGCACTTCATTTATTGCAAGATGCCTACGGTTGCATAACAGCGCAGAACCTGGTGGCCCTGGCCGAAGAATATCAATTACCTTTATCGGAGGTATATGAAACTGCCACTTTTTATCACCACTTCGACGTTCTGAAAGACGATGAAGCACCACCAGCCGAAATTACGGTACGGGTGTGTAATTCCATTACATGTGACATGATGGGAAGCAAAGAACTCACGCAATCACTTCGTTCGTCACAGAAAAAAAATGTCCGGGTATTAAGCGCACCATGTATGGGCGGGTGTGACCGTGCCCCAGCCGCAATGCTTGGCCAAAATCAAAATTCCCACGCCTCTTATGATGGCGTTAACAAAGCCAATCTCGAAGGGTCAATACGACCAAATATCCCAAAATTTATTGACTATGAGGGGTACATAAGCCAGGGAGGGTATAACACGTTAAAGGACTGCCTGAACGGCGTAACAACCCGCGAACATGCGATCTCAAGCCTCGAAGCGTCGGAATTGAGAGGCCTAGGAGGGGCTGGTTTTCCGACTGGGCGAAAATGGCGCATTGTCTCCGACTTCCCGGGCCCACGGTTAATGGCTGTCAATGCAGATGAAGGCGAACCGGGAACATTTAAAGATCGTTACTTCATCGAAACTGATCCACATAGATTTCTCGAGGGTACGTTAATCGGAATGTGGGCGGTAGACGCTGAGAAGTGTTACGTTTATTTGAGAGACGAATATCCAATTGCCCGTGAAATTCTTCTGAGGGCCATTGCAGAGATAGAGACATTTAAATTGATAAAGCCAGGCCAGCTTCAGCTTCGCCGCGGCGCAGGCGCGTACATTTGTGGCGAGGAATCCGCAATGCTCGAAAGTATTGAGGGCAAGCGTGGTCTTCCCCGCCACAAACCACCTTTCCCTGCAGAGGTTGGTCTATTTGGCAAACCCACGTTAATAAATAACGTGGAAACACTGTTTTGGGTGCGCGATATTCTCGAAAAGGGACCGCAATGGTTTTCAGAACACGGGCGAAATGGCCGTACAGGCATCCGCACGTTTTCCGTCTCGGGCAGAGTCCGGTCGCCGGGAGTAAAGATAGCGGAGGCCGGCATAACGGTTCGTGAACTTATCGAGGAATATTGTGGCGGAATGCTTGAAGGTCACAGATTGAAAGGTTATCTGCCGGGAGGCGCATCCGGCGGTATTCTTCCAGCGTCTAAGGATGACATACCCCTAGATTTTGGAACACTCGAAGAACACGGTTGCCTAATCGGGTCAGCAGCGGTAGTCGTGCTGTCTGATAAAGACAGCATGGCGGATGTGGCGCTAAACTTGATGCAATTTTTTAGCTACGAATCTTGTGGTCAGTGTACCCCCTGCCGAGTTGGTTGTGAAAAAGCGGTGAAATTGATGGCAGCAGAAAATTGGAACCAACCCCTACTGGAGGAATTAAGTAAAACTATGACTGATTCCTCAATTTGCGGTCTGGGACAAGCCGCACCCAACGGTTTGCTGTCAGTGTTCCGGTATTTCCCAGACGATATTGATAAAGCTCTCTGAAAGTATGCCCCTAGACACCAACACCACTGAAACCATTACATTTTCGCTAGACGGCAAACAAGTGACAGCTGTGGCTGGCGAAACAATTTGGCAAATTGCGAAACGGCTCAATACGGACATTCCACACTTGTGCTATACGCCAGAACCTGGGTATCGCGCAGACGGCAATTGCCGGGCGTGCATGGTTGAAATCGACGGTGAACGAGTGCTTGCAGCATCTTGTATCCGTCAGCCCGCAGAAGACATGGTCGTGCATACTTCAAGCCCCCGCGCTGTATCATCGCGCAAAATGGTTTTCGAACTCCTCGCCGCAGACCAACCGCCACGCGAAACCGCACACGATGGTGATTCTAAATTCTGGCAGTGGTCGGACATTCTCGGCCTTAAAGCAAACCGGTTTCCGGCTAAAGAAAAGCCGTTAGCGGATATGACACATCCCGCCATGGCCGTGAATCTCGATGCGTGCATAAACTGCACGCTCTGTGTTCGTGCTTGTCGCGAAGTCCAGGTTAACGACGTTATTGGCATGGCTCATCGTGGAGACCAAGCCAAAATTGTTTTCGACTTTGACGACCCCATGGGTGACAGCACTTGTGTTGGGTGTGGCGAATGCGTTCAAGCTTGTCCTACGGGAGCATTACTACCTGCCAGTGTTGTGTCCGAAAACGGCCGCATCAAACCAGACCGCCAGATAGAGAGTGTCTGCCCATACTGTGGCGTAGGATGCCAGTTAACGTACAACATTAAAGATGACAAATTACTATTTGTAGAAGGCCGCGACGGTCCCGCAAACCAAAAGCGTCTTTGCGTCAAGGGTCGTTTCGGATTTGACTACGTCCATCACCCTGATCGTTTAACAGTGCCCCTTATTCGCAAGGACGGCATTCCAAAAAACGCTGATGTAGATTTTGATCCCTCACAGCCGTTAAAGTATTTCCGTCAGGCTTCTTGGGATGAGGCGCTAAATTTCGCGACATCCGGCCTCAAACGCGTTATCGACGACACCGACGGTAGTGGGCTCGCAGGCTTTGGCTCAGCGAAAGGATCTAATGAAGAGGCCTATCTTTTTCAGAAGCTTGTTAGAACCGGATTCCGCACCAATAATGTCGATCATTGTACACGATTATGCCACGCATCGTCTGTCGCGGCCTTGATGGAGACAGTGAACTCTGGTGCCGTTTCAGCGCCATTTTACGACTGCGCCCATTCAGACGTCATTCTTGTTATTGGGGCCAATCCGACGGTAAACCACCCGGTTGCTGCAACATTTTTCAAAAACGCCGTTCAAAAGGGCGCTACCCTAATTGTAATGGATCCTCGCGGCCAGGCCCTCACCCGTTATGCTACGCATATGGTCCAGTTTAAGGGTGGTACAGACGTCGCTCTTCTTAACGCAATAATGCATACTATCATCGAAGAGCGATTATTCGACCCTGAATATATCGCCCTTTTCACGGAAGGTTTTGATGAGCTTCAGGAACATATAAAAGGCTTTTCTCCAGAAAGTATGGCGAAAATTTGTGGAATAGACCCACAAACAATTCGCCAAGTAGCGCGAGTTTATGCAAATGCCAAACACGGCATCATATTTTGGGGTATGGGGATTTCCCAACATGTGCATGGAACGGATAACGCGCGATGTCTTATCTCCTTGGCATTGATGACAGGACATGTCGGAAAGCCAGGGACAGGACTGCACCCCTTAAGAGGGCAAAATAATGTGCAAGGCGCATCCGATGTCGGCCTGATCCCTATGTTTTACCCAGACTATTTATCGGTAGAAGAAGTCACGACCCAAAGGTGGTTTGAAAAATTTTGGGCGACCCCGTTGAAGGCCGAACGTGGTTTGACTGTTGTCGAAATTATGGAGGCCATACATTCTAACGAGGTTAAAGCGATGTATATCATGGGTGAGAACCCAGCTATGTCTGACCCTGACGCACAACACGCACGAGAGGCATTGACCAGACTGGACCACCTGATTGTCCAAGATCTATTTCTTACCGAAACTGCTTTCCACGCTGATGTGATACTGCCCGCCAGTTCATTCCCCGAAAAAGATGGAACATTTACGAACACCAACCGCCAGGTGCAAATTGGGCGTAAAGCATTGCCTTTACCGGGGCAAGCTCGCCAAGATTTGTGGATAATACAACAGATAGCAAACCGATTAGGTCTCGATTGGAATTACAGTGGTCCAAAAGAAGTCTTCACAGAAATGGCACAATGCATGCCATCCCTACACGGAATAACTTGGGAACGACTTGAAAATGAAAGTTCGGTTACCTATCCCGTAGGAGAAAATGGGGTTAGTCAGGAGGTGATCTTTCAACAGGGTTTTCCAACAAAAAATGGGCGCGGTAAATTTGTGCCGGCCAACGTCGTGCCGCCGGATGAAGTGCCTGATGACGATTTTCCCTATATTTTAACCACGGGCCGAGTACTAGAGCATTGGCATACCGGTGCTATGACGCGTCGCTCCAAAACGCTTGACAGAATAGAACCAGAAGCCACTGCGAATCTTTCTCCCAGGGCGCTAATGGGGATGGGTATCGACGCGGGTGATCTGATAAAGGTCGAAACCCGGCGTGGCACTATCGAGTTAAGGGCCCGCTCTGATGGAAATGTTCCAGAAGGGGTTATCTTTATACCTTTTTGTTACGTAGAAGCAGCGGCAAATCTCTTAACAAATCCGGCGCTTGATCCTCATGGGAAAATTCCTGAGTTTAAATTCTGCGCAGCCCGAGTTATGCCAGCCAGCACCTCAAAAGCCGACAGAAATCACTAGTATTTTCCCAGCGTCTTTCGTTGAAAATTTAAGTGAATTGCATCTTTACTCAATGCACACTTACGTTCTGCACGCACCTTCGCGCTATCAATATGTGAACGAATAAAAGTATCAAGATCTTGCTTGGGGGAGAGGCGCAACCGCAGGCTCTCTAACATTTCCGTTTGGGACATTTCGGGCAAGGTTCGTTTTCGAGCCTTTATTTCTTTAAGTGCGACAGGCAGACCATTTATGTTCACGCAGCCAACCCTCGCCGTATAGACGTATGCGCACTCTAAACTTTGTGCCTTACTACCGAAATCAACCCGGATAGAGTCAAGCCGATCATAGGTGTAGTTGCGCTCGGTTTCATGCATACGATTAAGTTGCGCGCTATCCAACCAGAGAACGTAGGTAGTGACCTCCGTTCCGGGGGAGGGATAAAAAGTTGATGGGATTGATCCATAAGCGGCAACGTGAGCGGCGTATACCGTATCAAAATCTACCAATGTCGCTCGTTGAACAGGAATTTCGACATCACCGCAGAAAACACTGTATTTTCGGGCCAATTGTTCATTAGATTGATTGGAACCCGCTGCAAGGACAGGCGTTCGCAAGGTTTTATCAATCTCTTCGTCGCGATAAGCGATAACGTCTCCGTTACGGAAAATATAAGATTCTCCTGGAACAGGAAAAGGATAAGTTTTAGCGTGCGCAACCGGATCAACCATCCCATTATATTTCCACTAAAATAGCTCCGCTGTATAGACTCCAAATTGTCTCGCTTGACGGTGTTCGCTGCTTGAGGCAGAACCGCCACATCATGGCCTATGCCAATCTCCGAAACTTTATCGAAAGCCTGGAACAGGAAGGGCAATTAGTGCGCGTGGCCACACCGGTCTCGACAGCCCTAGAAATGACAGAAATTCAGACCCGGCTTCTCGCTGAAAATGGGCCAGCGGTGTTATTCGAAAATGTTATCCAGGCGGATGGTGCTAAATCAGATATGCCTGTTCTCGCAAATCTCTTTGGGACTATTGAACGAATTGCGCTGGGGATGGGTCAGTCAACTAACACCCTTCGCACATTAGGTGAGCAACTTGCTTTTCTTCGTCAACCCGAACCGCCCGGTGGATGGAAAGAGGCAATTCAATTAATGCCCTTGCTCAAAACTGTCATGGCCATGAAACCTCGGACGGTATCTCGTGCAGCGTGTCAAGAAATTGTTCTCACCGGCGCTGATATCGACTTGTCTCGTCTTCCGGTCCAGATTTGTTGGCCGGACGAACCAGCGCCATTGATTACTTGGCCCTTAATCGTAACCCAAAGCGAGGACGAAAAAACCAACCTTGGAATATACCGGATGCAGGTCACCGGGCGTGATACCACCCTAATGCGATGGCTCGCTCACAGGGGGGGGGCACAGCATGCGAGCATGGCCGCAAGGGCTGGTGCCACAACCATCCCCGCAGCCGCCGTAATAGGCGCGGACCCCGCCACGATTATAGCCGCGGTAGCGCCCGTTCCGGAAACCATATCCGAATATCAATTTTCGGGACTTCTTCGAGGTGAAAAGGTTAAGCTCGTTGATTGCAAAACTATTCCACTAAAGGTCCCAGCTGAGGCAGAAATAGTGATAGAAGGGAATGTATCTCTAACAAACACAGAATTAGAGGGACCGTTTGGTGATCATACAGGTTATTACAACTCGGCCGAATTATTTCCTGTTTTTAAAGTTTCTGCCATCACGATGAGAAAGTCGCCGATATATTTGACAACGTTCACGGGCAGACCACCTGACGAGCCGTCAATGCTGGCCTCGGCCCTTAATGAAGTGTTTATACCCTTATTGACACAGCAGTTTCCGGATATTTTAGATTTCTGGTTACCGCCCGAGGCTTGTTCATATCGTGTCGCCGTGGTCTCCATTCGAAAGGATTACCCTGGGCAGGCTAAAAGGGTCATGATGGGTGTCTGGTCTTATTTAAAACAATTCATGTATACAAAGTTCGTAATTGTTGTGGATGAGGGTATTGACGCCCGAAGCTGGAATGATGTCATTTGGGCAATCTCAACGAATGTTGACGCAGCACGCGACATCACTGTGATTGAGGAGACCCCGATCGATTACCTCGATTTTGCGTCCCCATTGGAGGGTCTAGGATCAAAAATGGGAATTGATGCCACTACAAAAATCGCCCCGGAAACCGCAAGAAATTGGGGTCGCCGGATTACCATGAATGATGACATCATTCAGGAAGTGACCAGAAAATGGAAAGAATACGGACTGCCGGGAACGGGAAAGTCGATCTGGATATAAAGGGTTAGGTTGCAGCACATGTCCGAAGAATATAATCAATTAACTATATTAAGTGATTTGCTTGACGAAGCAAAAAAGCAGGGTGCGACATCAGCAGATGCCGTTATTTTCAATGCCGCAGCACTAACCGTGTCATGTCGTATGGGGGCGCTCGAAAAACTTGAACGTGCGGAGAGCAATGATTTGGGTCTTCGGGTTTTTGTCAACAAACAACAAGCGATCGTATCGTCAACAGATTTCAAACCCTCCACACTGAGCGAAGTGGTAAGTAGGGCTGTTTCAATGGCGAAAGTCGCTCCCGAAGACGCCTTTTGTGGAATTGCCGAACCACATCAAATAGTTACTTCGCCCCCCAAGCTTGATATTTGCGATGAAACCGCGCCTACCAATGAAGGGCTAATTAATGCTGCTATCGAAGCGGAAGACGCCGCATTAAGCGTCAAAGGCATTACAAATTCCGAGGGAGCTGAAACGGGGTGGAGCCATTCAAAAATTGCTATCGCAGCAACTAACGGGCTCGCACAGAGCTATCGCACCTCAAGTCATAGCTTGGCGGTCTCAGTATTAGCTGGACAGAACACAGAAATGGAACGCGATTATGACTATACAAACTCAGTTTATCTCGAAGACCTCAAGGACCCAAAAATCGTAGGGAATAACGCCGCTAGTCGTACAATAAAACGCTTGTCTCCGAAGAAAAAAGAAACCCAGCAGGTCCCCGTCGTTTTTGAGCCTCGCATATCCGGCGGCATCCTGCGCCACTATGTGGGCGCGATAAACGGCACAGCCGTAGCGAGGGGGACATCATTTCTGAAGGAATCGATGGGTAAGCAGGTTTTTCAGAAAAATATTAACATATTTGATGACCCACATAGGCTCAGGGGCCTAAGGTCCAAGCCATTTGATGCTGAGGGGCTACCGAATAACCGCAGACAAATCTGCGAGAACGGCATTTTAACGGGCTGGGTTCTCGATTTGGCCACTTCCCGGCAACTCAACATTGACCCCACTGGTAATGCTGCTCGGGGAACAGCATCACCACCTTCGCCTGCCGTGACAAATGTTTATATGGATGCTGGAGAAGAACCGCCTAGCAATCTTATCGCAGACATTGAAAATGGGTTTTACGTAACAGAACTGATAGGTATGGGCGTCAATCTGGTAACGGGTGACTATAGTCGAGGTGCAACCGGTTTCTGGATAGAAAACGGAGAGATAACGTATCCGGTTAGTGAAATGACGATAGCCGGAAATCTCAGTGATATGTTCAAGAATCTAACGCGCGCTAACGACCTACAAATTCAATTCGGTATTGACGCTCCGACCATTCGGATAGATGGAATGACAGTCGCTGGTGTATAGAAGATAGATAACTTATTTCTTTCGATTTTTCAGATAGTTGGCCGATTTGGTGAAGCGTGGTAGTCTCACAAACCGTATTGCCATTACGCTACGCGGGACACGCAGTTTGTCAGATAACTTACAAACCACAAAAATAGAAACCAGTAAGCTTACTGAAGAAGCACATGAAACAACCGACCGCTTAATTCGACGTTTGCTGCGTGAGCAACTCTGGCCGCAGCGCACTCGTATAGCGTTTACTTTTCTTTGTATGCTGGTTGTCGCGGCGGCCTCTGCCTCCATGATCTACCTTCTAAAAGACGTCGTTGACCAAGTACTCATCGCGCGTGATCGCGAAATGCTCTACCTCTTACCCGCTGCCATCATCATTCTCGCTCTACTTACCGGCTGTGCAGGATATTTTGAAGCGGTGAATATGGAGGTAATTGGCCACCGGATAGTCGCTAACTTACAACACCTCATGTATCGAGGAATAATATGGGCGGATCTTCAATTCTTTAACAACAACCCCGTAGGTGGACTAATCGCCCGCTTCATAAATGATGCAAATCTTCTACGTTTTTCCATGGCAAAGGCCCTTACGGGCCTAGTAAAAGATTCACTGTTGGTCCTATTTCTGATAACAATACTAGTTGTCCACAATTGGTCTCTAGCCTTGCTGACTGTAATCGTCTTCCCGCTAGCTCTATACCCGATTGTGCGTATCGGAAAACGGATGCGCAAGATTTCCCGCAATTCTCAGGTTGAAACAAGCGACCTGACGGTGTTACTGGATGAGACTTTTCAAGGTGCTAGGCACGTTAAAGCCTACACGATGGAAGACCAAGAAACCGAGCGCGCAGTTGGTGTAATTGAAAAAATATTTCTATTGGCACGAAAAGCTGCACGGGTTCAGGCAATCAGTCGGCCCCTTATGGAGACCCTTGGCGGCATCGCATTGGCTGTTACTATTCTATACGGCGGATTTCAGGTGATTGAAGGTAAGATGACTACGGGGGAGCTTGCATCTTTTATGGCCGCGCTTCTGGCCGCGTACAAACCCATGAAAAATATCGCTAACCTAAATGCTACCCTACAGCAAGGACTCGCAGCCGCGCAGCGAGTGTTTACGGTACTGGATCTACATCCAACTATATCCGACAGGGAACAAGCCCGCCCATTAACCAATGTCAAGGGCACGATCAATTTTAAAGATGTTCATTTTCGATACGATGAAAAGGGGACCGCGTTAAATGGGATTAACATCCAAATAGAGGCCGGCCAAACGATTGCACTCGTGGGCCCCTCGGGAGCGGGAAAATCTACGATACTTAACCTAATTCCACGGTTTTACGATGTTCAAAAAGGGTCGGTAAGTATTGACGGCCATGACGTCCGGGACGTAACTGTGTCCAGCCTTCGGAATAGTATTGGATTGGTGAGCCAAGAAATATCCCTGTTCGACGATACAATTAAAGCTAATATTGCCTACGGTAAACCCAATGCTAATAGCAGTGAAATAGAGAACGCTGCCATTAGGGCTGGTGCACACGAATTTATTTCTAATCTTCCAGAGGGGTACGATACGCGTGTCGGGGGGCGCGGCGTAAAATTATCGGGGGGCCAAAGACAGCGTATCGCAATCGCTCGGGCCATGATTAAAGATGCCCCAATTCTTCTCCTAGATGAGGCAACATCCGCATTAGACACGGAAACTGAACGACACGTTCAGAAAGCCTTATCGCAGCTTAAAAAGGGTCGTACGACAGTCGTTATAGCCCACCGCTTATCAACCATAGTCGACGCCGACGTATTATTTATTATAGAGAATGGTCAGATTGTCGAAACTGGAACACACGCCGAGCTAATCACTAAAAATCATACCTACGCACGGTTATATGCATTGCAGTTCTCTGAAGACGATAGCGAAGAACACCCAGTGGTAGCGTCTGCGTAAATCATGGCGCTTGCTAGTCGTCTTCTTAAACACCGAATAGCCACCGGTTTACTGGGTTTGCTCACAATTCTGTACATTCGTCTCGTCTGGCGTCTGGGTCGTTGGGAGATTGAGAACGAGGAAATACCGCAAAATTTTATTGATGAGAAGCTACCCTTTATTGCCTGTTTCTGGCATGGGCGGATGTTAATGATTCCACGGGCTTGGGTGTACGATGCCCCAATAAACATACTTATTTCGGAGCACCGCGACGGCCTTTTCATATCGAAAATACTCGGATATTTGGGCATAGGCACAATATCTGGCTCATCGTCTCACGGCGGACGAGAAGGTCTATTGGCAATGGTTCGTGCTCTAAAACGAGGAGAATATGTTGGGATAACACCTGATGGCCCCAAAGGGCCGCGAATGAGAGTTTCTACTGGAACTGTGGTTACTGCAAAACTATCGGGTGCGGCACTCATACCCATTTCTTACGGCGCGACAAAACGAAAAGTTTTTCCTTCGTGGGACCGGTTCGTGTTTCCACTACCCTTTAGTAACGGCGTTGTGAGGATAGGGACGCCAATTTTTATTCAGCCTGATGCTAGTGTAATAGAGCTTGAAGTTTATAGAAAGAGATTAGAATGTGACCTGATAGAGTTAACTCAAGGCGTAGATAAGGATTTAGGTACTGAAAAAATAGAACCAGCTGCGGACATTTCTCGTGTCCAAAACCCCACACCGGACGATCCTACATGATTATCACCTCATATCGGGCGCTTTCTTGGGTCTCCGGTCCTCTACTCCACTATTTTTTGAAACGACGTGTGGAACGTGGAAAGGAGGATGAACATCGCCTTAATGAAAGAATAGGAATTCCCTCCAAGTCTAAGCCATCAGGACCATTGGTATGGGTCCACGCGGCTAGCGTCGGAGAGTCATTGTCGATGATAAGTCTTATTGAACGTTTATCGTCGCAGCGCCCTAACCTAAGCATCCTTATAACCTCGGGAACCGTCAGCTCGTCACAAATACTCCAAAATCGACTACCCGAGAGTGTTATTCATCAATTCGTCCCGCTCGACCGCATAACGTGGGTTCGTAAGTTTCTTGATCATTGGCAGCCCGACCTAGTGCTATGGGTGGAATCTGAGTTCTGGCCAGCATTATTGTCGGAAATTCGCACACGTACTATCCCCGCCTTTCTTGTCAACGCCCGAATTTCTATACGGTCTATGCGCGGCTGGCGCCGCATTCCATGGGTAATTCGGTCCCTTCTGGGAACGTTTGAGTTATGTATGGCGCAAACAGAAAGAGATGCCGATAGACTGAGCCGTCTTGGAGCCAAATACGTTGTTTGCCCTGGCAATCTTAAGTTTGCCTCCAAACCCCTTCCTTCCAATCCTACCGAGTTAAACTCATTGGAAACCATTATGGGTGAGCGACCCAGATGGGTTGCCTATAGTACTCACCATAACGAGGAAGAAACGATTGGTAAGGCCCATCAGTTGTTAAAACAGAAATACCCCAGCCTGATTACAATAATAGTGCCCCGACATCCAAACCGCGGAAATAAAATATCAGCTGCGTTATCAAACAGAGGGTTATCTGTTGCACAAAGAAGCGCAGGGCAGAAAATAAGTGAACAAACGGACATCTTGTTGGCCGATACGATTGGAGAACTTGGTCTTTTCTTTCGATCTACTAAGATAGCTTTTGTAGGGGGTTCACTTGTTCCGCATGGCGGCCAAAACCCCATAGAACCAGCGCAGTTAGGGTGTGCCATATTGCATGGCACACACATGAATAATTTTCTTGCGATAGAGGGAGAATTGAAAGCCGCGGGTGCTTCTGTATTAGTTGAAACCTCTCAGGATATTGCGACCGAACTTGACCAACTATTTTCAAACGCAGCCCTGCTTCAAGAACGAATTGCAGCAGCAAAAACAGTAGCCCACAGCAAAACTAATATCCTTAATGCAGTGTTCGACTATATCGACCCAGCCATAAACCAAATTATACCTGCCCAACCAATTCCAACGTCTCAAAATGCGCACTCCTGATTTTTGGGAAAAACCTGGTCCTATTCCTACAATGCTTACTCCCCTTAGCTGGATATGGCAGGCGCATAGCGGGGCCCGGTCGCTGCTAACTAAACCCAAGTCGCTTGGAGTTCCGGTTATTTGCGTTGGAAACACCGTCGCAGGCGGTGCCGGAAAAACGCCCGTAACTACCGCCATTATTAAAACTTTGACCGCCTTAAATTGTAATGCACATATTTTATCACGTGGCTACGGCGGTACTGTCGAAAAGCCTACACTGGTAGATCCAAACAAACATGATCACACGGACGTTGGCGACGAACCCCTATTACATGCTCGCCATGCGCCAACCTGGGTTTCGCCCAGCCGCGTTAATGGGGGAAGAGCCGCAATAGCAGGCGGCGCAAGCGCGATCCTAATGGATGATGGGTTTCAAAACCCCACAATATACAAGGACTTCTCAATTTTGGTCGTGGACGGCGAGTATGGTTTTGGAAACAAACGTATACTCCCAGCAGGACCCCTTAGAGAAAGCATAAATTCAGCCATGCGTCGCGCCGACCTTGTTGTAATCATTGGGCCTGAGATAAGAAAGGTGGCGTCTATAATTGGTAAAGGTAAACCTGTTTTAACGGCGCGCTTTGTACCAGCTGATCATGATGTAAAGATATCAGGCGCGCGTGTACTTGCTTTTGCAGGTATCGGGCGCCCGACCAAGTTTTTTCAGACCCTCGCAGAAATGGGTTGTAATCTCATTGAAACCTGGTCCTATCCTGACCATCACGTTTTCACCGACAAGCAAATCTCAAAGATATTGAAGATTGCAAAAGAGAAAGATGCAATACCGATTACAACAGAGAAAGACAGTGTCCGACTACCCGTGAGTGCGCGAGATATTGTGCAAATTCTTCCTGTTACTCTGGAATGGAACGACAAACAGGCATTCGATGATATAATCGAAACTACAATTCTGACAAAGGCATAAATTTGGCGCGTTATTCCAGCCGTTACTGGCAAAAACCAACATTGCGGCATTACATCGAATTTATCGCTGTATGGCCGCTTGTAGCAGCACTGAAGAGCATGCCCGTAGATTGGTCATCTAATTTACTCGCAGCTACGTGTAAACTTCTTGGCCCCTCTCTCCCTGCAAGCAATAGAATACGAGAAAATATACAACTTGTCTGGCCGAGTAGTTCCCAGACGAGGGTCGAAGAAATTGTTAAGGGCGTTTGGGATAATTTTGCTCGCGTCCCAAATGAATATTGGAACCTAGAACAGATCAGGAAAGATCAGGACGATCGCATAGAAATCGTTGGAACAGAACATCTGGAAACCCTGCGGCAGAGCGGTAAATCTGGGATCTTTTTTACTGCCCACATGGGCAATTGGGAAATGATAACACTTGTCCTCCAGAAGAAGAATCTACCACTCACAGTTGTATATCGTCCCGCCAATAACCCACTTGTCGATGCGTGTATCCGCGATTGGCAACGCGCGAGTGGCGTTGAATTAATAATGAAGGGACGTGATGGCGCGCGCCGGCTCATAAAAGTCCTAGATGGGCAACGACATACCATCATGCTTGTAGACGTTCGAATGAATGACGGTATTCGGGTGCCATTCCTCGGTTTGAACGCTATGACACCCTCGGCTCCCGCCGCGCTCGCGTTGAGAAGCCAATCACTACTAGTCCCTGTTCGCGCCGAACGAACAGGATCTTCACATTTCCGGGTAATAGTTGAAAAACCTTGGGAGCCATTGTCGACGGACAATCGTGTCGCAGACATCCAAGAAACGATGACGTGGGTAAACGGACGTATTAGTCAGTGGATTGAGGAACGCCCCGAGCAGTGGATGTGGTTACATCGCCGATGGGGCAAAAACCCTGTTCCTTAAAAAACACATTGCTAATTATTAAGGTTTGAATTCACGAGTAACATTGGATCAAGGCGCGTTTGAAACCAATTAACCCTCCAGTCCAAATGGGGCCCTGTTGAACGACCTGTTGACCCAACCAATCCAATTGTTCGCCCTTGGCTGACGCGATCTCCAACTTCTACGAATAATGACTGCAGGTGCGAATACACCGTTGATAGCCCATGCCCATGATCAACTATGACTGTCCCACCAGTAAAATAAAGGTCCTTTTCTGCAAGCGTGACGGCTCCGTCTGCAGATGCGTTAACTTTAGTTCCAGAAGGTGCAGCTATATCTATACCCAGGTGGGGTCGGCGTGGCAGACCATTAAGTACTCTACGGCTGCCATAAACACCGGAAATCCTGCCCTCAACAGGTAATATTAAGCCTTTGGAAAAGTTGTTATGGGAGGTGAATATCGATCTCGCCGTATGAATACGCACGGCCTCGCGGCGGATCCTCGCGAAATCACTTTCTGCAGGCGTGACCATTTTGCGCGGCAAGCCATCGATACGCTGGACCGTATATTTCCGCTGTTTTACAGCAAGTCTACGACGCATTCTACGACCATCATTAAACACAGCAACAATTTCGTAACTTTCTTTATCGTCGTGACTAAAACCAAAAATAAACGTGCCTTTACTACCCACCCTAATACTACGTTTCCGCAATGTTATTTGTGTTCCAGGTTCCGTCTGTCCGATTACAAGACCACCCTGCACAAAATTACCTTTTAAAGAGAGAGTTCGGCTCACCGTTGGCGAACACACGAGAAGCGTCACTACTAAAGTCGGTATAAAAAACCACACTAAAATAGTGACCCTTGGCCACCCGTGTTCTCACGAGAACCTTTTTTCTTTTCTGCTCTTAACACTTTGCCCTTTTTCCCGTTTTTTCCTAATCCACCGTCTTTTACTACAGCGGGCACCACCCCATCCGAGAAGTTAATGGTTATTTGTTGATCCTGCTCCGTTGCCCGAGCTGAAAGAATGGCCTCACCCTGTTTATTGCGAACCAGGGCAAAACCACGTTCTAAAACACGTTGAAAAGAGACGCTTTCAAGTAATTGTCCCGTGGAATTCAGGTTTGTCTCTGCTGTTTGAATTGTGCGATTAACTCCGCCAATCATCCTCCCAGCGGATGAAAGCGTATCAAAATGCATAACAAGGTCTCGAACACAAGTACGCAAATTCGCGTCCAGGCGCCGAGATGCTTGGATGAAATCTTTCGATTTTAATTCGATAACATGGCGCGGGTGCCGCAGCGATACGCTCGCTGTTACAAAACCAGAATTCGCTCGTTCAATTTGGTGGACAATTGTCTGTGATAGGCGCTCACTATTGAAATCAAGCGTTTGCATTGCCGTGTCTAAAAGCGCCTCTGAACGCGGCAAACCCCGGGACAGCCCGTCTAACTGCGTCCGCCCATCCTCCATAAACCTCCCTATCCCACGCACTAAACGACCCCCATTATCAAGCACCTGGGCAAGGAGTTCATTACGGACCGGAACCGATAGTTCTGCGGCCGCCGTAGGGGTTGACGCACGACAATCAGCCGCAAAATCGATGAGCGTCGTATCCGTTTCATGACCTACCGCGGAAATCAGTGGTATATCGGACGCGAAGGCTGCGCGGACCACAAGTTCATCGTTGAATTGCCACAGATCCTCCAAACTTCCGCCTCCGCGCGCGACGATAAGAATGTCCGGCTTAGGAATGCTCCCATTTGTTGGAATAGAATTAAATCCCTCAATCGCCTCAGCTATTTTTTTTGCGGCTCCATCCCCCTGCACAGGAACCGGCCATAACAGCACATGGCGGGGAAATCGGTCTTCAAGTCTATTTAAAATATCCCGAATCACCGCCCCGGTTGGCGACGTTATCACACCAACAACTTCCGGTAAGAATGGAAGTTCATTTTTCTGTTCTTGGTCGAAAAACCCTGCAGCAGCCAGTTTTCTGCGTCGGTCTTCGAGCAGTTTGAGCAAGGCCCCCTCTCCAGCCAATTCGACATCTTCCACGACGATTTGATATCTGGAACTCTTAGGATAGGATGAAATTCGACCGGTAATAATTACTTCCATACCCTCTTCGAGACGAAGTTTAATGGTATTTACACTGCCGCGCCAAGCCACTGCGTCTATTGCCGCATCCGCGTCCTTAAGTGTGAAATAAAGATGACCGGAGCCGTGATAATTGGGTCTTCCAACTTCTCCACGCACTCGTACACGCCCGAATGCCCCCTCCAGGGTTCGTTTAACCGCTTGCGAAATTTCACTAACTGAAAACTCAGCCACATTATTGGCCAGGTTGTTAGGGTCATTGTTATTGAATAATTGATCAACCATCGCGATTCGCATTCTATATCATCAAATGAATCCGTTACCACTGCTGGTAGAACAATAAAAGGAAGTAAATAATGAAAGTTCTTGTCGTAGGTGGCGGGGGTCGTGAGCACGCCCTTTGCTGGGCTATCGCTGGTTCACCGCTAGTAGAAAAACTTTGGTGTGCTCCAGGAAATGCAGGGATAGCTAAAGACGCAGAATGTATACCCATACAAGCCACCGATATAGAAGGCATTGTAGAATTCTCAATCAAACAAAAAGTAGATTTAGTGGTTATTGGACCAGAAGCCCCACTAGTACTTGGTCTCGCCGACCGCCTGAATGAAAGGGATATTCGCGCATTCGGCCCAAGTGCTAAAGCTGCGATCCTTGAGGGTTCGAAAGGCTTTATGAAAGATTTGTGTGCTCGTTATGAGATTCCCACTGCGGAATATGGTCGGTTTAAAGACGTTACAGCGGCTAAGAATTTCGTAGCGGAACGCGGACCACCAATCGTGGTGAAGGCCGATGGCCTCGCGGCCGGGAAGGGTGTGATTATTTGCGATACGGTGGAATCCGCTAACCGGGCCATTGACGACATTTTGATTGGAAAATCATTTGGCGATGCGGGTTCAGAAATAGTAATTGAGGAGTTTATGGAGGGTGAAGAAGTAAGCTTTTTTGCTCTCGTAGACGGCAAACACGCTTTGCCCCTTGCTTCAGCTCAAGATCACAAAAGGGTCGGAGAAGGGGACACCGGGCCAAATACAGGCGGTATGGGCGCTTATTCACCTGCACCCATAATGACGGATCAACTTTCGCAGTTGGTAATGGACACAATAATTTACCCGACCGTCGATGCAATGAATGAATCGGATGTTCCGTATAAAGGTGTTTTGTACGCCGGGCTAATGCTCACCGCAGACGGACCAAAATTGCTGGAATATAATGTTCGTTTCGGTGACCCTGAATGCCAAGTTCTCATGAAACGGCTAATGTCAGATATAGTACCTGCGCTGATAGCGGTTTGTGACGGCGAACTAAAGGATTTTGATATAAGATGGTTCGACGAAGCGGCTCTAGTAGTAGTAATGGCGGCAAACGGGTATCCCGGCAAATATCAGTCTGGTTCTGTAATCAACGGCTTACAACCGGCAGGGCAG
>CAYPNT010000004.1:0-62378 GCA_964412235.1 uncultured Rhodospirillaceae bacterium
CAGGATAATGTCTATGCGCATATGTGTTTCAACATTGCGGCATCAAGTGGGCATGGGAATGCTGTGAAGAACAGAGGCATCATGGCGGAACGGATGACGGCAGCGGATATCTCTAAAGCGCAGGAGTTAGCGCGAGAGTGTGTTGCGAAGAAGTTCAAGGGCTGTTGAGAGTCGCTGAAGACGGCTGTCGTTTAGTCGTTACGTTGTGTGTAAGTGACTTGTTTTAAAATAACGGTTGCTATCGGTTAAATATTGTAAGTGATTGAAATATGGAGAAAAAATAGTTACACAGTTGTTACACACTTTTTCTAAGTTATTGATTTTAAACAGAAAAAACAGTGTGGTACTATTGAGTGGGAGTAAATTTATATAATAAAAACAGTATATTATAGTAATTATATAATATATTACATTAATATAAAATCTAAATAAATCAGTACCTTAGTTTTGTCAGTTTCAAAGATTATTCAAAGTAGGCGGATTATTGAATTACATGAGTCCGTAGGAGTGAAATTAGACTTTTCTGTTTCCTAAATCCCTATTTTTAGTCAGACTTATCGAATTAGAAAATTCACTGCCATACTCTGTCTGACGATTACCCTGTTTCTTGGCGGTGTGTGGGTGAGTTGGAACCCAATAAACAAATGGTGAAACAATGATGAATCGGACAACTTTTTTGGGCATTAATTTGTTTCTTGTGCTCGCTTTGCTATCGTTCGGTGTGTCTGCCGAGCAGAAACAAAAAATGGTAGCGAGCAATTCGATAACCTTTGATTTCCACCATGTCTTTCAAATGCCGTTTAATAGTTTTTTCAACAAAAAACATTATACATCGAATGGAGATGAATTATTTTTTGTAAAACGTAAATATGAGATTGGCGAAAATCTCAAGGATGGTCTTTTTAGATTTGAAATTGACGTTTATTTTAATCCTAAAACAAACGTTAGAGGAAAAAAGTGGGAAGCATTTATCGCGATTTTACGAAAATCTGCAGATAATACCCAATACCTTGTGTTTGCGTGCAGCACGCGACCACAACGAATGAAGCAGGGTCGCGATAGGAATTGCAAAGAAGATGATGTTTTGTATAAAAGCGAACACCCTTTTCTTCCAGATGATAGGGTCATGGTGACCTTGGGAATAAACAAACACAAACGTTAAATGTCTCAAACGGCACCGCACAGAACCTTGCTAAGTAGCGGTACAGAAAGTCACGGCGTTTAAATGATGACATTATTAGGTCGCTTATTTTTAGTCTCATTCTTCGTTTTAGTAGTTGGTTGTAAGGCGGATATTGTCGAAACGAAAATTAAGACAAATGATTTGAAGAAAAGTATGTCCGGAAAAACGACAGATATTCCATTTTCGGCGGCGATCCAGGTTCTTGGGGACGATAAAAACACTAAGAGTGAAATTGCGAAGTACGAGTCTATTATAGAGAAATTCATTGACGTTGAAGATTTCGAAATTTCTAAAACAATGATGGGAATGGAAATAAAATTCGAAGGAAATATTCCTTTAGTGTATGGCAAGAAAACGAATTTTAATGGTAAGCACCCGTGGGCACTTTTTATCAAGAAAACAACTCTGAAAACGTTAAAAGGTAATTACCCCTATAGATTGTCTTTAGAACCAACACATCATTTTCTCTCCTTTAAAGACAAATTCTCACAATTAAATATTTTGCTATCTCCCGATCCTCATCAACCTATATTGATGAAAATTAGGAACACCGATAATTCAGCGTTCCAAGTTTTTACAGGGTCGGTCCAAGTGAGGGGTAACTATTACCCGTGTTACGAAGAAACCATTCGTAAACGGACGTCATTGAAAATGAAGGGTGGCGTTTATGAACATACTTATCCAGTTATTTATTTCAACATCAGGTGAGGTTTCTAGAAAATTTTCCCTGTTAAAAACCTAACCACTGCATTTTGTGCCAGAATTTATATCAAAAATGTCAACTAGACCTTGATGATGACTTACGGTCTATCAAATCTACAGCCATGGGAAGTGTAAAGATGTAATGGGTTCTTTTAACGCGGAGAACTAATGCATGCTTATAGAATTGTGTAGTTGATTGCCGTGATTTTGTTAGTGAACTTATCGGCCTGTGCAGGTTTCAGACAAGTTCAAATACGGTATGTCCAATAGTATTTAGGTTCCGGGTATTTTAGATGAATGGTGTGATATAATTCTCCAATTGCTGCCCCCTCTTTCTAAAACGAAGGTGAACCTTGCCTTTATCTTCGTCGGTTTATCAGAGTCATATAGTTCAAGATCGTAAAAGCCATTGGCCGTTACAGCCGCTCCGCCACTTACCTCATCACATACTACGTGTGTAATCATCCCTCTCGGTTTCAAAGAAACAAAATAATCAAAATATTCTCTTATATGTTTCGAGCCTTTTCGAACTTTGTGATCTAACGTTCCTAATAAAACGGCGTCTTTTTTGTATAATGAAACTATTGAAGCCACATCGCGGGATTCGACAGCGTTCAGCCATTCTTGAACAAATTCAGTAGGGGTTACCATGCAAAGACATTTAGTGAGCAGTTGATACGCCTTGGAGTGATGTTTGGTCGGCTGCTTTTTTAAATTTTAATAGCCGTCGAAGTATATCTACAAATTTTTGCCAGAAATCAAATCATATCTCAAAGGTACGAAAGACCTAATGATAATATAAAACTCCGGCAAAAGTGGCTATTCGAGAGCATACATTTAAGTTGATTGATGGAGGGCATGTGAACTAGAAAAAGAGATGCAGACGACATGGGGTGAGAATATAAATACCGTAGGGCTCGCAGTGTGGATACGGTAGTACAACGTTAGTGACTAAGAAGCTCAGAAATTAAGGTTGATACGCAATTGTGCGGTAACTTCATAGGTCGAGTTGCCCGTTTGAGATACTATTGAGTTCGCATTCACCGACCAATCAGTTGTTGACCCAAGATCAAATTCCCATTCGAACTGGGGGTTTCGCGAACGACCGTTAATAATCGACACGCTGTGTCGTGTATTTGAATTTAGCAAGTAAGACGCGCTGAGACTTAACGTATCTGTGTAACTGGTGTTTATCTCCTGATTTCGTTCGTAACTTGCCGTAAACGACCATTTTCCAATTGGGTTGATATCAATTCCCATACCTGCACGGATGCTGTCTGTTTTATCATCGTTAATATTTAAGGAGTATTTGGTGTCTGGTATAGATAGGTAGGAAACAACGGCATCCGAGGAAGATGAGATTTTCTTTCCATACTCAAAACGACCACTTGGTTTCAATGACAAGCCTTTAAGGTTTATTGTATTATCGACTAACATACCCAACGACGCTTCGCCCTGTCTTATCTTCTGCTTTTTATAGTTGAGTGCTGCAACGGTTCCATAATCGTTAAAGTTCGCTAACACCGTATAGCCGGCGTCTAATCGTCCGTATGGGGAAATAGTTAACTCGTCACGGCTAAATTCGCCAGTGTATACAATTGATCCAAAGATCTGTTTGCCTCGTCGGCTACCATGAAGTGTTCCGGAGTCATGTTTGCGAGTTTGGTCGATTTTTAAACGGCCAATACCAAATGTGCCATCGATCCATTTTTCGTCGCTGAAGGGTATTGTCCCATATAAAGAGAGGGAATAAGCGTTGGTATGAAGATTATTCCCTGATGAACCGATATCAACATTGTAATTAGATACCCGAAGCGCAGCACCGTACATGAGGTGTTCATCAATTTTTTTATCAATTCCAACACTTATTCCGGTACTTCTAATATCTTTCATGGACGATATTGCAGTGTCATCAACCTCACCGATAGTTACATTACCTTCGCTCCAAACCGCCCAATCATTTCGCAGTAGTACACCTGACTTATTAAACCTACTGTGCAGTTGGAGGGCATTTGCCAGTTGTCTAAAATCGGAGTTGGGGAACTTAAGCCGTATTCCTTGGTTCGAGAGGTTTTTATCTTCTCTATGTCGCCTCAGCCACTCTATTCGCTTTAGTACTGCCATCGTGGACTGTCTAATAAACAGATTCGATGTTTCCAATTGTGACTCCATGAGACCAACAAAATCTTTATCGTCGAATGGATTCGTTAGGGACGACACTAGGTACTCAGCAACGAACGTTTTGCTTGAGGCGGGAACTACATTATTCGCGAAATCTTCTACTGTCGCACCTATGGCCGCATAGACAGTTTGTTTGCTTTTAAAATTGCTAGTCGGATCAATAGTTATGATTGTTTTTGCATCGTTAATGCTTGCCGAAAAAGGAATATCAAAGCCATTGGGACCAGTGTCTTTCAGGGTGATTAAACTTCCCACATTCGTATTGGTCAAAGCTGTGTCATCTACATTTCGTACCGCTTCGCTGAAAGTGAAGGTTATATTTGAGTCTGTTGCAATAGACGCCGTGATGACGGCTTCGATCGTTACTGATGGCGGAAGGGCATCGGCTGAGGTAAACGTTGCTGAGGCAGGGCTTATGGCGTTGTTATAGGAGTCTTCTACGGTTGCCCCGATTGCTATATAGATAATCTGGTCACTGGAAAAATCATCAACTGGATTAATTGTGATAATTTTTTTTTCTGAATCGATTGTCGCATCGAACGCAATGTCAGATCCACTGGCATCAGTATTCTTGAGGGTGATTAGACTGTCTACATTGGTATCCGTTAACTCGGAATTATCAATCAACCTGGTTTCTTCATCAAATGTTATAGTAATATTTGTGTCCAACGCGACTGATGTCGATAAATCGGCGGGGCTAAATTCCACAGTCGGTGACGTAGAGTCGGTGACACTGAAAGTGCCTGAAGTGGCCCCCATAGCATTATTGGAAAAGTCTTCTACGGATTCGATCGCGACATAAACGACTCGGCCACTGGTAAAATCACTGTCGGGCGTAATGGTAATGACTTTTTTTTCTGAATCGATGGAGGCAGTGAAGGAAATGGGTGATTGGTCCGAAATATATTCAAGTGTGAGTAGATTAGCGACATTTGTATTTGTTAGGGACACATCGTCCGTACGCCGAACCGCTTCACTAAAAGTTAGGACCACGTTCGAGGTGATTGGTATGCCAGTGGAAGAATCAGGTGGGATAAAACTGACGCTTGGTGCCGTTGAATCGGCGGTCGTAAAGGTAGTTGACGTCGCCGTGATAGCGTTTCCAGAAGCGTCTTCTACTGTTGCCCCTATGGTCACATAGACGGTCTGTTCACTCGAAAAAGTATTGGTTGGAGTGATCGTAATCAATTTCTTGTCATTATCGACGACTGCATCAAACGCGATGTTCGAGCCGCTCGCATTGGTGTCTCTAAGCGTAATCAAGCTATCTACATTGGCGTCCGTCAGCGCCGTATCATCAACATTTCTTACTAGTTCGTCGAACGCTATGGTAACATCCGAGTTGACTGCGACACCCGTCGCAGAGTTCTGGGGCGTAAAGGTAACCACTGGAGGTGTAGCGTCCGCGACATCAAATGTCGCTGACGTTTCGGTAATCGCGTTTCCGGAAGCGTCTTCCACCGTCGCCCCTATGGCCACATAGACGGTCTGTTCACTTGTAAGGTCGCTGGTGGGATTAATGGTAATGACCTTGTTGGCTGAATCGATCGTTGCATCAAACGCTATATCGGAGCCGCTAGCGTCTGAGTCTTTGAGGGTTATCAAACTATCGACATTAATATTTGTCAGGTCGGTATCATCCGTGTTTCGTACCGCTTCATTAAAAGTTAGCGTTATGTTTGTCCCAATTAGAACGCCGCTTTCTAAATCGGCTGGATCAAAGATTATCGTGGGCGCCTCGGTGTCCGCGGCAGTGAAAATTGCTGAGGTGGCAGTAATAGCGTTGTCAAAGGCATCTTCCACCGTTGCCCCTATGGCCACATAGACGGTCTGTTCACTTGTAAGGTCACTGCTGGGATTAATGGTAATGACCTTTTTAGCGGTGTCGATGGTTGCATCAAAGCTAATGTCGGAACCGCTTGCGTTGGTGTCTTTGAGTGTGATCAGGCTGTCGACGTTGGTAATTGTTAGCTCCGTATCATCCGTATTTCGAACCGCTTTATCAAAAGTTATTGTTATGGCGACGTCGGCTGCAATTCCCGCGGTGCCGTCGGTGGGGCTGAATGTTATTGTCGGTGGATCGTCCTCTTTTGCTGCGGTGAAATTTATTGAAGAAGCGGTGATGGCATTCCCCGAGGAATCTTCCACCGTTGCTCCTATGGCCACATAGACAATCTGTTCACTTGAAAGGTCACTGATGGGATTAATGGTAATGACTTTTTTATCGGCATCGATGGTAGCATCAAAGTCTATATCCGAGCCGTTTGCGTTGGTGTCTTTAAGGGTTATCAGACTGTCAACGTTGGTATCGGTCAGGTCGGTATCATCCGTGTTCCTTACAGCCTCGTTAAAAGTTATCGTTATGGTGGTGTTGGGGGCAATTCCCGTATTGCCGTCGGTGGGGCTGAAGGTTACCGTGGGTGACGCGATATCAGCGGTTGTGAAGTTGAGGGTGGTGGTGTCGCTAATTCCTGCATAGGAATTACTCGAACCATCATCAAAGGCCGAGGCGTCGATATTGAGGTAATAGCTTGTGGATCCATCCAATGTCGTTGAAGGGTCGATGGTTATCTGTGCGGTTCCGGAGCCAGAAACTTTTGAACCGGTAACATCGATTGTCTCGACGGTTGATCCATCTGACGCTTTTTTAACTGTTATATTGCCGCTCTCCGCGTCCACAGATTCGGAGAAGTTCAACACAATATTGGAACTCACACCAAAGTCCGTTTGTCCGTCAGATGGCGTTGACGAAGCTAATGTGGGTGACGCGATATCAGCGGTTGTGAAGTTGAGGGTGGTGGTGTCGCTAATTCCTGCATAGGAATTACTCGAACCATCATCAAAGGCCGAGGCGTCGATATTGAGGTAATAGCTTGTGGATCCATCCAATGTCGTTGAAGGGTCGATGGTTATCTGTGCGGTTCCGGAGCCAGAAACTTTTGAACCGGTAACATCGATTGTCTCGACGGTTGATCCATCTGACGCTTTTTTAACTGTTATATTGCCGCTCTCCGCGTCCACAGATTCGGAGAAGTTCAACACAATATTGGAACTCACACCAAAGTCCGTTTGTCCGTCAGATGGCGTTGACGAAATTAACGTGGGCAAACTCGAATCGACCACCGTAAAGGTAATATTCGTAGCGCTTATCGCTTCATCACAAGAGTTTTCGACAGACGCCCCTATCCCAATATAAACGGTCTGTAAGCTGGATAAGTTACTCTTGGGAGTGATAGTTATGACCTTTTTCTCGTCGTTGATAGTAGCGTCAAAGTTAATGTTGGAGCCGCTTGCGTTGGTGTCTTTGAGTGTGATCAGGCTCTTAACGTTGGTATTTGTCAGCTCCGTATCGTCCGTTTTTCGTACCGCCTGCCCAAAAGTTATTGTAATATTTGATGCTACCGGAACATCAGTGTCCGTGTCCCCGGGCTCGAATGTCGTAGTTAAGGAGCTTGGCCTGTTTAGGGCGCCGCTACCCGAAATAGTGGTGCTGCCCGTGACATAGGTACAAAGACCATTGGTATACCAGGTGCCTCCACTGAGCGTGAAATTGCCGCCTATGTCAATTGCGTTTGTTGATTGAGATACCTGACTGCCATTGAGTGTTACGTGATGGAAATCTTTGGTGTTGCTGATTCCCCCGGTCGTGACCGTCGAACTGCCATCAAAGGTGACGGTACCGGAGCGGGAAATAAAGCTGTCGTTGTTGATCCAGTTTCCAGAAACGTTAATGTTATAATTGCTTGATGACACATCCAACGTGCCATCTGTTATCGAGAGTGTACCGTTGACATCTAAATTGGCGTCCAACGTGATTGTACCCGCAGTATTCAAGGTTAGATTATAATATTCGTCTCCTGCGGCGAGTTGCGTATAAGTCCCCGTGCCATCGTAGGTGACGGTGCCGGAATCGGTGTCCATAGTTGTTATAGAGACCGTCTCACCCCCTTGAAGTTGCAGCGTTCCCGCATTAGACAGTTCTACAGCAGTTAAATTTTGGCCATTTATGTCAAAAGTGGAACCGGCACCGATGGTGAGAGTGTTGTCGGCCTTAAGACCATTTGTTTCCAATGATGCCGTATTCGAAACGGTAAGGTTATAAAAGTCTCCTTTGTTCGGATAAATGTTAATGGTCTGGGTAGTTGATCCGTTAAGTGTTACCGTATTATTACCATGGGTAAAACCTGATAAATTATTCACTTTCCAGTTTCCCGATACTGACATGTCATAACCCTGTGCTTGCCAGGTGCCCCCCTTGTAGGCTATTTCGAAATTGTTGAGGCTAATGTTGCCGATCAGTTTATTACGGTATCTTCCCACTTTCTTTATGTTGTAGAAGGCTTTCCCAGACCCAGTACCCCCTGGATTGATAGTGTGGTTATGTCTTCGTGGGTTAAAAATAACGGTACCTGAATTATGGTTAAAGGTACCTGAGTTGGCCCAATAACCTCTCACCGTAAGATTTCCCGTCGGAGCATTTAGAGTGCCTTGAATGTTTAGGCCTTTCCCAAAAAATAGGGTGGAATCGCGAGCATTTACGGTGGCTGCCGAACCAATTACCGAATTCCATTTTTCAGTTGATAGTTTTCCTGATGAAACATTAAATGTACCGCCGTGTATTTTTGCTCCTTGCTTGGAATGCATGTCATAACCCGCCAAATTGATAGTACCGGTATAACCAGACCAAACCTGGAGCCGCCTAGTCTTTGCGTTTGCTCTAAGAGTACAATCGACTGTACTCCGGCCATTGAAAATAACTTTGTCCCCTATTCTAGGATAAGCCGCGCCACCAGCAGACCCTCTTCTGCTATTCGACCAGTTGGCATTGTCATTCCAATATTTTGGGGTGCCATCATCTCTTGCTACCCAGTACTTGTGACCAGCGTAGGCGGGGCCACATAGCAATATTACCAGTGGAATACTTAATATTCGGAGATAAAGCATTATATTGGACACCGCGTTTTATTTGTACTCATGAAAACTGGCTGTGGCCATTATCGCTTGTTGTCGCGGCATCGCTCAAACATCCCGTGCGGACGGTCATTCTAAAGGTTCTTTGGAGTGCTAATTGATAACATCATATTGAGTTTAAGGAATTATGTGCAAGCCTCTAGGGCAAGTATGGCGGCACAATTATTAATTGTTCGTATGGGTATTACCAATTTTCAGAAGCTTCTATCCACTTCAATTTTGGTTCGCTGTTGACAAAATCATTTTCGCCGCCTTCTCTCCAATCATTATGGACGGAGCATTCGTGTTTCCGGACGTAAGTGTTGGCATTATTGAGGCGTCAGCCACGCGCACCCCCCGAATTCCGTGAACCTTTAATTCGCTATCGACGACCGCCATGGAATCATTGCCCATTTTACAGGTTCCGACAGGGTGAAATGTGGTTCCTCCGGTTTCTCTTATCCAATTTAAAACGTCTTGATCGGAGTTAATGTCGACGCCCGGAGATAATTCTTCTTGAACAATATCTTGAAGAGGCGGTGCCTGCATAATATCTCTCGCTAGGCGGGCGACTTCCAGGGTCACGTCACGGTCGAGTTGAGTGGAAAGTACGTTAAATTTGATCGAGGGTGGCTGGTTGGAGTCAGACGAAGAATTATGAACACTGCCGGTACTTTCAGACCTAAGGATATGTGCTGAGGCACTTATGCCGGAATTTTTAGCTAAGGTAGTAGTGTTATCACCCACGAGAAACGGAAACCAGACAATCATAGCATTGGGGGCGTCCAAACCTTCCCGTGTACGGACAAAAGCCCGAATGGGGCCAGAAGACATCCCGAGTAATCCTTTGTTGGTGAAAATATACTTTAGTACCTGTCCGAAAGCGCGTATTCCTTGCCCTTTTTCGTTATAGGTAAGACCAAGTTCCTTTGGGACGGACCACCTAAAGCGTGGCGCAAAATGGTCCCGCATGTTCTCTCCCACACCTTTCAATTCGTGGACAACATTAATGCCATTATCCCTCAAGATGCCTTGCTGACCAATGCCGGAGAGTTCAAGAATTTTCGGGCTGTTTATTGTTCCGCCGGATACTATAACTTCGCACCTAACGTGCGCGATGCGTGGGGTGCCTCTTTCATTATACTTGACCCCGATACATTTTTTACCCTCCAGAAGCAAATTTTCGACGAATGCATCAGCGCGGATTGTTAGGTTTTGGCGCGATCGTGCGGGATCCAAATAACAGTGTGCCGTGCTCATTCTTCGGCCGTTGCTGATGGTTGTTTGCGACATACAAACCCCATCTTGGTTCTTTCCGTTGTAGTCCTCGTTAAACTCTATGCCGTGGTAGTTTGCAGCCTCAATTATCTTTTCGTAAAGCACGCCTTCTTCTACTGTGTCGGTGATATTGAGCGGGCCATTATTGCCGCGATACTCACTATTTCCGTTCTCATTGTAATTTTCCATTTCTTTGAAAATGGGGAGCACATCTTCATAACTCCATCCCCGATTGCCGAGTTGAGCCCACATATCGTAATCCTGGGCCTGTCCTCGGACAAAGACCAATCCATTGATTGAACTGGAACCACCAAGCATTTTTCCGCGTGGTACGGGCAGACGACGGTTTGCGTTGCCTTCTTCCGGCTCAGATTCGTATAGCCAATTGACTGCAGGGTTATCGAGAAACTTTGCGTAACTGAAAGGGAAACGCGCCAGTGGGTGTCTGGCGCGGCCCGCTTCTAAGAGTAATACTTGGTGTTTACCACTTTCGCTTAAGCGGTTAGCTAGCACAGCCCCTGCGGACCCCGCACCAATAACTATGTAATCAACTGTATCCTCACTCACGCACCTGGCTCCTGCCTTTGATAGGTGTTCTACAATCACTTTATGCTACGATAAAATAACTGAAATAACGAATAGTATGAGGAATATTTCACTCGTATTCGTTAAAGAGACTATGAGGAGGAAATTTGGTTCGATGTTTGGAAGTAAAAACCGTATTGGAGGTATTAGTCCATCTGTTATGGAAATTGTTCCTCACGATTTTTTTAGAGTAGCGCCCAGCGATGTAGGACTCGTCGGGATTACCGCGAATATTGCCCATTGGGATGATGCACATTTTGATGACGCTCTCAAAGAACTCGAATATGGGGCCGGTTATCTCGGTTCTCGTGATGTTGATTTCATTATTCACTTTGGCGCTCCCGTTGTGGCGAGCCGGGGCCCTGGGTATGGAAAAGAATTAATTAGGTTGGTTGAACGTGCAGCGAGTACGCCTGCCACAACCTCAATTGTTTCGGCTTGCGCAGCTCTGCGCTATGTAAATGCTAATAACATTGTGATTGTGTCGCCGTATCCGGACGTGATTAATGTGAATATACAAAAATATATACTTTCGGAAGGCTTTAACCTACTCGAACTGGTGACAGCAGATGTACCATTTTTGCATCTTCATGCTAAAACACCTGACGAAATCGCAGATCTTTGTATCGAAGTTTTGGAAAAAAATACTCTTCCAGATGCACTATATATACCCTGTCCCCAGTGGCAGGCTATGGACGCGGTTAAGAAAATAGAAGATGAGACAGGGGTCACCGTTGTGGCCAGTGATCCGGCCGACTTTTGGGTTGCGTTCAAACATCTCGGTATCCAATGTAAATCCGACGATTATGGCCGCCTTTTGGGTCTGTTATCAAGGTAGCCGAAAAACCAATTTCCGGGTGTGACTGGCATTAGAAGAAAAATTCTTTACATAGGCCGTAGGGTGTTTTTCATATTACGAACCGAATTTATGCTAGGTGCGGTGCAATAAGAATGCAATTTTTACCCATTTTGAATCAAATCTCTTAGCATTCTTTTTTAAAAGCGGAGTTTTTACGACCATTTATATGGAAGTAGTGCTGTAGGTATTGATAATCTACCAATCATTAAATTAGTAAAACGGCGGAATTTTTTCCAAATTAGAATCCATAAGAACAGAAAATTCGGCAGTTTTTGGTCTTTGCCACAAATTATTGTTCCAAAATAAATTGTATTAGAATGTTTACGGCGGCTAAATGGAATTAGCGGTATAAATTTAAGAAAAACCAAGGTAGTTTTGATGGTAATGCAAAAAAATTGTTGATTTTGCGAATCTGTTTCGCTAAGGTTGGATCGTTGACTATCGAATTGTAAACAAATCGTAACTTTTAGAAGATTTTTATCGCCGCACGCAATAAGGTTTATTGCGGTGCAGCGTTTTTTGAATCGGGTATAGACATGGCTAACGCGAAGCAGAAACTTCTGAACATAAAACGTCTTTTCAATCATGGTCCATCGCCGTTCCGTACGTGCCAGTGGCCGTCAGGTGAACCGGGTAAGAAAGACTTCCGTTTTTGCGGGGAAAAGACGTTGGAAGGCTATTCATACTGTTCGGAGCATGTTGAGATGGCCTATCGCGAACCTGAACCCCGGCGAAAGGTCGCCTAGCAAAAAAGAAAGAACGAAGCCTGTAACCGGAGTTATAGGGCTTTTAGCTATCTTTTTTGGTGCTTGATTTTTGTTTTGGTTAAATTAGTGGATCGAAGAAGTCTATGCTCGAGCTTGGGTAGTGTGTTGGTGTAGTGTTGATATGTTCAACCAGACCATCGGGTGGATTCGGAGAAGGAAGAAGTTTGAATATTTCGGCACCGCTGGTAGCAAACGTTCATGGCGGTCTGTTTTTCCTGTGTTTGATCAGGGGTGCACGCCAAGCAGGTTTTCTGTTCCCTAATGGATAACAAAATAGAAGCTCGAAAAAGAGAGCACATTGAGACGGTTCTTCAAAAGGATGTTTCTGCCAAGGGTATCACTACCGGTTTTGAGGACTTCTATTTTGAACACGTTGCGCTTCCCGAAATAGATTTCAACACTGTTGACACCTCGATTAATTTATTTGGACGAGTGTTGGCGTCGCCGTTCTTGATTTCCAGCATGACTGGTGGAGCACAAGTATCGTATGAGATAAACCTCCGACTTGCTGAGGCCGCCCAGTCAATGGGTATAGCTATGGGAATTGGGTCGCAGCGCGCCGCTATCGAGGATCCAGCCTTGGTAGAGACCTATAGGGTTCGCAAAGCCGCGCCCAATGTACTACTTTTTGCAAATTTGGGCGTTGTTCAGCTTAACTATGGATATGGGCTTGACGAGGTGAGACGGGCTGTTGAATTGATAGAAGCGGATGCTTTGTTTCTTCACCTTAATCCCCTTCAGGAGGTGATACAGACGAATGGGAACCGCAATTGGAGTGGTTTGTTAGATAAGATAGGTAACATTGTAGAGGCATTAGATGTTCCCGTGGTCATCAAGGAAGTTGGAAATGGTATTTCCCCTGATGTGGCTCGCCGTGTTGCAGACAAGGGCGTTACAGGAATTGATGTGGCGGGTTCAGGGGGTACAAGTTGGAGCGAAGTAGAGGCATTTCGGCAAGAGGATCAGCTAACTCGAGACATAGCCCATAGTTTTTCAGGTTGGGGTATTCCGACAGCCCGTGCACTTATAGAAGTTAAAGCGGCAGTTCCAAATTTAAAAATATTTGCTTCAGGTGGCATTCGCAACGGCATAGATGCAGCCAAGTGTATCCGCCTTGGGGCAAGTCTTGTTGGTATGGCGGCACCACTGTTAGCATCGGCGGTCGACACAGGGAAGGAAGTGACGGATGTAATAAAAAGGTACAACGAGGAACTGCGTATTGCTATGTTTTGCACTGGATCTCCAAATTTAGCAGCTCTCAAAAATGTGGGTTTGCGGAGCGTCCTGGACGGCGCGCAGATATAACTAGGATAAAACCTCGTATGTTACAGTTACAACCGGTCCGTGAAGAAGGGACAAAGGCGGTGCAGCCCCATGATGCTGCAACAATTATTATTTGGCGGAAAACAAAATCCCATGCAGAAGTTCTAATGGGAGAACGAAGTCGTGAACATAAATTTCTTCCTCAGAGATATGTTTTTCCTGGTGGTCGCGTGGATTCTAATGACTATCGTGTACGTACAGCAACGGAATTATCAGCAGCTGTTAAGGCTCAATTAGGGCGCACCACTCGAAAGGGAAGGGCAAAGTCGATTGCTATTGCCGCTATACGTGAAACATTCGAAGAGACAGGTTTAATCGTCGGGGGCAAGGACCCACTTCCGCACCGCCCCTCACCACATGGTTGGGAGAGGTTTTTCTCAAGTGGATATGCACCAGCTCTCGATCGGCTCGAATATATTGCACGAGCAATTACCCCGGTCTTTCGACCGATTAGATTTGACGCCCGCTTTTTTATGGTGCACGCGGATTATGTTGTAGGGGATCTCAGAGGTTCTGGTGAGCTTGAAAACTTGGAGTGGATCCCCATTCAGGAAACTCAAGCATTCGAGTTGGCTATTGTGACGCGTAATGTTCTTTCTTATGCGGAAGGAATAATTTCGGCGCCAATACCGCAGTCACCTAGGCGCAAAATACCTTATTTTAAACACCTTACCGGCGGTCGCCATCGGAAAATAATGCAATAAAATTCACATGTGCATTACATGTGGTTTTCGCATCGCCAATTGTCGCAATAGATACGTCCAACCCCGATCAAACATTTTATCGTTAAAAAGGTAATTTTTTGTGCGTGTGCTTCCTTCACTTGATGGTGGTGACAGAGTGCCCGCCGCTAATGCTAAAAGTATCATCTCGGCCTCTTTTTCCATTGTGTCTGCGAGAATAACGGCGGCAGGTATTGTTGATGCCGCCGTCAAAAGCCCATGATTTTTTAGGACCATGCATGATTTATCCATTAAAGCATTTGCCATAGCTTCACCAGGTCCTTTTCCGAGTGCGACACCGTCGTCTTCATCAAACAGAACACACTCATTATGTAAACGAGCGCCTCCCTGGGTGATTACAGTGATATTCTCTCCAATAGCACTCAAAGCAGATACATGTTTGGCGTGAGTATGAAGTATGCATGTCACATCCGGCCGCGCTTTATATATGCGAGTGTGAATGTGGAGCGTGGGATTTATGTCTACCTCTATCCCCGAAACGCAGTTAAGTTCAAAGTCGGCTTCATGAATGTGTGCAGGTGTGACTTCTCCAAAACCAAAATTATGGACGTGAAAGTGAAACGTGTCCGCTCCAGGAAGACGCGCTGTAAGATGGCTACCCATGCCACTAGGTTGGCCTAACATATCAACTATGTGAAATGCGAAAAGTAGCTCCTGCTGTAACTTATCCCTGGCGTTTACAGGATCAACCTCCCGGATATCTGGCATTCTGACAATCTGACCGGTCATAAGTGTCGCCCTCAATTTGTTTATATGTTCACAAGTTTAAGTTTCTGTTTTAACACAGAAAGCGCTTCACTGAGGGAGCCACTTTGTTTCATGCGAGCCCGCCCGCGGTAGACAAGAAATTCCGGCTTGCTACCAATTAATTTACGTTTCACGATAGTAAATGATGGCTGAGAAGAATTAGTACGAAAAATTAGAAAAGCTGCCATGGTCGGGTCGTGGCGAATAGCATAATTCTTCCATTCTCCGCTCATCACCCTTGGGCTATAAATAGATAATAGTTGATCAAATTCTTTCTTATCAAAGAAGATATCGGGTTGTATTCCCTTAGCGGCAGTCTTGTATTCTGCGAGTCTCACTACTGTGGGCATGACCGCTAGCGTTCTCCCTTTGTTAAAAAATGATTACTCAATTATCCCCATTTCGTTTTCTTCGTCTAGTTGGCGACAGGTTTATGTTAAAAAGGTATCAAAATAATAAACGAGAATGAAGGTTTTAAAATGTAATTTTCTTAGATATAGAGGCATCGTTATCTTAAACGCCGTTTTCTATGTGAGTCTGGAGTAAACCATTGGGTGATATTTTTCGGGAAGTTGACGAAGAACTAAAGCAAGAACGGTATGAGAAATTATGGCGTGCCTACGGTAGGTATCTCATCGGTGCAGTTGTAGTTCTTGTTTTAGCAGTTGCAGGGTGGAAATTCTGGCAGAACCATCAGTTGAACCAAAGAATAGACGAGGGTGAAAAATTTTATAAGGCTGCCGACTTTCTTGCCGCCAAGAAAACCGCTGATGCCGCTCGAGCTTTTTCCGAGCTTAGCGAACAGGCTAGCTCAGGCTACAGGTTTCTTTCTCGCTTTTACGAAGCGGCCCTCCTTTCCAAGTCCGGAGCGGTGATGGAAGCTATCAAGGTATATGACGCAATAGGAAATGAATCTTCTGTTCCACCATCTGTGCGTAATCTAGCGACAATTTTGGGTGCACTAAATGCGCTAAAAGTTTCGACGATCAGTAGCGAAATCATTTCCAAACGAATACAGAGATTATCCGGTCCAGGGAGGCCGTACCGTCATATTGCGTTAGAAATTCTAGCACTCTGTGCACAGAGAGACGGGGATATTCAAGTAGCACGAGATCGTTATCAAGAAGTGGCAAATGACGTCGATGCTCCAAACGGTATTCGTAGTCGTGCGGCGCAAATGGTAGAAATTCTTGGGGGGGCGACCAGGTAAACGTTATGAAAGGCTTCGTTCGAGCCGTAAATTTGTGCACCACTTTGACGTGTCTTGTTCTAATAGCCGGTTGTGGTGACTGGTTACAGGAAAAATTTCAGAAAAAAATTCCTGGCAAACGCGTTGAAGTTCTACAAAATTCCCGGACTTTGGTCGCTGATAAAAGAGTAGATGGCTTGGTAGTCGTACTTCCGGCACCACGGATTAACCGCGATTGGCCTCAAGCAGGTGGCCATCCCGACCACGCTATGCACCATCTTTCGGCGCCCGGCTTACTGTCTAAACTTTGGTCTGCTCGGGTGGGAGCCGGAAGCAATGAAGAGGCACAGCTGTTGGCGGAGCCTATAGTGGTGGAAGGCCGTGTCTATACCATTGATAGAAATGCCGTTGTTTCTTCAATGGATGCGATGACAGGAAAGACTATCTGGCGGGTAGACCTCGCAAAAAATATGGATCATGAAGGAACTCTTGGGGGAGGAATCGGAATAGAAGGTGGTCGCCTTTACGCAACTACCGGCTTTGCTGAGGTGATTTCACTCGATCTTAAAGATGGTGGCGAAGTTTGGCGAACACAAGTTGATGGTCCAATTCGTGCAGCTCCGACGATGTCCGAAGGGCGGGTGTTTGTTGTTACGATAGCAAACAAACTTGTTGCACTAAGTAGTGTGGATGGGAAGGAGCTATGGGCACATACAGGGCTCGGAGAGATAGCGGGATTAGTTGGAGGTGCCTCACCCGCTGTTAGTAGAGGTATCGTGATTGTGCCGTTTTCCTCTGGTGAAGTTGCCGCATTGCGCGTAGATAATGGGCGTTTAGTTTGGAAAGAGTCTTTGGTGGCGTTGCGGCGAGTGGATGCGATCAGTGCGATTTCTCATGTCCGAGGCAAACCGGTCATTGATAGGGGTGTTGTTTTTGTTGTTGGAAATGGAAATAGAACGGTAGCGATTGATTTACGCACGGGAACACGTCTTTGGGATTTGCAAATTGGAGGGCAAAACGGACCCTGGGTTGCCGGCAAGTTTGTCTATGTATTAACCCGTGACGCGGAGGTGGTCTGTATTATCCGTGACACGGGTATCGTTCGGTGGATTACCCGCCTTCCTAAATATAAGAAGCCACAAAAAAAGAAGGGCAGCATATTTTGGTCTGGTCCTGTGCTCGCCGGTGACCGTTTGCTTGTTGTTGGTAGCAATGAGGAAATCTGGTCCGTTTCTCCTTATTCAGGTAAAGTACTTAGCAATAAGAAAATAAGTGGTCCCGCACTCATTTCGCCTATTGTCGCTATGGGAAATGTGTACATTCTTACAGACGACGCAGATCTAATCGCACTTAGGTGACTTAATAGTCATGTTATCCCAGGTAGTTATTGTCGGACGACCGAATGTAGGTAAGTCAACTTTGTTTAATCGTTTAGTTGGGAGGAGATCCGCGATAGTTGATCCAACCCCCGGTGTAACAAGAGACCGACGGCAAGGGGTCGCCAAACTAGGGTCCGCAGAGTTTTCTTTAATTGATACAGCTGGTCTGGCAGATAGTCCCGCGCCTGATATCGAAGTACAAATGCAGAAACAAACTCTGTGTGCCGTCGAAAATGCAGACGTGATTTTATTCTTGATTGATGCAATCGTCGGTATAACCCCTCTAGATAAAGATTTTGCAAATTTGCTGAGAAAAATTCATTCTCGAGTAATACTTGTGGCGAATAAGTGCGAGTCTAAATCGTCGTATGCCGGACTTCTTGAAACATACCAAGTAGGTTTGGGAGAACCAGTAATGGTATCCGCAGAACATGGTATAGGCATTCCGGACTTAGCTAATGCTATAATAGAAGCATTTGAGATCTCTGAGTCTCAAGCCAGAGTTGGCGTGCGCGAATATTCCGAGAGTGAAAAACGTGGATCTAACGTTGCAAATTCCGGGCCATTGCAATTGGCAATCGTCGGACGCCCCAATGTAGGTAAATCCACACTGGTAAACACACTGCTCGGTACTGACCGAGTAATTACCGGACCGGAACCCGGTACAACACGTGATTCAATTTCTGTTACATGGAACTGGAAGGGAAGTGCAATCAACCTAGTTGATACCGCGGGTATGCGTCGTAAGTCACGTGTTTCAGAAAAACTCGAGAAACTGTCTGTGGGCGATACTTTAGAAGCTATCCGTTTTGCGCATGTCGTTATTCTGGTGGTCGACGCGACCATGATGCCTGAACGGCAAGACCTTGTAATTGCACGCCATATTATCGATGAGGGTAGGGCTGTCGTTATCGCTGTTAACAAATGGGATGCTATGGAAAAAAATTCGCAGTCTCTTGATGCGTTCCTTAATCGGATCGAAATGTCTTTGCCCAAAATTCGAGGTGTTCCTGTCGTAAAAATATCAGCACTTAAATGCCAGGGAATAGAAAGGTTATTGAAAGAGGTGGTAAATGTTTACGAGGTGTGGAACCGGCGTATTGGTACAGCATCACTCAATAAATGGTTGCAGCAGGCCGTCCAAATCCATCCACCACCAGTAAGTAGGGGGCGAAGGATACGAATTCGGTATATAACGCAGTCAAAAAGTCGACCACCGACATTTGTCGTGTTTGTAAACCGACCGCGTGTCTTGCCCGAATCTTATATACGATATCTAACCAATGGAATTCGGGAAAATTTTACCCTTCCTGGAATACCTATTCGTATACATTTACGAGGTTCACAGAATCCTTATGTTGAGGAAAGAAAATAGTCAACCAAATTTCCAGTATAACGATGTTGGTAAAACTGTATTTCGTTAATACGCCTTAATTAACTGTCCGTGCGTTACGCATTCACGGGTACACAAATGTACAAAATAATCTGTGATCTTCTCGGGAACTTTTAATGTTTTTGGATTCTCACCCGGGTAAGCAGCGGCACGCATGGCTGTGCGCGTTGCGCCAGGGTCTAACAAATTGATTTTTATATTCGTTTTTTCTGTTTCCGCTGCCCAGCATCTGACCAACATTTCCAATGCGGCTTTACTTACTGCGTAGGCTCCCCAGTAGGGTCGTTTTCCAGAGGCAGCACCAGATGTTACAAATACTGCTCGTCCACCTTCGGATCGGCGCAATAGAGGGTCGGTGGTTCGGATTAAGCGCCAATTCGCATTTAAATTGATATTTAGGACGTTTTCCCAGACACTAGTTTCGATCTGATTGACGGGGGTTAAATCACCCAACATCCCCGCGTTACCCACAATAATATCCAGTTTTCCATACCGCTCGGCTATCGTTGGGCCAATAAGGTCTATCTGTTCTAGATCAGCAAGATCCAACGGAAGCAGCGTCGCTCGATATTCGCTGTCCACAGCATGCCGGATACGATCGTCTGTTTCCTCAAGACCTGCCCTGGTACGGGCGACCAAGATTAGTTGAGCGCCTTCGATTGCGAATCTTTCTGCCACTGCAGCACCTATACCCCTAGATGCCCCCGTTATGAGCGCCACTTTGTTGTGAAGTTTCCCAGTCACGTTAACTGGGTGAGGAAGGAGAGTTGCGGGTTTGGTTCTTCTCCTAGTTTATCGGTCGGCGGAATGGGATACTCCCCCGAAAAACAAGCGTCGCAGTATTCAGGATCTGCACTGGATCGCCCCGCCATCCCCATTGCACGATAAAGACCGTTGAGCGAGAGGAATGCAAGGGTGTCTACTCCAATTATGTTAGCCATTTCTTCAATATTATTCTCAGCTGCCAGAAGCTGGTCTCGTGACGGTGTGTCAACTCCATAGAAGCAAGAGTGCGCTGTAGGTGGGCTTGCAATTCTCATATGCACCTCTGTTGCTCCAGCAGCGCGCATCATTTCTACTATTTTAACTGACGTAGTTCCTCGAACAATACTATCGTCTACAAGAATTATGCGGCGGCCTTTTATCACGTTGCGATTAGCGTTGTGTTTTAATTTAACGCCTAAGTGCCGTATTTGATCAGTTGGTTCGATGAAAGTCCGTCCAACATAGTGGTTTCGGATGATCCCTAATTCGTAAGGAACACGAGCTGCTTCCGCATAGCCTAGTGCGGCTGGAACTCCGGAATCTGGAACCGGAATGACGATGTCGGCATCAACCCCACTTTCGTTCGCCAGTTCTCTTCCAATAGACTTGCGAGCCTCATAAACATTGTGGCCTTCTATTGTGCTATCGGGCCGTGCAAAATAAACATATTCGAATATACAAAGTTTGCGAGGTTTGATGGAGAATGGTTTCATTGATCTGATACCATGCTCGTCAATTAGCACTAATTCACCAGGTTCTACGTCACGAATATATTCCGCGCCAATTATATCCAGAGCACATGTTTCCGAGGCTAAAATCCATGCATTTTCGAAACGTCCTAACACTAGAGGTCGAACACCGTGGGGATCACGAACACCGATCAGTGTACCATTGTGAAGAGCGACTAACGAAAATGCACCCTCTACTTCATGAAGAGCGGCAACGGTGCGGTCGATGACACCTTCGAATTTGCTGGTCGCAATTAGATGGATAATAACCTCTGTGTCTGTTGTAGACTGGAACAGGCATCCCTTTGCAACCAATTCACGTCGTAACGCAAGAGCATTTGTTAAATTACCATTGTGGGCAATGGCAAAGCCACCAGAAGCAAAATCTGCGAATAGCGGTTGAATATTTCTGATGGTGGTGTCTCCAGTAGTCGAATACCTATTGTGACCAATTGCAGATGCCCCAGGGAGTTGTCTTATGACCGTTTCTTTATTGAAAATATCCCCCACTTGGCCCGGGGATCTATGACTATAGAACTGTCCTTCTTGGTATGTAACCATACCTGCAGCTTCCTGGCCTCTATGTTGTAGTGCATGTAAACCTAATGCCGTTAGTGCAGCGGAATCCTGATGACCAAAAACACCGAATACCCCGCACTCTTCTCGAAGCTTATCAGCGTCCAGTGGGTTTGTATTTAAATCCAACACGTTAACTTCATTTTTGTTGGTTTCTAATTAGGCGGTCCATATCTCGACGCTCCTCCACTTTGTAGCCAGATTTAAGATCTGGACTGGTTTTCTTGGGTTGCGGTGAAAGAAGAGTTTTGAAGGTTTGGTCGGGACTTGTCTCTTTGTTCTTTGAGATGATGATGCCCCATTCTTTAGGTGTGGCAGAAACTATAAGATCCGCTCCACGACGCAGTAGGGGAAGTGTTCGAGTATTGGAAAAGAAAGAGGATTTATCGTTAAGTCCCAAAACTTGATTAGTGAAAATGTACGTTCCACTAACTATTACGGCACCAATCGCTAAACCCACGACTAAACCAAACGTTCGGTCAAGAATATTAAGGCCACTATGACGTATTGTTCGCGCTATAGCGTTTGCTATAAGACTGAATATGATCATAGATAAAACAAAAATTATCGCCCCGGCGGATATATCCGCCAAAAGTTGGCTTTCAATTAGATCTTGAGCATATGTTCTAACATCAGGGAAAAAATAGATAGTTGCCAAGGTTGCACCCACCCAACCAGAGACGCCAAGGACGACACGAATAAACCCAAATCGTAACGAAATAATTCCACTCAACAACATAATGATGATAACAAAAATGTCTCCTAAGCTCATCTGTCAGTGCCTTTGATATTCGATAAATTCCTATCGGTACTATTAAAGAACCGCAAAATTTCGTGTAATTTTTGTATCGTCCATGTATCTATCCGCGAATTATTGGAACTTGCTCTTTTTTCCTTTTCCGACGTTTGTCCGGTCGGTAACCAGGCCTTTATAAACCCAAGGTTCTCAGCTTCCTTGAGCCGGAGTTCTCTTTGTCCAACAGAACGAATTTCGCCAGCCAACCCAATCTCCCCAAAAATTACAGTATCAGATCCTAATGGTTGATCGAATATTGCGGAAACAAGTGCGCTTGCAACTGCTAAGTCTGCTGCCGGTTCACTTATTTTTAGACCGCCTGCCACATTTAGATATACATCGCGCCCTGCAAAACTTAACCCACATCGGGTCTCCAGGACTGCTAATACCATAGCAAGTCGATTGGAGTCCCAACCGATGACGGCACGACGTGGATTGGCCAATGTAGAAGTTCCAACTAGTGCCTGGATTTCAACGAGAAGTGGTCGGGTCCCCTCTATACCAGCAAAAACAGCTGCGCCTGAGACATCTTCGTGACGACCTGCAAGAAAAAGTCTGGAAGGATTTTCAACCTGTTTTAAACCGGTCCCGGTCATTTCGAATACACCAATTTCATCCGTCGGCCCGAAACGGTTTTTTATGGCGCGGAGCAACCTAAACTGCTGGGTACGTTCCCCCTCAAAGTAGAGGACGGTATCTACCATATGTTCCAAAATTCTTGGGCCTGCTATTGTACCCTCTTTGGTGACGTGACCGACAAGTATAACAATAAAGCTTCGCAGTTTCGCTATCCGAATTAGGGTGTCCGTGCAAGCTCGGACCTGCGAGACGGAACCAGGTGCAGAGTCCAAATTGTCTAGGTACATTGTTTGTATGGAGTCGACAATCACCAAACTCGGTGGTGTTGGAGTATCCAACGTGGCCACTATATCCCGGATATTGTTTGCTGACGCCAACTGCACGGGCGCCATACTCAACCCCAAACGTTTTGCTCGCGTAGTTATTTGTTGTATTGATTCTTCACCGGAAACATAAGCGCATTTTGCGTCGCTAGAAACTGCAGCGGCAATTTGGAGCAGGATAGTAGATTTACCGATCCCAGGATCTCCCCCAACGAGCACAGCGGACCCCTGCACTATTCCGCCACCTACGACCCTATCGAATTCACGTATACCACAAGAGATACGCTGCGCGGTCTTTAATGAACTGGCCAGCGAAACATATTCGACTGGCTCGGCCAGTTTTGCCGACATTCTGCTATTAGTATTGTATGAAGAGGCATTCTTTAAAATACTGTTCCAAGTTCCACAGGAATCGCATTTACCCTGCCACTTTGTATAGGAGGCCTGGCATTCTTGGCAGTGAAAAATCGATATTTTCTTTATCATTCTTCCGGATTTTACCGTGTGCCAAACTCGGCTAACATATGATCTTCGACATGACCTTTAATAAACTGGTCGACTATTTTATTACCGGTGTTATCGATCTTCTGTGCGTCGTCCACCCAAATTATTTTACCGTGATGAATCATAGCAATACGGTCCGCGATTCGACGTGCACTATCTATGTCATGTGTAATCGTTATTGCGGTGGCACCTAAACCTCGGACGCATTTAACAATCAACCGATCGATAACATCACCCATTATGGGGTCGATACCAGTAGTGGGTTCATCAAATAAAACAATTTTGGGTTTTAAAGCGATCGTGCGAGCCAAGCTAACCCGTTTCTGTGCTCCAGCAGAAATATCTGCGGGATACCGATCAGCTGTTTGCCGATTTAATCCTACCTCATTTAGTAATCTCATCGCCTCTTCTTTAGCTTTTTCGCGCCCCAATAGCCGTTTCTCTATGAGGCCAAATGCAATATTTTCCCATATTAATAGTGAATCAAAGAGAGCAGAGTTTTGAAATAGCATCCCAATCTGTTTAGTTACCGGCTGACAGGTTTTGTTTGGGACGTTAGTCGTTTTAACACCGTCGATAATTATAGAACCATGGTCTGGTTTGATGAGCCCTAGAATATTTTTGACCAAAACGGATTTTCCAGAGCCCGAGGTACCAATTATTGCGAGAGACTCCTTTTCTGCAACATCTAAATCTAGTCCCGTTAAAACATGGTTGCTTCCAAATGACTTTTTTAAACCTCGAATGGAAATTTTGGTTCGTTGGTGGTTCATTTTGAGAAAAACGCCTCGGTTATTAGGTAATTTGACCCGAGTATAAGGATAGAGGCAGAAACAACAGCATTAGTTGTTGCAGCGCCGACGCCTTGTGCGCCTCCTCGGGAATAATAACCATGATAACAACCCATCAACGCTACCCAAAAACCAAACACACTTGCTTTTACAAGGCCAGATATTACGTCGATAATCTCTAAGTATTGCCAAGTGTTGTTAATGTATACGGCTGGGTTAAAGCCAAGTTTATGTATTGATATTAAATAACCTCCGAAAACCCCTATTATATCTGCTATCAGTACACAGATGGGAAGCATCAATATGCCGGCCAATAGTCGGGGTGCTATTAGGTACTTATACGGGTTAGTAGATAACGTGGATAATGCGTCAATTTGCTCTGTTACACGCATAGTACCTATCTCTGCAGCCATTGCAGCGCCTATACGTCCAGCAACCATCAAACCGGCTAGTACTGGCGCTAACTCCCTTGTTATAGAAAGCACGACTACTGTGGCTACAGCACTTTCCGCATTAAAACGGGCAAAACCGGAGTAACTCTGTAACGCGAGTACCATCCCGGTAAAAACGGCTGTTAAGCCTACCACTGGAAGCGAGTAGTAGCCGATTTCAATTAATTGCCGGAACAGTAGTCGAGGATAGTATGGTGGGCGAAATATGTGGCTAACACTCACGCCGGTGAATACCGCCAAACGACCCGTAGTGCTTAAAAATCCTATAAATACGCTTCCAACGCGCGCTAGCCAGTCCATCAGGTAATCACTTTTTGGTATCGGCGCTGGTACCTGGACCCTAAAGAGGTTAATATTTCATATCCGATTGTGCCGGCTTCTGAGGCAAGGTCATCTATTGTGTGCTGTGGAGATATCAACTCTATCTCATCTCCTGGACGGATTTGGTCAGTCGGCACTTTGGTCACGTCAAACGTCGTTAAATCCATGGAAATCCGGCCTACTACGGGTACTTTTATACCAGCGGCGTAGCCATGTCCGCGATTACCTAAGGACCGAAGATACCCGTCTGCATAGCCTGCTGCAACAGTAGCTAAGCGGGAGTTCGCTGGAACCTTTGCCGCTCCACCGTAACCAACGGCAGATTCAGAGTCAACATGCCTAATTTGCAAGATTTTTGCTTTTAAACCAATGACTTGGTGTAATTTTACTGATGCATAGTTCGGCGAGCAGATTCCGAATAAAGCGGCTCCGGGGCGGACCAAATCGTAATGAAACGTTGGGTCCAGAAAGATGCCTGCGGAGTTTGAGAGGGAGGCACGAAAATGTGGAAAGCTAGAACGAATTTGATCAAAAAGTGCTTTTTGCTCTGTATTCATTATATTTTCTGGCTCATCCGCACACGCTAGGTGGCTCATGACAAAATCTATTTTGATACCGTCCAGATAGTGGGTTTGGTTTGAGAGGTTTATGGCTTCGTTTGGAGGTAACCCGAGGCGGTTCATTCCAGTATCGAAACAAAGGACACCGCTTCGGCCGCCCTTTTGTTGGGCGTGGGTTGACCAGAGAACGACATCTTCTATGGAATTAAGCACTGGCACGAGAGAATTGCTGTCAAATTCGGTGATCGCTCCTTTATCGCCGACCCCATTGAAAATGTATATTTTTGAATTTACACCAATAGATTTTCTGAGGTTGATCCCTTCGTTTATACTCGCTACAAAAAAATGCTTACAACCGGCTTTCTGCAGACACCTTCCAATTTCAGCGCTGCCGAGCCCATATCCATCTGCTTTAACTACTGCTCCACATTCGGAATCTCCAATATAACTAGAAAGTAAACGCCAATTGGAAGCAATCGATGGTAGGTTAACTGTTAGTATAGCACCAGGAAATCGCATTTAGTTCATCCTAAAACGTGCTATTTCAATGGAAAAAACATTCAATCATCCGAAGGTTTCTTTATTAGTTTCGTCATCTTCCAAATTGTCGAATTTCGTCGCTTCTGGATAGAAACGAAGATTAATTGTGCCCGTGGGACCGTGCCTTTGTTTTGCTATGATGACTTCTGCTCGCCCACGTGCTTGGCTCATTGCCTCTTCCCAAATCAAATAACGTTCATTGTATTTTTCGTTAGTTTCATCAGCACGACGCGAAGGTTCGGCGCGATGCAAATAATATTCGTCCCGATAGATAAACATTACCACATCAGCATCTTGTTCAATGGTGCCTGATTCGCGAAGGTCTGCTAACTGGGGTCGTTTTTCTTCACGCTGTTCTACAGCCCTACTCAGTTGTGACAGGGCTAAAACCGGGACATCAAGCTCCTTCGCTAGAGTTTTTAAACCCCGAGTGATTTCAGATATTTCTTGGACACGGTTGTGCTCTTTTCTGGAAATACTAGCCTGCAGAAGTTGCAAGTAGTCAACGACGATTAAACCAAGACCGTGTTGCCGCTTCAAACGGCGTGCTCGCGTTCTTAGAGCGGAAACTGATAATGCCGGGGTGTCATCGATATATAGTGGGGCGTTTTGTAACCGTTGACTTGTCTGAACGAGACGGTCGAATTCGTTCTGATTTAATTCTCCCTTTCGAATTTTGTCAGATGGTATTTGGGCTCCCTCCGCAAGGATGCGGCTAGCTAGTTGTTCCGAAGACATTTCTAACGAAAAAAACCCAACCACAGGGTCGTCAATTAGCGTTTCTTTACCGCTCTCATCGACTAAGGTGTCTGACAAGTTTGCAACATTAAACGCTATATTTGTTGCGAGTGCGGTTTTACCCATCGCCGGTCGGCCAGCAAGAATGACGAGATCGGATTTATGTAAACCACCCAAAAGCAAATCGAGTTGGCGAAATTTAGTCGGGACCCCCCCAAGAGCACCTTCTCTATTGAAAGCGACAGCTGCGAGTTCTACTGCGTCCTTAATCGATGCCGCAAAACTTTGAAAACCACCTTCGTGGTTTCCGGTTGTTGCAAGATCGTATAGATTCTGTTCTGCGCTCTCTATCTGCTTTAGACCGCTATCCTCTGGTTCGTGCGAAAAGGCATCATTAACGACATCAGTGCCAAGTTCAATTAATTGACGTCGTATATAAAGGTCATAGATCAGACGCCCGTAATCTAAAGTGTTTATAATCGAAAAAGTAGAAGCGGCTAACTCCGCAAGGTATATATGACCGCCAATTTCTTCGAATTCTTCAGTATCAAAAATGTGTTTTAATGTCGTTGGGTTTGCTTGTTGACCTCTTTCAATAAGTTTGCCGCTTGCGTCATATATCCTCGCATGCACAGGATCGAAAAAATGTTCCGACAGTAGAAATTCTGAGACGCGTTCGTAGGATCGGTTGTTCTCGAGGATAGCCCCGAGAAGTCCCATTTCGGCTTCCTCATTATGTGGTGGTTGACGAAAACCGGTATCCTCTTCGGTTGCTGAGTGTAGTGTGGTTGCCAAGAAAATTGCTCCATATATTAATTATTTGGACCATATAACGAATCGATATGTTCTTTTGATTTTAGACTTAAGAAACGATGAATTTATCGGGGAACATTCGGTTTAAATACGCGAAGAATGTGAATGATGGGGACACTTTGCCTGATATTGGGGAAAAGTCAGGTCTTCACTTGTTCGTTTCGTTTTCTATTTAGATTTTTGTGTGTTCGATCTATTTGGTACTTGATAGACGATTGGCAATCTAAAACCTACGCAGCTTTTTCTTCATCCTCACCGCGCTCTTTTTCAATTTGTGCGCGTTCCCACTCAAACATATAGTCCCTGGTGTGTGGTACCGCTTTTAGTGATTTTGCGACTTGAATCTGGAAAACCATTAGGTTTTCATACCTGAAACCCATTTCGCAAATCACAAGATAGAGATCCCACATACGGCAGAAGCGTTCATCATAAATATTACGAATGTCGTCGCGTCTGGCGTTAAAACGTTCTCGCCAATGTCTAAGAGTTTCTGCATAGTGTAGGCGAAGTATTTCAATGTCCGAGCAAATAAGGCCAGATTTCTCAACTATAGGCGTAATCTCTGACAAGGCCGGGATGTCTGCTCCTGGAAAGATATATTTTCGAATAAAAGGATTGATTGGCGCGGGTGTGTCAAGACGTCCGATAGAATGGATCACCGCTATGCCGTCATCTGTCATAAGATCTCGAAGTTTATCGAAAAACTCTCGGTAATTCTTCTTCCCTACGTGTTCAAACATTCCGACAGAGACAATTCGATCAAATTTTTGGGGTATTTTTCGATAATCCAGGAGTTCGAATTTTACTCTTTCCTTAAAACCTGCTCTTGCGGCTCGTTCATTTGATAATTTATGTTGTTCCTTTGATAGCGTCACCCCGGTAATGTTGGCATTTGATACCTCCGCAATGTATAGGCCTAATCCGCCCCAACCAGAGCCTATATCAAGGACCTTATTCGCATCTGGTCTATCTAAGAGCATTTTTGCTGCGAGGTGCCGTTTTTTATTCTGTTGGGCAGTATCTAAGTCTTCTTGCGGTTTCCTGAAATATGCACATGAATACTGTCGGTCTAAATCCAAAAATAGATCGTATAGCTGGCCGGATAAGTCGTAATGATGTGCGACGTTCTTTTCCGCTACCCCTACAGGATTATATTGCTTAAGTTTTTTGCCACCAATTCCCATCCATTGGAACAAACCAAGTAAGGGAAAAGACTCTACACTGGTATAATTTATTGCGGCCAACTCAATGAAATCATAGAGAGTCCCATCCTCGATAACGAGGTCACCATTCATGTACGCTTCTGGCACGTATAGGGCGGGATTGAGGGCAAGGATGTAGTCAAGACGACGTTTTTTCAACCGTATAGTGCATCTAGGGGCACTTCCATCCCCGTAGATACCTACTTTCCCATTATGGCCAACGACCTTTATGGAACCTATCCGCATCGCATATTTCAATAATGATGTAAACAACATGGTTCTATCTTATAGACATCCAAAATAGAGGTTTAGTCACAAATATGCTTGATTTTTACAATATACCAACGAATTGACAATTACGCTCCAGGGGAAACAGATTTTATTAAATTCGAAAATCATATATCTTGTTGCGCATATTTTGAATAAATTATTACAGAAAAAAAATGCAAAAGTTTGTTTAAACATTTGAGGTATTCATGCATTGTCTCAAAACAACGTATGGTTTTTTTACTCGTCGAAATATGGTGAATACAGGGAAATGTATGTAAGTTCCTAGTATATCTATAAACAAAAACTAATGATAATTTAGGATGTACGGTAAATCCTGTAGAAGTTTTCGCAGTATTTACATCATGAAAAAATTTAATGTCCTAAATAGCCTGCTCTTAATTGCGGTAAATACCTCATAATTAAGTATCAAAGCCATACACAAGGCGTTTATTATAGATTATTTTTATAACAAAAGATAACCCATTGTTTTATAATGATAAAACGAGTTTTTTTATTTAGACCCAATTTTTACCAATATATCTTTCCCCATAGATATCCACAGGCATAAATCTATAAAATTCAACGGTCTACTTCATGTTTGGTGGCTCTCAGGTTAAATTAAACTCATTTTAGTTTTTAAAATTAACAAATACCTTGAAGGAACTTAATATTAACATGTGCGTTTGCTGGCGACCTTTCCGAGTTCTAGGTATTCTGAAATAATTATGCCACACGCGACCAATTCCGTATCGGTGGTTTATTGCTTGAGAAGTGTTTTAATTACGATCCATAGCATCCCAAAGCCAATGACAGCAAATAACACTGCGATGGCCTTTTCCATTTGACGCTGTGCTATACGGCCCTGCAAAAGCGGGCCAAGCTGACCTCCTATAATTACTGCTGGTATTGTATAACACACGAGGTTCCAGGGTACGGCGTCTAATCCTCCTGCATCTATTAACGTGGCTATTTGTGTGAATGAAGCGGAGGCTATTGTGACGATAACGGTAAATACGGATGTCGCTGCCGCTACAGCGACAGGGACCGCATTTCGTTTTACGAGTTGAGGTAGGATTGTTTCTCCCACACCTACGCCAAGAAAGCCCGTAAGGAACGATCCGATAGCTGTAAACGCTGCTCCCAGAACCCCTTGTTTAGGTACAGAAAATATATACTTCTTGCCGTCTCGGTCGATAATAATTCTATGTTCTTCACGTTGGACAATATTTTTTTTATCGGTGCAATCCACTGACTTTTTTTGTATTGGGACGTGCCGAAGTATTACTGGGCACAGAACAAGCATTAACATTGCGTACGCTGCTTTAAGGAGTGTTTCTTGGTCTTGCAGAATTCCGAACATTAATGCTCCGAAAACTGCTACAGGAATAGAGACTTTAAGAAATGGGATGGCGCTCTTAAAGTCTATTAGACGTTTGCGATAGTAGCCTATAAAGCCTGATGAAAACCCAAAGACCTCCGTCATAAGAGCTGATCCAATTGCTGCAGAGGTTGTAAGCGGGTATTCAGGTCCAAGGACTGGAAAGATGATCACAAAGATTGGGATAAAAAGTGCAGCGCCTCCTATGCCACTTAGCATTGCTGAGGTGGAAACGCACATGGCGACCGGGAACATAAACCAATACTGTGTCCAATCCATATACAATCTATATCCAGGTAATGGGAGCGGCAGAATTGCCACGTCGACAAGATAGACTAATTTTGGCCAGCCCACAGCTTTTGTGGGTCATTAATTTCGAATTTTGTGCTTTTTTATTGAAAAACCCGCGAGGACTCTGATTTAATCGAGATACTAAGACTGGTGTTGGTGTGCGTTTTGAGGTAAGGCTTTGCCATGGTCTGGGATTTGGCAGTTAGGATTACATCGCGCACCCCCGAGGAGGTAAAACAAATGAAGGCTCTAAAATACCTGATCGTTATCGCGTCTCCGCTTCTGTTTGTGGCAGGTTGCGAAACGGTGAACCAGAATGACAAGGCTCTACTTGAAAAGGCCAGTGCAAACGCAGCTGATGCCAAAGCCGCCTCTATGAAAGCATCATCGGATGCTAAAGCTGCTGCTGCTGCTGCAAAAGCTGCTGCTGCTGCAAAAGCTGCTGCTGCTGCTGCTCGCGCTGCGGCTGATGCGGCAAACCGAGGGGCGGCCGAAGCGAAAGCTGCAGGTGATAAGGCGGATAGAATTTTCCAGAAAAATCTTCGCAAGTAAGTTAACGGATCATAAATCGACGCGACGTTATCATAATTGGTAGCGTCGTTTCTTATTTGAGGATCTGTATTGGGATGCCGCGACGTTGCTTGGCTACAGTTCTGGCCTTCGTCCAGTCGATTAGATTTGCGCTACCGCCCGCTGCAAGAAGAATAAGATACTCAAATTCTGGTGGTTTGGCAGGGGTTAGTTCTCCTTTTTGTTCAATCTCATCAGCTTGGAGTTGGTTTGGATGAATTTCGAGCCAGAGCCCGTCCTTCACAAACGCTAATTTCATAGGTTGGTCAATGATTGTCACCTTGGTACCAATTCCAATTTTGTCGAAGAGTCGGAGAATATCCTCTGGATAAAGTCGTATACACCCATGGCTTACCCTTCGACCTACACCATAGGGTTTGTTGGTGCCATGAAACAGATAAGCAGGCCAATCGAGATAAACAGCATGGGTCCCAAGTGGGTTATCCGGTCCGGGTCTAATCACAGGCGGTAGCTCGGGTTGTTCTATCCGCACAGACTTTGGGACATACCACGTTGGTAAATGCTGTTTACGTACGACCTTAGTAACACCCTTTGGGGTGTCCCAACCTGCATTACCAATACCTAATGGAACTGATTCTACCGTCTTTAGGTTTTCATCAAATAAATAGAGCCGTTGGTCAGCTAGGTTTATCAGTATTCCCTCGCGTGGACCTCTCGGAATAATGTGTGCCGTAGGGAGTATTATTTTTCGATTTGCACCAGGAACCCATGGATCAATCCCGGGATTCGCGGCTACAATCTCAGTGTATCCAAGCCCATTACTCCGTGCGAGATCCACGAGTGAGTCTGAATATTTTGTGTTGTGCGTCTGCACTTGCCCAATTATTTTTGGGAAGTTTTTGTCACTATTGACACTAATTTTTGTGGGAGCAACAGTGTTCGCTTGGCTTTGGTTCGGAACACTTAACGACATTCCAACAAAACATATAACTACAAGTGTTATAGCGTTTTTAAGTGTTCTTCTCCACGCAGCGTATTTTGATCTTCCGGGAAAAATTTTCCTGTAATTCATGATGACTAAAAAGCTTTTTGTCTGTGCCTTTAATATAGTTCAAATCGTTGGAGATGTGGATGTACTTTTCGTTATCCCGCTATTCGGACCGTACCTCCCTACGACCTCACCTGTGGCTAGCAAATTTCCATTTTCATCGTGAACGTCACAGGACGATACAAATATTGTTTTCCCAGCTTTGCGGACACGTGCTTCTGCTATTAGTGTGCCCTCGGTTATATTACCAACCAGATTTACGTTTAGAGAAATTGTCATAGCGTTGCGTGTTACGGGAGGTTCGGAACAGAAAATTCCAGCGTGTGCTCCGGCTGTATCAATTAACGCAGCCATTACCCCGCCGTGCACAACGTTTATTCCATTTCGGTGACAATCAGCGACCTGGATCTCAATTGCTGCATAATCTGGCCCCCATGAAGTCAATTTTGCGCCTAAAAGTTCCATAAGTCCTTTGAAACGCTTCAGAGGACGGCCGGACGCGTCCGAACCTGTCATTTTATATCTTTCTTTACGGTAAGAGTGGGGGACACTTGATAAACCAAATTGAAGTCGAATCAACTACTTAACACCAAATTTATCGACATGGCACAATAATTGACTATATTAAATTGGAAAGTGCAGGAAAAATTATGAAACGTGTAATTGTGGGTATTACCGGAGCAACTGGCACCATTTACGGTGTCCGGATAATGGAGCTAATGCGGACAGATCCAAATATTGAAATACACCTCGTTATGAGTCGCTCTGCTAAGCTTACGCTTAAGATGGAACACGATTTGGAGCTCGATTATATTAATGGTTTAGCTCACCAGGTGCATGAATCCTCTAACATAGGGGCGTCAATTTCATCTGGGTCGTTTCGTTCTGAGGGAATGATAGTTGCGCCCTGTTCTATTAAAACTATGTCAAATATTGCTATGGGCAACACAGGGGATCTAGTTAGCCGAGCGGCAGATGTAATACTCAAGGAGCGCCGAAAACTTATCATTGCAATTAGGGAAACGCCATTACACCTTGGACATTTAGAAAACCTTGCCAAACTTGCACGAATTGGCGCTGTTATTTTTCCGCCTGTACCGGCGTTTTATAATCGCCCTAAATCCCTAGAGGATATTGTGGATCAATCTTGTATGAGAATGCTTGACCAGCTGAATGTGGATATCGAATCTGCGCCAAGATGGGGTGAAGAGGGGGGTGTGCCGGCCGTTGGGCAGAAAATAGAAGGAGGAAAAGCGGGTTAAAACTTCAACTTCTAAAATTTGCTTTTACAGTTCCCAGTTTGGAGAGATTTACCTGTGCGGAACTTGGGTAATTACCTAACCATATTACTGGAGCGACTGACCCTGTCAGGATAATTTGTCCTTCTGTCAATTGAAAACCGTGTGACCTGAGTGTGTTTGCTAACCAAGCGACAGCTTCAAGAGGGTGGCCCATGACTTCCGTTCCCGTTCCGGAACCCTTTTTCGTACCATCTATCAATGTTTCACCTTCTATACGAGCTAGGTCTATGTCGTTCCATTCAGCTATTTCTTCTCCAATGATTGCAGCCCTATGAAAAAAATCATCGGCGATTAGCAACGGCGTTCCACGTTTTTTAAAGTCTCCATATCGATTCTCCACTATTTCAATTGCCGGAAAAACTGTGCCAAGTAACTCTGTCACACTGTCACGAGTGTGATGTTTGTTATGAGGGGTGTTATTGATACGGACACCTATTTCGCATTCAATGCCGGGGTTAAAGAAATTCTTGTTTAAGAGTGATATGCCTGAACGATAACAATTTTTAGACATGACTCTACCGTAGGCTGGGCCATCCACATTTAGGTATGTCTGCATTGACAAAGTAGTAGCGCCAACCTTCCAACCGGCGAGCTCACCATAACCATATTTCCGAAACTCGTTATGCAAATGGGCTTGAAGGGCATACCCAGTTTCCTCCGTTTTCGGTATTTCGTCTCCCAACATTTCAGGGACGGCTCTATGTTTCATTCGTGCCGTTAATAGGGTTTTGGGAATCCGAGAGGAAAGATTGGGAAGCATAATTATTTTACAGGTTTTTCGTCCTCAAAAATTTTCCCCTGTTTGCGCTCATTCTGTGCGATAGCTTCGCGACAACGCTCCCACAGTTCGTGCCCGTAGTATTCGTCGAAGTCCTCGAATATGCGGTTAAAAGGTAGGTCGGACCATATTCCGTGTTGTTTGACATATTCCATATGTTTTCGTCCATTTTTATCGAATTCCTGCAACAAAGCGTCTTCTATGCCATCAAATTCGGTCGGGGTGACATCGAATTTATTACAGAGCTCGATATTGAATGCTGGAGCTGCCTTCACCCACTGTCCGTCAATAAGCATGACAGCATAGCCGTGGTGGAGAAACAAATCCTTACCGCCCATGGCGTCGCGAAGTCGTTGGCTACACATGTGATTTGTTACGTCCGACAGACCGATTGCGGTTGGTATTCCCGAGGCCCTGGCCACAGCTGTTAGAAGCGATGCCTTAGGTATACAGAATGCACCCCCGGTTCTTAAGACCTCGCTCGCTCGGTATGCTTGTGGGTCATCGACAATCCGGTACGGATCATATCGAATACCATCGCGGACTGCGTAAAATGCTTTAATCGCTTTTTCTTTGTCGGTAACAGCACCGTCAACCGCTCTCCCTGCAAAATCCGCTACAACTGGGTTATCAAAATCAAAATAGTGAGTTGTCTGTAGGTATATTTCGGTGTTTTCGGGATAACCGGTTTCGAGGAATTCCATATTAGTACCTTGATTACTGAAGAGGGGCAGAACATAAGGGGGTGTACAAAACTGAGCAAGTGGTCTTTGTTTTGAAAAACGTATTATCTTTTATAAATTTGGCTGATGAAAATTTCTTCATGAATGGTTTGTGATGGCAGTTGGTGGCAGTCCGGTCGATAGACATAATCCGGTCGCTGGCATCTTGTGGATGGTCGCGGCATCTTGCTGTTTTACAGCCTCATTGTCGCTCGTTAAGGCTCTGCAGGATGGAGGTATGACGGTATTTCAGGCTGTCCTTTTTAGACAAATTTTTGGGCTAATAATTTTTGCGCCTGTAATATTGAATGCTGGATTGGGTACGTTAAAAACGACCATTTCCAAACGCCATTTTATGCGAGCATTAGCTGGGTTTTTGGGTATGGTTACAGGGTATTATTCCCTTAGCCTTATAAATATTGCAGATTCTACAGCGCTACAGTTTACGTTACCATTTTTCACAATGTTCTGTGCGGTACTACTTTTGGGCGAAAAACTCCAATCGCACAGGGTTATTGCCACGATTATTGGATTTGTAGGTGTTTTGGTTATCGTTCGCCCGGGCTTCGCTGTATTCAACGTGGGCGTCGCCGTTGCGCTAGCAGCCTCTGCTTTTTACGCGATGTCGGACACTATGTCCCGGTGGGTAGCGCGACACGATCCTTTCCTCTCCATAATGACGTGGAATTTCTTGTTTATGATTCCGTTGGCGCTTGTCCCCTCTGTGATTTGGTGGGTCACGCCACCCATCGACTTGTGGTGGAAATTGTTAGGCTTTTGCATTGCGGGTTTAGGGGCACAATTTTGTCTGACCCGCTCCTTTGGTTTGGCTGAGGCAAGCCTCGTATCACCAATTCTGTTTCTCCGCCTCCCTCTCTTGGCGGTCGTTGCATATTTTGCATTCGGACAGACAACATCCATCTGGACATGGGTTGGAGCTGGAGTAATCTTTGTCGCGACAACGTGGATGGCGCGAGTGGAAACTCGAAAAAGAAGTGATAGAGTAACGACCTAAGAGCACCTCAATTAGCGTTTGGCGTGTAGGAAGATAGTGATGGCGGACGGAACACCCAGTCTAGGAAAAAATAAGGACCGACACGACGAGTTCATAGAAATCGCTCGTTCGATGAAAGAACCGTTTCGCCAGCGAGCCCATGAGGGGGAGAAAAACCGGAGGTTAAATCAGGCAAACCATAAAGCGATGTTGGAGGCGGGTTTATATCGTGTTCAGATGCCCGAGCGGTATGACGGGTTTGAAATGAGCCACCGTACAATGCTTGATATATCTGTAGAAATAGGTCGAGGTTGCGGATCATCAGCTTGGACCTTTTCCAACATCACGGCCCAAAACGGAATAGTATCCATGGCCTCTCGCCAGGCCCAGGATGAGGTCTGGGGAGAGGATAAAGATGCATGCACGGCGTCTTCCTTTCCCTCGAAAGGTGGCAAGGTCGAAAAAGTAGATGGGGGCGTCATTGCCAACGGTGTTTGGAGCTTTGCTTCCGGCGTTGATTTTGCCAGTTGGAACAATATGCAAATATTTGTACCGAATGAGGATGGTGGTTTTACCCACTATATGGCCTTGGTTCCGAAAACAGACTACCAAGTGATTGATGACTGGTATTCACCAGGTCTTGCAGCGACCGGGTCTCGTTCAATTCGATTGAAAGATGTCTTCATTCCTCAACACCGGATGTTGAATACAGCCGATGCCCGGGCGGGCAAGACGATTAAAGCATCCGAGAATTTCGGGCCAATTTTTCGCGTTCCACCTATGTGCGGTGCTAACAAAATTTTTTCGGGCCCGGTGGTAGGTATGGCGCGCGGCGCGTTAGACGCGATTGAAACTGATCTGTCAGAACGTAAAAACGTCGCAGGTGTGCCAATGGCGACCTTGACCACGGCACAAATGAGGGTGGCGGAGGCGGGAGCGCTCATTGATGCTGCGTGGGCGCTGATGCAGCGAGATTGTGATGTAGCACTTGAGATCGGAAAAATTGGACGTTTGACCACAGTAGAGGACCGAGCATTCTGGCGTCGTAATAATGCTTATGCCGGCGTGATGTGCGTAAAGGCCGTTGAAACTCTTCACCCGCTCATAGGTGCGCGAGGATTAACTGATACAAGCGATTTCATAAGAGCATACCGAGATCTCCTTGCGGCAACTATGCAAATCAACATGGCGTGGGACCGACACGCCACAACCGCGGCAGAGCTACAACTTGGTCTGCCGGCCACAGATCCGAGGGCATAATGGAAATTAGAAATATACAGACAGAGATGATCGCAGACGCACGGAATATGATTCCGGTTTTATTGGATAGGGCGCGAACGGCAGAGGAAAACAGAGCGGTGCCTCGCGATACCTTCGACGAGTTTACGGAGAAAGGTTTTTTTAGAATTCACCAACCCGAGCGGTTTGGAGGAAACGCGTGGGATATTAGCATGATGGTCCGTCTCGGCGCCGAGTTAGGTCAAGGGTGTGGTTCAAGTGCTTGGATTTTTTCGAACCTCGCGGTACAAAATTGGATCCTCGGGATGAATAACCCGGAGGCTCAAGAAGAGGTGTGGGGCGATAACACGGCAGCACTGATAGCTTCTTCTTTCCCCGCAAAGGGCGGCAAGGTAGAACGAACGGATGGTGGTCTTATTGCAAACGGGCTATGGAGCTTTGCGTCCGGTGTAGATTTTGCTGATTGGAACAACATGCAAGTTTTTGTGCCGCCATTGGAAGGGGAAGGGCCACCTCAGCATCGTTTCGCCTTAGTTCCAAAAAGAGACTATGAAATTGTTGACGATTGGTTTTCGCCGGGTCTGGCAGGCACAGGCTCCCGCAGTATTAATTTGGATAATGTATTTATTCCGGAACATCGAACCATTCCGTCTACCAAGTTGATGGGAGGTCCTTCGCCCGGGTCAGAGATAAACCCCGATGCGTTTTACCGGGTTCCACCGCTTACATTGGGTACGAAAGTCTTTGCTTCGCCCGCGCTGGGAATCGCCAAAGGTGGACTAAAATTGATTGAGGATGACCTAAGCCAACGCAATACCGTTGGTCATGCGCCGATGGCGGAGTTGCCAACAGCGCAAGCGCGGATTTCTGAAGCGGGTGCAGAAATTGAGGCTGCAGAGGCTTTACTGCTCAAAGATTGTGCGGACGCGATGGCTATCGCTGAATCGGGCGGCGTTCCTGAAATTAATGATCGGGCTCGATGGCGTCGTAACAATGCATTTGCCGCCCAGCTGTGCGTGCGCTCTCTCGAGAGATTAAATCCCCTAGTCGGTGCGCGAGGATTAACCCCCGATAACCATTTTTTGCGTATGTTTCGTGATGTTCATGCGGCGTCGTTACAGATCACGCTCGCGTGGGACATCCAAGCGGTCAACGCTGGACGCATACGTTTTGGGCTTCCGTCATTGGACCCAAGGGTTTAGGCGCGGAGCACTCTTTCGATGGCGAGACCAATTCGTGCTAACCACTCGTCATGACGGGTCGCTGCCATAATCATCAAGCCTACCGGCCCAGTTCCGGTTGTGTGGCACGGCACCGAAAGCGAGCACGTATCGAGGAAATTGCCCACCGTTGTATTTCGGAGCATCAGTATGTTCGCTGCGCCATAGGCATCATCGTCTGTGTCCAATAGATGTATAGCGGGTGCCACTGTTGCGCAGGTAGGCATTAGCAGCGCATCAAACGGCATCGAAATTTCGTTTGCTCGTGTCTGGATATCCGCCCTTAGCCGATGGCAGTCTATTAGGTCTGCTGCGGAGAGATTTTCGCCACGTCGGATCCGCACCCAGACCCTTGGGTCATAGCGCTCTTTTTCTACATCCATTCTACTTCGGTGGTGAGCAAACGCTTCCGCTCCAAGTATTCCCCCATTTGGCATGGCGGCCGGTATCTCCTGGTAAACTTTGGTATCGATGTCTGAAATTTTAGCTCCAGCGCGTTCCAATTTTTCGACAGTATCTTGGAATGTTCCGGCAACATGGTCATCCATGTCGTCTAACACATAATGTTGTGGTATTCCGAAACGGAGGTCTTGAATAGGCAGCGCTTTTGGAATTACCGGCGAGCGGTTATCCATTATAGCATCCGCTATTATACAACACCCCACGGTGGGCGCCAGCGGGCCTACACTATCGAGGGTTGAAGACAGCGGATAAATGCCGTCAGTTGGTATACGTCCTGTGGACGTTTTAAAACCCGTCACGCCATTCAGCGCTGCCGGGATTCGCACTGAACCACCGGTATCCGTCCCGATACTAACGGCACACATCCCATCGGCTACAGACACGCCGGCGCCGGAAGATGAGCCTCCCGGAATACGACCCGTTTGACGGTCCCATGGGTTTCGAGGCGTATCGTAATGCCGGTTTAGCCCGAGCCCAGAATAAGCAAACTCAGTCAAGTTGGTGCGCCCAATTAAGATCGCCCCCGCTGCACGGAGTCGGGCTGTTACCGTAGCGTCTTTTGTGGCGGGGGGCGAACCTTCCATTGATTTGGACCCCGCTAGTGTTTGATGGCCTTGTTCGTCAAACAGGTCCTTTAACGATACCGGGATTCCGCTAAGTGGGGATGGAACTATACCGGCGGCTCGGAGTTTGTCTGAAGCGCCCGCTGCCGCCAGTGCAGAATCTTCGTGCACTTTTAGAAATGTTCGGCTTCCCTCGCTCTTGGGGTCTTTAATTTTCGACAGGACTTCTTCAGTTAACTCTTGGCTCGAAGTTTTTCCGCTCCAGAGTGCTGCCTGTAGTTCCAAGACCGGCTTCATTAGAAGGTCCATTGATGCGTTCCCTATCTGCTGAAGGACTGGTTTACATTAGCTACTTTGTTTCATCGTAGTAGTGGCTTTCTAAAAGCACACAACCATTAATCGACTTGAAGGGACCATGGGGCGTTCCCGGTGGGCGGCAGGCGTACGTGTCTGGATCAAAACTTCGGCCGCCCTGTCCCTTGTCGTCGTTTCCAACAATGAGATCGCCTTTAAGTTGGTAGACCTCTTCCCAATAATCGTGAGTGAATGGTGCGGTTGTATAAACGCCCGGTTCAAATTTTAGTAGACGAGTGCGGCAGCCAATTTTATTGGTTTCGTCTAGGTGGCCTACAAGAATTTTTTGCTTGATACCTTCAGGGTAGCCTTCTGGGACTTCCCACTCTCCTCCCATATCTACGGCGTAGAATTCTTTGTGTTGCTTGTTGATGGGCATAACAATGCTCCTATTCGTTTGAGTGTTTTATTTAATAATAGGTAGGGGTTTTATGTTGTATCCAAAAGTTATCTTGCGGTCTAAAATCGGGTCTTCAATCTCTGCATCAAACCTGGCCCCAGGGCGTATACCGCCTATCGCGGCCAGGGTACCACAATACATAGCGGTGCCTGTGGGAAGGGTTTTGTTTCCGGGAAGATATAGGTCTATAATTTCTGCAGGGGGCCGCATGGTAGTTACAGGTCCTTCCTGGTATAGAGATTTCTCACCGCTTTCTGTAACCCATGCTCTAAGTATCAGGCTTTCGAAGTGGGCGGCGACATCGTCAAATTTCCAAAGGGTCTTCGAAACCGGTTTTGGACACATTTGTTTTGAAACGGGTACAGAATACGTTTCGACTTCGCGATCAGTATGATCGGAGCCAACGCCTATTAACATTCCTTCCTTGCTACCAATCAAAACAAATTCAACCTCGCCCGACGACGTATCCCCTATGACTTGAATTTCATCATCGTTGGTGAATTGATTTTCTCCGACACGATAGAAGCACGGAACGGAACTAGGTCTCGGAACACCTAGATCTTCTAATTCTGTGATATGGGCTTCGAGCGCTTCAACATCACGTCCGGTCCAACCGGCAATAACTAAATCCACAATTTGGATCTCTGTATTTTGTCCCTCTGGTTCGACTAAAAAATCTAATACATTTGGCATCGTCAGCTCACATTTTTTGAGAGCATAAACTACTTGTTGATTTTTCCGGTGGCAACGCTCTGTATCAGGACCGGTATCTACTCGGCAATATTATTCTGTTACCATCAAAAAAGCGTTTACCGGGATGTAGTGCAGGCTTTGAGCTTTAGGTTAAATATAAATGTTTGTGAGAAGCTGGGTCTCAGCCTTTCACACTTGGAAAGGTTATGATGCTGGTTAACAATAAGGTGATTTATTGCAACGGTATCTCTTTAGGACTTATCTATCCAATATCATGTTCGTCGCGTGAAACGGCCAATGAGTGACGTTAGATCGAGCCCTTCGGGCTTTCGCGTTATTGTAGTCGTATTTTTACCGTTTGGTTGTGGTTATTACCTTTCTTATCTTTTTCGTACAATAAATGCTGTAATTTCCGAAAACTTGATAACCGATCTGCACCTTGGCCCTGCAGCCCTCGGTCTGCTGACGAGTATTTACCTTATAGCCTTCGCCTCCACACAATTTCCACTCGGAGTGGCATTAGATCGCTACGGACCTAGGTGGGTCAATGCCGTTTTATTAATATTTGCTGCGGCTGGTGCGGCTATTTTTGCATTCGCGGAGAGTTTTTGGCTGTTATTAGTGGCTAGGGCTCTGATCGGGATTGGGGTATCAGCGGCATTGATGTCTGCATTTAAGGCCAACGCACTGTGGTTTCCCAGCGACAGAATTCCCTTAATGAACAATTTAATAGGTGCTTTTGGAGCAGTGGGCGCTGTTACCGCTACTCGGCCCGTCGAGATGCTCCTGCATGTCGCAGAATGGCGTGATATTTTTGCCGGTTTGGCTGTTGTCACCGTTTTGGTATCGATCTCTGTTCTATTATTAGTTCCTGAAAAGAAAATTAATACAGGTTCTCAAGAGACCTTTTCCAGCCAGATGGCCGGCTACAAAGATATATTTCGTGAGCCGTTCTTTTGGCGCGTAACCCTGATGTATGCTTTCGGATATACGGCCCTAGTCTCATATCAGACGTTATGGGCAGATCCTTGGTTGCGGGATGTTGCGGGATTAGGCCAAACGGCTCGTGCCAACTGTCTTTTATCAATTCAGATAGGGTTTCTAATTGGACTGTTATTGACGGGCTTCTGTGCTGATGTGCTGAGACGAACGCGGGTGCAAGCCTTGCACGTGTTTAGTGGTGGAGTACTTTTATTTATAGGTGTTCAGGTTTTGCTTGCATTTGGCGTGACCATAGGTGTCACCGTCATTTGGGGTCTTTTTGGGTTTTTATCTTCTTCGGTATTTCTCGCGTACGCGGCAAACACGGTCCATTTCCCGTCCGCGATTACGGGGAGGGTTATTACCGCAATGAATTTCTTTCCCTTCGTTTTGGCCTTTTTTGCGCAATGGGGAATTGGAGGTGTTATAGAGGCGTTTGCCCGTAAACCTGATGGTGGTTATTCCACCGCGGCGCATTCCACAGCACTTTGGATTATCATAGCGCTGCAGGTAATTTGTTACCTTTACTTAATTAAACCTGTTCCAAGAAAGGTACCACTTTAGTAATGAAAAATACTGGAGCACCTCGCTCAAGGTCGGTACTTATATTGATTTTGACGGTCTTAGTTCCGTTCGGGATCGGATATTACATGTCCTACCTCTTCCGAACGGTAAACGCGATCATTTCACCCCAGCTTGTTAGTGATGTGGGTTTGAGCCCGTCAGCGCTGGGTTTTATGACTGCTGCTTACTTTATTACATTTGCTGTTGTGCAACTTCCTTTGGGTATTGTGCTCGATCGTTATGGACCCCGAAAGGTGCAGGCATCACTATTAATGATTGCTGCCGTTGGCGCGGTGATGTTTGCGATGGGCACAAGCGCCTTTATGCTGATTGTTGGTCGAGGCCTTGTAGGTGTAGGTGTTTCTGCTTGTTTGATGGCCGCCTTAAAAGCAAATGTATTGTGGTTTCCAAAAGAGAAAATCCCAGTTGTGAATGGTGTAATCTTCGCATTTGGAACCATGGGTGCGTTATCGACGACGGTTCCCTTAGAGATGGTTATACAGTCGATAGATTGGCGGACAGTATTTTGGTGGTTAGCTGGTATGTCAGTGCTTTCCGGCGTTCTTATCCTCGTGCTTGTACCCGACAGAACCCAACAAGGGCCAATGGTGGCACCTGGAAAATCCTCGTTTTCCAATCAGGTTTCGGAACTTAAATTAGTATACGGAAGCCCATACTTTTGGCGGTTAGCATTCATGGTGTTTCTGCATAATGGAGTGTTTCTGTCTTACCAGGCGTTGTGGGCGGTGCCCTGGCTGCGCGACGTCGCGGGCTTAGATCGGAGCGGTGTGGCTGATGCAATGTTCATGTTTAATGTTGGTATGTTCGTTGGTGTTTTGTCCATTGGTTTAGTGGCTGAGAGGCTTCAAAAAATAGGTGTGCCAACAATTGTACCCGCGGTAACGGGAATTACTTTGTCAATCTGCGTTCAAGCTTTATTTGCAGCTGAGTGGGTGGATTACCCAGCGCTGTTATGTCTCTTATTTGGATATTTTGGATCTACGGCGACACTTGCTTATGCGGTTCTTAACCAGAAGTTCCCTGAAAAACTAACTGGGCGGGTGAACACAGCACAGAACATGCTGACATTTGTTGCTGCCTTCTCGACACAGTGGGTAGTTGGAGTGATTATTGGGTTGTATCCTTCAACCGGGGATGGAATGTGGAGTGCGGAAGGACATCAGGCGGCTCTACTTTTTTGCCTCGTGATACAGGTTTCTGGGTTAATATATTTTTTATGGCCGCGGCACACCCCGGATCCGTTACAATGAGTGACCGAGAATACCCAACCCGACCAATCTGTGGTGTCGGTGTCGTCTGTTTCAAGAAAAACAACGTGTTGTTGGTAAAACGAGCGAAACCTCCAATTACTTGGGAATGGTCGATCCCAGGGGGTGGTCAGGAACTCGGCGAGACAACTCGAGAAGCGGCGCTTCGCGAGTTAAAAGAGGAAACTGGGGTGGATGCTCGATTAATAGGTTTAGTTGATGTGATTGATGCTGTGCGAAAGGATAAGAAAGGGCGGATTCAATTTCATTACACGCTTGTAGATTTTGCCGCTGAGTGGGTTTTCGGGGATCCCGTCGCCAATGACGATGTATCAGATGCCCGGTGGGCGCGGTTGCGTGACATAGAGAAAGAAGGACTTTGGTCGGAGACGGTGCGAGTAATTCGTGACGCGGAGAGGCTTAGAAAACTTGATGGCTAAGGATCTCCGGAGTTTTGTTTCAGAAAATACCAACAAGGTTTTGCATGTACCTAAACCGGTATCGAGGGACGATCTTAGTGATTTAATAGTCCAGGCCAATCAACCGGTTCTTTTTGAAAATATTCAAGATTACGCTGGTTGGCGCATCGCAGATTTGTTTTTTAGGGACCGAGCTGCGCAATCAGCAGTTTTGGATACTCGCCCAGAAAATGTGATTTCAGAATTAGCGGAAATGTTGACGAGACCTCCTCGTAAAACGCGATTGGTGAATAATGCGCCGCATAAAGAGAAAATACTTTTGGGTAATAAAATAGATCTGACCACAATACCTGGGTTTAAGCATGGAAAGCGGGATCCATTGCCCGCTCTAATCGTTATGAATATTTGCCGTGCACCCGAAGGGGGCCCAGCGAACCTGTCATTTACACGATTATCGCCCTTTGACCGATGCCACGCGACAATGTTGATAGGTTCTTCACCCCATCAACGTTTAATTCTGGAAAAGTGGGAAGCGTTGGGAGAACCGATGCCGATGGCTTGTGTGGTGGGCACGCACCCAGCGTATGAAATAATGGCGAGCTATAGCGTACCCGAGCATTTGGAGCATTTTGGAGAACTTGACCTTGTTGGCAATCTTATTAACGAGACTGTGGAGCTAGTTGCGTGCGAAACTGTGCCATTGGAGGTTCCTGCTCATGCTGAGTTAGTGATAGAGGGTCACGTGCAACCAAATGAAAGGCGCGCTGACGGGCCGGGTCCCTCGCAAGCGTTATATTATCTTCCGGGCATTAGCCAGCAACCAGTATTCGAAGTTTCCTCAATTACAATGCGTAATGATCCAATTTTACGCCAACACAACACACTAATGTACTCTGATCACCAGCCGCTCATCACTCTTCCCCACGAATGTCTCATGTATACTCGATTAAGAGGGGTCGGTTATGACATTAAGGAAGTGTTGTATGTTCCCTGGGGGGGCACCCTAGCGTGTGTGGTTCAAATGATTCCTGAGCGCGATGACCAAGTAAGGGCTGCGTTGACAATAGTCCTCGAAGAGGCATGGCCATCTTGCCGACTCGCCATAGCAATTGACACTGATGTCGACATTAATTCGGCGGAAGACCTAATTTGGTCCATAACCACTAGAGTGGATCCCGCACGACACATGTTCCAGATACCAAATTCGAAGGGCCATCCCATTGACCCGACGGCATGGCAAAAGGGCGATGACTCAAGGGACGTTCTAACAAATAAGTGGGCTCTTGATGCCACGAAACCGTCGTTGAAGCATCCCGCGGAGCGGGACCGTTTTGAACGTTCCGAGCCACCCAATAAGGGTAGGGTCTCGTTGAGGGAATTTTTATGAAGGACACCATGCGTGCAATTGTAGTGGATCGTCCCGGGGGAGTAGAAGTTTTGAAGGTCCAGGACGATTGGGCCCGTCCCCCTGTGATAAGCGGCCGCGTGCTAATCCGTGTTATGGCATTCGGTGTGAATCGTGGAGAGCTATACACTCGTTTAGGGCATTCGCCGACCGTTCAATTTCCTAGGGTCTTGGGTATTGAGTGTGCGGGGATTGTTGAAGAAGCGCCGGGTACGCCCTTCCAACCTGGCCAGACTGTCGTAGCTACAACTAACGGTATGGGAAGAGCGTACGACGGTGCCTATGCAGAATTTGTGTCTGTTCCAATGGCGGGCGTCCACGCTGTGACAACGCCACTGTCGTGGCAGCAATTAGCGGCAGCACCCGAAGTATTCCACACTGCTTGGGGAGGGCTTGTTGCATCGCTTGGTATACAAAAAGGTCACTCGGTTCTGGTTCGAGGAGGTTCTTCATCCGTGGGTTTGGTGGCGACCAATTTTGCTTCCAAATTGGGAGCTAACGTTTTGTCGACGACCCGAAGCGAAAAGAAAATTTCGCTTCTGGAAAATTTTGGTGCGACCAGCGTGATCATAGATAGTGGCGAGATATCTATGCTGGTCCGCGAAGAGGTGAGCCAGGGGGTGGACGCTTTGTTCGATTTAGTGGGCACGCCTGTGCTTGCTGATTCTTTTTCTTGTGTTCGGACTGGGGGCACACTTTGCATGGCGGGTATGTTAAGCGGTGAGTGGAGTATAGAAAATTTCATGCCCGGTGCTGTAATACCTTCAACAACAAAATTCACGTATTTTTCCAGTTCTTCTACACCAATGCCAACTAGTGCACTGCAGGAGTATCTTGACGGAATTTTGGACGGAAAATACCGGATGCCACTTGATAGAGTGTTTCAGTTTGATGAAATACAGGATGCCCACACATATATGGAATCAAACAAGGCATCCGGTAAGGTTGTGGTCTCGGTCGTGTGAAACATCCAGTATTTCTTGTCGCGGCTTTTGCATTGGCTCTCGTGCTCACTCTTTTGGGTTTCATGGCGCCGGCTTCGGTGCTTGTTGACATAATCTCCGAATGGAAGCTTTCAAATGCGGAAGCCGGTTGGGTTGGAGGCGCACTCTTTGCTGGGTACATCGCGACGGTACCGTTTCTAACAGCCTATACGGACCGGATAGATCCAAAGCGTATTTATCTTTTCAGTGCGGCGATTGGCGCGCTCGGAAACTTCGGTGTGGCCTTTGTCGCCGAAGGTCTTTGGTCTTGTGTTTTGTTCCGGGTTCTAACGGGCATTGGGTTGGCGGGTACGTTCATGCCCGGGCTCAAGGCTCTAAGTGACCAGTTGCCTGAGGGTAAGGTGCAGCAAAGGGGGTCGACCTATTACTCTTCATTTTTCGCGCTCGGGTCAGGTTTATCTATCTTAGTGGCGGGCGTTGCCGCTGACTTTTTAGAGTGGCGTTGGGCTTTTATAATTGCGGGTATCGGGGGACTTGGCGCTTTTTTAATTGTGTGGATGGTATTGCCCTGGAAAGTACCAAAAACGGCTAGTATGGACACCGGCTCGGCCTTGGATTTCAGGCCAGTCCTGCGAGACCGCGCGGTAATGCGATATGTTTATGCGGGTTTGGGCAATGCATGGGAGGTATTTATCAGTCGTGTTTGGCTCGTTACATTTTTTGTCTTTATACACAGTCGTTTACCTTCCGATGAAATTGGTTGGAGCGCCCATGTGTGGTCAACAATAGTTGCACTTGTGGGGGTGCCGGCTGCAATGGTGGTGGGTGAATTATCAGTCCGATACAGCCGTCAAAAGATACTCATGTGGGTTGCGGTACTTTCTTGTGGTTTGTCCGTTCTCGTAGGGTTCTCTGTATTTGTCCCTTATGAAGTCGGTTTATTTATATGTTTAATTTTCGGAATGTTTTCTTATGGTCGTAGTGCGGCGACTACCGCCGGCGCTGTGGCGGCTGCAGAACCTAAACGACGTGGCAGTGCACTTGCTGTTGTTGCATTCGTGGGGTTTTCAGGTGGGGTGCTTGGTCCACTTGCCTACGGAATTGCACTGGATCTTCTTGGTGGGACTATTTACGAGGGAGCATGGATAGTGGCAATGTGTGTGATGGCTATTGGGCCTCTGATTACATTCGCCGCTATGTCGCGACCAGAAACAGATTCGCGTGTCCCTCGTTGAGCGAGGTTGGTTAGACAAATTTTTGGTTTGGTGATCTTATGTTCGTGTTAAGTGGTCGCTTTCTCGGTGGGTAATAAGTTACGTCTTAGAAGATATTCGACCGTTCGTATTGTATAGGCCAATTAAAATTATCGGCGCGGAGTTTGGTGGCTGCGTGCATCGGCCAATAGGGATCAGCGAGCAAGGTCCGTCCGAGCACAACAATGTCGGCGCGCCCGTTAGCAATGACCTCTTCGCAAAAATCCGGGCTATGAAGGAGGCCTACTGCGGCAGTAGCAACCCCTGTGTCTTTTCTAATCTCTGCGGAAAACGGAATCTGATAACCAGGGTGGATAGGTATTTCCTGCCGTGGATCGATACCTCCCGAGGAACAATCAATCAAGTCGACGTGGTTCGTTTCCGCAATTATGCCAATTACAGCCTTAATATCTTTTATAGTGAGTCCACCATCGATCCAATCCGTGCATGAAAGCCTCAAGAACAGGGGTAATTCGTTGGGCCATATGCTACGAACTGCATTAATAATTTCCAACAGAAATCGGCTTCTGTTCTCTATAGAGCCGCCGTACATATCTGTACGTTCGTTACTGAGCGGTGATAGGAAACTATGAATCAGATAACCATGTGCTGCGTGGATTTCTATTACTTTAAACCCCGCTTCGAGCCCCCGCTGGGCTGCAGCCGCGAAGTCGTTGATCACCCTGTTAATAGTGTGCTGATCCATTCCTGTGGGTGTTTGCCAGTCTCCGAACGGGAGGTCAGACGGACCAATAACTTGCCAACCATTTGAATGGTCAGGCGCAATGGATCCCCCCCCATCCCAAGGTCGATTTGTGGAAGCTTTCCGACCCGCGTGTCCAATTTGTAGGCCGGGTATTGCTCCTTGTTCCGAGATGAATTTTGCGATTCTTATAAAAGCATCTTTTTGCTTGTCATTCCATATTCCAAGGCAGTGTGGTGTTATTCTGCCTTCGGGAGAAACGTGGGTGGCTTCAGTAAATACAATACCCGCTCCACCGACTGCTCGGCTGCCAAGATGCACGTAATGCCAGTCACTTGGGAGGCCGTCTACCGCAGAGTACTGGCACATGGGTGACATCATAATCCGATTTCGAACGGCAACGGAGCGGAATTCTACCGGCCGAAAAAGGTGGGGTTGTCGGTCTCGCTGTAGAATGCGCCTTTTATCTTCAGCCATAACTAAAAGACCTTCTCAGATTGAAATGCCTGGTGTGTTACTTCCCCATGAAACGTGGGGAAGTTTTCAAAATCGTTTCTGGCATCCGTCCTAACGGGCGATTTAAGTGCAATATTCAAAGCGGATATATCTTGGAATGTCATTTCAGCGATTAGTAAATTACCGCCAGGGGTAATAGGGTATGGGTCTTGAAAATCGGCCGCGTGGTGCAGAACCAACGACTTGATTCCCGGAAAATTTTCCAAAATTGGTGCATGTCTATTGCGGTAATGGCTGATAAACCCCGTCTTATTTTCTGCGTAACCCTGATATCGAACAATATATGAGGCCGTCATTGGTGTACTCCGTTTTTCTCAAAAGCCCAGTGAATAGTTCTTGAATAACGTAAAAAACCATAATTTCCTATTTTAAGAGGGTATTTAAGGTCATGTTTTTCGTTCACACTGTATTGATAAATAATAATCGAAGGCGGTGCGTGATCGAACTAGGGTGTGCTTATAACTATGCAAAAAATTGCCCATTCAAAAAAGATTGAATGGAGTTAGAACATAAATTGGACAAGGGTTTCTAAAATGATATTCGAACGTCGAGCGTATACAATGGAACCGGGACATATTGGAGCATTCGACAAGGCCCAGGTCGATAGGGGCTTTGAGCTTGTGAGCCCCTACATGGATCGGTTGGTTGGTTATTTTTCGAGTCGGACCGGAACGTCTGACCAGATTGTTCATCTGTACCGATATGATGATTTAGATGATTGGAACAAACGCCTTCGTGGTCTTTATCATGTGCCTGAACTTACGCCGTATTTCGTCAACACCAGAAAAATTGTACGACGGCAACAAAATAGTTTTTATGAGCCGCTACCAATCAACATAATAAATCCGCTGTGGGGTGGGGAGAACGATTGGCTTCCGGGTCGTGGTAAAACCCTCGCTCCGTTATCAGAGAAATTAGTGGTAGAGGAAAAAATTTTTCAACTTAAACCTGGCGGGATCCCGGCTTTTGTTGAAGCATGTAATCATTCAGGTATTGGGGATTTGCGTATAATTAAGACTCAATCGATCGCTACCTTGATGTCTATGATTGGGAATTTGCATACGGTAGCGTTTTGGTGGTGGTTTAAAAATTCTGAGGAACGAGAAGCTCATACTAAAAGCCTCTCCGCTACAGCTGAATGGAACAAATTTATTACCGAGGTTGCGGGGGTTACCGTGGAGCAATCTAGTTTGTTATTACAACCCCGACCAATACCGCAAATGTCACCCTTGTTTTCTTGACAACGTTGTCGGTCAGCCACGATACTTAAACTTGTGCAAATGATCGTGAATAACCGCTCTAATGGGAAAAGGCCTCGTGGGTTTCGTTAAAAATGCATGGTACGTTGCTTGTTGGGCGGATGATCTTATGGACGAACCCCGGGCAGAAACCATCCTCAGTGAAGACGTTGTGCTGTGGCGTGGCACCGACGGTGTTGTGGGTGCAACAGAAAATCTTTGCCCACATCGTTTTCTGCCTTTGTCGAAAGGGCGAGTTACAGGTAACAGATTAGAATGTGGTTACCATGGATTAACTTTTACACGTGATGGCGTATGCGTCGTCGCTCCAACACAGGAAGCACTCCCGCTAGATTGTCGTGTAAGGTCTTACCCTGTGCACGAACAGATGGGATTGGTGTGGATTTGGATGGGTGATCCTGCTCAGGCAGATCCTCAAAGCATATATAATTTACCCCAGTATGACAGAGATGATTGGGCAAGCGCGCATGGTGACGCACTCGATGTAAATGCAAATTATCTGCTGTTGTGCGACAATTTGTGTGACCCCACCCATGTAAATTATGTGCACCCCTCAACCCTCGGGAACCCAGATGGAATTAACGCACCTGTAAGCCATGAGGATACCTCTTGGGGGGTTTTGACTGAGCGCTTGACTTTGAATTCACGCCCGACTGGCTTTGTTGAGGCTTTCGGTGATCACGACGGAAAAGTTGATATGTGGCAACGGTATCTTATGTATCTACCGTCCGTATCAATTATAGATTTTGGTGCAACAGCATCTGGCACAGGGAATTGGAAGGGCGGTGGAGATAAACGAATTCAGGTTTACTCGTGCCATTTTATGACGCCCGTGACGGAAACACGCACTATTGATCGCTGGTTACATGTTCGAAACTTTAGACCAGATGACCCTAATATTGGTGCAGGGATCAGCGAACAGTTTCGCTCTGCATTTGCAGAGGATAAAGAGATTTTGGAGGAGGTTCAGGCGAAAGAATCGTTATACGTCAATCGCTCTAAGATTGGTCTTGAGCTCGACGCCTCTGCAGGACTATTTCGCAAAAAGATAGACCGGCTGTTACGGAATGAGGAGCCTGGCACAGTCGCGTAGATAGACACTGCGTTCCGACTTTCTATCAGCTATAATTGGGAGAGTTTTTTCCCTCGTAAAACTCAACGAAGTAAACTCATATCGTTTTTAAGGATTTCAATTCATATAATTTTAGAGGAATTCTTTTGTGACCAATTCTGAAAAGCAGCAACAAGATAGTGACAACCGTCGTAATTTTCAGCTCGATACCGACTTGAGAGGTTATTTAAAAACGAACTCGGATGTTGTCACGGTAATCAGTAAACCTGTGTCTGAGAGACTTGTCGGCGCACTATCAGCTAAGAGCGAGAAACCAATACTCTTCGAAAATATTGTTGAACGGCCGGGCTACAGTGTACTCGATATACTACTGAAACACCGTGACCTACAGGCGCGAGCGCTTGGCGTGACGGAAGATGAGTATCTTAAAACTTTGGCATATCGGTTAAGGCAACCACCGCGCGGATTCAAGACGGTTGACACCGGGCCGGTGCAAGAAGTCGTATTAGCGGGTTCTGAAGTTGATCTCGGAAAACTGCCTATTTTCAAGCATTCCGCGGAAAATGATCCTGCTATTGGCACCATGGTTTTTATCAAAGACCCCGAGACAGGTTTTCACAATACCATGCACTGCTACACAACAATAACGGGTTCCACCACGGGGAATGGATTGTTCCTCACGCCCCACAGCGTTGAAATACTTCAGAAGTGGATTGACCGCGGTGCGGATGAAATGCCAATTGCGTATGTTGTCGGTCTACCACCAGCATGTGAGATCATGGCTAATTTCTCGGGGATGCATATGGATATCTGGGGTGAGGCGGAGATGTTCGGGACGATACTGGGGCAGGACTTTGAAACCGTAAAATGTAAAACGGTTGACTTAGAGGTTCCAGCAAATGCGGAAATTGTGCTTGAAGGCGTTGTTAATCTGCATCAGCGAGAACTTCAGAGTGGGGGCCCCACGCCTTTAATGTATAGAATTCCGCGTGAGAGTTTGCAGCCCCGCATTGATTTTAAGGCTATAACGATGAGAGCGGATAAGCCAATATACAGAAATTACCAAACCACGCCCGAAACCGACCATCAGGTTATTCCGAGACTGTGCCACGAAGCAGTTCTGTACAATCGGCTCTCTGAAATGGGCGTACCGGTTGCCGACATCAGGTTTCCTACATTTGGAGGAGCAATGTCCTGTATATTGCAACTCTCATCGATTCCGCGAGAAGGTATCATAAACGACGCACTTATGATGATGATGAGTTGTCCGTGGAATAACGCCAAAATGTCTGTTGCAATTAGCCACGACACAGACATCAGCAGCGCGGCTGCGGTTTATCATGCTATTGCGACACGGTGTGACCCGGCACGGGATATGTTTGTTGTAGACCGCACACGCGGTTCTTTGTGGGACCCGTCTGCGGAGCCAATCCCTGATGACCCTGCGGGCCATCGGGTTGTAGGCAAGGTTGGTATCGACGCCACCATTAAGGCGCGTCACGATGTTCAAGATTTTGAACTCGCTTGGCCCGAGGGCTGGGATGAAGCGCACCTGGAGGATTATGTGTAATGGAAGAAAACGACGCGTTTATTTCGTACGCTGACCGAGAAGAACTACCTAAACATCTAAAGGAGCTACTGACACAATATGAAGCGCGAATGGGGTTTATGCCTAACGCGCTCAAACTTTATATGCACCGCCCCGAGATATTGTCCTGTTTAATCCAACTTAACAACACGGTCATGCGAGATACGAGTAGCCAATTGGATGACGGTTTGAAACGACGGATTGCTGCGATATGTAGCTCGTTGAATAAGAGTAAATATTGCATCGCTCATAATACCAATACGTTAATGGGTGCTAAAACGAGCGGGGGTGAGGGATGGAATTATTCGGAAGAGGACGTGCGTACGTTACTCAGTCCTGATTATGAACCAGAGAACGCCGTTGAAAGAGCGGCATTGGCTTATGCTAAAGCGGCCACGATGGACCCTTCAAATGTGCCGAATACAATACTGGCGGATCTCTCGGAAACGATGACACCACCTCAGATTGTTGAACTCGCTTGTGTTGTGGGTTTTTGGGGTATGTATAATTCAGTTCATGAAGCGTTAAGCATACCTATCGAGAAACCGGTTCGTGACCGCACTGCGTTTTTGGAAGTTGAGGGGTAGGGGGCGCATAGATATTATGCTCGGCTACGCCCATGGTCGCTGCTCATTCGGATTTTGCCAATAGGCGTGACCTGCACGGAACTATTTTCTGCAAACAGCGTATGTGAACAGTGGGCATTGACATAAACAATGTAATTCGTCTGTTGATCAACAGAACACATTTTTTGGGGTTACGGTTATTCCAGGCTTGATTAGGAAAGAAAAATCGAATTCGCTAAAAAGCCAGGCTTCGTCTCAAATGGCGTTAGTGATTTGTTTGGGTATAGTTGGCACTCTTGCACCTCTCTCTATAGATATGTATCTCCCCTCGTTTCCCACTTTGCGGGAGGAATTTAGCGCGTCTGCCGCGCAAATTCAGTTGACACTGAGTGGGTATATGCTGGGCTTTACGCTCGGACAACTATGTTATGGGCCCATTTCGGATCGGTTTGGTCGTCGACCCATACTTCTATGCGGGATCGGCGTTTACGTTGTTATGAGTTGTATGTGTGCGGTTGCCAATGACCCTGAAACACTGGCTGTTTACAGGTTCTTCCAGGCGGTTGGTGGCGCCGCTGGAACAGTGTTGTCCCGCGCTATTATTCGCGACAGTTTTTCTGGGGCATTTATGGCGCGTGCAATGTCATTAATGCTCACGTTTATAATGTTTGCGCCGATGATCGCTCCCGTAATTGGGGGTTATCTGTTGATCTGGATGGGGTGGCGTTCGGTGTTCTGGACGCTCTCCATTTGTGGTGTAGTAGCGGCTTTTGTCGTTTTGTTTGCTATCCGTGAGAGCTTGCCACCCGAACGCCGGCTAAAACCAGGAATTTCTTCTTTGTTAGGAGGGTATGCTCTAGTCCTTCGTCACCGTCAGGCCCTGGGGTATATCCTTTCGGGTGGCGCGACCTTTGGAGCGCTATTTGCTTTTCTGTCTGGGGCGCCTTTTGTCTTTATCGAATATTATGGAATCGCACCCGAACACATGGGGTACATTTTTACCCTTAATGTAGTTGGCGTAATAGCCGGAGGATGGCTTAACAGCAGACTGGTTGTCACGCGAGGCGTTCACGAAATGATGACTATTGCCGTTTATCTTTTGTTGGTGGGAGCCGGTTTCGTTTATCTTCTCATCTCGTCAAACATCTTTGGTGTTTGGGGTGCAATAGCAGGCCTTGTCGTTTTTACCCTTCCTCTCAATATGATTAACGCAAATGCTGCTGCTGGCGCTTTGGAATACTTTCCGGATAATGCGGGAACGGCGTCGGCCGTCGTTGGTTCAATACGATATGGTTGGGGTGCCGTCTCTGGTGTGACGGTTGGTCTAATACACGATGGTACTGCGATGGCGATGGTCTGGGTTATCGTTGGGTGCTCTTTAATCAGTTTTGTGTTTCTTAAAACGATGGTGCGGCGGACGGCATAAGTGGCTTTAGTTGCGCGGCCAAACTTGTGGACACTGGTCGCCCAACATACTAAGCGGATCTCCATCTTTAAGTTTTTTGTCAAAAATTAAAGGAGCATCGGACCGGTTCTTCCAACGGATATCATCACCCGCAAAACGTAAAGACAATGCGCGACGACTTATGTTGATATCGCTGTTGCCCGAGGATGAATGCAAGGATAACCCATGAAACACTATGACGTCGCCGGGATCGGTTTCTAATAATATGGTTGGATATTGGTCGGGGCTATTATCTATATCGGGTACGGTGGCTATTAGGTCATCTTTATTAAAGCTATTAACTGGTTCGTTCTCACCGATTTTGACAGGCTGATAAAGTTTGCCCCAACGGTGGGAGCCTTTTGCAAATTTGAGTGCACCGGTGTCGGCGCGTGTTGGGTCAAGGGAAAACCAGATACTTGCCAAGTCGTAACCGTCAATTGCGAAGTACGGGAGGTCGTGATGCCAGTAGGTGGGGGCTGGGGCGCCTGGTTCCTTAATTAAGAGGTGTTCATCATAAAGGTCCAACCGATCCGACCCCAGGATTTCGGCCGCGACTTGAGAGAGGGGTCCCTCAAACAAAAACCTTTTAAAGGGGTCAAAACGATTGAAAAGACGGTGGTCGGTGTAATAACGGGGCGCGCCCGCTGGACCATAACTTTTAGAAAACTTGCCGGGTGATGCAACGGCTTGTGAAAAACCCTCGTCTAAAAGTTTGAGCCATGCACTCGAAATTATACCCTTTAACCGCACGGCACCATCTTCATGAAAGTGTTGAACGTCTTGCTTGTTAACCAGTCTTTTCATTTTTTCAGGGTGCAACTTTTGTGTTGTTTTGCCATGATTGTGCCTCACGGGCACGAAATTTTCAATGCGCTGACCTTGGGGTTTGTGTCTATATCAATCTAATCGCGGTTGAAATATATAATAAATTTAGCTAGATTTATTATATAAAATAATCGGTGCATGTTTATGGTGTCTTCTCAATCAGTGTCAAAGGCTGATGAGCCTTGGCGGCTTCCACCTACTACTACCCGCGATGAGCTTTTGGATGAGTTTGGGCGTGATACGAACTTTAGGCGCATGATTTATGACATTTTCACAATGACCGTGAACTTTGACCGAATTCGAGAAAGTTTGGCTATAACGTTGGGCCTTTCAGGGATTCAGTATCATATTCTAATGGTTGTGGCTGAGTTCTCTCCTGTCATCCCGGTATCTATTTCTAAGATAGCGGAACGGCTCCACACTTCAGGGGCCTATGTTACAATGGAAACAAAGAAATTATTGGGAAAGGGGTATCTTGAGAAAACCCCAAACCCAAAAGACGGACGCAGCGTTTTGGTGAACTTAACGCCAGAGGGGCGTGCACTCATCGATTCCTTTGCGCCTGAACTTCGAGACATCAATGACAGTCTATTTGAAGGAATTGGGCCAAATACCTTTAAACAATTTTGCAGCATCGTCGACCATATGACACGAACGAGCAGCCGGGCAGCCGATTTGGCCGAATTACTATCACAAAAACCAACCCTGGAAGACACGACTGTTAGCCCTATAGGGCGTTGAACGGAACGTTAGGAGAAAGAATATGCTTAAGACAGGTGCCGAACACCTCGCGTCTCTTCGAGACGGACGGAGAGTTTATATTGGAGATGAGTTGGTAGAGGACGTCACCAGCCATCCAGCATTTCGGAACGCTGCAGAATCGTTTGCCATGATCTACGACCGTAAACGTGATCCGGAAAACATTGAAATTACCTCCTATGAAGCTGAAGACGGGGAAGTGAGCACATCGTGGTTTCTAAAACCAAAATCCAAGGAAGATCTCCGCAAACGCCGCGAGACGCACCGGCTAGTAGCCGAATGGACATGTGGACTGTTGGGGCGTTCTCCAGACCATGTAGCGAGCTTCGTTACCGGTCTTTTGTGGAAACCAGAGTTATTTGAGGAAAATCTTAAAGGTTCAGCGTCCCATCTCCAAGCATACTACGATTACATGCGCAAAAATGACACTTTTGCGTGTTACACGGTGCTTCCACCCCAAGGTGCGCGTCAGCCTGAATTATACCAGCGAGACGGTTTAACAGTGCCCACTTTGCGTGTAACGGCTGAAGATAAGGAAGGGGTTACGCTGAACGGAATGAAAATGCTCGGCACTTCGGCTGTGTTTTCCAATGAGACATGGGTGGGTAACCTACTACCCCTCGGCGAAGAACAAGCCGCGGAAAGCGTTACTTGTGCGGTTCCGCTTAATTGGACAGGTGTCACAATATGGACACGGAAACCCTTTGAACGCTTCGCTGTGTCGGAATTCGACGCGCCGTTTGCGTGGAAGTTTGATGAGACTGATTCAATGGTTATCTTTGAAGACGTCAAGGTGCCATGGGAACGCGTTTTTACCCACAATAATGCAGCGTTGTCTCGTGAGATATACTTCCAAACGCCAAGCCATGCGATGGGCAACCATCAGTCAAATGTCCGGTTTGGCGAAAAATTAAAATTGATCCTTGGAATTGCCCGAAAGTCGGCTGAACTTAACAACGTTGTGCAAGTACCGGCCGTACGAGACACACTTGGCCGATTAGCGGCGTCAGAAGCGGGGCTTCAGGCAATGATTGCGGGTCAGATAGAGGATGCGGAGGAACTGATACCAGGCCATTTCAATGTAAATCGTCGCCACATGTATGGCGCGTTACATTGGTGTACACAGAACTATGCTGACCTGTGTGAGACGGTCCGCGAGTTAATGGGCGCCGGTCCCTTTCAAATGCCCGCAGACGTGTCGGTAATCAATAATCCTGAGCTTAAAGAAAAATTTGAAACATATTGGTCGGTTCCCGGGCAATCAGCCATTGAACGGATGAAATTTCTTAAAATGGGGTGGGACCTTTTGGGCAGCGATTTTGCTGGTCGACACCAGCAGTACGAGCGTTTTTACGCGGGGCCAGCATTCATTAATACTTTATATAGTTTCTTTAACTGCCCCTGGGAAGAAATGACAGGAACTGTAGACCGCGTATTGGCGGACTACGGGGTTCCTGACGAGAGTGAGATGCGTCGACCGTTCGCGGCAGAATAGCGGCAGCGTCCTATTCGCATTCGTTCACTGTTGGTCTGGACTTTTGTAGCGATTAAAAATGGGTATTTGACTGAGGCTGAATAATAACGTGATGCCTATAATTCCAAATACCTTAAAGTTGACCCAGAAGTCTTCTGTTTGGGTCCGCCATACAAGCTCATTAAGGGCAGCCATTACGAGGAAAAAGAGACCAAAATTACGGCTCAATATTCGCCAGCCGGTGTCTTCCATCGGCCATGCTGTGCCCATTACTTTCTTTAATAGTGGTTTTTTAAAGACTAGCCCGCCCAGCAGAATAGCAGCAAAGAGTACTTGAACGATCGTAGGCTTCATTTTGATGAAGGTGGCATCATTAAAGATTAATGTCAGACCGCCAAAAAACGCGACGACACCAGCGGTAATAATCGGCATTAGTGGCACCCTGCCATTTACCGCTAAGGAGAGAGCTAGCGCGATGCCTGTCGCAAGAATTAGGGCAGCGGTCGCCGTATAAAGGTCCCACATTTTATATGCCGCAAAGAATATAATAATGGGCCCGTAATCAGCTACTGGCTTAACCCATGCGCTTTCAGGTTTTGATTTCAAATTTGTCATATGAGACCCATAACACTTTAGAAGCAAAGACCACAGTCAAGATTTGTTTTTATGCACAAATTAGTCTTTCAGGTTTGGTTTAGGGACACGCGCAAAATCGGTAGCAGCAGGATTGTTTGAGGGCGAAGAGAGAGTTTATGGCTTGTCTACTGTCGCAACTGTGACTTTGAGAAAGAATGAGGCTATCAGACACCCCCGAGCCGCGGAAATGCGCACCGTTCTCTAGTTTCTGTTTGATAATGGGTCCGGGGTCCGCTATGCCCGCCCTATGGTTGTTGGTAAAAATGCTGTTTTAGATGTGCGCCCTGGCCCGGTCGTAGAGTTGTTTCTTGAGGATATAGAAATCGGCCGAGAGCGGACTGTGGGACCGATTACGGTGACCGCTGAAGAAATCATCGAATTTGCTGATCGTTATGATCCGTTGCCAATGCATATGGCCGACGCTGGAGGCCAAGCCACAATACATGACGGCCTTATCTCGTCCGGTGTTCTAACTGTTGCGCTTAAGCAGAGGATGATAATGAGTATTGAGCGAAATACGGCAATAATTGGTGCGGTGAGGATAGAAGAGCAGAACTTTTTATTACCCGTTCGGGCAAATGATCAACTTTATCTGCGCCAAAAATGTATAGATAAGCGCATATCTTTGTCACGGAAAGATCGTGGACTCGTGCTATGGAAATTTGAGATTACCAACCAGCGGGACGAAGTTGTATTCACCTCGCGCGATCTCGTGATGGTGCACCGCCAAGCCGAGCAAAGTATTTCCACACCGTAATTCCTGCGATGATTGTATATGAGGATATCTATGAGTGATCTCCGTTTCGATGGACCCGAGAATGCCAAAATAACAGTGGTTTTGGCTCATGGCGCAGGTGCGTCGATGGATTCTGAGTTTCTAGAGGTTTTTGCAGAGGGTTTGGCTGCCAACGGTTTGCGTGTTGCCCGCTTCGAATTTCCTTATATGGCGAAACGTCGGATCGACGGAAAAAGGAGACCCCCCGATCGAATGGACGTTCTTTTAGCTACTTATCGCCATATTGTATGTGCGACGCAAGCGGACACACTGATAGTTGGAGGAAAATCAATGGGGGGACGGGTGGCGAGTATGATAGCGGACGATCTTGAGGCTGCGGGTTTGGTATGTCTTGGGTATCCATTTCACCCACCAGGAAAACCCGAAAAATTACGTACTCAACACCTTCAGAATTTAATTACTCCAAGCCTGTTTTTACAGGGTGAGCGGGACCCTCTTGGGACGCGGGGAGAAATCGAGAACTATGGCCTCTCTCATTCTATAACTATTAAATATTTGCCGGATGGGGATCATGACCTGAAACCGCGCAAGGCGTCCGGTCGGACTCGTGATGAGAACTGGAGGGAAGCAATAAGGCACATGGCGGAGTTTGCAGAACGGCTGTGAAGCTTTACAGCGAAAAGGCCGCTCGGTAGGCTTGCTCAGCTTTTATTTCAGCAGGATTATGATGTCTGGCAGGGTCGACGGCCGTGTGTGTCTTGTGACCGGTGCGGCGCAGGGGATTGGTGCAACCTACGCTAAGGCGTTGGCACGAGAGGGCGCCAAAGTAGCGGTTGTGGATATCGATGACACTTCTGGCGTTGTCGAAGAAATTATCGCAGCCGAGGGCGAAGCCGCTGGTTTCTGTAACGATGTTTCCAATTGGGGATCCTGCCAGGAAATGGTCAGGGCAACGAAGGAAGCGTTTGGGCGCGTTGATGTCTTAATCAATAATGCAGCGATTTTTGGTAAGCTCGAACGTGCGTCGATCGATGAGATAACGCCGGAGCTATTTGAACGCGTTATGAAGGTTAATGTTACGGGGACATTTCTTTGTTCCAAAGCTGTAATTCCGATAATGCGCGGTCAATCGTACGGAAAAATAATAAACATCACGACAAGCCGTATTTTCGCGGGGCTCCCCTTCTTCACACACTATGACGCGTCAAAGGGAGCGGTGTTTGGGATGACACGGGCAATGGCCAAAGAATTGGGTGATGACGGAATTCGGGTCAATGCAATCGCCCCGGGATCTACCATGTCAGAAAATGTAAAGGCACGCACAGATTGGCGCGACGGTGGGCCCGCGGCAAAACTTGCCGGCCGCTCAATAAAGCGAATTCAGGAACCAGGAGACCTTATTGGGGCGTGCCTGTATTTTGCGTCTGCAGAGAGCGACTTCGTAACGGGTCAAACCCTCGTGATAGATGGGGGAGGGGTTACGTGGTGACGCTTGCCCAAGTATAGAGCTATTGATACAAGCAATTGAAAATTGTTGGGAGTGTGAGAATGGCGCATGGCGCCCAAGACTTTCATGAACAACCATTGCTCGCCGGCGATGCGGTTCGAAGGAGATCCGATGGAACGGTACGACTGGTTGGTGGGGAATGCCAGGCTTGCAAGGAAAAAACGTTTCCCTTGGTGTTTGTTTGTCCTGAGTGTATGTCCGAAGATATTGCGGGAATTGAGTTACCCGATGTGGGTGAATTGTATACTTGGTCTGTTGTCCATGTCGCTCCCAAAGGTTGGACAGTACCCTATATTGCGGGGTACGTTGACCTTCGAGACAGCGTTCGCGTTTTCTCTCACATCGTTGGTGCTAAACCGAGCGAACTAAAAATGGATATGTTAGTGGAGCTGACAACTGCAATTTTGGGAAAGGACGACAATGGTCCGATCGAAAGTTATGCTTTCACACCAGTCAGGCGATAGGAGGCAATTATGCGTCCTGTAACAGTGCTCGGAGTTGGGATGGTTCCCTTCGCTAAATATCGCGACAAAACTTTGGCAGAGATTGGGTGGCCGGCAGTTAAAGCAGCAATCGAAGACGCGGGTGTATCAAAAAAGGATATAGAGGCTGCCTACTGCGGCTCTGCCCTTGGCGGTATGATGTCTGGTCAGAGAGTGCTCAAGCAGCTTGGAATTACGGGGCTTCCTATCACGAATGTTGAGAATGCGTGTTCTTCTTCCTCATCGGCATTTCGGCAAGCGTATATATCAGTTTCTGCTGGTGTTTACGACATCGTTTTGGTTCTTGGGGTAGAGAAATTGACGAAATTTGGTGGTGGTACTTTGCCGCTCGAGAAAGAGGACTTTGAAGTTACTCATGGTCTTGTCATGCCTGCCCTATACGGGATGCGAGCAAAACGGTATATGCATGATTATGGCCTTACCAGAGAGCAGTTGGCCGGTGTCGCAGTTAAGGCCCATAAACATGGTGCTATAAACGAAGACGCGCAGTACCGAAATGAGGTCACTTTGGAAGAGGTAATGAATGCCCGGGAGATTGCCGATCCGTTTACGTTACTGCATTGTTGCCCTTCGGGGGACGGCGCGTCTGCCGTGGTTATTGCGTCGGCTGACAAGGCGCGTCAATATACAACGAAACCAGTAACAGTTGCCTGCTCAGAGGTAAATTCAGGAAAATATATGACAGGATTTCGAGATATGACGACCCCTGAAATTACGGTGCGAGGGGCGAGTAAAGCTTATG
>CAYPNT010000004.1:62388-75086 GCA_964412235.1 uncultured Rhodospirillaceae bacterium
GCGTCTATGGGTCCGGAAGACGTGGATGTTGCGGAAGTACATGACGCGTTTACGATTGCAGAATTGTTATATTATGAGGCACTTGGTTTTTGCGAGAAAGGCGACGCGGCTAAGTTACTAGAGGACGGTGAGACTTCCCTCGGCGGTCGGATACCGGTAAACCCGTCGGGCGGTCTCCTGTCCAAGGGTCACCCCATTGGAGCAACAGGCACAGCCCAAATAGTGGAAGTCGTCCGCCAGCTTCGCGGTCAGTGTGGCAATCGACAGGTTGAAGGAGCTAAAGTGGGGCTCACCCACTGCACTGGGGGTGGCATCTCAGGCTTCGACCATGGTGCTTGTTCCATTCATATGTTCTCGGTCTAAAATGAAACCTCCTCCGTTTATTTACCACGACCCAAACACCGTTGATGACGCTGTAGCGTTACTTGCGGAGAAAGATAATGCGAAACTTCTAGCAGGTGGCCAATCTCTAATGCCCATGCTTAACATGAGGTTTGTTCTCCCTGATGATATAATAGATATCAATAAGGTAGAGGAATTATCGTACATAAAAGATGAGGGTGAAGCTTTGGTCTTTGGTGGGATGGTTCGTCAACGGGATATTGAATATTCAGATCTTGTGTCTGAGCGTTGTCCACTTATGCGAGAGGCAATACTCAATGTAGGTCACCGGCAAACTAGGAACCGCGGGACCTACGGAGGGTCCTTGTCTCATCTTGACCCAAGCGCTGAATTACCCAGTGTTTCCATGGCTCATGATGCGATTATTACCGTGAAGAAGAAGGGTGGTTCACGAGAGATTGCAATGTCGGATTTTCCGGTCGCCTATATGACGCCGTCCTTTGACATGGACGAAATGGTTACAGATATACGTGTGCCCCTGTGGCCGGCAGGGCACGGTTATGCTTTTGTAGAATTTTCGCGTCGTCACGGAGACTTCGCGATCACCTCATCTGCCGTTTTAATGGATGTCGGTCTGGGTGGAAAAATTCTGCGAGCGAGTGTCACGGTGGGCGGCGTCGGTCCGTCTCCGCTGAGGGTTCCGTCCCTCGAGGAAGCGCTAGTGGGTGAGGTCGGAACGCCCGAACTTTTTACGGAAACAGCTGAAAGGTGTCGCGAAATTGACGCGATGGAAGATGTGTACGCGCCGGCTTGGTACCGGCAACATTTGGCCGCGGTACTTACGCGGCGAGCCTTGGCAAAAGCGTATTCACGAGCTGAGAATGGAACAGAGATGACCTTACGATGAGTGACCAAAGAACCATTTCCGTAACAATAAACGGCGAGAACTACGAGCGGACCGTGGAAACGCGGTTGACACTCGTTGATTTTATACGCCACGAAGTTTTGCTTACCGGCACACATGTTGGGTGCGAACATGGCGTGTGTGGGGCCTGCACTATTTTGCTGAATGGCCGCACTGCCCGCTCCTGTCTGATGCTCGCTGTGCAGGCAGACGGTCAGGAAATTCTTACCGTTGAAGGTATAGCGCCAAATGACGAGGAATTGCATCCGTTGCAACAGGCTTTCCAAGATAATCATGGGCTTCAATGTGGTTTTTGTACCCCAGGTATGTTGACGACGTTGCTTGAGTTTCTAAAAGACAATCCAGATCCAACAGAGAGAGAAGTCCGCGAGGCAATTAGTGGTAATTTGTGTCGTTGCACTGGTTATCAGGGAATAGTGGCAGCTGCGCTTGACGCAGCAAAGAGGCTGCAGGCCGAGGTATAGCGCAGTGGGCGCGAAAATGTTTGGTGCCCGCGTTAAACGACTCGAAGATCCGAGTCTTTTGACCGGCGACGGCAGCTATACAGACGATTTTCATTTACCGGATACGCTTGAGGCAGCGTTCGTCCGGAGCCCACATAGTCACGCAAAAATAAATAAAATTAATACGACAAAGGCTGAGGCCTGTCGGGGTGTTGTAAAAATATACACGGCGGCGGATCTATCAGTAACCCTGCGCGAAACCACGGTACCGTTTCAGGTGCCAAATCCCTCCATCACGCAGCCCTTTCAGCAGAGACTTCTCGAAGATCGTGAAGTGTGTTTTACAGGGGAGCCTATTGTGCTCGTCATCGCCGATACACGGTATGCTGCTGAAGACGCCGCGACGATGGTGGAGATTGACTACGACATTCTTCCGGGTGCAGCGGATTGTAAGGCTGCGCTCGACGGCCATGCTCCGCTGTGTCACGCCGGTTCCACGAACAATGAGGGTGCTAAGTTTACGGTTGGCTATGGGGACGTCAATGCCGCATTTTCGGATGCCTACGTTACGCACCGGGAAGAATTTTGGATTCATCGTGGTGGTGGATTTGCCATCGAAAATAGGGCGGTTCTTGCTGAATATGACGAGCTTGATGACCTCATCACCATCTGGTCGGCTACACAATCACCATTTCTCGTAAAGCAGAACGTCGTCGATATGTTGGGATGGGAGTCTGACCAGGTTCGGGTGATAGCACCTGACGTGGGCGGAGGCTTTGGTCCCAAGACAATTTATTACGTCGAAGAAGCTTTGATACCAATTGTCGCGAAAGAGTTAGGCAGACCTGTAAAGTGGGTAGAAGATCGACGTGAAAACTTTCTCGCGACCAATATGGAACGCGACCAGTATTGGGATATGGAGATTGCTGTAGATGCCGAAGGTATTTTGCAAGGTGTCCGTGGAAAGATGATCCATGATACAGGGGCCTATATGCCCTGGGGAATTATTTCACCGTATATTTCGGCCACTACATTGCCAGGGCCTTATATTCTGCCGACCTACGAATTAGAAACACGTGTTGCTTTGACGAATAAAGTTGCGGTTACCCCAGTAAGAGGTGCTGGTCGGCCACAAGCCGTATTTTGTATGGAACGGCTTATGGACCGTGTAGCGGACAAACTCGGGATCGATCGCGCCGAAATCCGTGACCGGAATCTTATACCTGCGTCGGAGATGCCCTACGCTTTAGGACTTATCTTTCGGGATGGTAAGCCTATGAAATATGATTCGGGAGATTACCCGAAGTGTCAGTCAGAAGCCCTCCGATTAGGTGATTATAAGGGTTTCCGTAGCCGCCAATTAGCGGCGCGGGAGGAGGGGCGATATTTGGGAATAGGTGTTGCGAATTATGTTGAGGGTACGGGCCTTGGGCCATTTGAGGGTGCAACGGTAAGAGTTCAACCATCGGGGCGGATCTGTGTATATACCGGTGGTGGTGACTCCGGTCAGGGGCATTGGACAACGTTAGCACAGGTTTGTGCTGATAAATTTGGCGTTGGCATTGAAGAGATCGATGTCCAGAAAGGCGATACTGGTAAAATTTCCTCAGGTGTTGGAACTTTTGCGAGCCGCATTGCCGTCAATGCCGGGTCGTCCGTTCATTTGGCCTCTAACGAGGTGCGCGATAAGGCAATTAAGGTTGCTTCCCATATGCTTGAAGCCGCCGAGGAAGATATGGCAATTGAAGATGGGTTGGTTGTTGTTAAGGGTTCTGATCTTTCGGTTACACTTGCAGAGGTGGCGCGGGCCGTGCAGGGTATGCCCGGCTTTTCGTTGCCGGGAGGCGTGGAACCGGGTCTGGAAGCGACGCATTATTTTTCACCAAGCCAATCTTCCTATTGCAACGGTACCGCTGTGGTGGAGGTCGAGGTTGATCCCCATACTGGTCACGTAGAGATCGTAAATTATTGTATGGCTCATGACTCGGGAACCCTCATCAATCCTTTTGTTGTTGACGGTCAGGTACAAGGCGCCGTTGCCCAGGGTGTCGGTAATGCGTTGTTAGAATGGATGGTTTATGACGACAATGCGAACCCGCTTTCCGTCACATTGGCTGAGTATCTTCTGCCGTCGGCACCTGAAACCCCCAACGTGGATGTAACCCATGTTGAATCGCCGACGCCAATTAACCCACTAGGGGTAAAAGGTGCGGGTGAGGGGGGAACCATACCAGCGGCTGCCGCTATAATTGCAGCAATAGAGAATGCTTTAGAGCCTTGGGCAGTAACTATTAGCGTTGCGCCCGTTACACCCTCTCAAATTGTTGAAAAAATTCACGGGGCATCTGTTAGAGCGGGATAATGATCATTGTATCAATCCGCTCTGAATCACAAACGACGAGCCGTTCCTTAAATAGAAGATCTTTGTCCATTTCTACCAGGTTGTCGAGATATTTGCCGGTGCAAAAGACCTCGGGACTACCCGTTTCCATAATACGATAAACAACAAAACTAGTCTGGACCGAAGCTTCCCCATCAGATTGGTTAATCACCAATGGGGGGTCAACGAGGTGACGATACGTGTGGGGTTCGTATACATTAGCAATCCGCAGCGCGGAGACGCGGTCCTCCATCATCGCGCGGTTTTCGCAGAACATTAAACCTGCCTGCATGCCATTTGAATGGTTCCAACGCGTAGTAATACGGTATGTCCCATCTTTTACGAAAAAGCCGGGCCAACGTTCGAATTCTCCATCATCAATGACGTGGCAATAACGCCGGTTCAGCCCATCAATGAGAGCGTTTAGGGGCAGGTTTTCATGTGTGGTTCGAGAGTGTTTATTAGGCAATTTTTAGTTCCGCATAAAACCGGACCATCCCTGCCAGAACCCTCTCACCGAAAGTTCGCTGCAACGGCTATCCGAAAATCGCTCCGTGTCTCGGCCGCCCATGGCTAGGATGGATTCCTCGTGATCCGCTCCCGCAACGCCACGGCGGACCCAACCAACAACACCACCATCCTCCAATGCAACATATCCGCCGGGGCCTATAAGGTTTGACTGGCGCAATCGTATTGCTCTCTGTTCCGGAGTATCTTCGACAGCGCCCAAAATCCACCATGTCAGGTCACTCTTTTTGGGTCCTTTTGGTACGATTAGACGGACAGTAATGACATTCGAAACCTGCTGGACCGAAAAATTCGGAAAAATACTTTGAATTGCTAGAGTCGTGCCGCATTCGTATTCGGGCCAGCCTTGAAGAAGCTCGGGTGCTTTTAGCGCATAGCCATCTTTTACCGCCCGCAAATCCTTTGCGTTGTATTGGCTTTCAGACCGATCGCTGGATTGTATTGAGTACGTTAAGTGATGAAGGCCGCCTTCGCTCAGTTCAATCCCACCCCTCATCGATAACCGGTTTAGTCGAAAGGTTGGAAAAAAAGAATGGAGGAGCGTCGCGTGATATGTATCTCGAACATTCTCCATATACAGTTTCCAGTTACCATCCAGAACATGCTGAAACCGACCAATAATTTCCATTTTTCTTCCAAGGACCCGGTCCATATTGGTTCGCATCTCTGGACCCAGGTACTGATGCAGAGGGATGGATTTTTCCGAAAATGTGCCGAAGATTAATCCCGCGTAGGTTTCTACTCGGAGCCTTTTTAGGCCGTGACGTTCTCGGGCAAAATCTGGAGCGATTCCTCCTTTGCCTTGTATACCTTTTTCGAATGCGATTGAGGCCAGTTTGCCGTCTAGGTCGAAAGTCCAGTTGTGGTAGACACAGGTTAATCTCTCGGCATTGCCTCTTTCTTGCAGGCAGACGAGGTTCCCCCGATGGGCACACCGATTTATGAGGGCATTGAACCCGCTTTCGCGGTTGCGAATAACTATGACTGGGACTTCACCCACGTACATTGTTTTGTAATCGCCTACGCCAGGGAGTTCGGATTCGAGACCCAGGAAGTTCCAGGTTGCACCCCGGAATATAGAGTGTTGTTCCTGTGTATGGATCTCTTCGTCGGAGTAAAAGGAGTAAGGTATTCGGCTGAAATCCTCTGGCACCCACTCTTTTATGGTTGGCATGAGTGTGTTCCTAGAAAACCAGTTAGGGGCTAAGAGTAGTACGGATTAGCGCCTGCACTGTGGTCAGTGACGTCAACAACCTGGGCAATCGTCGGAACCAGTTTTTTAATTTCAAGCTCAACACCTTGGCGAAGGGTGGCGGATGATGCAGAACACCCCTGGCAACCGCCCTCCAAACGAACGAATGCGGTATTATCTTTCACATCAATTAATGAAATATGACCTCCGTGACCCGCCACTTGAGGGTTAATCTGGGAATCTAAAAGTTCAAGAATTGCCTTGCCTTCGTCAGTTTGCAAGCCTGGCCGATCTTCTAAATCAATCGCGTCTCGAACGTCCTCTACCTCCGGTACATAATGTTGGAGCATGTTCTGGATTGGCTGCATAAGGCCGTACGCCGAACCTTCAAAACGTATATAGGCAATGCCGTCCTTAAACGCTTTGAAAGAAACATCACCTCCACCATCTTTTGCGGCAGGGCGAATTCTTGTATTCACTATTTCCTGTATTTCGAGTGCCGGACCGGACAGCTCTTCGGTTTGATCGGGACTGACCTCGCTGGGTTGTTCCGTGTCGTTAATGACCGGTAATCCAGCCATAAAATGCTCCATAATCGACGCAAGGATCTGGGGTCGTAGGGTATGCCATTCCGCGTCATCGGTTTTGGTGACCTGGATATCCTCGGTACCAAATGTAACCCGCGTAATGTTTTCCAAATCAAATATTTTGTCCGCCAGAGGTGAACGCCCAGCGTCGGCTTTAGTCAATTGGGTCGTAACGGGTGATACTTCAACGCCTGGAAGGAAACGAAGAGTGTTTATTTCTTGAGTGTCTTCTGTTTGGATGAACATGCCTTTACCTACAATCAGGTTGTCAATTTACCTCTAAGATAGACTTTATACACAAAAAACACAGAAAAGTTTATTTTTCTGGATTCTCGAACGTGTTTGCAACATCGATCAGTATGACCCTCGAGGGTGTGTCCTCGACTACGGTATGAATTTCCGCTTCCTCACAAATCTCTGCTCCGCCTTGTGCGGGTAGTTTTACATTATTTATTACGAGCGGTCCGTCGACAGCGAGTATGTAGGCGCTTCGACCCGGCAAGAGCTTGTATATTGAAGTGTATCCAGGTTCCAATCGTGTCCCCATGACAGCAACATTTTGGTTAATCGTTCTTAATCCTACGATATGAGGTGCCCCAGACGCATACACCGTGAAATTCCCTTGATCATTAAGTGGAGGCGCAATTAGATCAGCATAACTGGGCTTCAGATTTAGCTTTCCCGCATAGAACCACATTTGATAAACACGGGTATATTCGTTGGATGCGTTGATCTCGCTATGTCGGACGCCGGCACCGGTTGTCATGACTTGCACATCACCCTCGTTAAGCAATCCCTTTGCGCCAGTCGTGTCCTCGTGGGAAAGCTCGCCCGATACGACAAACGTGATAATTTCAAAATTTTTGTGTGCGTGCATCGGAAAGCCCGATTGGGGGCTGATCCGAGTATCTGCGAGTACCCGCAAAGCTCCAAGGCCGTACGATGCCGTCCCGTGATTTTCAATTGTGCCGCGAAAGTGGTCTCGGATACTAATATTGGCAGTATCGGAACCACTGAGCGTTTCATAGGGAACAACACGAATCATTTGTTGGTCAAAATGCAGCCAAAGTATAAAACATCATCTTGAATAATAATGGGATAAATCATTGTGCGCGAATACATTTCCGAGATCACGGTTTCTTGGGCCCACTGCGACGCGGCTGGTATCGTTTTCTACCCCCATTTTTATACTTGGTTCGATCAGTCTACCGAACGTTTTTTTTCAGCTAATGGTCTATCATACGGGGAACTAGCTCGCGACTTCGGGATTGATGGGATGCCCCTATTAGAAACCGGAGCCGCGTACAAAAGACCGTGTAAGCTTGGATCAACCTTGTCAATTAAGAGTTGGGTAGCCGATTGGGACCGCAAAACATTTCTCGTTAAACACAGAATCAGTCACGCTTCGACGGATGAGGCGTTAGAAGGTTTTGAACGACGTGCGATGGTTGTAAATGATAGCAGCTCGAGCCGTGGTATGCGTGCAATAGAAATCCCCGAGGATATACGAAAACGGTTTTTGGATTAAGTCGTGGTATTAGCATTTATGTAAGGTGGCTCCGCAGCAAAGACAGGCTTTTAAAATGTTCGCGAGCTACGCTTCAACTTTGAACTGTTTGGACAGTCTCAGACCCTGTCCCTGATAATTAGAACCAATGTCCGTTCCGTAAATTTTAGTGGGTTGTGCAGCCAGTCGCTCATAACGCAGACGACCGATAATCTGTTCGTGCTCAAGAAGGAAGGGTACGTCATGTGAGCGCACTTCCAGAACGCCGCGGGAACCAACCTCGGCGTTTGTGTTGCTCCATCCAAAACCAGGATCGAAAAAACCAGCATAGTGCACCCTAAATTCGCCGACGAGGGTGTCATACGCCACCATTTCGGCAGCTAGACCTGGGGGTACGGTTATAGCTTCGCGAGTAGCGAGAATGTAAAAGTCATCTGGGTTTAAGATGACACACCCTTTCCGCGCTAGGACCGGTTCCCAAAAGTCTTCAGGCTCATAAAAATTTGGACGATCAATATCAATAACACCCGTATGCTGGCGGGCACGCCACCCCACAATACCCTTAGAAGAAAGATCAAGCCTCAGGCTCAGGCTTTTATGTTCCCTTAATTCGACTGGGTCGACTGGCGTGTCAATCAGGCTAAATTTTTCTTGTAAATCCATTAGTTCATCGGGAGTAACTTCCGCACGACCATTTCGTAACCGAAGTTGACTTAAGCGTGAACCAGTGCGAACAGCGATAGAAAACGTTTTGGGTGATACCTCCGCATATAGAGGACCACCATAACCGGCGCGAATGAGATCAAAACGGGTGCCGCTATTGGAAATTACTCGTGTGAAAATATCGAGCCGGCCCGTTGAGCTCTTTGGGTTGGCAAAGCCCGAGATGTGGTCTGGAAGGCGGAGTGACTCCAACAATTGAACGATATATACGCAGCCTTTTTCTAAAACCGCTCCATTTGTTATATCGATACGATGCATACCAAGATTAGTGACTTTGTCTTCGACAGTCGTATCTATCCCCGGCAAAAAACTGGACTGCACGCGCCAGGCAACCTCTCCTAACCGTAGATCAAGACTAGCGGGTTGAATTAACTCATCATTAATTGCTTCTGCAGAGTAAATACATCCATCTGAGATCATCTGACTTAGTGTCTGGGCTGGAAGAATGCCTACACCGGACGTTTCGGGGTTCGCTTTGATATCGAGAGAGGACATGAAGGTACCATATTACGCGAGGGTGATTAACTAAAGTCACGTATTTGATTTCTGTAGCTAATAACGACTGAAGTGGTTGGCTAAAACAAAACATGTATGTTATCTCTTCAAGTGTATTATTTTAAACTTAAACTAATTTTACATCTTTAGTTTAGAGTCCGGAGATTAACTGTGAAGATTGAGATCATCGGTGGAGGTCCGGCTGGCCTTTATTTTTCCTTATTGATGAAGAAAGCGGATCCAACGCACCAGATCAAGATCTACGAGCAGAACCAGCCGGATGATACTTTTGGTTTTGGGGTCGTGTTCTCAGCTGAGACGTTGAGCCATTTTCGCGACTATGATGCGGTCTCTTACGATCGCATACGCGAAACTTTCGCGTATTGGGATGATATTGTTACCTATTATAAGGGAGAGAAAGTAGTTTCCCGCGGGCATGGTTTTTGCGGGATGTCGCGTAAGGATTTACTACTGATACTTCAACGTTGTTGCCACGAGGCCGGCGTGGAGATGGTGTTTCAACACGAAATACGCTCACTCGATGATATCGATAGGAATGCCGATTTAGTGCTTGGGGCAAACGGTATTAATTCGTGGATTCGGGATAACCTGTCGGATCATTTTAAGCCGAGGTTTGACTGGCGACCAAACAAATTTGTGTGGCTCGGATCAACTCGACCGCTGGACGCATTTAGTTTTGATTTTCGCGAGGATGACGCCGGAATATGGAACCTACATGCATATCAGTACAACCAGGAAATGAGTACCTGGATTGTTGAAACGACCGAAGAAACATGGAAAAAGGCCGGGTTAGAAGAAGCCACAGAGGACGCGACTGTTAACTATGTGACGGGTCTTTATGAAGATCTTCTCGATGGCCATCCGGTTATTACAAACCGTTCTATTTGGCGAAATTTTCCAATGATCCGGTGTGAGACATGGGTAAAAGATAATTTGGTGCTGGTTGGAGATTGTGCTCATACTGCGCATTTTTCTATAGGTTCCGGTACCAAACTTGCAATGGAAGATGCGATCGCGCTGTTTGAAAGTTGCCAGGCGGAGAGTAATCCAATAGATGCCCTTCAAATTTATGATAAAAACCGTCGCGACGAAGTGGAGCGGCTCCAACATGCCGCGGATGTGTCGTTGTCCTGGTTTGAGCACGTCGACAGATATTGGGATATGGACCCCGTTCAGTTTACCTTCAGTTTAATGTCCCGATCCAAAGCGATCACGTACGATAATTTGCGGCTTCGGGATACCGAATTTGTTGATGCCGTCGATCACAACTTTACAAAGACAGTTGCTGAGCGGTATGGCCTCCCGGATGCAGCTAAAAAGCCGGTTCCACCAATGTTTGCGCCACTACGTTTGCGCGATATTTGGATTCCTAATCGCGTTGTCGTCTCGCCTATGTGTCAATATTGTGCGACTGAGGGCAATATCGACGACTGGCATTTTTCCCATTACACAGGAAGGGCAATGGGTGGAGCAGGGCTGGTTTATACCGAAATGACGTGTATTTCACCCGAAGCGCGGATTACCAACGGTTGTGCAGGAATATGGAATGACAAACAAGCCGAAGATTGGGAGCGCATTGTACGATTTGCTCATGACCGAACCGAGGCAAAGATGGCCATTCAGATCGGACATGCAGGTCGCAAGGGAGCGACGAAACTGGCTTGGGAGGGAATAGACCAGCCTCTAGAAGAAGGGGCTTGGCCGTTGCTCGCAGCTTCGCCCATACCCTATTTTGCCCATTCCCAGGTCCCCAAAGAGATGGGGCGCGAAGACATGGATCAAATGAAAGTAGATTTCGTTGCCGCAATAGAACGAGCAGCACGAGCTGGTTTCGATATGGCTGAATTACATTGTGCCCACGGCTATGTACTGGCGACTTTTTTGTCACCGTTTACAAACCGCCGAACGGATGAATACGGTGGTTCGATAGAAAACCGTTTGCGGTATCCCCTAGAAGTATTTGACGCATGTCGTGCTGCGTGGCCGGATGACCGACCGATGTCGGTACGGGTGTCTGCCACAGATTGGGTTGAAGGGGGGACGACTAGTGATGATGCAGTTTTATTTGCACAGTCCTTTAAAGATCACGGCTGTGATTTAATAAACGTATCAACGGGTCAAACAGATCCTTCGGAGCAGCCAATATACGGTCGGATGTTTCAAGCTCCATTTTCGGAAAAGATACGTCTGGAAGTAGACATTCCTACGATTGTTGCAGGAAATATTTTTGACTGGGATCAAGTTAACACAATCATCGCTGCGGGACGATCAGACATGGTCGCGTTAGCGAGAACACATCTTTACAATCCGTATTTTACGCAACAAGCGGCTGCTCATTATGGTGTTGACGATGTGGTCTGGCCAGACCAATACATGTCGGCGAAGTTCGCTGCCTTTCGGCAATATGAGCGAGAGCGTCAACAGACGACCGAGTTGCGGGAACAAGCCAAGGCCAGTTCGGATGACCGCCGAAGCACCGGTTCTCTGCTGAATAAAAGTTCCGAATGGGAAATGAAAGGAGCTGCGGTTGGTGCTGCGGCAGGTTCAAGCGACGAGGCAGCGCAATAAAATCCTAAGAGAAATTGTTGGCTCAACGTGTTCTTGTTACCGAAGGCGCTTTTATTAGCAAGAGCCGCGACTTATTCAGTGACCTCGTTGTCTGATTTAGCAGTTGGCGTTTAATTAAGCCAAGATTGGGGGCCGAATATGGCTATTAAATTATATGATTTGTTGGGTGATCAAGACAGACGCTACAGTCAATATTGTTGGCGTACCAAACTGGCATTAAAACACAAGTGCCTTGATTTTGAGGTTATCCCGGTGATTTTGACCGACAAAGAACCCATTGCCTTTGCTAATGCAGAGAGTGTTCCCGTCTTAGTCGACGGAGATGTCGTAAAGACAGATTCCTGGGATATTGCTGTATACCTGGATGATAATTATGACGATGCTCCTTCACTTTTTGGCGGTAGCATTGGTCTGGGTATCGCAAGGGTCATTAATTCGTGGTCTGATCGAGCGGTAAATATTGCGTTAGGGCCGCTAATAGCGAGAGATATTTTGGATGCAACCCACGCCGATGATCGGGCATATCTTCGCAAGTCTCTTGAGGGATTGTACAAAAGACCGCTTGAAGAAGTACAACAAGGTCGGGCGGAGCGCTTAGGGAATTTCTATCGTGTTCTGGACCCTATTAGGACAACCTTTCGTAAGGGCCAAAAATTTATAGGGGGAGATCAACCGGCATACGCCGATTATGTTGTGTTCTCTCAGTTTCAGTGGGCAAGAGTGGTTAGTCCCTTTCAGCTGTTGGAGGCAGAAGACCCAGTGTTTTTTTGGCGCGAGAGGATGCTTGACCTTTACGAGGGGTACGCAAGGGCCACAGTTAGTCATGAACTTTCCGGATGAACAAAGATCTGTTCACTGCGCAGGGGATTTTTTGGTCAGAAATTGAAACTTCATTAAACCATTATTTATTTGAAGAAAGCTCGATCGGAATTAGTGCGTATACCGTCACCATAATGAAACGATCGGGTTTTTTTATTGGTTTTTGTT
>CAYPNT010000005.1:0-70869 GCA_964412235.1 uncultured Rhodospirillaceae bacterium
GATCCTCATAGACCTCTCGAAGATGGAACTATTGATACACTATTGTCAGCTCACGCCGAACACGGAATACTGACGTTTTCGGATCAAAACCTAACCGGTGGTCAACTGCTAGCTTTTGGTCGCCAACTCGGCGAACTTACCGTGCACCCGTTTTCGACCAATAATGAGGAAACACCCGAACTCATTGTCTATGATAATAAAGAAGGTAATCCGCCGCCACGCACCGACATCTGGCACACCGACGAGATGTTTCGTGAGGCGCCACCGATGGGATCAATTTTATCGTGTAAAATAATCCCGCCACAGGGTGCTGGCGATACAGCGTTCGCGAATATGGGGGCCGTTTATGAGGGTCTGTCGGATCGGATGCAGAAGCATCTTTCAGGTCTTGAAGCAATCAATGATTTTTTGCCGTTCAGGATTTTGTTTCCGGATACTGATGACGGACACGCCCGATTAAGGCGTTACGAAAAGCTCTATCCACCTCGCGCCCACCCAGTGGTGCGTGTTCACCCCGTGACGGGTCGTAAGGTTATATACGTCAGTGCCGCATTTACGCGTTGTATCAAAGGGATGGACGAGGACGAGAGCAAGTGCCTACTCGACTTCCTGTATGCGCGTACGCAGGTTCATGAATATCACTATCGTCACCGCTGGGAACCTGGGACGATGGTTTTCTGGGATAATAGACTGGTTCAGCATTCGGCAATACATGATTACTATCCGCACCGACGGCTGATGGAACGGATAACCCTCAAAGGCACTGTTCCTGTTGGCGATGCGCCGGCGCCAAACCCCGACGAGGTTACAGGAAACCGGATGCCGTCGCTGGTTGATTTTGGTCAGACGCGCGCCAAACGCCATAACGAAATCTAGTTTTGGAGGGCCTGTTAAATTCGTACGATTTAACTTTGGCTCCTAAAAAGTTACTGTTTTTATTTTCGGGTTTCGTATGCGAGCACGTAATAGGCAGCCGCAAAGATGATTATGGCGCCGACCCAGGTCCAGATATCCGATACTTCAGCGAACAGAAACCAGCCCATCAGCGCCGCGAAGGGTAATCGCAAAAAGTCAAAGGGTTGGACCACCCTAGCGTCTGCTATTGCTACGGCGCGTGTAAGAGAAAATTGGGCAAGAGTACCAAAAATGCCAATGCCTAATACCAATGGTACGTCCTCCCAGGCTATAGGAACCCATTCAAACAGTGCTGGAATTAAAGCGAGGGGGATCACCAAAACATTTGCGTATACGACGATTACGGCTGGGTCATCCTTTCGGGAGAGAACCTTAATTACGATATTGACGGCGGCAAAGCAGAAGGCGGCCGTCAATGCCCCGACTGCCCCGAAAGATATTTCAATTAAACCGGGACGCAGAATAACCAGTGCACCCAGAAATCCACATGATACTGCAATCCAGGTTTTTATATTAGCGCGCTCACCCAAGAGTAATACCGCACCCGCGATTGTGAATAGCGGCATCGTAAATTGAAGGGCGTAGTAATCAGAGAGAGGTATGTGACTTACACCGTAGAACCAGGCCAGAATTCCACAATAGCCAATTGTGGCCCGCAACAGATGCATGCCAGGTTGAACTGTTTTCAATTTTCTGATCCCCATGCGGAGAATGAGGGGCGCCATAATTAGTACTGCTATTACACAACGGAGAAACACTATTTCAAACATCGGGTATTCACTTGTCACAATGCGCGCTAAGGCACCAGTTACCGTGTAGGCGTAGCCGCCCAATATCATCCACGCGGCTCCCTGCACGGCGACAGGTATCCTACTGGAGGTTTTTGGAGAATTATCGCTTTTGCCGTTCACAATGGCTGCACGGTTATGTGAGACACGCTATTATTAAAGAACTGAAAATACTCGACACTAAAACAACAATAAAATCGTTGAAATGCCGCTATTACTTTACGACCCCAAGAAGGGGTGCCAGGGGGTGCTATAAGAATAATGGCTTCGGAATATTCGCTACTCCGCCGCGATCGGTGGTAAGTCAGCCAGCTCCGCCTCATAAAATTGTTTCATATCGGCTTGCAATCCGTGTTTAGAAAGCGCTTCGGTAAACATCGAACGAACGTTTTCAGTTTCGTCGGCGTAGTCGATCTGATCGCCTCCGATGCGTGATGATATCCAGGATTTCGGTACACCCTGTGAGTTTCTTACAGCGACCCCCTCATACTTGAAAGCAAGATAGCGCGAAGGCGCTGGTCCGGTATTGAAATGTTGGTGAAACCACATATTGGGTGGAACGATCATTGTTCCAACCTCCCATGGATAATGACGGGGTTCCTCTCCATCCGGCCACATGAGAGAGTAACCCTCTCCAGAGAGAATAATAACATGAGCTCCCGGCCCATGGCGGTGTCCTTTTTTGTAGGTCCCGATCGGAAATTGGGAAATATGGGCATTCATGGAACTTTTAGCAAAATTAAAACGGATATGCCCCCCACCGGCACCACGCTCTTTCGCTGTTATAAGTGGCAGGTTTACAGCATCCGGTACAAAATTCGTCACCAATTTGAACCCATCTGTTTCCGATTTAGCGGCAAAGTAATCCGGTTCTCCATTAAACCGACCAGTAAAGTCGTATTGAGAATTAAAAACAAAGTTTGAGTCCTCAAAAACGTTGAACATAGGCGGCCCATTAGTAACAGCAACAAAACGAGCAGGTTCTTTTCCAGACGCGTTAAAATGCTGGTGCCAACAATTAAGTGGTATCGCAAACAGTGCCCCGGGGCCCCATTCAAAGGTAATGCGGTCACCTTTATCATTCCATACGCTGGTTGACCCACGACCCGATAAAATCATGATCATTTCTTCAAATAACATGCGTTGTGGTGCTAGTTTTTTCCCAGGGGAAATCTCGCATACGTAACAGTCGTTTGATGTACGAGAAGCGTCGTGGTTGAGGTAGATACCTTTACCCTCTCGACGCGCCCAGGGTTTCAGTTCCACAGTATAAAGGTTTCGCACATAAACCGAACTGATGATTTCAAGACCTTCGCTTTTTACCCACCGCTCGTAGGGCGTTTCCTTTTCAGAAGCGAATTTTTTTGCCAGTTCGTCTGATACTACCGCACTTTCTTTGTTGGTGCCTTTTGACATGGATTTCCTCTCTACTGTTCGCAAACGCTCATGATGTGGTGTATCACGGTTTTTCGTTTTATCTCTTTTGGTTGGCTAGTGCCAATAGCAAGGGCAACACTTTCGTTATTACCTTAGGTCCTTAAAGCGAATACAATGTGCCTTTCAAGTGCATCAGGTGCTCCGTTTGACAACTATTTGCGCCCTAATACCTGCTTTTGATTCTATGCCCCTGTTCATTGGTATTTTTATGGTCATGAGTGTGAGAATGTTTGTGTTCGTGATTCAATCTCTCTCCTGATCGTGGGTCGTCAGAAAATACTAATGATTTTATCGTCACCGGTACCGTTCGTGACGGCAAACGAATCTTCCCCAAGTCAATATAGTCAAAGTCCCAGAGTACCACCCCATCAATTACGAGGACCTCGACGGGTACATTAAGTTCGTCTTTCAATATGTGGCCCAAAGATTGGGCAATGTCCCCGTCTAGTACTATAAATAGCGGTTTTTCTGCAGAAATCATATCCTTTAGAGCTGACGTCAAACCTTGGGCAAACGCATATATTCGGCTGTATTCGGGATTTCCCGTCCAGTGGAATGACAAGGCTATTTCTCGGTCGTCGTTATCCACCTCAAAGGTTTTACGATGGGCGTTTATCACTTGGGCCAAGTGATCAGGTTCTATCACTTCAGGGCAAGGGTAAGGGGGTTGGATTACCTGCAGGTTTCGACGCGGTAATAATTTTCCCGGACTAGAAATATAGCACGTGTTTCCCGACAATTGGACTGAATATTCCGAAGCACCAAGCGCTGTGGCGCGTATACATTCGCCCGGCGGTAATAAAGGCCATGGAAGTTTTCCGGTTTCGGTGCGTTTCGCGATTGCATGGCCCAGTCGTCGCCCCATGTCGCCAAAATCGCGTACCTCTCGACCGTATACATACTCGGCCACACCGCCAGAAAACATTAGGCCGTCGATTTGGTCCATATTGATGATTGGATCTGTCAAATAAAGGTCTTCAATTTCTTTTGGGATTGGGCGTTTACTTATTGCGTCGATGAGTGTTTCAGCCATCTTATCCGCAACGATATCAAGTTCGTCGGGCGATACCTTGTCGCCAACGTTCCACGCAAAACCAGCGCGACCAGCATGCGTGCGGCCAGCGGGGTCGAGGCGGACAATGGTTCCGTTTTCATCAGTGACTTGCAAACGGCCCCCTATATGGATCGCTGCGGTTAGCTTGACTTGCCCATTTTCGACAATGGCGAGTTTTGCCGTTCCGCCGCCAATGTCGACGTTTAAGATACGCTGCTCTCCATCTTGGGATGTCTTGGCGGCCCCAGACCCATATGCGGCGAGCATACTTTCCATATGGTGACCCGCTGTGGCGCACACAAAATCGCCGCCGCGTTGTGAAACTGTTGCCGCTATACCCTGAGAATTTTCCCTTCGTAGTGCCTCGCCTGTTAATATCACCGCACCTGTATCAACATCATCCACACTAAGGCCGGCGGCTTCATATGCCTGATCAAGAATTTTTCCAAGCTCTGTGTCTGAAATTCGTGTTTCACTCTCATACGGTGTGAGAGAAACAGGTGATTGAAATAACGTTTCCCGGTTGACGACAAAGTAACGGCTGGACATATCCTCTGCCATTCGCCTCAGATGCAGTCTCGAAAATATAACCTGAGTTCCCGAAGACCCCACATCAATACCGACGCTGGTCAGACGGACATTATCAGCAATCCACAGGGGATTTTCATCTAGTGGGACGTCGGCAAAATCATCATCGTGATCATGATCGGCATCTGGCCCATGCTCGTGGAAGAATACGTCACCCATCGAGTGATCTTCAAGTGTATGACCGACGGGTGGTCCGGTCGGCGTTAGAGGGGCAGACTTAGATGCGTTTTGGGTTTTATTCTCTTTATCATCGCTTTGACCCATCGTCTCTCCAGCAAGTATATCCCTTGAATTTTAGGAATGTGTGATGTTAGCAATGCCTGTCAATTAGCTTCCCCTTTATATACGCGCAAGGACAGATTAGACAGAAGCAGAACGTACACTACTTTTCCAGACGAATTGAAATTATTTGCGGAGTGGGCTTTGGTACTCTTGATCTCTTGATAGTCTATAAGAGCTTTTCATTTTAAGGGACACCACACAATGGAGGGGAAGCTGCAAAATGAGAACACCCAAGGTTCGGTCAGCAAAATATAAAAGAAAGGATGGTTCTTGGACGGAAATCAGGGACGGTATGCGTATAGAGTGGGATGTTCCAATCAAATTAAGGGACGGGGCCGTGCTGAGAGCCGATGTGTATCGGGCAACAAAAAAAGAAAAGTACCCGGTTATCATGACCATGGGACCCTACGGGAAAGGTTTAGCATGGCAAGATGAACTTTATGCGACAACGTGGAAATTGTTTTCGTCTGAACATCCTGATGCGATCAATAATTCGACTAACAAATATCAAACTTGGGAAACTGTTGATCCAGAGCTTTGGGTCCCCGAAGGATATGCTTGTGTTCGAATAGATAGCCGGGGGTCGGGTCGTTCTCCTGGTTTTCTCGATCCTTGGTCACCCGCAGAAACTGAGGATTTCGTTGAATGTATTGAATGGGCGGGAACACGAGAATGGTCCAATGGAAAAGTTGGTTTAAACGGGATTTCATATTACGGTATGAACCAATGGTGGGTTGCGGCCCGTAATCCAAAACATCTTTCCGCAATATGCGCCTGGGAAGCCGCTAATGATTACTATCGAGAAATTGCACGCCACGGCGGTATTCTCTGTACCTTTATTAAAGATTGGTACCGGATGCAGGTTTGTGCCGTGCAAAATGGAAAAGGAAAACGGGGATTTCATAGTTGGGTGCATGGTGAAGAGGTTTCGGGGCCTCGCACGCTTACTGATAAAAAAATGGCACTTAATCGTTGCGATATGCACCGTGACATCCAGCGGCGTGAAATGGAAGATGATTGGTACAGGGCGCGTCAAGCAGATTTTAAAAATATCGAAGTTCCCATGCTGACTGCGGCGAGTTGGGGTGGTCAGGGACTACATCCACGAGGAAATTTTGAGGGTTTTTATCAGTCTGCCTCCACAGAAAAATGGCTGGAATGCCATGGGATGGAACATTGGACAGAATTCTACACTAATTATGGTGTGAAACTTCAAAAACAGTTTTTCGGATATTTTTTAAAGAATGAAAAAAACGGTTGGGGCAAGAAACCACGGGTGCTGCTTAAGGTCAGACATGTTGGTGAGAATTTTATCGAACGGGGTGAAAATGAATGGCCTCTACAACGTACGACGTGGAAAAAACTCTTTTTAGATCCCGTCAAACTAAATCTTGAACGAAAAAAACCGGCGAAAAAAAGTTCAATTTCCTATAATGCAATGGGCGATGGTCTTACGTTCTTTCTACCACCTATGCGAGGGGACACAGAAATAACAGGTCCTCTTGCCGCTAAATTGTTCGTATCTTCTTCTACAAATGATGCAGATCTATTTGTCATTGTTCGATTGTTTACCCCGGATATGAGGGAGGTAACGTTTAAAGGTACGGTGGATCCACATACGCCGATAGCTCAGGGCTGGCTGCGGGCGTCACACCGGAAGCTAGACCCTAAAAAGTCACGAAAATGGCGTCCATGGCACACCCATGATGAAAAACAACATCTTAAACCTGGTAAGGTTTACGAATTGGACATTGAAATTTGGCCAACCTGTATTGTCGTCCCGGCTGGATACCGATTGGCCTTAACAATACGGGGAAAAGACTATGAATATTCGGGGGCCGCACTGCACCTTTCTAACTTTGCTCACCCTTTGAGTGGGTGTGGTCCCTTCTTGCATAATGATCCGATAGATAGACCCAAAGATATCTTTGGAGGAAAGGTCACTATTCATACGGGGCCCAAAAACCCATCCTATCTTTTGGTTCCGATCGTCCCGCCTAAAGGTTCCGTATAAAATGTAATCTTTCTTAATATGTGGCGAGGTTGGTTAACTATAAATATGTCTACAGCTTGTAGTTGATTAAAGACGGTTGATACATACCATAGAAGCTCTTTTAGGATTTTAATGGCCGCTGTGATCGCCTTGTTATCTTTTTAATGAGAAATCAAAAGCGAAAACCGGCGTTGGATCGACCATAGCTATTTTTTTGGTCATAAATTTGTTAAGTTCTTTAGATGCAAATAAAAAAAGTTTGGGAGAAAAATATGCCGGGAACCGTTACTGAAAGCCCTGTTACTCTGAAAGAATATGGGTCGATGACCATGCTGGAGCGAGAAGCGATATGGTTAGAGATTTCCGATATTACAGAGGAACAATTTAGAACCCACATGGTGCATGAAAAGGACCGCGAGGCGGATGTTCCGGCCGTTGGTGCGTATGCACCGGATTTTACAGCAGATGTTTTAGGAGATAACCGACAGAGGACCGGTGATAAGGTAGTTTTATCCGAGCTTCGAGGAAAACCCGTTGCGATAGCATTTGGGTCGTACACCTGACCCCCATTTCGGGGTAAGGCCGTGCGCCTTAACGAACTTTACAGAAAGTACAAGGACCAGGTTCAGTTCTATATAATTTACATACGTGAGGCACATCCGGCGGATGGATGGCAAGTTCCTAATAATTTGATTGAAAGCATCATTTATGATGAGCCCTCGACGGATGAAGAACGAACAGAGGTCGCGTCAGCCTGCCAGATAAACTTGAGTCTTGATATGCCAATGCTAATTGATTCTATCGGTAATGATATTGACAAAAAGTACGTTGGCCTTCCGATGCGGCAATTTCTTATCGGTGCAGATGGCAAGATCATTTACGCAGGAGACAAGGGACCGTTTGGCTGGAATGATGAGGCTTTTGAGGAAGAACTTAAGAAGTTAATTAAATAAACGGACTTCTATACGATGTACTTGGCGATCAGGGCAGAAAAAATGGATATTTTGCCAAAGTTTTGGGTGTGGTCCGGTTGAGCAGCTAAGTGTGTCTGAAATAAGATTTTACAGGATACCTGAGGTTAACCAAGCCGATGGCAGGCATGAAAAAATATGAAGCAGACGTAGCAATAATCGGCTCGGGTGGAGCGGGGATCGCTGCTGGCATCGAAGCAATTGATTCCGGCGCAAAGGTTATCACCGTTGAAAAAGCGGATTTTCCTGGTGGTGCCGCCATTATTTCAGGCGGTGGTTGTTGCATTGTTGGGTCACCGGTCCAAAAGGCGCTTGGGATTGAAGATAATCCAGATTTAGCTTTTGAAGATTGGGTCAATTGGGGCGGTCCGTCGACAGATGCTGTTTGGGCACGCTATTACCTGGAACACTCTCTTCACGATCTATACTACTGGGCCGAAGCACTCGGTGTTGAGTGGGTTGATATGAAACCACAAGAGGGAAATTCCGTAATGCGTTGGACACGTCCAGTTGGTAACGGGCAGGGTCTAACCCAGACGTTGATTGATTCCTTCAGATCCAAAGGCGGTCAAATAGTAACGAACACAGAAGTTATCAATATTACTGCAAAAAACGGAAAAGTGGTCGGGTTTACAGGGAGAACGAAAGGCGGAAACGAAGAGGTAATCGTTAAAAGCAAAGCGGTTGTCGTAACGACGGGTGGTTTCAACTCAAATTTGGATATGGTTTTCGGTGTTCGCCCTGAGTTAAAAAACTTCAAAGTAATGGAGGGATCGGGTCGGGGTTCCACGGGGGATGGCCATAAAATGGTATCTCGTGTTGGTGGTTATCTCACTCACATGGACCACGTTTGGTTCTATTGTTACGCGACCCCCGACTACCTTGACCACCAAGGTAAACGCGGTCTCGTGTGCCGGCAAATTCCGGGATACGTTTGGGTCAACCAACAGGGAAAACGTTTTCACAACGAAGCGCTTTCCGGCGGCAACTCCATGAGTCCAGCAATGTTGGCACAAAACCCTCCACATGCATGGGCAATTGTGGATACCCCGATGAAATCTCGATTGGAAATTGCTGATCCCTATTACAGGGACGGGGATCAAATCATTCGACAGAAGGTCGAAGAATTACTCCACAATTCACCATTTATTAAAAAGGCTGAAACCCTAAAGGAGCTGGCGCACGCTATGGGGGTGGATGAAACGAACTTCTTAGCCGACATAAATGCTTACAACGAAGCAATACAAAAAGGCTTAGATAGGGAACCAGCATTTGGTAAGCCCCTCGCTCAATCCAAGGCTTTTGACACTCCACCTTATTTTGCAATTCAGTTTTTTCCACTTGCGCGTAAGAATTTTGGTGGCATAAAGACTGATATTCGTTGCCGTGTTCTTGATAAACACTTCGAACCCATTACCGGCCTATATGGTGCCGGTGAATTATGTGGTATGGCCGGCGGCCATATTAATGGTCGTGCGGGGCTAGAGGGTACGATGCTTGGACCTTCTTTATTTAGCGGCAGGGTTGCAGGTGGTTGGGCCGCCAACGAGGCGGGTTTTGGCGCCGGTTTTGAGGGGAAGCCGAACCGGTAACTAAAGGGCTTTATTGCTAGCCGGTTTGATGCAGGGGCGTTTTACGCACACCGGCTTGTTCGAGTCGGGGAAGCACTTCATCTCGGAAGTACGGGAAGTGTTCAATGTAATTTACGAAGCCCATAGCGAAAGCATCGACACCTTGATTGTGTATATTCAGTAAAAGGTTTGCGACATCGTCAGGATCTCCAACTATCGGATAGGCGCCGTTTCCCCCGGCGGCTCTCTGATTGAGATTCGCGATCAGTTTAGGGGACAAATTATCAAAGTGCCCTCGGGCAATACGGCCGGTTATTAAATTTTGTGCCGCTTCTTTATCGGCCATCTCGACGGCGTAATAATCGTGATATTCTACTGCCTCTTTTCTGGTTGATCGACAAACAACATAGCAATTTGTAAAGACACCTATATCGCGCCCATAGCTTTTAGCGGTCAATTTAAGTTCGCCAATATCTGATCCGATATTTTCTACCTCGGATCTAATTCCTGTGAACATCATATCGGTATTACGAGCTGCAAAGTCCCGCCCTCGCTCGGAACTCCCAGCACTCACAATTAGGGGTCGGTTAGTTGAATAGGGCTTTGGTTCTGCGAGAACATTTTGTACGGAATAAAATTCGCCCTCATAGTCGAAGGGTTCCGGCTCCGACCAGGCTCGGGTTATTATTTCGACCCATTCTTGGCCCTGGTCGTACCGGCGATCATGCTCGTTCAAACTTATCCCGGCCATAGCAAATTCTTTTGGGTTCCATCCGCACACGATGTTGAGACCAAAACGACCCCGTCCGATAAGATCGGCCGTTACCATTTGTTTTGCGGCTACTACTGGATTAAACAGCGCAACATGTACTGTTCCAAAGGCCATTATTTTTTCGGTTGAGGCCAATATTCCCGCCGCCCAGCTTAAGGTTTCGAGGACGCCACCATTGTGATCCGTTTCTCCGCCGTAACCCCTCCATCTCCCAAGTGGCAACAGAAAGTCGAGGCCGGCGTCATCGGCAATCTGTGCTGCTTTTAAATTTTCATCCCATGTTCCATTCCAACGTTCGGGCACTAACGTTGCAGCGAGACCACCAGAACAATTAAGGCCAAAAAACCCCAATTTAAGTTTGTTTTGGTCATAAGGGCGCAAATATTTTTCAGTAAGTGCGATCGTACATCTCGCGAAGGTGAGCTTCCACGGTGGTGGGTGGATACTTTGGTGTCTCCCCTTGTTCGAGACAACAATCGAGCGCGACTACTTTATGAGCGAGATTTCCATTATAGAAAAAAGGTACCGAATAACGCTCCTTTCCAGAGGTGTTGATTACACGATGGAGCGTGGATTGGTATTTATCATTCGTCCATCGCGATATCATGTCGGCAAGATTTACGATAAACGTTTCGGGAATTGGAGGGGCATTAATCCAATTATTGTTTCGCGTGCAAATTTGCAACCCACCGTTTGAATCTTGCAGTAGTATCGTTATACCCCCGAAGTCGGTATGTGCGCCACAACCCTTCTCGCCCGGGTTCGGGTTCGCTGGCTGGGGTGGGTAATGTAGTAATTTCAATGCTGTTAGTGGCTCGTGACAAAAACCTGAAAAATAGTCGTCTTCAAGTTCTAAGGACAACGCCAAACCGCTCATCAGTAGTTTTCCTAAGGACAGCATTTCGGCGTAATACCTCATCATGGTTTCTTTAAACCCCACTAGCTCTGTTGGCCATTGGTTGGGTCCAAGATTAAAATTTCCACGTTGCAGGCGAGGATGCCCCAAAGGAATTTCTTCGCCGATATAAAGTCCTTCCTTTAGGTCTGGTGGGTTGCCGTCTTCCAAAGTTTGACCGCCTAGTGGTTCAAAGCCTCTGTTGTGCGGTGAATGCGCCATATCAATCTTTTTCTTTTTGTCTTCAGGTAGACAGAAAAACGCCGATGCTTGGGCAAAAACTTCGGCTTGAAGCGCGCGGTCGACCCCATGGCCGACGACATACATAAAGCCCAGGTTCAAGCAGGCTGTGCGGATTTCAGTGGCAACGGCAGTGCGCGATGAGCGATCGGTGCTCCGGAGCCTCGATACATCAATTATAGGCAGCGTGTATTCCAAGGTCTGATTCACACTTCGTTTATCTAATTAGGGCTAAATTGCCCAACTACTCCATAATTAAAAACGATATTCGAGAAAACGTCACCCCTTATGGTGCCCTGCAATGATTTCTCGTAAAACTCACCCAAAGAACTTACTGGAATGAGAATGTCTAGGACGTGGTTACAAAGTCCCTACGTGGTCCTGTTTTGTGCTGTTGGTATTGTTTTTTTCGCCTACGGTAGTCGCCAGAGCTTCGGTATATATCTTAAACCGATTACGGCGGATCTTGGGTGGGGCCGAGAGAGTTTATCACTCGTTTTTGGTGCCCAAGCACTTATTTATGGCATGGCTGCCCCATTTGTTGGAGCAATTGCCGATAAGTGGGGCCCTATTAAGGTCATGCTAGTTTCCTCATTTATGTATTCCGCGGGCATATATTTCATGACCGAGTCAACTACACAGGCCGGTATGCTTCTGAGTGCAAGTTTTCTGGGTGGTGTTGGATCGGCCGGCTGTGCGTTGTCTCTTGTCCTCGCTGTTGCCAGCCGCGTCGCTCCCGAGGAAAAGCGTGGTTTGTGGCTTGGAATTATCACTTCTGGCGGAACAGGCGGTCAGCTTGTCCTTGTTCCCGCGGGTCAGTTAATAATGAATGAGCACGGTTGGGTGGTTGCCTTGATTGCGTTGGCGCTTTTCGTTCTCATGATCCTTCCCTTAGCATTAACGTTGGGCGCGTCGGCAGGAGACGCCGTTAACAGCAAGAAGGAGGGCCAAAGTCTTAAACAGGCTCTATATGAGGCAAAGCAGCACCGAGGTTTCTGGCTTCTGGTTCTCGGTTTTTTTACATGTGGTTTTCAAGTTCAATATATCAACAGTCACCTCCCGGCATACCTTACAGACATGCAACTAGACCCTATTATCGGCGCGACAGCTATTTCAGTGATCAGTCTTTTTAATATGATGGGCACCTGGTGCGCTGGTTGGTTGGGCGATCGATACCGAAAGAAAAATGTCCTTGCTTTGATTTACTTTTTTCGGTCGCTGTTGTTCATGATTTTTATTTTGTGTCCCTTAAGTGCCTGGTCAGTCTATATTTTTTCGGCTTGCATAGGACTTCTCTGGTTGGCAACCGTGCCTCTCACATCGGGGATTGTCTTTGGGATGTTTGGTCCACGGTATATGGCAACTCTTTACGGAATTGTTTTTCTCGGCCATCAGGTCGGCAGTTTTTCAAGTGCATGGTTGGGTGGGTTTATCTGGGACCAGACAGGTTCATACCATATTGCCTGGTGGATCATTATCATCGGCGGCGCGCTCGCATCGCTCCTGCATTGGCCTATCGATGATCGCTCAGTTGAGGAAGTCTTAAATGATAGAAAAAATATCGTCGTTTGACCATCAAAGCATGCGTCTAAACATTGCAAATATTTGTTCCCAGTCGCTGTTTGTTGCCCGTGGATTATAAACGTCGCGGTCCGGTATAGCATAGCCGTGTTCAGTTTCTTCATGAATGGTGAATCTTGCTGTTGCTTCGCCTCCTGTAAAAGACGACCTCAAAGCTTCAACAACGTCTGATGGCGTAAATGGATCATTTGCTCCGATACCAAAGTAAATTTCGCCCCTGATGTTCTTTGAGACGCGGTGGGGGGAACCCGGTTGGGAGGTTACAAGCGATGTACCGTGGAAGCTCGCTGTTGCCCTAAAGACGTCTGAAAGCGATGCGGCTACGTTGACGACGTGTCTGCCACCCATACAGTAGCCAAAGCAGCCAGCGAACCCATCTGATACACAATCCATTTGACGTAACTGAGTTATTAGTGCAGCAGTGTCACTGACAACCATCTCATCTGTAAGATGGGCGTTGTAATCTAGCAGTTCGTTGCGATCTTCATCCGTGAGTATAGAAATTGATTTGGTTCGGCCGTCTGCATGCCGATGGTCAAAATGATTATTTCCTGATCGGTAATAAAGGCTGGGCGCGGCGCAGACGAATCCGTTTTCTGCAACGAAACGTGCAATGTCACGCAGTTGGTTGCGCATTCCCCAAATATCCATGTAAAGAATGATTACTGGAAAGGGCCCCTGGCCAGCGGGTAAAGCCACAAAAGTTGGCATAACACCGTTTCGAGTTGTGACGTTTATCGAGACTTCTGGCATTATGCGTTCCGTGTTTACTTGTTGTTATTCTATGTATTTATCAGTTATTGCGTTCAATCAATAGTTTGAGGAGAAAGACTGGTGACGCAAACTAGCACAATAAAAGATAACACGATTGAAGGTGTGTTGACGTTTGCTGTGGATAATGGCGAAAAAATTGTCAACGAAACAATGGCCGAGGGCGACATGAGCCGTCGCCGTACCGGCGAAGTTGAGAAAAGGGCCATGAAAATACGAAATGGCCGCACCCTTCGGCATACTTTTGATATAGAGGCCCAAGGGTTTGAATTTTTAGATCATTACACGGGAATGATCGATTTTTTTGATACCGAAGAGTTGAAATCTGTCTATTACAAAGAGATCGAGGCCCTCGTACAACAACGGACTGGTGCTGCACGAGTGCATGTCTTTGATCATACACTGAGGTCGGGTGATGGGGCAACACGAAACGAGAGATTGCTGAGAGAACCTGTTGCCCGGGTGCACAATGATTATACAGACTGGTCCGGGCCTAATAGAGTACGTGATTTGCTTCCGGATGAGTCAGAAGATTTGCTTTGTCGAAGGTTCGCAATTGTTCAGGTGTGGCGTGCGATCGGCAGTCCAATTGAAGCAGACCCTCTGGCAATATGTGATGCGCGAACGCTAGTTAAACACGACCTTTTGGTGTCGGAACGTCGCTATCCAAACCGTATCGGACAGACCTATCAGGTTGCATACAACCCCGATCAAGATTGGTACTACTTCCCTAAGATGACGCGTGATGAAGCTTTGATTTTCAAGGTTTTTGACTCTGCGATGGACGGCCGCGCTCGATTTACGGCGCATTCGGCCTTTTCGGATCCTCACAGCCCAGAAAATGCACTGCCGCGAGAAAGCATTGAGATGCGTACTTTTGCATTCTTTTGAACTAGGGATATGGTTTTCAACAGAGCATCTCCGGATTGCTACTGAAAACATTGACCACCTCCGGGTGCTGGACGGTGATGAGTATTGTCTTTAGTTCGGCTTATTTGAGGGCCCCACAGGTGCGACAGTTCAACCAGGGCACCCAATTACCCCCTACTAGGGGCCGACAAATAGTTTTTCCAGAGGGGGCAGGGTGGTCGAGACCGATATTTCCCGCTGGCTTGTATAACTTTGCCTTGTGCGCCGCCGACGCATATAAAACCCCTTGTATAAATGGAGTGTTACCGATGGATGGCATTGCCGGGCAAAGGTCCTATCGTGATCTGCAAGAGCACATAGCGGAACTAGAAAAACGCGATTTGCTCCACGTTATCGATCATCCTGTCAACAAGGATACTGAAATGTCCGCGTTAGTTCGTTGGCAATTTCGAGGTGGCTTGCGAGAAGAAGATCGAAAGGCCTTTCTCTTTACAAATGTCACCGACTCCCAGGGACGCAAATATGATATTCCCGTGGTCATTGGAGCGCTAGCCGCCAATCAGGATATCTATGCGACCGGCATGGATGCGGCTGTTGAAGAGATTGCCGCTAAATGGCAAGCCGCAATTTCCAAACCTATTGCTCCCAAATTGCTCAATGAGGCACCGTGTCAAGACGTTGTTATTGAAGGAAATGACTTGTTGAAGGAAGATGGTGGCCTCGTCCGATTGCCTATACCGCTCTCTACGCCAGGGTTTGATTCCTCTCCCACATTAGCCGCTACAAACGTGATAACCCGCAATCCAGATACTGGCACTCAAAATATGGGTACCTATCGTGCAGGTCTCAAATCATCTAACCGCCTTGTCGTGCGCATGGCGACCCGAGTGGGCGGGGCGGAGGGTTACATGCATTGGCAAACGCACAAGTCTCGCGGAGAAAAATTGCCGTGTGCCATAGTGGTTGGGTGTCCGCCATATGTCGCATTCATGGGTCCGCAAAAACTCCCTGTCGGTGTTGAAGAATTGCACGTCGCGGGTGGCCTGGCTGGACAAGCCATCAACGTGGTGCGTGCTCGAACCGTCGACTTAGTGGTACCCGCTGAAGCAGAGCTCGTAATAGAAGGCCTCGTTGATACAGAAATGCTCGAGCCCGAAGGTCCATTTGGTGAAAGCCATGGCCATGTTGCGTTGGAAGAGTTGAATTTGCCTATGCATGTAACGGCCATTACGCACCGGAAGAAAGCGGTAATTCCCTCCTACATTTCGCAAGTTGCGCCATCAGAAAGTTCCGTAATCAAACGCGTCGCATATGAACCGTTATTTCTCGCCCATTTGCGAGATCATTTGGGGATAAAGGGCATACGAAAAGTTCAATTACATGAGCCTCTTACGGGATTACTTCGTGTTACAATTATTTCTGTTGATCCGGAGACGCCGAGGACCGAGGTGTGGCGTGCGTTATACGGCGCTGCTAGCTTCAAAGGCGATTGCGGAAAAATTACCATCGCCGTTAATGAAGATATCGACGCCGACAATGCCGACGCTGTTTTGTGGGCGATGGCATACCGCCTCAACCCTGCTGAGGATGTTGAGGTTTTGCCGCATCGCGGGCAGGGTCACGGACCTAAGCGTGAGACATATGGTGAAGAGGATTCCACCCTTTTAATTGATGCTACGATGAAAGCGCCTATGCCGCCCCTGGCACTGCCTACAAAGCCCTATATGGAGGCTGGGAAGGAGCTCTGGGAAAAACTTGGACTTCCCACGCTTCGTCCCGAGTCTCCGTGGCACGGATATTCTCTTGGCGATTGGTCAAAATCATGGACAGAGGCGGCCGAACGCGCAACTGCGGGTGACTGGCCGGAGAACGGCCGTCGTACGTTGCAGAGACAGGTTCCCGCAGATGTTAAACCGGAGACATCCGTGCGCGAGGTTGAAGACGGATGGAAAGATGAGCTGGAATGGAAAAAATAGGGTAGTCGCGAAAACATAAGGGATTCCAACATGAATGGAGCAGAAAGACGAGACTTTGTCCGGAAACACCGGACGGCGGTGTTCGGTTATCCACGAAAGGAACACGGTCCCTCTATGTCTTGTGTATATTATGTGATGGATGGCGAAGACATTCTCGTCTCATCCATGTTGGGCCGAGCTAAGCCCAAAGCTGTTACTCGGGACCCTCGTGTTTCACTATGTATTCTCGATGAGAAATGGCCATTGACGTACATTACAGTATACGGAAATGCTACTGTGGAAGAGCGAGGCGGAGACGATTTACTTATTGCTGTGTGCGAACTCATGGCTGAGCAGGTCATGCCGCACGATGAACGAGAAAAGCTTAGAAAACTTGCGATTGAGGAAGAACGGTGCGTTATCCGAATAGTCCCCGAAACGACCTTTGAAACACCCCCTCGACACGTTCACACCCCCGATGATGTTGACACGTTATCCCATTGGCTCGGCAATACTTTGCCATGGAATTCGGCATGAGTGGCCCTGTTGCGCGTGAAGATTACTCTAAACGAATTTTTAATAAGCTGGCGGATGCAGGCGTCACTCTGTTCTCTTACGTTCCTGATTTCGGGAATGCTGAGATCATTAATTTGGCCGAGGAAGATAACAGAACGACTGTGGCTCTGCTTTCCAGCGAGCAAGAGGGCGTAGCGCTCAGCGCAGGTGCCGATTTAGTGAATGGGCGCGCTGTTTTACTTATGCAATCCTCCGGGGTCGGTAATTGTGTCAACATGCTGTCACTTGTTAAGGCCGGGCGTTTTCCCCTCCTCATGATTGTGACAATGCGCGGAGACTATGGGGAGCAGAACCCATGGCAATATCCGATGGGCCAAGCAGTTGAACCAGTTTTGGAAGCAATGGGAGTGCAATGCCTATGGGTGCGAAGGGTCGCCGATTTAGACGACGCGCTTGATGCAGCCATTTCCGCTGTTTTCACAGCCGGACAGGGGGTGGCTTTGATTCTGTCACAAAAATTAATTGGCGCGAAGGTCTTTTAAAATGGTTGGTCCTACGTCCGTTGGAATGATCGACCGCACGAGTATTTTGCCTCAATTATTTGCAGACCCTAATGACTATTTGATTATTACGGGGCTTGCGGGTGCCGCCAAGGATGCAGCCTCTTGGACTGGTGATGCCGATAACTTATTAACATTTGGGGGTGCGATGGGGGGCGCTCTTCCGACCTCACTCGGGACTGCTTTATGTGCTCCTGAAAGGAACGTTTTGGTGATCACGGGTGACGCAGAACTCTTAATGAGTGCGGGCGCGCTGGCCACCACGGCATCGGCTCGCCCAGCCAACTTATCAATTGTGTGTATTGATAATGCCCAACATGGCGAAACAGGTGGACAACCTAGTCATACGGCTATGCAGACTAACTTGTCATTGTTGGCCGAGGGAGCAGGAATACCATCGGTTATGACGTTATCGGCTCCTGAAAAGTTAGAAGAGGCGCGTCGGTTTTTGAAGGAAAAGCCGGGTCCTCGCTTCCTGTGTGTTCGCGTGAGGCCCGGCCCCCCATCGGATTATAAACGGGATTGGGATTTGGTTCATTGTCGTGTGAGATTTAAAGCAGCACTTATTTCAACTGAAGACAGACAAACAAAAAGATAACTTGCGGCGATTGTCGAACATTTGCGCGTCTCTCCCTCGCCATGTCTATCCGCGAGTTGGGTTTTCAAGTGTGTCAGGCTCTAACCCTCGTTCGGCATATTCATCCCAAGCGATTGTGCCACGGCTTCAAGCCGGTTCCAGGTTCCTGCGGGCACGGGTATGCCGGACCGCTCTCGTCCTGCAAAAACCTTATCGCCTCGTTCACCAGGAACGAGGATTTCGTCGACCCCGGAGGCCCGAGGCAGCGTTTTTACTGCGCTCGCGAGTCGGTCGACTTCGCGCGCGTAATCAGAAATATCGCCGAATTTTGAGAGGTCCACCGCTATTACAAGGCCATTTTGCATGTGCAGGTCGCCGTTCGGTGCGCCTTCCAGGAACGGTGCTATGAGCGGATTTCCAACGGTTAGGCTTGCCAGGCATTCGAACATTAGGGAGAGGCCACCTCCCTTGTGTCCTCCAAGGGCGGTGGGTATTGCCGCTTTCGACGGATCCGTTGTCGGATCGCCCTTGCTATCTATTGCCCAACCTTCACCTAGGGGACTATTCGTATCGCGAGCAAGTTGGATTTTTCCCATAGATTGTGTTGCGGTCGCCATATCGAGCATTAAGGGCGCGTGTTTTGAGCCAGGTACCGCGATCGCGATTGGGCTTGTCGCGATACCCGCGGATCGCGCGCCTGGATAGGCCATATTGGGACGAGATACATTGATCACGATACCCGCCATTCCTTCTGCGGTGATTTCCAAAGCAAAATATCCGACGGCACCCATATGTGTGGCTTTTCGGACACAGCATAGGCCTATTCCTGCCTTCGATGCTTTTTCTAAAGCGATTTCCGTGCCGCGAGAAAGCGCTACCTGTCCAAAAGCGTGGTCCGCATCTAAGACGGCGGCCGCGAGTAGATCCGTAGTTATATGCATTTGCGGCGTGGGGTTGTTCACACCACTATCCACGCGCGCAATATAGCCGGGGATACGCAATACCCCATGTGAATCGACACCCCGCATGTTTGCCCATACTAAGACTTTACTTACCAATGCAGCGTCGTGCCGCGGTAATCCTTTTTTCGCGAACACCTCTACGACGAAGGCGGTTAGCCGCTGTTGTGAAATCAATCGTGTTTCTGGATCCATGGGCGACCTAATATCAAGGGTTGTCTGTTTGGTCCAGCGTTGCCGAAGTTGGTTTCATGGGCGTATAAACTGATAAAACCCTCGGAGGTGAGTTTTGGAACAAGCAGTTTCCTTTAAGTCTGGCAAAAATGGCGAGCTGAATATTTCAGGGGTCATACACATTCCCGATGATTTGGGACAGGGAGAAAAACGCCCAGCCGTTCTTGTATTACATGGATTTGGAAGCCGAAAGGACGCCGAAAATGTGAAGGGCCCCACGAATATGTTTATGGGATGGGGGTATGTTGTTCTGAGATTTGACATGCGCGGTTGTGGCGAAAGCGATGGAATTTTTGGACACTTGCTGTGCCTTGACCAAGTGGAGGACACACAATCGGCAATCACATTTCTGCAATCTCGGCCAGAAGTAGATCCCGATAAAATAGCAGTCGTTGGATCAAGCTTTGGTGCTGCCGTCGCAGTCTATACAGCTGGAGTTGACGATCGAGTTGCTGCGGTGATCTCCTCGGGGGGTTGGGGAAATGGGGAACGCAAATTTCGTGGTCAGCATTCTACCGCCGAGGCGTGGGCGGCGTTCACAAAAATGCTGGAGGAGGGGAAAAAACATCGCGAGGAAACGGGAGAGCCTATGATGGTCGATCGTTTTGCAATAGTGCCAATACCCCAGCATTTGAGGAAGAATATGCCATCGGGTTCCGTCGAAAAATTCACAGCCGACACCGCTCTGGGTATGATGGAATTTAATGCTGAAAATGTGATTGCGAATATCGCCCCCCGACCCGTACTCCTGCTGCATAGCTCTGTAGATTCTGTGACACCCACCGAGCAATCGGTTGAAATGTTTAAGCGTGCCGGACAGCCCACGGATCTGCATCTAACCGCGGATACCGACCATTTTATGATGGCTGAATCAAATACGCGAGTGATCAAAATTATTGAAGATTGGCTTGAAAGATACTTTTCTGTTACCGGGGACAATAATGCTTGACGGTATACACTCATCGAATGACACCAAAGTCACGGAAATCGCCCTCGTAGAAAAGGCGCGGGCGATGGCGCCTATCCTGGAAGAACGCGCCCGTAAAGCGGAAAAAGAACGTCGAATTTCAACAGAAACGGATCGCGAATTTCGAGAAGCAGGATTTTATGCTGCTCTTCAGCCACGCCGGTATGGCGGACTTGAGCTGGATTACGGTGCACAAACGCAATTTGCAATTGAGCTCAGTCGAGTTTGCGCTTCAAGCGGCTGGGTCGCGGGTATTCTAGCATGTCACGGATGGATAGCCGGAATGTTCCCGGATGAAGCTCAATCGGAAATTTGGGGACGGGATCCCACTGCAAAAATCGCGACGTCGTTTTTGCCGATAAATGCAAAAGTCGAGGGCTCAGAGGCCGGACTTCGTGTCAGTGGTCGTTGGCGCTTTTCCAGTGGCGTCGATCATTGTGGTTGGGCAATTTTGCTCGCAATGGCCCAGGGTGATGGCGACCTCCCTCCAAACCCTGTATTTGTTATTGTTAATCTGCAGTCCTGCTTGGTTGAAGACACATGGCATAGTACAGGCCTCGCCGCGACGGGTAGCAACGACATCGTGGTTGATGACCTTAAAGTGCCACCGCACCGTGTTATGCCTATTGTTAATCTCAGGGGTGAAGATACGCCTGGCTATTTGGCAAGCGGAAACTATCTCTACAAACTACCCTTATTCGCTGTATTTCCATTCAACATTATCGGGCCAGCCATAGGCGCAGCCCACGGAGCCCTCGATCGGATCGTGTCCGAGCTTTCAAAAAGACAGACAGTCACCGGGACCGATCTTTCACGGGTCGCAACCGTGCACCAAAGAATTGGGAAGGCCACGGCACTGTTAGACGCGGCTTATGCACTTCTAGGCCGGATACGTTCGGATATTATCACTAAAGGCCATGATGGTCTTGAATTTGAGATGACGCATCGCGCACGCTATCGGCTAGGCTTGGGACACATTGCGCAGAACTGCTGCCAGGCGGTTGATGAATTGCTTCCCTTGACAGGCGGCCGCGGTCTGGAAACATCGCATCCTGTTCAGAGGGCCTGGCGAGACGTTCACGCTGTCGCACAACATATTGGCCTCGTCTGGGATCTACAGACCACGCTTTTTGGCAATATTTTGATGGGTCACGGTAGTCCAGACCCAAAACTATAAACTAGTTGCCAATACCAATCTCGAATTCACCGATTTGATCACAGTGAAAATGCAGTTTGTCTCCTGCTTTCACCTCGCTGACGCCCTCTGGGGAGCCAGTGTATAATACGTCGCCCGGATACAACGTGTAATATTCGGAGGCATATTCAATTAGTTCCCGAATGCTCAACACTTGATCTGAGGTGTTCGCGTTTTGCTTGACCTCTCCGTTGACCGACCCCCAAAAAGAAACGTTGTCCGGATCCGGAATTTCATCGGCTGTAACAAGCCAAGGTCCGAGGACGGCATATCCATCGCAAGATTTTCGAGCACTCCTATCCTCTGGTCCGCGAACTGTCATATCTAATCCCAAGGTATATCCCGCGATTACTTCCAGAGCGTCGGCTTGGCGGACCCGGCTACACTCTTTTCCTATAATAATTACAAACTCGAATTCGTGATCGTTGCGGCGTTCGGGAAAGCGGATGGGTATTAAATCTGATGGGCCGATCAGAGCGGTATTTGATTTTAGAAAAATACCGGCCTCTTTAATTTTGGTGGTTCGCTCTATATGGCGGATCCCTGGATCTGCTTGAGCTTCATCAATATGGGCTTTGTAGTTTACGGGAGCTGCCATAATTTTACCCGGCCGTGCAATCGGTGGAAGGAGATTGACAGCGTTCAATGGTATTGGTTCCGAAGTGTCCGCCATTTCTCGTAACGGTTCCTGCCAGTCCGTCAAACCTGATATGACGGCGTCAGACTTTGAAACGTACGGATGAGCCGCACGCATTTCTTCTTGGGCTCGCGTTACATCATGGATGCCGTTGCCGCGCACAATACCCAGTTGGTCGTCATTGTACCTGCAGAGTTTCATTTTTGCCTCCTTGAGCGATCAAAGTATTTATCTTTCCCGTTGTCACGCAAAATCATACCATGACAAAGGTAGATGGACGCATTTGGAGGGATTTAAAAAATGGCTGATCCTATTGTTAAGGGACTGCATAGTGCTGAACTGGCTGTACCAGAATTGCGCGCGGCGACAAAATTTTATGTCGATTGCTGGGGCCTGACGGTTGCCGCGGAAGAAAACGGGTCAGTGTATTTGCGTGGCACCGGCGCTGAACATCACGCCTTAGTCTTAAGGGAAGGTCGCGAGAAGAAATTGCTCGCCGTAAATTTACTCGCCGAGGATAAAACTTCCGTCGATGGGCTTTACGAGAGAGCAAAAAGTCTCGGCGCCTCCGTCGAAGCACCTAATGAGTTGGTCGGTCCAGCCGGAGGGTATGGTTTTGTTTTTTGTGATTTGCATGATCGCAAATATTACGTTTCTGCGGGTTTGAAAACGCATGAGAGCATGCCGTATTCAAAGGATACTCCCATTAAGCTCAGTCATGTGGTGCTAAATTCTCCCGAACGGGAAGCCCAAAGTGAACAATTTATTGATTTTCTGGGTTTCAAATTGTCAGACAGAACCGGTTATATGGACTTTATACGCTGTAGCAGCGATCATCATGCAATTGCTTATACAGCGATAAACCGTCCCACAGTAAATCACTGTGCATTTGAAGTGCCTAGTCACGATGCGCTAATGCACGCGTCTGGTCGTATGAAAAGAGCAGGATACCCTGTTGAATGGGGTGTCGGCCGGCATGGACCCGGCGACAACATTTTTGCATATTTTATTGATCCTAACGAGTACGTAATAGAGTATACCGCAGAGGTGCAGCAGGTTGATGACAGCTATAAAGTTGGCATGCCCGAGGACTGGGTTCGACCAGCAGATTTCAACGGTGATGGGTGGGGGTTCGTCGAACCAGCCTCCCAGCGGATGCATGCGGCGACACAATAATGGCGGGGTAGGTCAGCTTTATCTTACTTTACCTAAGGTCCCAATGAATGGCTTCTGTACCCGGAAAAATAACGGCCGCAATTACTGAATTTACCTCTACGGTTGGCTTTGATGATATTCCCCCTCGTGTCATCGAAAGGGCTAAGGTTCATATACTGGACACTCTTGGTCTGTGTTTGGCGGGATCGCTTACCGAGGCTGCCACTGTTGCTCGAGACATTTTGCCAAAGACCGCTCCTGCAAACGTGGGCTCAACGATATTCGGTACGCGCCTTCGTGCCGCACCGCGTTTTGCTGCTTTGGCAAATGCCGTCGCGGCACACGCCCATAATTTTGATGATACAACCCCACAAGTGCAAACCGATCGAACTGGAGGAATCCACGCAAGTGGCGCAATATTGCCGGTGGGGCTAGCGCTAGGAGAAGAATACCGCGCTTCCGGTCAAGAAATTATCACCTCATACCTAACCGGCGTCGAGGTTGCGTCTCGTCTTAACCACACAATTGCGCCTCGGCATTATGCCGATGGTTTTCACGCTACAGCTACACTGAATGGTTTTGGTGCGGCTTGCGCCGCTGCTCGCCTTATGAAACTGGCTCCAAAGGAGATTTCCGCGGCGGTTTCTATCGCAGCAAGCCAATCTGGCGGCGTTCGTCGCAACTTTGGGTCGAGTGCAGAAATTTTTCACTCTGGTTGGGCTGCTGAAAATGGTGTTGTTGCCGCTGATCTCGCTAGGCGGGGAATCTCCGGTGCAAACGACGCCTTGGAGGGACCAAGCGGATTTTTCGAGGCGGCAGGCGGGGGATTTGATGCAAACGAGTTTATCGGTAGGCTCGGAAAACCCTGGATATTCGAACACCCAGGGGTTTGGATAAAACAATATCCGAATGGTGCTTTGACTCACCCCGCCGTAGACAGCCTCCTTGAACTTATTGAACAACATAGTGTTCACAGAAACGAAATCACCCGGATTGTTGTAAAAACAAATGAACGGATGTGGAATACGCTGCAACATCACGAACCAAAAACCGGGATGCAGGCAAAATTCTCGATGGAATTTATACTGGGCGCTATAATATTGAACGGCTCGGTGGGCTTGGATACGTTCACGGATTCTATGGTGGCCGATCGCGAGGTTCGTCACGCGATGACGAAGGTTGATTATGCACCGTTTGCAAAGCCTCCAACGGATTTTAGTAATGTGACAACTCTTTTAGAGGTCCACCTCCGTGACGGGCGTCGTTTATCGTCCCGAGCTGACCACGCGCTTGGTAGCACAGAAGCACCCCTATCCTATGAACAAGTAGCGGATAAATTTTTTCGCTGCGCAACTTTCGTTGGCCACGCGAAGGAAAAAATAAAGCTACTGGTTAGACAGGTTGCGGATTTAGAGAATGCGGAAAGTCCCGAAAATTTGGTCAACGCATTGATTTCCAATAACTAATTTTTCGCAAAAATATTGAGCACAGGGTAGACCTTTCCTGTAAATTCTATAGAGTCTCGCCAATAATAAGTGAATGGCTATAAAGCCGTAGTGAAATTAACAACTGTCTAGGGAGATTAGTATGACAGCTAAAACAACGTTGCGTCTTCTGGGCGCTGCTGTGGTGGGCGCTGTAGCCATTAGTGGCGGTACCGCGGCGGCGAAGACCGTTAAAATTGGCGTGCCTACGTTTTTGACAGGCGCCGGAGCACCCGCATTCGGCATCCCCGGTAAAAAGGGTGTGGAGCTTATCGTCCGTGGCATTAACAATGGCGAACTTCCAGCCCCTTATAACACAAAGGGCCTTGCCGGTCGCCAAATTGAAGCTTTGATATACGATGAGGCTGGCGGCGGTACCAAGCAGGTCACCGAGCTCCGGAATAAGGTTCAGAAAGACAAGGTTGATGCCATTATTGGCCAGATTTCTTCCGGGACGTGCGCGGCGACAACCAAGGTTTCAGAGGAACTAAAAGTTTTAACCATTCAAACTGTTTGCGGAACACCGCGAATTTTTGAAGATATTAACCCGAACCCAAAATACGTTTTCCGTACCATGAACCATGGTACTGCAAACAATGTTTCGGCAGCACATTTTGTCGTTTCTAAGTTTAAGGACCGGCTGGCGAAAGGCTTCACTGGCATCAACCAAAACTACGCTTGGGGGCAAGACTCCTGGCGTGATTTTAGTTTGGCACTGAACACGCTAATGCCAAGTGTGAAAGGATCCAAGAAAAACCAGATGCCTAAAATCTTTGCTGGTCAGTATGGTAGTGAAATATCCGCGCTTTCGCGCGCGAAAGAACAGTTGGTGCACTCAAGCTTTTGGGGCGGTGACTTAGAAGCCTTTATTGGCCAAGCGAGTGCGCGCGGCTTGTTCAAGCGCAAGCTTTTTGTATTTACGGTTGGCGAAACAGTAGCCTATCGTCTCGGCAAAAATTTCCCCGAAGGAATTATTGTGGGTACACGCGGGCCATACGGTATGTATGTTGTGGATAATCCTTCACCATTGAACCAATGGTTTCAGAAGGAATACCGTAAAGCCTATGGCTCACCACCGGCGCAACCATCGTACCAATATGCTCAGGGTTTCTTAGGCGCTAAGTATGCATACGATAAGGCAGCTAAAAAGGCCGGAAAGTTCCCAACAACTGACCAAGTTATTGCGGCTCTTACGGGCGCTACATTCCCATCATTTGTTGGAAATGTGACGATGGGTCTTGGTAAAGGCCATCAGGGTCTTACCGATGATTACTGGGGCGTTACCGTTTGGGACAAAAAGCGGAACGAAATGGTTGTGAAGGATGTGGTTAAGTTTTCGCACAAGTGCGTTATGCCCCCAGCTGGCGTAAAAGGCGTCGACTGGATTAAAGGTGGTATGAAAGGTGCGAAGTGCTAAACACGTAGTAGACTATAGTTCAGGGGCGGCGTATAACGCCGCCCCATTTTTACGACGTTTCCGTTCAAGTTTTTGTCGGGTCTAGCTAGAAGGGCTTACTGGTGGATTTTGAGCTTTTAATTGTAATTCTTGTGGATGGCCTGGTCTATTCGTCCTACCTTTTTTTGGTAGCCGTAGGCCTCACCGTGATCTTTGGGGTGCAAAAAGTATTAAACGTTACCCACGGGTCGTTTTATGCCTTTGGCGCGTACCTAGCGGCGTATCTAATTGGGCTTTGGTCCAGGGGTGGGTTGCCGGATGCGGGTGGTTTTTTGCTCATTTTAGTGAGTGCGCTGATACTAGGGCTCATACTTGGCATAATAATTGAGCGGGGATTGTTAAAGTTTCTGTATGACCGCGATGAGCATATTGTGGTTCTGGCGACGTTTGCGGCATTTCTGGTCCTTGAAGATGTTATATTGCTGATTTGGGGGACTGATCCCTATCTTGCGTTTCAACCGCTGGCACTACTTGGGAATAGTGAAATAGTGGGCCTAATTTTTGATAACTACGCCTTAACAATGATAGCCTTGTCGTTTGTTGTGGCTTACGTCCTTTGGTACGGGTTAAATCGAACCCAATTCGGACGCATTTTGCTTGCGGTTATATATGATCGAGAGATCAGTATGGCTATGGGCATAAATGTGACCAAGGTATTTTTGATCACATTTATTATTGGCACCTTCCTTGGTGCCCTCGGAGGCGCCTATCATGCGCCTATCATCTCGGTCCAGCCCGGCATCGGGGTTGAAGTAATTGTTTTGGCTTTTGCCGTCGTTGTGATCGGGGGTATGGGATCGATACCCGGAGCGCTTATCGGTTCAATTGTCGTGGGAATTGCGCGTGCCGCGGCTGTTCACCAACTACCGGAGATCGAGTTGTTTGTCATCTATGGCATAATGGCACTTGTGCTGATTTTCCGACCCGAGGGGCTGTTTGCTCCGATCAAGGCGAGGAAAATATGAGCCGTCTATTGGATAGAACTTTTTGGGGCCTGACCACAGGCCTTGTCTTTTTATTCCTATTAAACTTCTTCTTAGAAGAGTGGATGAGAACGATTGGTCTGCAGACCTTGGCACGCGGCCTTGTGGCCATTGGACTACTTGTGCTGTGGCGAACGGGTATGGTCTCGTTTGGGCACGCGCTGTTCTTTGGGTTTGGAGCCTACACGGTTGCCATGATGCAGATTGCTGGGGTGAATGACATCTTTGTTCTTCTTTTCTGTGGTACGGCGGTTGCTGGATTACTCGCCGTAGGCCTGGGTTTTCTTCTTAGGCAGTATCGAGCAATCTTTTTTGCACTCCTTAATATGGCGTTTTCGATGATTCTGTACGGTGTTCTTGCCAAGGTAGAATCCCTCGGATCGACTGACGGGATCGGAATTTCTCAGGTCACATTCGCCGGTGTAAAGTTAGAGGGTGAGACCTATCGGATGGGGCTCTTTGTTATAGCGATTGTATTTGCCTATATCTCTGCGGTCGCTGCTCACTGGTATTTGAAATCCACGCTCGGCATGATGACAATGGCTGTTCGAGAAAACGAAATTAGGGTGGAATACCTTGGTTATTCCGCCGAGAAGGCAATCCACGCTAAATATATTATATCAGGTTTGCTGGCTGGAATGGGTGGTGTGATTATGGCGGTGACCGTCGGCCACGTCGATCCTGATTCTATGGTTTATTGGCCTGTTTCCGGCGACTTTGTTTTTATCACAATCCTTTCTGGGACCGGTAATGTTGGTGCAACCTTCATTGGTGCCTTGGTCTACGAATTGCTTAGGACCTATGCCTTTGAATTTGCACCGGAGATTTGGCAGTTAATTTTGGGTGGCGCACTGCTCTTAATTATCATGTTCCTTCCCGACGGCTTATGGTCGATCCGCAGTGAGTGGCGAAATCGCAGAGCGATAGCGAAATCACGATCAAGCGAAGACCAGACAGCGGAGCAGGGCCATGACTAGAGTTCTCGAAGTCCATGATCTGGAAAAGAATTTCGGGGGTGTGGTCGCGGCCCACAATATTACTGTTAACGTTGATGAAGGGGAAACTATTGGCATAATCGGCGCCAACGGCGCCGGTAAGACGACGTTCGTAAATATGGTAACGGGTTACCTACCACCCTCCGCTGGGACAATAGAATTTCTCGGTCAGAATGTCGTCGGGATGCGACCTCGAGAGGTTACCAAACTCGGCCTCTGCCGGTCATTCCAGGTTCCGCAAGTTTTTCTCTCTGAAACCGTTTTTGACAACATGCTGGTGGCTTACGGTATAGCAGAGCGGTCGGGTTGGGGGCTGTTGACACCTTTGCACACGGAAGATCGTGAACAGAGGGTAGATGCGCACTTAAGACGATATCAAATATCGGATTATCGAGATACGGCTGCGGCAGCGCTTCCACAGGGTGTTCGTAAATTATTGGACATTGCTATGGCAACTGTCCGGAACCCTAAACTTATTATGTTGGACGAGCCCACGAGCGGTATTAGTGTTGAGGAAAAGTTTGGTTTGATGGACATCATCATGCAGGCCCTGCGGGAGGAAGAGACCACGGTCATGTTTATTGAACATGATATGGAAATTGTTGAGCGTTTTGTCGACCGTGTGTGGGCTTTTTACCAGGGGGAGATCATCTGTGATGCACCTACCGCCGCGGCTATGGTTGACGATAAAGTACGCGAGTTCGTCATAGGGCAGGAGTATCACCCCGCTCACGTCGAGGGAGACACTGATGCTTAAAGTTGAGGGTATCGACGTAAATATTGGGGCAACCCCTATCCTTCGCGGTGTGTCCCTTGAAGTCCCATCTGGCACGATGTGCGGGCTAATTGGTCGAAACGGTGCTGGAAAGACAACCTTTATGAGGGCGGTTATGGGCGCCCTCGGGTTGCGAAAAGGCCAAATAGAGTTTGACGGTGAAAAACTGCACGAGGCTCCTGCCCACCAGAGAGCACATATCGGTATTGGTTTTATGCCCGAAGACCGTCGCTTAGTGCCTCAGTTGACGGCGGAGGAGAATATTCTTTTGCCGACTTGGACAACTAAACAGCAAGGGGCAGACGAGCGCTTGGCCTGGATTTACAAGTTAATGCCTGAAGTGGAGGAGTTTCGTAATCGTGGGTCTACAGAACTTTCTGGTGGTCAACAAAAGTTCGTTGCGTTTGCCAGAGCTCTAATGGTTGGCACTAAGTTCTTGATGCTCGATGAGCCCTCGGAGGGTATTGCCCCCGTATTCGCTCAGCGGATGGTCGAAATTATTAAAAGCCTAAAAGAAGAGGGTGAATCTGTCCTCGTCGCTGAATCAAATGACAAACATATTAAGGAATTACTCGATCGTTCCTTTGTGATTGAACGCGGTTCAATCATAAATGCCTAATCTCTGTGGCATTTATTTGCCACCAAATCCTGCCACCGGAATTTGTTATTAGGGGTTTTGGTTGGCCTTTAAGGTTTGGCCAGCCTGCAGGCTTTGGTACCGTAGCCACTGCATTATATTAGTCCGCGAGTTTTGTTTGTTGTGGTATGACAATTAGGATTAAATTTTTATGTGGGTTGTAACGGGGCCCCTGGGCTCTACCTACGCGGCGGTACCGCCGTCTATTCGTGGTGTGATTTTTATGATGATCGCGGGCTTAGGCGTCGTCGCAATGAATGTATCAGTGCGCCAGATAGCAGACGATATTCACCCTTTTATGATCGGTTTCTTTAGGCATGTCTTTGGGGTTGCGTTGTTGGCTCCGTTTTTTCTTCGACCAGGCCACAATCCCTTCCGCACAAACCAACTACCCTTGCACGGGCTCCGAGCGTTTTTCAATGTGATAGCGATGCTCGCTTACTTTGTAGCACTCACCATGGAACCCTTGGCGAAGGTCGTAGCCCTAACCTTTACTGCGCCGCTACTAGCAACCCTCGGGGCAATATTGATACTTGGAGAAAAGGTTACCAGGGCGCGCTATTTAGCACTGGTTATTGGCCTCGCAGGCGCATTGATAATCCTCCGGCCATGGGCTGTGGAAATTAGTGTAGGATCAATGCTTCTACTTTTATCCGCAGCGACATGGGCTGCCGCACTGGTTGTAATTAAGGTGCTATCGCGCCATGATTCTCCAATCACGATTGCCTTATATGCATCCCTTCTGCAGTTGCCCTTTTCTTTTGTCGCGTCTCTGTTTTATTGGCAATGGCCAACGCTGCACGAATTAATGATAATCGTGTTAATCGCTGTATTCGGCAGTACAACTCAAATCTGTCTTGCGCAGGCCTTTCGTGAGGCTGACGCAACGGTCGTTCTGCCTGCTGACTTTACAAAACTCGTATTCGCCGGGCTCGCAGGGTGGCTCTTCTTTGCAGAATTGCCCGAAATATGGATCTGGGTCGGTGGTACCATCGTATTTATCGGCGTTTTCCTTAACGCATGGTTTGAAAAACAAGCTCGTCCCATGAGTTCCACCATTGCATCACGTGCCAAAAGCCCGCAAAGTAAAAGTAATGACGCTAAGTAGAAAGAAAGTGAAAAACTACGATGAATAAAATTGTTTGGGGAAACTTTACGCAAGAGGAACTCGATAAGAATTACGACCAATCATCATTGGTCCCAAACGTTGATGAGTTAATGGAACAAACCGCGGCGGACAGTGCTAAGATTCGCGAGGAGCTGGAACATATTCCTAATGTGTCGTACGGACCGTCAGTTCTTGAGAGGCTCGATATTTTTCCCGTTGAGAACAAGGGAGCACCTGTTGCGATTTACCATCATGGCGGTGCATGGATCAGGTCCAGTAAGGATCAGTGTTCTTATGCTGCTCCCGGGCTTGTGGCGGCTGGCGTTAATGTATTGGTTTTGGATTTTGCACTAGCGCCAGCTGTATCGCTCGATGAAATTGTGCGGCAAAACCGAGCAGCGATTGCGTGGACATGGCACAATGCTGAAAACTACGGCTGGGACAGAAACCAAATACATTGTATCGGGCATTCTTCAGGCGGCCACATTTGCGGAATGATGCAAGTTACCGACTGGGAAAAAAATTACGGATTACCTGCCAATGTCGTCAAAAGTGCTGCTGCTTGCAGTGGCATGTATGATCTGGAGCCGGTTAGGTTCAGCCACCGAAATACCTACCTCGACTTGACCGAAAAAGGGGCAGTGCGCAATAGCTCTATAAAGCATCTTCCGAGTTATGGGCCTCCTTTGACAATGGCTTGGGGCACAGGGGAGCTAGAGGAATTTCAACGTCAGAGCCGTGATTTTGCGGCAGCATGGGCCAATGCGGGTCACCACGTTGATACGTTCGTTATGGAAGGGTTAAACCATTTTGAGGTTGGCCGGGAGATGTTTAATCCGGACCAGCCTGTGTTTCATAACATTATCCAGAATATTCGCGTTTAGTTGTGTCATTAGATTATAGAACATCGTGTTTAAGTAATATTGGTTATTCTTCCCGCCCGTAACAGTGAAGATTTGCGCCATTTTCGCGCAACCAAATTTTCGCTTTGCCCGGCTCAATACAGAGTTTTTCGACAAGAGCCCAAAAGGCTTCGCTATGATTATGTTCCTCTAAATGTGCGACCTCGTGCGCTACCACATAATTAAGAACCGGTTCCGGCGCCATAACAATCCGCCAGGAAAAATTTAAATTTCCCGATCGCGAACAACTGCCCCATCGAGATTTAGTGTCCCGCAAAGTGATCCGCCTCGGGCTGCAATTGATCTTCGTGGCTAAGGCAAGTGCCCGTGGCCTTATTTCCTTGAGAGCGCGTTCTCGGAACCACCGTCGGACACGTCCGCTTAAGGTGTCTTCCCGGCCGCCCACTATTAGTTCCGTTCCCTTCAAAAGGGGGAGTGATGAATGGTTCTTAATACGCCTTATAGTTATATCCTGACCGAGTAACGGTACGGTTGCGCCTTCGACAAATGGAATCCCTGAACGGACCTCGGATAGTTGCTTAGAAACCCAGTCTGTTTGTGTATTGGCAAAACTGATGCCGTCTTTTTCTGTCGCTCCGGGCGGCAAAACAATTTCTACCAGACCGTCATATTTTCCTACATGTAATAAAATTCTACGGGCCCGCGGATTGCACCGTATCTTGAGCGGTACGTTATTTTGCCCGTCGAGCAGTAAATAATTGGGAATTGTTTTATCCGTCATACTTTCACGCCTGGTTTTAGGACGTACATTCGAAGGACGCAAAGGGTCCCGGCTAGTGGAACAAGAGCGCCCAATCCAAAAACCCAGACGAGTATCTCGCTGATTTGTCTTGCGTCTATATTTTGGTCCATGCCGGCTGCATTTGCGATTAGTCCGGCCATGGCTGCGCCGTATGCAATTCCGATTGAACGCATTGCCGGTGCAGAACTTGCCGTTATTTGAGATTCGGCGTTGCCGGCCGCCGCAAAGGCCCACGAAATTGAATGGACGTTGGTCATGCCCACCCCAATACCGGCAAATATCATCAACGCACTGACCAACCATATTGAGTCAAGATTTAAAGTAAGTGCGATACCAAGAATCGAAATTGACGTAAGTGCTAATCCCATTGCACAGGCAAATTTTCCCCACCAATCATTCCAGCCCGCTGTTCCTATAGAGCCTATCGTCCAAGCGATCGAAAACACGGTTAACAAGTACCCGATCCATAGGGGGCTTAATCCGTGAATTTCTTTTAATGCCAAGGGCATGAAAATTGTTAATGGCGTATATGATGCCGACAGTAACAAAAAAACCCAAAAAGCCGTGCCTATAGGTGCGAATAATGACAAAACTCGTTGCGGAAGCAAACTATCTCCCGCACGATCCAAACGGAGCGTTAGCCATAGGGAGAGAATACCACCCAAAATTAACGCGGCGCGCCAAATAAAATGTTCGAATTGGCCTGATGCTCCAACCATTATTACCGATGCTGCTAGTAAGGTTAATCGTCGGAATGGCAAGCGGTGGCGATCGCCGGGATCGCCGTCTGGAATCACACGCCAAGCGGCTATTATGAAGACAACGGTAATTGCGCTGGTAGTAAGGAATGCTCCGCGCCAAATACCGATACTACCCCAAATACCGCCAATTATAGGACCTAAGACCGATGCTATACTCCACGTGGTGGTGATAGTTGCGAGCGCGCGCGTGCGGAGTTTTCCCGTATATAAATCGTTCACTAATGTATATGACTGGGACATAAGCAGCCCTCCGCCAATACCCTCCAGCATTCGAAAACACAACAAGATGAGCATATTGGGCGCAATGGCACACCCAAGCGCTCCAAATAGAAATATAAATCCACTTGCTAAATAACTTTTGCGTCGCCCATAGACAGACCGTGCATAACGGCCCGAAGCCGCGCCGACAACGGTACCAACCATGTAGAGCATTGTTGTCCACGCATAAAACTCTACACCGCCAATTTCCTTAACCACTGCTGGCATCACTGTCGCTATTACGAAAATATCAATAGCGTGAACCCCGATACCAATGTTCAGGAGCACAGTATAGATTCCACGGATACCGCGGAACATTTCGGCCCAACCCGTGGTTTCTTCTGTCTTCTCGTCTTGCGCTTCGACCATGTCTTTATTTTAGGGTGTGAATTCCAGAATCCCTAATAAGACAATACTCGCGAAGGTGCATAGAATTTGGTACTTCATAGTGCTATGCCAATACTTAGTGTGCTTGATCAGTCCCCAATTCGTTCAGGTTGTACACCTGCCGAAGCTTTGCAAGAAACCCTCGAACTTGCTCAAGTTTGCGATCGCCTTGGATATTACAGGTATTGGCTGGCGGAACACCACTCAACAGGTGGGCTTGCAGGGTCTGCGCCAGAGGTGCTTATTGGCCAGGTTGCGTCTTGCACGGATAGTCTTCGTGTTGGCTCTGGCGGTGTGATGTTGAGTCATTATTCATCATTGAAGGTGGCTGAGAATTTTCGCATGCTTGAGGCTTTATATCCTGGCCGAATAGATCTCGGTATCGGACGTGCCCCAGGGTCTGACGGCTTGACAGCAGGCGCATTAGCTCACGGTCCTGGTGCTCTTGGTATCGAACATTTTCCAGCGCAAATCCGCGATGTTCGGGCGTGGCTAACGGGCGAAATGCCGAGTGATCATCCGTTCAAACAGGTCACTGCAATGCCGACGGGTGAGACAATTCCTGAGATTTGGTTGCTTGGATCGAGTGACCAGTCTGCTGCTTACGCTGCATACTTTGGAATGGCGTTTTCGTTTGCGCATTTTATTAATTCGAATGGTGGTCCCATGGTTATGGAGGCTTATAGACGTCACTTTGAAGCCACCGAGCAACTGCCTAAACCTCGGGGTTCTATCGGCATATTCGTAATATGTGCAGAGACCCAGGACGAAGCTATAGAACTTCGTTGGAGCCGTGATTTATGGACATTGCGGCTTCGAACCGGCAAAACGGGCCCTGTTCCAACTGTAGAGGAAGCTAAGAGCTATCCCTACACGGATCAAGAATGGGCGATCGTCCAAAGTAACCGATCGCGGACCATCGCAGGTGATCCCGAGCAATGTGCTACAGAAATTCGGAAATTGGGTGAGGTCTATGAGGTTGAAGAGTTTGTTATTGTTACGATTTGTGATGATTTTAACGCGCGCCGGCATTCATATGAGTTACTTGCCGAAGCTTTCGCTCTTGGTCCTGCAAAGGCGTCATAGCAATGCCGATTAGGGTGTTATTATTACACTTGGTTTCATTTCTGAACAAAGTTAAAGATGTCAAAAAGTTCATTCGCAGTAGCAGTTTTTTTACAGTGCCTTAACCATTCAAGAACGACTTGACGTATACACATAAAGGAAACAGATTTTACAATGTCAGAAAGCCTTATATTTGCCCTTGTCATCGGGTTGACCGTCTACCTGTTTATGCGTCGACTACGGGCGATTAAACGTGATAGACAAATACGCGCGGAAAATACGGGGGAGGGGACCTCCCAGGCCGATCCGGGTAGTATGCCGCGGATTGGGTCACCCGGAACGATTACGCGAGATCAAATCAAGTTATTAAAGGAATATGATTTTGAGCCGTCCCGAATATGGAGCGAGGAGGAAGCTCAACTTATATTGGACACTGTGACTTACTTACGCTCAGTGATATATAATTCTACGCAAGAGAAAGATCCGCCTATTGATGTGCAAAATAATATTCTCAAATTTATTCTCACTGATGACGCGCTTAGAGACTACGTGTACCAATGGGGAATGAATCGCACACGTGATGACGAAGCCAAAACAACGACTGAACTTCCGCGCGACGAATATTACATACGTGTAGAAGCCGCTGTTATGGAGCAGTGGGAGGATTCGTGAGTGGATCTGAAGAAATGGTTTGTTCGAGGAAAAATTTGCGTACGGATGATTTTGATTTTCATCTGCCCGCAGGCAGCATAGCAAAAGAGCCAGCACGCCCCCGAGACTCCGCGCGAATGTTAGAAATCGGTAGCACCTTAACGGATCGGACATTCCGCGACCTGCCAAAACTCCTCACGCCGCGCGACATAATTGTGCTTAATGACACGAGGGTCATACCTGCACGTTTACGGGGAACTAGACGCGGTGCAAAAGTAGAAATAACCGTCTTAAAAAGACAGACCGACGGATGTTGGCAGGCGTTTGCGCGTCCAGCAAAAAAACTTTCCACTAATGATATCATTAAATTTTCGGAGGATTTTTCTGCACGGGTATGTGAGAAGCGCGAAGATGGAGCGGTGATAGTATCATTCTCCTCTAATGGTGATTTTAAGGCAGCCCTAGCGGAACACGGTGAAATGCCATTGCCCCCGTATATTGGGCGTCGCAGCGGTCTCGTAAGGAAGGATTTTACCGATTATCAAACGGTATACTCAAAAAGAGAGGGTGCCGTGGCTGCCCCCACTGCGGGCCTGCATTTTACCAAACCTTTGCTTAGCGCTATTTGCGCGGTTGGTGTGCGCATTGTAACGGTGACACTCCACGTTGGCGCAGGTACTTTTTTACCGGTTAAAGTAGATCAGTTAATAGACCACAAAATGCATAGCGAGTGGGGAGAAGTTACACCGGAAGCCGCGGAGACACTGAACGCAGTCCGTGAGGCAGGCGGGAGAATTGTCTCCGTCGGAACGACGGTGGCACGATTACTAGAGACCGCGGTCGATGCACGTGGGCGCATGCAACCTTACGTTGGTGAAACAAATATTTTCATTACACCCGGATACCGCTTTCAGGCGGTCGATGCATTAATAACAAACTTTCATTTGCCGCGCTCAACCCTCTTTATGTTAGTGGCGGCTTTTTCTGGACTTGATCGCATGAAACGAGCGTACGCACACGCTATAAAGCGGGGTTACCGCTTCTACTCATACGGAGATTCCAGCTTTTTGAATCGGTTTGGTCAGGATGAGTAGCTTTGAGTTTTCGGTCCTTCACACCGACGGGCTCGCCCGTCGTGGGCTGCTTGAAACAGCACACGGTATAGTAGACACGCCAGCGTTTATGCCTGTGGGAACAGCAGCGACAGTTAAGGGGATGACCCCTGACACCGTAGCAGCTACGGGTGCCCAAATTGTACTGGCGAATACTTACCATTTGATGCTGCGTCCCGGAACGGATGTCGTTGAGGAAATGGGTGGACTTAGGGACTTCATGGCATGGCCCGGCCCGGTTCTGACTGACTCCGGCGGTTTTCAAGTGATGTCTCTAGCATCACTCAGAAAACTCACTGAGAACGGGGTGGAGTTCCAGTCTCATCTTGACGGAGCTATGTTCAAGCTAACACCTGAAAGTTCTGTGGAGGCACAAAGACAGTTTGGCTCCACAATTACGATGGTTCTGGATGAGTGCACCGCACCGGGCGCTACTAAGACAGAAGCTGCCGACTCAATGCGCCTTTCAATGAATTGGGCTAAACGCAGTCGTGATGCCTTTAGAGAGCGGGAAGGCTACGGGCTGTTTGGGATAGTGCAAGGAAGTGTGTTTGTGGACTTGAGGCTAGAATCCACAGACGCGCTTACTAAGATTGGGTTCGATGGTTACGCTGTGGGTGGGCTAGCTATCGGCGAAGGTCAGGAAAAAATGTTTCTGGTTTTAGACGCTACTGTTCCTATGCTTCCTAAACGTTCACCACGATATTTAATGGGTGTGGGCACACCAAGTGACATTGTGGGCGCGGTAAAAAGGGGTATCGACATGTTTGATTGTGTTTTGCCAACCCGCTCGGGGCGAACCGGTCAGGCGTTTACACGTCGTGGAACACTCAATATACGCAATGCGCGTCACGCGAGGGATCCTCGCCCCATCGATTGTGATAGCGATTATCCTCAACTTGATGGCATTAGCCGTGCATATATACATCACTTATTCAAAGCAAAAGAAATGCTTGGGCCCATTTTGCTTACGATGCACAATCTCTACTACTATCAAGAACTAATGCAGGGCATTCGCGCCGCAATTGTGGAAGGCACTTTTCAAGCGTTTGCATCTGAATTTCACAGGGTTCAGGCAGAAGGGGATATTGAGGCGTTATCATAATGCCGAAAATAGAAGATCCGCGCTCAAAGATTAGAGAATTAGGCCTTTCCCTCGGTTTTGACGCTGTGGGCTTTGCTACGCCAGCGACTGGCAGTGCGGCAGCGGCCCATTTGAAGACATTTCTGGGTAACGGGTTTCATGGTGATATGGGTTGGATGCAGGAGGCTGAGGATCGGCGAAGCATGCCCGGGCGCCTGTGGCCGCAATGTAAGAGTATTATTGTGGTTGGGGTTAATTATGGCCCGCAGGGTGACCCCCTTGAAATTCTTAATTATAAATCCGCAGCGGGAATCTCAGTTTATGCACGTGGCCAAGATTATCATGACGTGCTTAAGAAAAAATTGCGCGCCTTAGCTTCTGCAATCTCTAAGAAGTGGCATAGTGAAGTAAAAATTTTTGTGGATACCGCGCCGGTCCTTGAAAAGCCACTTGCGCAGCGCGCAGGAATTGGATGGCAGGGAAAACATACCAATCTTGTGTCCCCGACTTTCGGTTCCTGGTTGTTTTTAGGGGAGATTTTTACAACCCTTGAAATTGCTAGCGACTCAACCCATCAGGACCATTGTGGAAGCTGTAACAGATGCCTCAAAATATGCCCCACGAGTGCATTTCCCAATCCCTACCAACTCGATGCAAGGCGCTGTATCTCGTATCTTACGATTGAACACAAGGGCCATATTGCTCGGCAATTTCGCCATTTGATTGGGAATAGAATATATGGCTGCGATGATTGCCTTGCAGTATGTCCGTGGAACAAATTTGCGACGAGGACTCCTCACCCTGCGCTACGGCCTCATGTCCATTTACAGCATCCCTTGCTCGAGGATTTTGCGCTTCTAACGGATCACGATTTTAGAGAAGTGTTTTCAGGTTCTCCAGTCAAGCGCCTCGGGCGTGACCGTTTTGTTCGTAATGTTCTCATTGCTATTGGCAATAGCGAAAATTCAACACTTTCTGAGCCTGCGGAATACTTATTACAAGATCATTCACCTTTGGTGAGAGCCATGGCGGTGTGGGCACTTTCCCGCCTGGTTGACCAACGCAGTTTTGATTTTCTACGCAAGCGACATTTAGTAAATGAAACAGACCATGATGTACGAGCTGAGTGGTCTGGAGATATTTAAATTGGTGACCAAAAGGTTGTTTGGGCAAAACCAACTATTCAATGGAAAGACGAAAAAAGTGTTTTAGGCATCTGTGATGACTTCAAAAAATTGGAATAGTTACAACACGCTCGGTACAATACGGTATTATTACTAGAAATCTGGGACGGATCGAGTTTTAGACGCAGGTTAGGTGTCTGTGTTGGAGGGACTTATAGCGGCGTGAAAATCATGGAACTCGCAGAGAAAACTCAAAAGAGCATTGAATTGGACCGGCGTTTGTCCGTGGCCCCAATGATGGATCGCACTGATCGACATAATCGATTCTTTTTACGGCAGATATCGCCATCGGTGCTCCTATATACCGAAATGATCACCACCGGCGCTATTCTTTATGGTGATAGGGAAAGGTTTTTGGCGTTTGATCCGAGTGAGCATCCCATAGCTCTTCAACTGGGTGGCTCGGACGCGTCACAGCTCGCCGAATGCGCGAGTATCGGCGAAGAGTGGGGATATGATGAAATAAATCTGAATGTTGGCTGCCCAAGTAACCGTGTACAAAATGCACGATTTGGTGCGTGTTTAATGAAGGAGCCCAAAACGGTTTCGTCCTGTGTTAGGGCAATGTCTCGTGCGAGTCGATTACCTATTACAGTCAAAACCCGAATTGGTGTAGACGAGCAGGATTCCTGGGGTGATTTCTACAACTTTGTCGATAATGTTTCTGCTGCCGGGTGTACCACCTTTATTATTCATGCTCGAAAAGCATGGTTAAAGGGTCTAAGCCCAAAACAAAATCGAGAAATTCCTCCCCTGGTTTACGAAACCGTTTATGAACTAAAAAGACGCCGCCCTGAGCTCGAGGTCATTATCAACGGCGGAATTATGACGGTTAAAGAAACTAAAGATCAACTTTCGTTGGTTGACGGTGTTATGATAGGGCGTGCAGCTTACCAAAATCCCTGGCTTTTAGCGGAGCTTGAGCACTCTGTGTTCGGCGGGACACCGCCAGAGAGCCGTATTCGAGTGCTCAATTGCTATATCGAATACATGGAACGGGAAATTGTGCGTGGTGTACCTTTTTATGCGATGGCCCGCCACGCGTTGGGTCTTTTTCAGGGTCAGCGCGGAGCTCGATTGTGGAGGCGTTACATTAGTGAAAACGGGCCTCGGCGTGGCGTGGGATGCGAGGTGGTTCGGGAAGCATTAGAGAATGTTGCAAACAACTTCTAGCGGATCATTAATTTTGCCACGGTTCAGCATCAGTTATTTGCTTTTAGGATTTTAAAAAATATTGGTTTTTCGGGTGCTCATATACTAACGTGTTTGTGGTGCTCTGGATCATTATTATGGAGCATCACCATCCGCTCGAGAATTTCGGTGGTTCGTTTGGGATCCATCTCTAACTGGATGAGTGCCAACCCTGCGGAAAATATCTCACGGTATACCTTGATAAGGCCGTCCCTCAGAAGAAATTGGCTCATTCCATCGAATACTACACGTTTTCCGACACTATCCTCCATCGTTGAGGTATAGCTAAAAACCCAACGTACATATCCTAGCTGTTGTTTGGTATCGAAGATCGGGTCCATCATATCCCAAAGAAACGCATCGGCATCACCCCAAAATAACTCCTCTAACATTTGCGCGATCGCTCCCCGGCCTTCGAATGTTCCATAGAACGTATCGTTATAGATTCCGTCTTCGGTAAAAAGACCGGCGAGTGTTTTTCCCTTGCCCGCTTCGACACTGCTTGTAAATTGGTCCAGTAATTTTATAAAAAAATTGTGATCCATGTAGTATTCCTTATTCAGTCTTGACCCATTGAATATGAATGGGCATTGAATCTGGTAATTAAACCTTTGAGAACCGGCTTGTCATGACTGTTACCATCTACCACAATCCCCGCTGCTCCAAATCCCGGGCCACGTTAGCTATACTGGAAAGCGAAGGGGTCCCCCTCAAGGTCATTGAGTATCTAAAAACGCCACCAGCGAAAAGCGACATTACGTTTGTACTGGACGCGCTCGGCATGGAGCCTCGTGATTTGATGAGGAAGAAGGAAGTCGAGTACAAGGAATTAAATCTTTCAGATGTCTCGCTCAGCAGGGAAGCGCTTATTGAAGCGATGGTTGCTAACCCAATATTGATTGAGCGCCCTATCGTAATAAATGGTGTGAGATGCGTGATTGGGCGGCCTCCTGAAAATGTTCTGAAAATAATGTGAAAATGACTTTTCCTCGTGGCGTTTATATAGGTGTACTCGCGATGGTGGTTATTGTAGCGGCCTCTAACGTTTTGGTGCAGTATCCAATAAACGATTGGCTCACTTGGGGTGCAATCACTTATCCAGCGGCATTTTTGATCACCGATCTGACAAATCGGTCTCTTGGACCCGCCCGCGCTCGACAAGTGGTCTACGCGGGTTTTGCTGTTGCTGTTCTACTTTCCGTTGGTCTTTCTACTTCACGAATCGCTGTTGCATCTGGAACTGCTTTTTTGATAGCGCAACTAATAGACGTCGGTGTTTTCAATCATTTGCGGGCCAAATCTGTTTGGTGGACCGCGCCGTTAGTTTCTTCTTTCGCCGCGTCCGCCGTCGATACGATCCTCTTTTTTTCAATAGCATTTGCCAGTACAGGTCTCCCCTGGGTAACCTGGGCTGCAGGTGATTTTGGCGCTAAAATGTGCGTAGGGTTAGCGATGCTGGTACCTTTCAGGGCCTTAATGTACAAAACGCGACCACAGGGAGCATAAACATGGCTGATGGCGGTGCTGCAGAAGGACAGGGTATAGGTGCACGTGTTTTGCGGAAGGAAGATGCGCGGCATTTAGCTGGCCGCGGCAAGTTTACGTCGGATTTCCGAAGACAGGGCCAAAAGGAAATGGCGTTCGTGCGTAGTCCGGTTGCCCACGCTCGAATCAAGTCAATAAAGAAACCTTCCCAATTTGGGGGCTCTATTTTTACAGCTACTGATATGCCGGACTTAAAACCGATGCGCGCTCCTTCTAAACTGCCCGGTTACAAGCACTCCGACTATCCGGCGCTCGCTATCGATAAGGTGCGATTCGCTGGTGAACCAATAGCAGTGTGCGTTGCAGATACCCGCGCTGAGGCAGAAGACATTGCCCAGTTGGTTGAAGTGGACTTTGAATTGTTAACGCCGGTAACGGATATGTTGGTCGCGAAGGGCCCGGATGCCCCGCTCATTCACGAAGAATGGGATAATAATATCGTTTTTGAGACTTTCTCGGATGATGATTTTAGTAAAATTGAAGATGAAGCGACCGTGGTAATAAAGCGCGAATATCGCATGGCACGACAAGCTATGAACCCGATGGAGGGCAAAGCCGTTTTTGCTGAATGGGATGATCGAACTGATCAGTTGATGATGTGGACGTCGACGCAGGTGCCGCATCTCATTCGAACGGGGCTCGCGGAATTCCTGAAGTTAGAGCAACGTCAGGTACGAGTGATAGCTCCCGATGTTGGGGGCGGTTTTGGCTGCAAGGCGTTACTGCAGCCAGAAGAAGTTTTAGCCGGTTGGCTGACCCGGAAGCTAGCATGCCCCATCCGTTGGATCGAAGACCGTCGTGAACATTTAATAACCGGAGCTAATTGCCGGGAGCACCACTATTTTGTATCACTACACGCGACGCCTGAAGGACGGATATTAGGTCTTGATTGTGATGTTACGGTTGATGCGGGCGCATATTCCGTTTATCCGTTCACGAATGCGCTGGAGGGAGCAATGGCTCACGGTAACCTCCCGGGGCCATACGATATCAAAGCTTATAAATGTCGAACCCAAACAACGGTTACTAATAAGCCGGGCCTTATGCCCTACCGAGGGGTGGCGCGGCCTGGGGTTTGTTTCGCAATCGAAATGACAATTGACGCATTGGCCAGAGAAATTGGTATTGAAGCGGATGTAATCCGCGCGAAGAATATGGTGTCTGAGGACAAGATGCCTTTTATGTCTATTGCAAAGAAGCATTTTGATAGCGGGAATTACGCGAAGAGCGTGGCGATGGCTGCAGAGCAGATAGGGCTTACAGAAATCCGCGCGCAACAGGTTGGGCAGGATGGGAACGGACGTCTGATAGGTGTCGGTATGGGCTCTTACGTCGAACAAACCGCGCATGGTACATCCGTGTTTTCCAGTTGGGGAGTGGCGATGGTTCCCGGTTACGAACAGGCGACGGTTCGTTTGACCCCTGATGGTGGGTTAGAACTCCGAATTGGTGTGCAAAGCCATGGTCAGGGCATGGAAACTTCTATGGCGCAAATGGCTTATGAGGTTTTAGGTATAGACCCTGAAAGGGTTACCGTGACGCACGGTGATACTGGCCTAACGCCGTATTCTACTGGGACCTATGCATCACGTAGCATGGTGATGGCGGGAGGTGCGACTGCGCGAGCGTGCCGGGTATTGGCTGAACGGATGGAAATTATTGGAGCACACCTTCTGCAATGCGAGCGTTCAGAAGCTAGTGTTGTCGGTGGGCGTGTGGTTAGTGGAAAGGGTGAAGTGTCATTTGCTGAAATTGGGCGTGTTTGGTATTTGAATCCTGATGAACTCCCAGCTGATGTCGATCAAGGTGGAGTTGAGGTAACTATGGGATATCGCCCAGAGCCTGACTCTGGCGCCTTTACCTATGCGAGCCACGCTTGCAAAGTGTCGGTCGACATTGATACCGGGAAGGTCAAGGTTCTGGATTACGCTATCGTTGAAGATTGTGGAACGATGGTTAACCCGATGATAGTGGAGGGCCAAACCTATGGTGGGGCGACACAAGGTATTGGGACTGCATTGCTCGAAGAGAGCCCTTATGATGAGCTTGGCAACCCAGGGGCATCGACATTTGCAGATTATATGATGCCTAGTGCTACAGACGCTCCACTTTATCGAATTGATCATATGGTAAGTCCTTCGCCGTTTACGGAATACGGTATTAAGGGTATGGGTGAAGGGGGTACCATTCCGACCCCTGCGGCTATAGGTAATGCAATTAACGACGCCCTTAAGGAAATAGGGGCGGAGGTAAAAGAGACACCATTTACACCGCGCAGAGTGCGTGCCGCAATCGAAGATGCTATGAAGAAAAGTCAGGGAGACAGAATATGAAATCTGCAAAATTTGAGCACCGGCAAACGGAATCCCTGAACGAAGCACTCAGTTTGCTCGGTAGTGCGGATGGTGAAACGCGCGTTTTGGGTGGCGGGCAATCCCTAGGTCCAATGATGAACTTGCGTCTTGCACAGCCTGATCAGCTGATTGACCTGAGCTCGGTAGATGGACTTGACGAAATATTGGTTGATGGTGACCACCTTCATATTGGTGCGCGTGTTACGCATGCTCGTATAGAAGATGGAGGGGTCCCAGGTGTAACTGGTGAATATATGAAATTTGTGGCGGCCGGAATTTCATATCGGTCGGTTCGTAATCGTGGTACAATTGGAGGTTCCGTGGCCCACGCAGATCCCGCGGCGGATTGGCCTTCGGCACTTCTTGCTCTTGGAGGTGACGTGCTCGTCGCCGGACAAGACGGTGAGAGACGAGTGTCGTTAGACGGATTTCAAATTGGGCCCTTTGCTACTGGTTTGGGTTACGATGAAATTCTTATTGGGTTTGTTCTTCCCGTTCTTGGAAGAAACGCGTCTACGGGATACTACAAGGTGAATAGGAAGCCTGGTGAGTTTGCCGATGCAATCGGGGCGGTGGTTGTAGGTGAAAATGCCCGGGTAATTTGCGGGGCGACAAAGTCTGCACCATTTAGAGTGTCGGCTGTAGAGGAGAAGCTTTCATCTGGAGGGACGGAATTATCGGTAGGGGAGGCGCGCGAAATGATAACTGCACATGATCCCGGGTTTGATGATTATGAATTGCAGATTCACGGTGTAGCGCTAAGTCGAGCCGTGGGGAGGGCCTTCGCATGAGTAAACTGTCTGTAAAGATCAATGGGGAAGACGTAAGCGCGGAGGTGGAGCCCCGCCTTTCGCTTGCAGATTTTATACGCGATCATCGCCGATTAACGGGCACACACTTGGGCTGTGAACACGGGGTTTGTGGAGCCTGCACCATCTTGATGAACGGGGAACCAATCCGCTCGTGCATAACATTCGCCGTTATCGCCAACGGAACTGAAATAACAACCATCGAAGGTTTTGATGACGACGAGCCAATGGAACAGCTTAGGAAAGCTTTTCACGAACACCACGCACTGCAGTGCGGGTATTGCACACCCGGCATGCTGGTTGCCGCCCGGGATATCGTCATGCGTTTGCCAGAGGCGGATGAGGAACGAGTGCGACTGGAACTGGCTGGAAATCTTTGCCGATGCACCGGTTATGTTGGAATTGTCAATGCGATTCTAGCGGTCTTAAATAACCGGCTAGCTTAAACAATCAACTCACAGGTAATGTCCGAGGAATCACCTAAGTCTGGAATTGGCGCGCGTGTCTTACGGAAGGAAGACGCGCGATTTCTTCATGGCCACGGTCGTTATGTCGCCGACATAAGCCGTCCAAGAATGTTGGAAGCGGCGGTTCTGCGAAGTCCCATTGCTCACGCTTCTAACCTAAATATCCAAAAACCAGTAGGCCATGAGGGACAAGTGTTTACAGCGCAAGACCTGGCCGCCGGAGGTGTTCGCCCGATCCATGTTGTTTCTAAATATCCGGGACATCGAGCATCGGATTATCCACACTTAGCGGACGAAAAAATACGATTTGTAGGCGAAGCAGTCGCGGTATGTCTGGCGGATACGCGGGCTGAAGCGGAGGACCTTGTGGCCCAGACCACTTTAGAATTTGAACCTTTGTCGCCGGTTGTCGATATGCTGTCTGCGAGTGATTGTGAAGCTGAGCGGGTTCATGAAAACTGGGATGACAACATAATCCTTGAAACGAAAATTTCCGAAAATGCAGAGGCGATGATTGAGGCTGATATTTCGGTTAAGCGAACATTTCGGATGAACCGACAGGCTGTCAATCCGCTAGAAGGGGCTGCGGTTATGGCCGAATGGGACGCACGCGAGGATAGGCTTATTGTCTACAGTGCATCTCAAATTCCTCATATTTTGAGGAATGCCCTCTGTGAATGTCTCGGTTTAGCTCAGCATAAGGTTCGCGTTATCGCACCCGATGTTGGGGGTGGTTTTGGATACAAGTGCGTGCTGGTTCCTGAGGAAATATTTATTCCATGGGTAGCGATGCAGGTTAAGCGACCCGTTCGCTGGATACAGGATCGGCGTGAACACCTAGTAGCTGCAGCAAATGCTCGAGAACATCATTACGAGGTAACGCTTCATTCCGATTTAGAAGGAAATTTTATAGGAGTGGAAGCCGATATAACCGTCGATTCCGGCGCCTACTCTGTTTATCCCCATTCCAATATCTTGGAATCAACTATGGCAGGCCGTACATTGCACGGTCCGTATATGTTTGCTTCCTACAAGGTGCGGGCACGAGCCGTAGCCACAAATAAGCCGCCGATAGTACCCTACCGGGGCGTTGCTCGTCCTGGCATCTGTTTTGCCATGGAGTTAGCTGTGGATGCTTTAGCCCGGAAACTCTATCGTGAACCAAGTGAGTTAAGAGCACAAAACCTCGTACCCTCCGAGAAAATGCCATATAAAACCATCACAGGTGGGGAGTTTGATAGCGGGGATTACCGCGAAGCCCTACATCGAGCTGTTTCGTTGATTGATCTTCAGGCACAGCGTACGCGACAACGCGTGGGCGAATCCGACGGTCGCCTAATTGGCGTTGGCTTTGGTAGTTATATAGAAATGACAGCATTGCAAACCTCTGCCGCAGCGGGGGCAGGATTGGCGGCAATACCAGGTTATGAACAATCCCACCTTCGATTAATGCCTGATGGCTCGCTTGAGATCGGCGTTGGTATTCAAAACCACGGACAGGGCATGGAGACCACTCTCGCCCAAGTTGCCTGTGAAAAATTTGGTCTACAAATCGAAAATGTCGTGGTGCGGCATGGAGATACGGCTACTTCGCCATACTCCACCGGAACATATGCGTCGCGGTCGATGGTAATGGCAGGGGGCGCGATCGCCCGAACTTGCGATGTTCTTGGCGCCCGGATCAAGCGGATTGGCGCACATTTATTGCAATGTGATCTGACCGATACCACTATCAACAACGCGAGCGTTGTTGGTCCAACTGGGGATGTAACAATAGCTGAGATAGCGCGTGTCTGGCATCGAAACCCTGAGGAGTTACCCGAGGACGTCGATCCGGCGGGGGTAGAGGTTACGTCTGGTTTTCGGCCGTCACCAGACAATAGTCCGTTTTCTTATGCCACTCACGCGGCGGTTGTGGCGGTGGACCCGGAGTTGGGTGAGGTCGAAATTCTTGATTATGTAATCTCGGAAGATTGTGGGACCATTGTAAATCCGATGATTGTTGACGGGCAGATTATAGGTGGAGCACTACAGGGTGTTGGGACTGCACTTTGTGAGGAAGCCCAATATGATGCTGAGGGACAGCCGCTTTCCTCGACTTTTGCTGACTACATAATGCCCGGATCAACAGATCTGCCGAAAATCCGCCTTGATCATCTCGTAACGCCGTCTCCTTTAACGGAGTTCGGTGTTAAAGGTCTCGGTGAGGGGGGAGCAATTCCCCCACCTGCTGCTATCGCAAATGCTATCAACGATGCTATTAAAGTTTACGGTGTTGAGGTGGACGAAACCCCCATTACACCGCGTCGGCTCCGCAAAAAACTATCTTCTTCCAACCCGCCGCGATAAGTTGTCTATCGCAAACGGGCTTGACAAAATAAGATAGGACGAAAAACTCTCTAGTCCACATAGTTTGTCCAGCCCCGGTTGGGGTTGCGAAAAAAGTGGGAATTGTCACATGATGACTAAGTTATTTTGATTATTTTGTTCTCTGGGAAGAGATAATAATGAGCGGAACACGGAAAATTAAATTAAATGCATTTATGCGGCCCACTACTATTCACACAGGGAGTTGGCGGTGGCCTGGGGCATTTGCGGATGCAAATTTTAACTTCGAACACATAAAACTATTTGCTCAACGGCTTGAGCAAGCAAAGTTTGACAGCTTTTTTATGGCCGATCACTTGGCCGTACTCAACATGCCGCCTGAAGCACTTCGGCGATCCACGACACCGACGTCCTTTGAACCGTTTACTCTTCTATCAGCGCTCGCTATGTGTACTGCCCGACTCGGTCTTATGGCAACGGGATCGACGACCTATGATGAGCCTTTTCACATTGCACGTCGATTTGCATCGCTTGATCATATTAGCGGGGGTCGAGCAGGATGGAACATCGTCACGACCTCTAATCCAGACGCTTCTAAAAACTTTGGTAAGGAAGTGCATCTTGAACATGCTCAACGTTACAAGCGGGCACGAGAGTTTTACGACGTCGTTACTGGGCTTTGGGACAGTTGGGCTGAAGATGCATTTATTAGGGACCAAGAAGCTGGTGTCTTCATGGATCCTGAAAAAATGCATGTACTTGATCACCAAGGGGAATATTTTAGCGTCCGCGGTCCTTTGAATATTGCCCGACCGGTCCAAGGTTGGCCGGTGATTGTGCAAGCGGGAGGATCGGATGCGGGCCGACAGCTTGCTGCAGAGACTGCGGAAGCAGTTTTTGCCGCCCAGAGCAACCTAGAAGCAGGAAAAGCATTTTATAAAGATGTTAAGGCTCGTATGCGAACCGTTGGGCGTGATCCGGACCACTTAAAAATTATGCCGGGTTGCTTGGTGATTGTCGGTGATACGGTGAAAGAAGCTAGGGAAAAGCGAGCAAAGCTAGACAGCCTTGTACACGAAGAAAGTGCGATTGCTTCTCTCTCCATTACTTTAGGTGTTGATGCTTCAAAGTTCGACCCGGATGGCTTCCTTCCCGATAATTTACCAGAAAGTAATGCTACAAAGTCGGGTCGAGATCGCGCTGTCTTGTTAGCGGAGAAAGAGGGCCTTACCATTCGGCAATTGGCCCAAAGACTTGGTGGTTATTCTGGTTTAGCAATGGTAGGGACCCCTATAACGATTGCTGATGAGATGGAAGAATGGCTTGAAACCCAGGGAAGCGACGGATTTACCATAATGTTTCCGTTTCTACCCGACGGGCTGAATGATATGGTTGATCGGGTCATACCAGAAGTACAGAGGCGCGGTTTGTATCGAACGGAATATGAGGGCACGACTTTACGGGAAAACCTGGGTTTACCACGACCTGCGAACCAGTACTTTTCTCAAAGTGAAGCTGCTGAGTAGAAGTGAAAACCATCTGTTCTTTGCAAACCCAAAATTTGTAGTTGTCTAAATGCCTAGGTTAGGGTCTGAGGTGGTCGCCTCCCAAATTTATCGACAGTGTAAAACCACTAACCGCATTAATTGATAGCCACAGATCTGCGCGAGCAATATTGGTATTCTTTTAGTGGTCCTTTTCGGTTTAAGCTATTATGTTTCCACCACATCCTTTTCGATGGTTAGGTTTTTACCAGGAAGGGGGAATAAAAATCGAAATTTTTTGTTGGAGAACACGCCGTGACTGCTCTGCTGTCCGATATTGATCCAGATGGTCTTCTGGAATACTCCGTAGTATTTAGTGACCGTTCGCTAAACCATATGTCAGCGTCTTTTCAAGATGTGATGAAGGACGTCTCAAAAACTTTGAAACACGTTTATAATGCGGCGTCGGTTGCCTTAGTCCCGGGTGGGGGTACTTATGGAATGGAAGCTGTTGCCCGGCAATATGCAACGGACAAAAGTTGTCTCGTACTCCGCAATGGTTGGTTTAGTTATCGCTGGTCCCAGATTTTTGAAGCGGGCGGCATTCCCGCTAATGAAATTGTGTTGAAGGCGCGACCGGTACAAGGAGGTACGCAGCCAGCTTATGAACCCGCCCCTATTACCGAGGTTATCAGCACAATTGCTGACGAAAAACCGGACCTTGTGTTTGCGCCCCACGTCGAGACCGCGTCCGGAATAATGTTATCAGACGATTATTTGCGCGCGGCATCAAAAGCTGTACACGATGTTGGTGGGCTTTTCGTATTAGATTGTGTCGCCTCGGGTGCCGTCTGGGTTGATATGCAAGATGTGGGGGTGGATATTTTGATTAGTGCGCCCCAGAAGGGATGGAGTGCGTCACCCTGTGGGGCGCTCGTTATGTTCAGTGAGCTTGGAAGACACAAAATAGAGGAAACCAATAGTTCGAGTTTTGCTGCCGATCTTAAGAAATGGCTTCAGATCATGGAAACTTACGAAGCTGGAGGCCATGCTTACCACGCAACGATGCCGACAGATGCAATAACAAAGTTTCATGCAGCAATGAAGGAGACCGAGAGTTACGGCTTTGCGAAAATGATGAGTCAGCAAAAGCTGTTGGGGCAGCGTGTAAGAGAATTGTTGGGTGAAAAGGGGTTTAAGAGCCTCGCCGCTGAAGGCTATGGCGCACCCGGGGTGGTGGTGTCCTATACTGATGACCCTGATATCCAAAATGGCAGTAAGTTTTCTGCTGTTGGATTACAAACAGCTGCAGGGGTGCCGCTAATGTGTGATGAGGGAGATGACTTTCGTACGTTCCGGGTTGGCTTATTTGGGCTCGATAAATTACAGAACATCGACCGGACGGTAGATATATTGGAAGAAGCATTAGATAATGTCATTGGGGTTGCGAACACCCGGTAGCTATTTTGACAAATTCGAGTGGGAATGATTAAGGAACTCAATGCCCGTTTAGATAAAACGGGCCTCTTTGTGCGCGGCGGATTTTATCCTTCTACGGAAGATGAGGTGCCGAGACTACCGGGTGGTCAGAAGACGGAGACAGTAATTCTAATTGGAAACGCCGGAGTGGATTTGTGGCGTTGTTTTCAGGAGCAGGCTGTTTTGTCACGTAAACAACCGCTCGATAGCTGGCTAAGGTCTGTGATAGAAGGTCTGTCCGAATGTGTGGGCGCTCACATGTTGCTGCCTAACGAAGGTCCCCCATTCATACCCATACAAGAGTGGGCTATGAGAGCTGAGCGCGTATATCGTTCGCCGATAGGCATTCTCATACATCCAGAATATGGTCTTTGGCATGTTTACCGCGCCGCTTTACTTTTCAGTACTAGGCTGGCCTTGCCCACAAGGTCTAATAACACTAGTCCTTGTGCGACATGCATGACGCGCCCTTGTCTCTCAGTGTGTCCTGCTGACGCCTTTTCGCCAGATCGCTTTGATGCGCTTTCGTGCGTGTCACATGTGGAAAGCAACGCCGGAGAAAATTGTCTGAATAATGGCTGTTTAGCGCGCCGTGCGTGCCCTGTCGGAAAAGAGTATCGTTATGAGCCTGATCAACAAGCGTTTCATACACATGCAATGGTTCGGGCTGTGAAAAGTGGTTTTGGGGGGATTAATGCCTAGTTGGATCGAAGCCGACCCAGGCCATTTCAACGGCTTGTTCTATCTCCATCGCGTCGCGCAACTCTTCGTATAGTGTGTCCCCTACCAAACGCCAAATATCTCTCGTTATACGCGCAATTGCTTGAAATGCATCTCGCGTATCTATATGGCCCGGGTCAAAGCCATACTCATTTGCCCATTCAACTATTCCGTCGCTGTCCTCATACTCGGAAGCCACAGAGCCCAGGTAGCGAATGGCATCTTTCAATTCGGGGGGAGCCTCACCATGGAGGCATGTAAAGTAGAACTCCATTTCATGAGTTCGACCCCTAATAATACACTTGTAGTGATCACAATCATCTGGGATGTGAGATTGGTGAAGGTCTGGGTTGTCTTTAGACGGCTGATATTCCCACGATATTTTCGCGCGGGATATAAAATCCTCTATGTCCATACGGGCGAATTTACCTGTTTTTTCTGATGTTGTTATAAATAAGGTGCGATATAAAACAGTCTTACGTGACAATGCAATACGGTCGCGAATTTGGTATAACTACTTAAATGTCAATTCTTTCAATTCCTGAACCAGCCAACCTTTTAAGCGTGTCCATGGACGATGGTGCAACTATAATTGTACGTCAATATGGTGATACGTCTAAATCTCGCGTCATCCTAAGCCATGGGAATGGCTTCGCAATTGACGGATATATCCCCTTTTGGGCGCTTCTTTTGTCTGATTTCGAAGTGGTCGTCTTTGATTTTAGGAATTATGGACGTAATCCGGTGCATGACGGTGATCACGACTATAAACGATTTTATTCCGATATGGGTGCGCTTTATGGCTCGGTTGAGCATGAGTTTGGTCCAAAAACCCAGGCCGGAGTTTTTCATTCTATGTCAGCGCGTGTAAATCTCAACTTGGCACTGGAGGGGCAGAGGCATTTAGATGCAATGATCCTATTTGACCCACCTATGGTCCCAATGCAAGGTCACCCCTTACGCCAATGCCTGATGGACGAAGAGGAACTCCTTTGGAGATGGAGCGCCGGGCGACCGGAGTGTTTTGAAAACCCGACCGAACTTGCCACGACATTTTCCAAATCACGGATGCTTTCGGGTTGGGTTGATGGCGCTTATGAAATGATGGCTCGATCCGTGTTAAGGGAGGAGCCCGATACTGGGTTGTGGCGTCTAGTCTGCAGCCCGCTAAGAGAATCCCACATATATAGACAAAACGCCGATTTAAACATATGGCCTTTTGTTGATGAGTTACCTTGTCCAGTGTTACTGGTTGGTGGAGACCCGGAAACAGACAGACCGTCTGTGCCGTCCTTTGCTTGCAAAGCACTTGGGATGGAAAGAGGTTGGAGATATAAATGTGTTCCTGATACAAATCATTTTGCCCAACTGCAAAAACCTGAAGCTTGTGTCGAATTAACCCATGAATTTCTGTCAGAGGCCGGCCTGTTTTGAGGCGGTATACTGTATGTTTAGGATGTAACGCTTTTCGGGTTTAATCTATTTTTGCGAGCCGTCATTTTTTCCGCCATCTTGGGCCCTCGCCCCGGTGTGGACCATGGGCACACTGCAATGCAGATCCCGCAGCCTTGTGTTTCGTTAAAATATGGAATGCATTTGTCAAAATCGACGTACCATTTTTCGATTCCGCGCACCGGATTTTTCTCGCGGTGGATGGCGTCGGGCGGGCACGCGTTGGTGCAGATTTGGCAATTAGTACAAAAATCGTCAGCGCCGAAGACGTCTGGAACGTTAGTAACTAATGGTATGTCGGTAAGCACTCCAGCGAGTCGTAATGAGGATCCAAATTGGCGGTTTATGAGAGAGCCGTGCTTTCCAAGTTCGCCCATACCGGCTTCGATAGCAGCGGGGATTAGCAACATCGGCCCGGCCGTTGGCCCGCCATGGGGTCTCGCTGAATAACCGTGTCCTTGTATGAAATTTGCGATTGCGCGAGCAGCGCGGGTGCCGCGGTTATATTGGGTAATGACCTCAATCGGCGATTCGATCGATGGGGCCTTGACAAGCTCGGTGTGGTCCATCGCGACGCCGATTATAACAACCCAGGGTTCGGTTATCTCAAAACCTTCGAACACCCATTGCTGGTCCACTCGCGCAACTCCGATAATGTCGCTTTCATTAGCTAGGCCATGTGCGACAATGCGTGTGACCCAGTTTTCTGGTGTATCCTCAGTAGCTGAATCGGGCTGTTCCGGTCGCTTGGTGCTGCCACGCCCCCCAAATTTATGCTGAAAACCCTGCAATTCCGGATATTCGTCGTATCGCTTCAGGTAATAGTCCTGGAGGGCTTTATGTGGTAAATCGTCGTCACCGTAATGCCAGAAGATCGGTGTTGGGGGCCGAATTTTCGTTTCCCCTAGGCCATTGAGCGTATTGCCTGAAACGTCAGGGAACAAAGCAAGCTGTTCAGCGGGTGGTTGGTATATAGGCTTTTCTGGTTTCGGCATCGAGGTATCGTTCAGGTAGCGACGGGGGTACCGCCACGGTCGGTCAAATAGGTGGCGAGTTCCGCACCGGTCATGGGTAAAGAAAACATTTCGTTGCGCATATGCAAGCGCTGCATCGAAACGTCCTGGAGAGCTTTTTTTGCTTTTTCGAAATCACTCTCCGACAAAATCACGTCCTTTAGGTCGTGAGCAGCGTGGTCAACGTGTCCATCCTCATCGTCTGCGATGATTTTAAAGGCGGCGGCAAGTTTTGTTTCAAAACTGCCCCCTGTTAGCTTAGCACCCTCGCGGAAGGTCGCCGTCCCGCCACCTTCTGTCAACTCCATTACAGCTCGTACAGCAACGTTTTTAGAATTTACATATTGGTGTCTCATATTGTTTAGTTTTTCATCTTCTGGAAGCTGTTCAGCATCGCCGTGCTTTAAGGGTCTATCCAGCAAATCCTCCAGAACTTCTGCAAGCACCGTGTAGTGCATAAATTCTTCTATCATTTGTTCAAGTCGATGGTGAAATGATCGCCGGTCAAGACCGCTATCAACATTTTCAAAGTTATCGACAAGATGAGAAAATTCCATGTGGAGCCCACAAGAAAAGCCGTCGGTCGGTCCGTATCCAATAACGGGGTTAAGTTCTTTATACACGGCTGCTTTCAAATACCGAATCCATTTGTCCTTCGTTGGCTGAGAATCAAAAAACCGACGCGTTAATTCTGCTTCTGTTTCCCAATAAGGCTTCGCTATATCAACCAGCTGCTGTACGTATGGATTTTGATCGTTCATCTCGTTTCCCTTTTACATCTTTTGGTGGCGCTGTGTCCGCTTTTGTTGTCTGATGTAGGAGTCAACGAGACTCCGGGTTAGTATTTGCCACCGTTTTCTGCACCGCGCCGATATTATCTTATATAACCATGTTGCCAGATGGCTACATGTCGGTATGTGAATTTAAGTTGAGTTGCAGTTTTTGCAAGTTAGTCACACGGAGGGCAACTTTACCGGCACACGGTGTCTATTTCGAAATAGGCGGACATCCGTTAGAACCGCAACACTCGGACAGAATAACGGAATCCACCAGCGCAAATCCTTTGAACACGGTATGGGCGCAGCCAAGAAGAGGTTTGCCTCTACCGTTGGACTATTTTCACAATTTATCCCATAATTACAAATAGTTACATGATTAAGAAAAAAGAGGTGACGGTTCGTGGAAACTATAAATATTCAGTTTACTTTGTTCTCGGCGTTTTATTCGCCGCTGATTTCAACGTTTTCCGCCGGATTTCTCCAGGAGGAGGGGCTGAATCCTCAATGGACCGTCTCACCACCCGGCGTGTCAGCGATCGCAGCTCTGGAAGATGGGTCGGCGCATGTTGTCCAGTCAGCTCTAAGCCAGGGTTTCGCGCCTCTCTCTAAAGGTCAACGTCCCAGCGTTGTCCATTTTGCTCAAATTAATGAAATGGATGGTTTCTTTATAAGCGCTCGCGATGCTGATGGCGATTTTAGTTGGGATAAACTGGAAGGCTCTGATGTTGTAACTTTTTCCGGCGGGCAGCCGTTGGCCATGTTCAAATATGCTTGTCATAAAGCAGGGATAGATTTTAACAAAATTAATCTTATTCATCCCGGTGGTGCTGCTGATATTGACGAGGCCTTTCGGGCAGGCACTGGTGATTATGTGCAGCAACAAGGTCCATTTCCCCAGCAGTTGGAGGCCGACGGGGTGGCGTCGATTGTTGCGCAATCCGGACCATTGATCGGACCCGTTGGTTTTTCAAGTCTTGCCGCAAGGCCGGATTGGTTGAAAACCGAAATGGCTGAGCGATTTATGCGGGCATACCGTAAGACAAGAATCTACATGAATGAAACGCCCGCCGCTGAAATAGCGGCGGCTGAAAAACCGTATTTTCCAAATATTGATGAAGCTGTTCTTACTAAATGTATTGCGTCTTACCAGGACCTTGGTACATGGACCCCACACGTAGAGATTACCCCTTTAGTCTTCGACGTTGTTCTGGACGTATTTGAACACTTTGGGACACTTTCAGAACGGTACAGATGGGAACAGGTGTGTGTGAACCCACCCGGTAGTTGAGAGTTGTCAATGGACAACGCGGTGGGGTTGAAGCTGCTTCCACGACAACCGCTATTTGCGGTGGAATTAGGTGGAATAAATCTCAGGCAAACGTTTAGCAAGGAGCAGATCGACCAAATTGTCGCCGTTTTACATAAATTTGCGGTTGGTATTGTCAGGCATGACGCGCCACTAACGGATGACGAACATATTGCTTTTAGTCTGCTCCTCGGGCCCATCGAGAAAAAGAATATCTTGAAAGTTTCCAATAGTGGAAAAAACCGTCTCGCTCGCTTTGAAATTATAGACCAAAGCAATCTTGATGAAACTGGGAATATTTATTCAGACACCGATCGTCGCCTCGCCTTTAAGCGAGCCAACCGGCTTTGGCATACGGATATGTCGTTTCATTCAAATCGTGCCACATACTCTTTGCTTTCTGCAGTTTTATTGCCGTTTGATGGTGGTCCAAAAACTGAGTTTGCGGATATGCGTGCCGCGTATGACGCCCTGCCACAAAAAATGAAGAAAAGTTTAACCGGTCTGGTTTCAGAGCATTCTTACTGGTATTCCCGCGTCGCGGGTGGAGGACCGAAGGCATCTCTGGAAGAACTTGCCTCGAGGCCACCCGCACAACATTTTCTCGTGCATGAGCGCGGGGGCCGAATGGCTCTGTACTTGGCATCGCATGCATCACAGATCGTAGGGTGGCCACCCGATGAAAGCCGTGATCTTTTAGATGAACTAATAACTTTTGCGACCCAACAGCAGTTCATCTATGAACATAGTTGGAATACCGGGGACGTGGTAATATGGGATAATCTATTAACCATGCACCGAGCGCGACCCTTTGATGATCGGGTACAGGTTCGGGACGTGCGGCGTACAACCTGCAGGGAAATTGATCCTTTATTACTTGAAGGAAAGTAATGGAAAAGAAATCGTTTGATTATGTGATTGTTGGTGGTGGTTCTGCGGGGTGTGTTATGGCAGCCCGCCTTAGTGAAAATCCTAATAAAACCGTGTGTCTGCTTGAGGCGGGACCTCGAGACCGACACCCTTTTATCCACGTCCCTGCGGCTCTTTTTACCCTTATGAGGCATAAGACATTAAATTGGTGCTTTTCAACGGAACCACAAGAAGCAATGGAGGAAGCTCGGGTTTATCTGCCCAGAGGCAAGGTGCTTGGTGGTTCAAGCTCCATAAACGGGATGGTGTATATTCGCGGACATCGTAATGACTATGACGATTGGGCTGCGGCCGGAAATTATGGGTGGAGTTGGAACGATGTTTTGCCGTGGTTTAAGAAATCCGAGTCCAATGAACAATTTGGCGAAGATCCCTTGCATGGTAATTCGGGGCCGTTAAACGTCACGTTTGTAGACAGACCAAACCCACTGCACGAAACCTTCTGCGTTGCTGCGGAGGCGCTCCAATACCGACGTAATGATGATTTTAACGGCCAAGAGCAGGAGGGTTTTGGTATTCATCAAGTTACTCAGAAAAACGGTCGCCGCTGGTCTACTGCCGCGGCGTTTCTAAAACCCGCCCAGAACCGTCCAAACCTCGAAATTATAACAGAAGCGACGGTAACACGGGTTGTCGTGTCTGAAGGGAAGGCCACCGGTGTAGAAATTCACATTGGTGGTACGTCACGACAGATTGGAGTTAAAGAAGAGGTTATCTTGTCCGCTGGTGCGTTTATTTCGCCTCAGATATTAATGCTTTCGGGTATTGGAGACGGAGAAATTTTGTCTAAAAAGGGGATAGAGGTTGTTCGCAATATTCCAGACGTCGGGAAGAATTTGCAAGACCATATTGCGGTGCGGCTCGAATATGATAGCCCAAGTACCACGCCTTATGGACTGTCTTTCCGGGCGTTACCATACCATGCATGGCAAGCGTCAAAATATTTGTTTGCTCGGCGCGGGTTCTGGACAAGCAATCTTGTGGAAGGGTGCGGTTTCATCAGGAGTGAGAGGAATCTTGATCGACCCGATATACAGATCGTGTTTGTACCCGGTAAGAGAGGACAAAATGGACGATTGATGGGGTGGGGCCACGGTTTTAGTACAAATACAGTATTGCTGCGGCCTAAAAGTAGAGGTGAAGTTCGCCTTTCTTCAAACAACCCGAGTGATCCTCCGGTTATCGACCCAAGGTTTTTCTCCGAGGATCAAGATCTAAAGGTGTTGACGCGCGGGTTTAGTCAGGTACGCCGATTGACCGACTCACCATCATTTGACGGGCTGCGCGGTCGTGAAGTAGCGCCGGGTCAACTTTTCGAAGATGAGGCAGAGCTATCGGATTGGGTTCGCGAGTCCGCAAGTACAATTTTTCACCCAGTTGGTACCTGTAGGATGGGAAACGATGATGCGTCTGTAGTTGACCCGGAACTTCGTGTTCGTGGTGTGCGGGGCCTGAGAGTGGTCGATGCTTCTATAATGCCTACGATTGTTGGTGGAAACACGAACGCGCCCGTTATCATGATTGCAGAGAAGGCTGCCGACATGATCGGTAGTTTGGCATCTTAAAATCAATATACGTTTAAAACAATTTTTCCAAAATGCTTATTTGCTTTCATGTATTCGACTGCTTCGGCTACATCGTCTAGGGAAAATTCGCAGTCGACCGGTAGGCTTAGCGCGCCTGCTTCAACATCAGACCATAGGTCAGCTTGCATCGTTCGAACTATAGCGCGTACCTCTTCGATGGTTCTCGTTCGAAAAGTGACGCCGACGTAATCAATACGTCGCTGCGCATGGAGGTCGAAATTGAAATCTCCTGAAAAACCGCCTAATCGCCCCACGTTTACAATGCGACCGAGCACACGGGTGGCCGCCAGGTTGGCGTTGGCCGCATAGCCGGAAATTTGGTCTACGATTAGATCTAAACCTGCCCCACCTGTTGCATGAAGAACCTCCTCGACCCAAGTTTCATCGCGAGAGTCCACGGCTAAATCCGCACCAAATTCTCTAAGACGGCCGCGCCGTTCAGAATTTGTTGAAGAACCTACGACCAACTTCGCGCCGAGCCTCTTGGCTATTTGCAGGCCCATCAGGCCAACGCCAGTACTAGCACCTTGGATCATTACGCTTTCGCCCCGTTGAAAACGACCAGCGGTCACTATAGCGTTGTGCATTGTTTGTAATGCCACTGGCAGAGTAGACGCCTGTGCCCATGTCATGTTGTTTGCGGGGATGGGAACTGTTCTACCCCAGTCGGCCACCGCATATTGTCCCCAGCCTGATGTCCCCGTGCACATAACTCGGTCACCAGGTTTCACATTAGTGACCTCGTTGCCCATATCTACAACCTCTCCGACATACTCGATCCCTGGGATCGTCCCGGGCCCACCATTCCGGCCATGTGCCATACCGCTTGCTACCATTGAGTCGGCCCTGTTCATTCCACAGGCATGAACCTTGATTAAAACCTCGTTTGATTTGGGTGTTGGTTCCGCTGTGTCACCCACTTTAATACCATTGTCACCTACCATCGCCGCTTTCATTTTTGCTCCTCAACAACAAATTTCAGACAATCGTTCCAACTGCGAAGAAAAACTTTCTCGCAGGCCCTTGCCGGACTGTGCCAGCATCCCCATCATGACCTTCGGAGAGGGGACGTCAATGAGCGATGCTCAATCGCGCGGTTACAATGATTTACAAGACCACCTTGAAGCACTTGAGGCGGCCGATTTGTTAATAAAGATCCATGAGGAAATAGATAAAGATTCTGAATTAAGTCCACTCGTACGGTGGCAATTTCGGGGCGGAATACCAGAGGCGGACCGAAAAGCTTTTCTTTTCGAGAATGTAAGGAGTGGAACCGGAAGAAAATTCGAGATGCCTGTCACTGTTGGAGCGCTTGCTGGGAACGCGGCAATCTATTCGATAGGCATGGGGGTTCCAGTCGACGAGATAGGAGCGTGCTGGTCTGAGGCGATTTCTAAACCCATTGCACCCATAACTGTTCCCTCCGGGGCTTGCCAGGAAATTGTGTTCGAAGGTGATGATCTACGCTCAGGAAATGGGCTCGACGCGCTACCTGTTCCCATCTCAACCCCAGGTTACGATTCTGCACCCTATCTTACGGCTACGGCTTGTATTACCAGTGATCCTGATACGGGGATCCAAAACTTAGGGACCTATCGGGGTGGACTTAAGGCCCCTGATCGGTTGGGTTTAAAACTTTTCATGTCCCTCGGACAGGGAGGGGCGACGCATTGGCGAAAATATCGCTCTCGCAACCAGGCAATGCCTATAGCTATGGTTGTAGGTTGCCCACCGCCGGTTGCCTACGTAGGGCCCCAGAAGCTGCCTGAAGACATGGATGAATTGGCGGTTGCCGGCGGAATCGTTGGTTCACCGATTTGTGTCACACGGGCACAAAAATCCGACTTACTTGTACCCGCAGAGGCTGAGATCGTAATCGAGGGGCTGCTGGATCCAGAGTACCTGGAGCCTGAGGGTCCCTTTGGTGAAAGCCACGGTCATATAAATCTTGAAGAATTTAACTTTATCTTTGATGTGACCGCGGTGACGCGCCGAAAAGACGCCGTGTTTACGTCTATAATTAGTCAGGTAACTCCGTCCGAGTCTTCTGTTATCAAACGAGTAGCCTATGAGCCATTATTTCTCGCGCATCTTACGGAACGCCTGGGTGTGCGCGGGGTGGTGAAGGTTTTTATGCACGAAGCCCTAACAAATTTGCGTAAGGTAGTCGTAATCCAGTTCAACAGAGGAACACCACGGACCGAGATCTGGCGGGCATTATATGGGGCCATGTCATTCCAAGAGCCTGTTGGGAAATACATGATTGCGGTTGATGAAGATATAGATACCAACAATTTAGATGCCGTCTTCTGGGCCATGAGCTACCGTGCAAATTTAGCTCAGGACTGCGAAATTTTAAAACACCGGCCCTTGGGGCATGGTCCAAGGACCGTCGCTAGAGAGGATGCCACCTTGGCGGTTGATGCAACACTGAAAGCGGATATGGCACCTGTTGCTTTACCCAAGAAAGAGTATATGGAGCACGCGCAGAAACTCTGGGAGAAGTTTAACCTACCAGCTCTTCAGCCCGAAGCACCTTGGCACGGCTACGAACTGGGAGATTGGAGTGAGGAATGGGACCAGATTGCGCGCAAAGCGGCGGCAGGCGACTGGATTGCCAATGGGGAAAGATCTTATCAACGTCGTCGCAGGGATTTACAACCAAATACAGACGTTCGACGGGCACTTGATGATGATTAGATGCTTTCCATTGTCCCAGCGGCTTTTTGCACCGTGATCACGCAATATACATGGCCGACACCCAACGGACACAAGGTTTCTATCTTGATTGAAGAGTTGGGGCTCGAAAATGAGGTTGTGCCAATAGATATCAATACGGGTGCCCAGTTCAGTGACGATTTCTTAACAATCAGCCCGAACAATCGTATTCCTGCTATTATGGATCACGAGCCGGCGGATCGAGGTGCCCCAATTTCTGTGTTCGAGAGCGGCGCCATACTCATGTACCTTGCGGAAAAGGAGGGTAAATTTCTGCCACATCCTCAAAATACGCGAGCGAGAACATGTGTAATTGAGTGGCTGATGTGGCAAATCGCCGGGCTCGGCCCCATGGCTGGGCAGGCTCATCATTTTCGTCAAGCAATGGGTGGCGAAAGTGTAGCATACGGGATCGAACGTTATTCGAGAGAAGTCCGCCGGTTGTACAGCGTTATGAATGATCAACTCTCTGAACACGAGTGGCTGGCTGGAAACGAGTATTCTATTGCGGATATTGCTTGTTGGCCTTGGGTGCGTCCGTCGCGGCGACAGGGTATAGATAAGGCCGAGTTCATCAACCTAAAACGCTGGTTTGAGTCTATGTCGGCTCGACCAGCCGTGAAGAAAGGAATGGAACTCCTTTCGGAGCATCGGGGCACGAAATCGATGAGCAGCGAGTCCCGCGATATACTCTTTGGCGCCCGTTCACTTGAGCGGAATTAATTCTTGTTAGAATTAAGAGGAAGTTTGGACTCTTCGCGAACACTATACCAATTTGCGCCAAAAATAATGACCCCGCCCAGTGCTGTCCAAGGACTTATCGCCTCCGCATATAGCAAAAACCCAAGCAGTGCCATTAGGGGTAGCCGCAAGAAGTCGAGTGGAAAGATTATCGTTATGTCGGAAAGTTTTAGTGCGCGGGCCATGGTGTAGTGCGCGGCGAGGCCAGAAAGCCCCCATGTGATTATCCACGGTACGTCTGCTATTGTTGGTGTCACCCATTGGAAAATAAAAACTGCGGGTACTAATCCTAACGGTAGCTGTATCAGGTTCATGTAAAAGATGATGCCTTGCGGCGTGTCGGTTCTTGTTAGGTATTTGACTATAATTCCTGATGCCGAATATAGGAAGGAACCAAAAAGCATGACAAAACCAGCCGTACTGAACGCAGAACCCTCGGGTTGAAGAATAACGAGGACCCCCCCAAATCCTATCAAAGTGGCTATCCATTTGTGACGCCACATTCTCTCGCCAAGGAATAAAACAGCAAGGATCGCCGTAAATACGGGCACTGAAAACTCTATAGCGGTCAAGTCGGATAAGGTGAGATATAAAATACCGTACATCCAGCAAATTTGGGCAGAAAATTGTATTAACGCTCTAACACCATGGTACCTGAATTTTGCTGTTTGGAGATCACGGAAGCGATTACGGATAATGAATGGAAAAACCACTATAATCCCTATCAGTGAGCGGAAGAAGAGGATTTCAAATGTGGACATCGTCGAAAACAATTCTCGCGCAGAGATTGCCATCCCGGCAAACCCCGCCATTGTTCCACAAAACCATATGACGGATTGAAAGAGGGGTGGCATCACTCGTTACCGTGTTTGCTTTCACGCCAAACAGAGTAATAATTACCTGCGAAGATAAGAAAAGCCCCCAAAAGCACCCAAGGACTGACTGTTTCATCGTAAATTAACCAACCTACGACGGCGACTAGCGGTAAACGAACAAAGTCAACGGGTATACAAACAGTAGCGTCCGCAAGTTGAAACGCTCGTGCGAGGCAGAAGTGTGCCGTAATACCGGTCAGCCCTAGCGCAGCGAGCCAAGGCGCATCCTCCCAGACCGGCCAAACCCAGTCGAACCAGAAAATAGCTGGAATTAGGGTTAAGGGTAGTTGAAAAAATTGCATCCAAAAGACGATTGCTAATGGCGTGTCATCGGCCGTAAGGGATTTCACCAATACGTTGGAGATACCATAAAAAAGAGCACCTAAAAGTACCACAAGGGCTCCCTGTGTGACGATTTCGAACCCTGGCCGAAGAATCACGAAAACTCCGACCAAGCCGAGGACTACCGCGAGCAAGCGATGGGAGCTTGCTCGTTCTCTCAAGAAAATCATTGCGATTATGACAGTCCACACCGGCATGGTATATTCGAGGGCTGTTACATGGGCCATTGGGAGTAACATTATTCCAATTACCCAACACCATTGTCCGACGCAGTGAAAGAGGTTGCGAGCAATTTGTGTACCTAAGCGACTGGTTTTAACGCTATGAAAACCGACAGTCGCCGCGACAATGCACATTATGGGTATGCCGATTATTGAGCGAAAGGAGAGCATTTCGAAGCTCGACATTTTGGTGGAGAGTTCTCGAATGGCGATCATCATAAAGATAAAGGACGCAACTGTACCCAGAACCCAAAATGCAGCGAGCACGGCATTCTGTGGACGAGGGTCGTTAGTTTCAGTTGATTCCGACATCTGAAAGCGAGTCCTAGGGGTGAAAATTCCGGATCGTCATAGGTAAAATAGAAGCGCTAGTCTGTGCTGGTTATGATAGAAGCGCAGCGAAGATAACCGGTCAATCGATACCTGCCTAGTATGGAACGAAGAAGCATTTTTATGCTTTTCCCCCAGGGAAGTTAACTTCGAACAGATTTTCCTTGGTGTTCAAGTTTGTTTTCCCGAGCTGTGATATACCACGTGCTCAGGAATATTATACCGCCCCCAAGCCAAACCCATATCTCGGGTACTTCTCCGAATAAAGCAAAGCCAAAACCGGCCGTGATGGGGAGGCGTAAAAAGTCGATCGGAGCAATAATACTTGCGTCTGCCATCCGTAGTGCTGAAGTATACATAAAAGGTGCGAATGTACCTGTGAGGCCTACGATAATTATGGGAAGGATATCTTCTATGGTAGGTGGCACCCAGAGATAAAGGGTAAAGGGGATCGTGAACACTAGAATGAATAAATTGGTGTAGAAGGTTAAGGCGAGGGGGCTTTCGGTCTTGACCATATATTTAAGAAAAATAACGGTCGCGGCGTAACAAAGAGCAGACACTAGGATCATTAGCTCTGGCCAACCTATGGCGAGTTGCCCTGGGCGCAGAATGATGAGCATACCCCCAAAACCGATGAAAGCGGCAGTAATTCGCCGGATGCCGATTTTTTCTCGAAGTATAAATGCGGCAAGAGCGAGTACAAAAATTGGAAGTACAAAATGTATAGCGACAGCCTTACCCAGTGGAACAACGGCTATTGCATAAAACCATAAGATCATTCCACCAAAATTTACTACCGACCGAAGTGAATGCATCAGGAGACGTCGTGTTTTTAGATGGTGTAAGCCCTTCCAGGCATACCAGGGTGTGATTATTCCCAAGCTAAGAGACATTCGCCAAAATACGATCTCGAATGCCGACATTGTGTCCGATAATAGTCGGACCGAAGAGTGGGTAAGTGAAAATAAAAACATCGATAACACCGCGATAATAACGGCTGTGACTACCGTGGAAGATCGGGTGAGCGATGGTAGATTGTTGAACATTCTACGGTTCTGCCGCCGCATTTGATCGTGAATTAGTATTTTTTAACAAAACTTAACTGTCGTCGGTCTCGAGATACCGCTGGAGTTTGACAGCTCGTTCGCTGCTGGAAACGAGATCCGCAATAATGTTGCTTAGTTTTTGAAAATCATCTTTTGTTAGAGAGCCGAACTCCACGTTATTTACCTGACGTTGGTATGGGGCGAGTTTGGCGAGATCCATAAGCCCTTCTTCAGTAACAGTGAGGACAGTGCGTCGCTTGTCTTTGAGATCAGAAGATTTTTGTAATAGACCCAGTTCTTGAAGTTTTCTAGTGACGTTCGTTACAAATCCAGTGCTAACATGAAGGTGGTCTGCTAATTTCTTGACGTTAACATTACCGTCGCGGCTTAGCCGGGCGACCGAAATTAAGATGGTGTATTCTATTCCAGCGAGGCCTATCCGTTTCGCGTGACCCGCTCTAATCGTTTCGTGCCGGGCATTGAATGCAAAAAGATCGTGTACCAACTTACGAAAAAGTTGGTCGTGACCACCTACTAGGAGTTCTTTGCGGGAGACAGTAAGGGGATGCGGATCATAGTTTCTGTTTTTTTTGTCGTTTGACTGACGTTTAGACATTGAGCCTGGAGTTAGGGTGTCCGGTTCTGGCACCATATTTCTTATTTTTCCTTTAGCATTTTACACTATTTCTTGACCATTATTTATATAGTAAATTAGTATTGTTTGTATATTAAAATTAAGCGTTGGGAGAAATTGGTCATGGCGAAAACGGGTGAACAGCATCTTAAGTCGCTTCGTGACGGGCGCGAAGTTTTCCTCGATGGTAAGAAGGTGGATGATGTTACAACACATCCCGCCTATAAAAACGCAGTAGCGGCGGCAGCGGCTCTCTACGATTTCCAGGCCGACCCTGACCATATTGATTATATGACTTTTAAAAGTCCAACGTCCGGGGAACGCGTGAACCGTTGTTGGCAATTAACAAAAAACTACGAAGAGCTTGTAACGCGTCGCAAGGCGATCGCTGGGTGGTCGCAGCTGTCAGGGGGATGGTTGGGAAGATCCCCTGACCACATTGCATCTTCAATGGTAGGTCAGGTAATGGGTTTGCCAGTTTTTGAAAAGCATTCGAAAGAACGGGCAAAAGCGCTTGTGAATTACTTTGAATACGTCCGCGACAGTGACGCTTATATGACCTATGTGATCATCAATCCCCAGGCAGATCGCAATAAAAGTACCGGGGAAATGCAAGATGAATATCTTGCCACTGGCGTGGTTGATGAAGATTCAGAAGGAATTACCGTGCGTGGCGCCAAAATGTTGGGTACCGGTTCTATCATGGCGAATGAGGTGTTATTTGCGAACATCCAACCCCTTAAGCCCGGCGAAGAAAAATACGCTATATCGTTTGCTCTTCCGATGAATGCTAGGGGTCTAAAGGTTATGTCGCGGCGTTCCTACGAGGGCTCAGCGTCAAGTGTTTACGATTACCCGTTGTCTTCCCGGTTCGATGAAAATGATGCCCTGGTGTATTGCGATGACGTTAAAGTGCCTTGGGATCGTGTGTTCATCTATAAGGATACGGATACAGCTCGGGCTCAATTTCAAGATACATATGCCCACTATATGCAGAATTACCAAGCCCAAATCCGACTTATGGTAAAAATGCAGTTCCAGATTGGTGTAGCTCGACGTATAGCGGAGACAATCGGAACAGTCGGAATGCCGCCGGTTGCTGAGAAACTCGGTCATTTGGCGGCGCAGGCCGCCATGGTTGAAGGTCTCGTCTATGGAATGGAATCAGGAGGTGGTGAATATAATGGTTATTATGTTCCGGACCGTAACTTGATGTATACGGCACAAGTTCTTACACAACAACTCTATCCGGAGTTTATTACGTCCATGCGCGAACTTGCGGGCGGGGGGTTAATAATGTTGCCGTCTTCGGCTGAGGATTTTGCTAATCCTGAATTGAATGAATTGATCAATGCGACCCAAAAATCGGCTATTGGTTCGTCGGAGGAAAAGGTAAAGTTTATGAAGCTAGCGTGGGATGCTATTGGTTCGGAGTTCGCGAGCCGCCACACCCAGTATGAGATGTTTTATGCTGGAGCACAGTTCGTCACTCGGGCGCACGCTTTCCGCACCTATGATTGGGACAGAGCGAGCAATCTTGTAGACTCTATCTTGGATCAATATTCGTTAAGTGATGTTATAGGAAGCGATAAGATCGCCGCTGAGTAAGTTTTCGGTAAGCGGAATTTTCGACTAAATAAGTATAATTTTATTAAACTTATACGTTTCACTTATTTATTTTTGGACCAGAGGCGTTGTAACGTGTTGCGGTCGACTTTTCCCCGGTCGTTTTTGGGGATTAGGTCGAGAAAAATTATTTCGGCCGGCATTTTAAAATGAGCAAGCTTCGTAGCGCAATGCGCGTAAACTGCTTCTTTGTCATCAGATGTGTCCGGTGCCAATACAACAAAGCTCACCGGTTGTTCGCCGTACACCGGATCGGTTACACCAATGGTTGCCACTTCGGAAATCCCTGGAAAGGTTATGAGAGCGTTATCGATCTCTAGGGGTGCAATATTAACACCACCACGAATTATTACGTCTTTGGTCCGGCCAGTGATTATGAGGTAACCATCCTCATCAAGATATCCCATGTCGCCAGTTCTAAGTCTTCCAATCGGCTCCAATCTGCCATCGGGTAACAAATATGCCCTGGCGGGTTGTGCGCCTCCGAGCTCAATTTCCCCCGTTTCCCCTTGCGGCAGTGTCCTGTCATCTGATCCAACTATCCTGAGGTTTTGGTATAAACCCGGGGGGCCTACGCTGCCAAAACGGCGTTCACCAACATGGTTGCTTGCTACAATTCCCCCTTCGCTCATCCCGTAGAGTTGCACAAGCTCCACCCCATAAGTTTGTTCAAATTTTCGATGTTGATCTACCATTAGTGGTGCAGTCGAAGAAGACATAAATCTCAGCTGTTTTGTTAATTGAATGTCGTCTGGTTGTGGGTCCTGTTCTAGAAGCATATTTATGACAGTAGGGACACCAATTACCATTGTAGGATTGTACTGTCGGAGCCATTGAAAAAAACGGGATCGAGAAAAGCGTTCCGCAAGTAAAATAGCCGCACCCACTCGCAGCGCTGGGTTTAAACACAACATGTGTGATGATGCCCAACTCAGAGAACGGAATTCTAACATTCGATCGTTCTGCGTGAGTCTCCACATGTCTATGGTTTGGTCTGCTATCCAATAATAATTGCCAAATCGATGCAGTACTCCTTTGGGTGCGGCTGAGGTTCCTGATGTGAAGCTAAGCACACATAGGTCATCTGGTCTTGGGTTTGCGTGTGGTGCGTCATCTCCGTCACCATAACTATTCAAAATTTCAAATAACCCTCCGTCAGAGGCAGACTTGCCGTGTGGGTCACAGTCACCGAAACCAACCCATTGAATGTTCTGTCGTTCGTTGATCCCTAATGCCTCAGCATTACAATTGGAGTGATATAAAACAAGCTTTGGGTCAATCCGATTCAGCATTTCTCGCACATGGTTCGCGTTTACTTCTACGTTGACCGTGCAAAAAGCCGCCCCATATCGCTGAATGGAAAAGTAAAGGACCGCCATCTCCAGGCAATTGTGGGTTAGGACTGCAACTCGCTCACCCGCCTTAACGTTTTGCTCCGCTAGGTACCTTGAGAGGCGATTTGACAGGCACCAGAGTTGGCCAAAGGTAATCGACCGCCCATCCTGATCCATCGCTGTAATAAACGTCTTGGTGGCACGTTCCGTTGCGTGCTTGCGCAACATTTCCGCGACGCTTTTATATTGGCGTTCATCTGGTTGTGAAGGCGTATTATCCCTATTCATGCCATTGTTTTACACTGGGGCGGGCTAGCCTGGAAGATGGGGGAAAGCCTGCGTAAGGTTTTTTTTTATGGTAAGATAAGATAGAGAAATGGGGGGTGAACCTATGACGTATGAAGGACCGGCAATAGATTTGTCTGACCGCTTTGACGACCGAGCAGAACGCGATTGTGAGTTTCGGGTCCACCGATCGGTGTTCGACGATCCAGAAATTTATGCTGCGGAATTGGAATTATGCTTTGAACAATTCTGGAATTTTCTCTGTCATGAAAGTCAAGTTTCTCAAGCGGGTGACTACTACGCGACTTATATTGGAAGTCAGCCGGTTTACGTTCATCGCCAAGAAGATGGGTCCCTAAAGGCTTTTCTAAACGCCTGTGCTCACCGTGGTGCTATTATTACGCCCTTCAAACAAGGTAATGCGAAGACTATTACCTGCCGTTTTCACGGTTGGAGTTATAAATGTTCCGGAGAGTGTATCGGCATCAAAAATGAAGAGGGTGGTTACGGTAGCGGTTTCGACCGCAATCACTACAATCTCGTCGAAATTGCCCAACTAGAATCGTACCGTGGATTTGTTTTTGGTGCCTTGGTGGATAGCGTTCCCGCTCTGGAACAGCACCTCGGTGAAGCTAGGTTTTTCATTGATTTGTTCGCAGACCAATCCCCGGACGGGATGGAAATTATTAAAGGCTCTCAAACTTACGTTTGTGGCCATGATTGGAAAGTCCAGGCAGATAACGTGACGGACGGCTACCACGTTTCCACCGTACATCGAAACTTTATGAATACGATACTAGCCCGCGAGGAAAGAGAGAAACCGGAAGGAATGCTTAAAACCGAAGTGGGTCGCATCAAGGGCGGTGTTAAGAACGGTATGTACTATTTAGGAAACGGCCACATGTGTATTTGGGCGGATCGCTCTACACCGGAGGGCGCTCCAATTGCCCCGGCAACTGATTGGATAGAACAGGAATTTGATGATATTAAGGCTCATTGGATGCTTCGACGGGGAAGAAATATTATCATATTTCCCAATTTGGTGCTTAACGACCTAGCCTCTAGTCATCTGCGAACTCATAGACCGTTAGGCCCCGGTCGTTGTGAAGTAACAATATGGTGTATTGCCCCTAAAAATGAGCCTGCAGAAGCCCGTTTTGCTCGCTTGCGTAAGTTTGAGGATTTCTTTTTAGTTTCCGGACTTTCTACGTCAGATGATGTTGTGTCACTTGATACGGCCCAAGAGGGATTCGCCGGTGCTGAGGCCGGCTGGAACAATTATGATCGAGGTCTAAAAACAATGAGGGCGGGACCAGATGCGGAAGCAAAGAAAGCAGGCATTAACCCCGAACTTCATTGTGCGAGTTGGGATCACGAGGCAGCTTTTGTCGGCTGGTATCGTCACTGGAGGGCTGTAATAGAGGAAGGCACCGGCGGAGGGACGTGAGCTTTATATCAAATTGTGAGGTATCTTCCGGACAGTTTCCGCACACATAAATGCTCTAGCTGCGTATACGTATATGTGTAATCGCTCCAGGGTCACAATCGCTTGTTTATCCAACCATGCATTATTTTGAAAACATCTTCGTGTATCCCATTCATTCCGTGATGAGAACGGGCTCCGCATAATGAATGTCTTGTCTGCCTTCTGGCCCCCACACCTCCGGTTACTTTGACTATTGTTTTATCCTTTACTTTCGCTAAGGCCCCTGAAAAATCCTCCAACATTGACAGAGATTTCGAGGAGGAACAGCCGTCATTTCCGTGAATCACCATTAAAAACGCAGACGTCGCGTTTTTTATCGGTGGGTCAAAGACGGTCCCATCGTGGGTGCTTGATGTTGATGTCGACAGCAGAATTGTCCCTCTGATTCCCGCTCCTAGTCGTGCCGCGACGTTAGTGGACCGGATGGTTCCTCTGCTCATGCCCCCGATAAACACACGTAAACATTTTGGGTTTTCTTTAGCGATAATTTTGTTAATTGCGGTGGCGTAGTCCTCTGATGAACTACTGTGATCGACATCGGGGCAATTGGGCAGGATTACCTTGAGGTTGTTTTCTGTCCAGGCAGGAATTCCTTGGATCATTATGCTGGGGTGAAACGGAGAAGGGCCACCGTTTGCGATCAAGTCTTCCTCCGATTGAATAGGCCCTCGTTGACCAAACAAGCAGCCAGCACTTC
>CAYPNT010000006.1:0-59967 GCA_964412235.1 uncultured Rhodospirillaceae bacterium
TAAATTTAGAGCCTTTTAACTTTGACGTTGTGAAGTTCGCCCCTCTTAAATCAGCTTCACTAAACTTAACCGCTGTTTCATTATGCCATCTGAGTTGTCTCATATCAGCATTTTTAAAATTTGCCGTATCAAACCCTACGCCAGAAATATACTTCACTCCCGTGAAATTGGCCTTATAAAAATCTGCGCCATCCACAACGAGTCTAAACAATTCTGCTTTACGAAGATCCGCATATTGGCACCAGTCAAATTTGAACCTTTGAGTATAGCACCATTCAAATTGGCCGCTTCAAAATCGGATTCAAAAAGTTTTGTTTTTTTTAAAATAGCATCTTTTAGGACTGCCCCCGCTAGGTTAGCGTTACTCAAATCGGCATTGCTCAAATTGGCCTTTGTAAAATTTGCACCCTGCAGGTTTGCTTCTTCCAAGTCCACGCCGACCAAATTAGCTTTTGAAAAGTCTAGACCCCTTAAATCACATTTTGGACAACCTTTGAGATAGATAACTTTTTTTCGGAGAAGCAATGGCCTAAGGTTCGATTGTCCACGTTTGCCCTTACAATGGGTATTGTCTTCTCCCCAAGGTGTTTGGGATTTACAGAATTTGACGTTTTGTAGATCGACCTTTTGAAAATCGGCACCTAGAAAATCTACTCTATTAAATTTACTCCCAGAGAACTTTGTCTCTATTAACTGCGCGTGTGAAAATTTAACATTACTGAACGTGTTTTCTGAAAACTCCGTTTCATCAACGATTGCGCCAACAAAACTGACTTTCTTGAATTTAATACTCAAAAACTCAGCACCGGTAAGATCTGAATTAGAAAAATTTGAATTTAAAAAGGTACCCCCTGCCAGCATGGCGCCCGATAAATTAGAGGTTTTGAAATTAACGCCCTCGGCAATGCTTGTCTTACCGCCGCTAAAAAAATTTATAACCGCTCTACTTAAGTTTGCCTTTTCAAAGATTGTGTCATTTAATTCTACTCCAACAAGTGCAGCACCTTTAAGATTTGTTCCGGAAAAGTCCGCATCTTCTAGATTACCACGGGTAATATTTAACTTTTTTAAATTAGCACCATTTAGTTTTGCTCCCTCCAGATTGACATCAATCAATACCGCTTTTTTTAAGTTAGCGGTCTGAAGATTCGCTCCGCTTAAGTCTGCTCCCCTCAACTCTATTGATTTAAGGTCGGCAGCCTTCAGGTCGCACTTTGGACAATTATTGGTTTTCTTTAATTGAGAAAGGTGTGAAGGATTAAATGCCTCGGCTCCATTTGTTAATCCTAAAACCGTAATTACAAAAACAAAAATCATGAATTTATGCATATACGACCTCGCCATTTGATTATGATAGAAATAACCCGTTTCCAGAACCGTTTAAACAAGGTTAATTTGCTCGGCAAAACAAGAATTTACGAGAGAATAAATCACTAGATCACTATAAAGGGCGCACAAGAATATTTGGGGCACGCAAATATCCAAAGCACAATGCGTTACGCGAAACCTGAATTCCGTAAAAGGCTGGAGATACGGTATCAATTGACACAAACTGCTGACGGAAGTTCCGCAAATTTCTGACCCAAAAAGGCACACTAACATCTAAGTCAATGAAATTATTGGCGAGAGAGACGTAATTTAACCCCTATTCTCCGGCTCCCAAAGCAGATCGGCTACGCCCCGACGCGCGTTTCTCTAGTTTTTATTACACCATATCAGTTAAGAAACGGAGCGTATCTCAATATTCGGATCAGAACATTTTAGTTTAGGTTTAGCCTAATAATTGTTCTTGGGGTGTTAAAGGGATCACTAATCCTAAACATTAGGCCTAGTATTGACTTTGACCGAGGCCAATCTGAGAATTAAGTTTATGTATCAGTAGGGAACCGACGGGTTTGTCGGACTTTTCGAGATGAATAATAAAAAACGCGACTTAAAATACATAGTCGCAACAGATGTGGGTGGCACCTGCACGGATACCATCATTCTTTCAGCCGGGGAGGGGGTACGTGTCGGAAAAGCCCTATCAACGCCGCCCAATTTTGCTAACGGTGTAATGGACTCGATCCAAGTCGCGGCCGATGAGATGAATTTGGCTATAGAAGAACTCTTTCAACAAACTTACCTTTTTATGCATGGTTCGACAGTGGTCGATAACACTTTGCTTACGAGGAGTGGTTCTACTACTGGGCTAATCACGACAGCGGGTTTTGAAGACACGTTGTTGGTGACGCGCGGGGCGTATGGGCGTTGGGCGGGCCAACCGGAAGAGTGGATAAAACATCCTGTTATTACTGATCGCCCTCCAGCCCTGGTGAACCCTGATGCTATTCATGGTGTGGGCGAGAGAGCAGATTATAAGGGAGAAATATTGCTCCCTGTCGACGATACTGAGGTAGAAAGGATCGTCCAATCTCTAATTCAAAAAAACCAAGTAGACGCTATTGCGGTCTGCTTTTTGTGGTCCTTCTACAATGACGAAAACGAACGCCGGGTTGGGGACATAATCAAACGGGTTGCGCCCGATGTATACGTTAGTTTATCCAGCGAGATTGCGCCAAGTGTTGGCGAGTATGAACGTACGTCAACGACGGTGATCAACGCGTACGCAGGTGGGCTCGCACGATCGTATGTTACCAATCTTCGCACTTTACTTGAGCAACACGGTTATAACGGTCCGTTGATGGTCATGCAGGGTTATGGAGGGCTTCTTCCCGCCGACGAAGCGGCTAACCGTGCAGTTGGTATGATAGAGTGTGGTCCGGCAGCTGGGGTCATCGGTGCGAAGGCTCTAGGTGATTTGCTGGGTGACCAAGACATCATTGCTGCGGATATGGGGGGCACCACCTTTAAAGTTGGCGTCATTCAGGATGGCGAAATAGAGTTTGCGCGTGAGCCGATGGTTGACCGTTACCATTATGTAGCGCCCAAAATTGAAGTAGTATCAATTGGCGCTGGCGGTGGGAGCATTGTTACGGTAGATGATAGAACGGGTGCGCCTAAGGTTGGTCCGCGGAGTGCGGGAGCGGATCCCGGCCCCGTATGTTATGGGCGGGGTGGACAAGAAATAACGCTGACAGATGTTTTTACCCTGGTCGGTTATATGGACCCGAGTTCATTTCTTGGCGGCACAATGAGTCTTGACATAAGTGCGGCACGAAAAAAGTTTAGACAACAAATAGCGGAGCCTCTTGGACTTTCTATTGAGGAGGCGGCCTTCGGTATATTTCGTGTAGCCGCGGCGCAAATTACTGATTTAATTCATGAAATAACCGTGGAGCGTGGTCTCGATCCCCGTGAATTTGTGCTTCATGCCTTTGGCGGTTCTTGTCCTATTCTGGCCTCTATGTTTGGTGCGGAACTCAATGTTAAACGGATTGTGGTTCCCAGTACGGCGTCGGTGAATTGTGCATTTGGGCTTGTATCGGCTGACATCGTCCATGAATATTCTGCAACCGCGACGCTCCCGGCGGAGACAGATCCAAAAAAAATCAATGATTTATTCGATCCTATGATTGGTCGGGCACTCAAGCAGCTCGAGTCGGAAGGCTTTACAGGTGATGATGTCCGCCTAGACTGGTCGGTTGATCTTCGGTACGCCCGTCAGGTCCATGAAGTTAATACACCGGTAAATGGTAAAGTGCCTATGGATGCTGAAACACTAGAGGAATTGATTAACGATTTTGAAAGCTTATACGAGCGAAAATATGGAAAGGGCTCAGCATACCGGGAGGCGGGTATCGAAATGACAATGTTTCGACTTTCAGCCAGTGGCCTTTTGCGACGTCCAGAATTAGATGTTGAAAAACTTGGCGCAGCCGATGCAACAAAAGCCAAGACGGGTCACCGCAAGATTTTTGTTGATGCGCGAGATGGCATGGCTGATGCAGATATATATGATTTTAATAAGTTGCATGCGGGAAACCAAATTGTAGGTCCTGCTGTCATACATACTCCCATCACGACAATAGTATTACAGGACAAGCAACGGGCAGAGATGGATGAATACCGCAATATAATTATAGCGCTTGACTAGGACAGAGGACTTAATGGACCCGATTACATTCTCAATCATTCGGCATCGCTTGTTTCGCATCGTTGATGAAGCGGTGATCACACTGAAGAACGTGTCTGGCAGCGCGATTACCAATGAGGGGCACGACCTAATGGTGTCGCTCTATCGAGCCGATGGTTCATTATTAATGGGCGGTGTTGGGTTTCTACATCATCTGACCAGTGCCGCCGAGGCGTGTCAGTCTATCATCCGACGCTTTAAAGACGACATACATGAGGGTGATGTATATCTCCTCAATGATCCCTATACCGCGGCTCTGCATACTTCAGACATATACCTAGTAGCGCCTATTCATCACCAAGGCACGTTGGTTGCATGGAGTGCTTGTTTTGTCCATGTGTATGATATTGGTGCGACGAATCCTGGGGGATTTAGCCCAGACTCACCGGATATTTTTACGGAGGGATTTAGTTCGCCCGGCATTCGAATAGTTGAAAAGGGAAGTTTGCGAGACGACGTGCTTGATACATTGTTAAACATGGTGCGTTCCCCAGAGATGGTTGCCTTAGATATCCGGTCGATGATTGCTTGCAACAACGTTGCCAAGGATAGAATGCATAAACTCATCAACAAATATAGCGCTTCGATAGTCGATGAAGTCTGCGGCACATTAATTGATCAGTCTGAGACGATGCTTCGACATCGCTTAAAGGATCTGCCTAATGGTTCCTGGCAGTCTCGACAGTATCTAAATGTGAAAGATGAATTGTTTCGGGTTATTTTGACAATGACCAAACAGGACGATGAGCTTGTCTTTGATTTTACAGGGTCTAGCCCACAAGCCCAATACGCGATTAATTGCACTAAATGGGCATCACTCGGCGGCCTTTTTGCACCATTATTTCCCCTCCTATGCTACGATATTACTTGGAATGAGGGTGTAATTAGGCCAATCAAAATGATCGCGCCGGGAGGATCAATCGTAAATTGTACTCGTCCGGCGCCAGTCTCAGTCGCCACAGTGGGTGCCATTCAGTCTGTTAATAACGCCGCGTGTGCGACAATTGGTAAAATGCTGGAGGCCAGCGAAGTCTATGCAAAGGAAGCGACAGCCGTTTGGCACGCTAATCATTTTGCGGTATTCAAATTTGGGCGGAACCAGAAGGGTGGTGAGGCCATTGGCATCTTTACCGAAACATTTGCTGGAGCCGGGGGCGCAAGAACTTTTGCGGATGGAGTGGACGTTGGCGGTGAAGTTCCCAATCCTATTTCCCGCATGGCAAATGTTGAAACTGTCGAAGCGGCATTTCCGATACGGTATCTTTTCCGGCGGCGAATGGAGGATTCTGGGGGTCCTGGAAAATATAGGGGTGGTGCGGGGATGGAGTTCGGAGTTGTTGCGCATGATGCCCCTGACGGCGGCATACATTATGTTATTTCGGGAAAAGGTGACGATTTTCCAATGAGTGATGGTCTCGGTGGTGGATATCCTGGCGCACCAAATGGCTACATTTGGGTACGTCAAAACTCCGGCGCAAACGATAGTAAGGCATTGCGCTCAAACTTTCCTTTATCGCTCGCTGATATTCCAGGCGAGCAGGAGCCGGTTGGCTGGGGTGTATTTCCCTTAATGGGGGAGGACGCGCTTTACATACGTTGGAATGGCGGAGGAGGTTACGGGGATCCGTTGGAACGTGAGCCGAAAGCCGTTTTAGATGATTTGTTGGCTGGAGTTATTTCGCGCGAAAGTGCAGAAAAAATATATGGCGTTGCATTAGATAATGACGGTACGTCAATTGACTTAAAGCGAACAGAACGGTGTCGTGAAACGATACTATCTGCGCGTCTCGTGCAGGAGGCTGCCGAATGACCCAGAGATTTTCTGAATACCTTGAAATCGATAAGGGTCAAAGTAAATGCCGGAATTGTCATTATGATCTCGGCCCATCAACGAGTAACTGGAAAAACGGTTCGATTTGCAGAGAACAGCCCCTAGATAGGGTTGATGGTGCACCGTATCAGAGCGCTAATTTTGTCCTATTGCGTCTGTTTTTCTGCCCCGGGTGTGGGCGACAGTTGGGTACAGAGACAGCGGTAAAAGATGACCCTTATTTAGAAGATCTTGTTCAAGAAACCTGAGAGATCATCATGCATAACGTTGAAATTAGGCAAGAAATTATTGATCGGGTGTTAGCCCGGAGAGGGCGTTTACACTTGTTTGATAGTTTAGACCCCGTCAAAACGGCATTAGTAATAATTGATATGCAGGGAACCTTCGTTGAACCGGGTTCACCGGCCGAGGTGCCTTCTTCCAGAGGAATAATTGGCAATATTAATGAACTCGCAAGCTCTTTGCGCGAATTAGGTTGCACCATCATATGGGTTACACACGCTAATGCCCGTAACAGTAATGGAAGCGACTGGGACATGTTTTTCAACCATTTTGTGGCCTCTGATGTGCGACAGAAAACTATCGAAAGTCTTACCCCCGAGGGAGATGGGCAGACAGTGTGGCGAGACCTGGAGGTAGCAGATGATGATTTGCACGTTATTAAAAACCGTTACAGCGCCCTCGTTCCAGGGTCGTCATCGTTGGAGCGGACACTTCGAAGCCGTGGCCTTACAAATGTATTAATAGCGGGTACAAAGACTAACGTTTGTTGTGAGGCAACGGGTCGCGATGCAATGATGCTTGATTATCGTGTTGTAATGGTATCGGATTGCCTAGGCGCTCTTTCCGACGATGAACACCGAGCTTCTCTGGAAACTTTTATACAACAATTCGGTGATGTCATGCCGTCTAGCGAAGTTATTTCTATTCTCCAGAACAAAACAAATGAAATATAAGATTTTAAATTATTCTAGGGACTACAAGATGAAGAAATTATCTAGAAAATTTGATTATGATTTTGTTGATAAATTTCGGCAAAAGATGGAAGTTCGTGAGGCAGGCTGAGTTATGGTTGTCACGCTCCATAGGCCAAATAGTGCGCATGAAGCGTTACGCCTGAAGGTTGAACATTCAGAGTCCATGTTTCTTGCTGGTGGCCAGACGCTTGTTGCGATGATGAACGCAGATCTAATAGAACCGGCAGCGTTGATTTCACTGGAGAATGTATCGGAGCTAAAGGACATCGAAAAGAAACAAGATGGTTCTATTCGTATCGGTGCGATGGTTCGGCATGCGCAAATTACAGCGAGTGATATGTTACGTGATGCACACACGGTCATTCGTGGCGCTGCTTCGGTTATTGCCCATCCGGCCATCCGTAACATCGGTACTATTGGTGGTGCGGTAAGCCACGGCGATCCGAATTCAGATTTGTGCCCTGCGCTGGTTGCGGCAGACGCACGGATAGAGGTAACTGGGCCCAATCAATCTCGAGAGATTTCCGCCACTGAATTTTTTCTAGATTACTTAACCACGGAATTAGAGGGTAACGAATTGCTTACGGCTATAATTCTGCCTCGGGCATCCGCACACAGTTGGGGCCATTATGAAAAATTTGCGAGGGTTGAGGGGGATTATGCCACAACCAGTGTGGCGGTGACACTTGCTTTGAATGAAAACAGGATGGTGGATCAACTCCGAATTGCACTCGGGGCAAGTGGTGCCACTCCTATTCGCGTGCCGTCCGCAGAAAACGAACTGCAGGGCGGTATCCTAGATGCAGCTTCAGTGACTGAAGCGGCAAATAAAATTTTAGCAGCCTGTGATCCACTTGATGACGTGCGTGGTTCCTCGGATTATCGACGTATCCTGATACCTCGTTTGATTAAGAAGGCCGTAACTAAAGTGCGCACATTGGCGGATTTGTAACGTGACCGAAGCGGAGCAATTTGATCTTAATATCAATGGAGAGGTGTATCCAGTGCGGGCGGACGGCGCTGCTACACTGCTTAACATTCTGCGCGAACAATTGGGGCTAACGGGAGCTAAATGTGGTTGCAATCAAGGTTTGTGTGGTGCGTGCAACGTGTTGATTGACGGACAGGCTGTGCGCTCCTGTTTGGTCATTGCTGGAACCTGCATCGATAGAGAAATAGAAACCATCGAGGGTTTGGAGAAAGATGGAGAGTTGTCCTCTGTCCAACAAGCATTCCTTGATACGGGCGCGGTACAGTGTGGTTTTTGCATCCCAGGTATGGTGCTGTCAGCTACAGCGCTCCTTAGAGAAAACCCAAAGGCGGGGGTTGAGGAAATTCGAGACGCTATATCCGGTAACCTTTGTCGGTGCTCCGGTTATGTAAAGGTGGTGGATGCAGTGTGCCGCGTAACGAAAAATCAAGCCTATGACTGAAGTGTTATCCACCCGAGGCATAGGTGCTCGTATACCCAGGCTTGAAGCGCGCGGAAAGCTGACGGGTAGGACCGACTATACGGACGATATCGTGCTCCCAAATATGCTGCATGGAGCCATTCTTGGTAGCACCTACGCACATGCCAGAATTCTGTCATACGATACGACTGCCGCACTTGAAATGCCTGGCGTAAAAGCAGTAATTACGGGTGATGACTACCCTGATTTACCAATGGGTTGCATGATTAAAGACGAGCGGTTACTCGCAAAAGATAAAGTGCGCTACGTCGGACAGCCGGTTGCCGCGGTCGCTGCGACCGATCTAGAAACAGCCCGTAAGGCCGCTCGGTTGATTGAGGTAAGTTATGAGCCAATTCCTGAGGTCATGACAATCGACGAAGCTATGGCACCGGGTGCCCCCGTCATTCACGAGGGATTAGCCGACTATATCAAGGTCTTTGATGCCGAATGCAACGGTAACGTGTTGTCACATCAGGTCTTGAGCGAGGGCGATGTAAATTCGGGATGGGAGAAATGTGATGTCATCGTTGACGAGGTGTATGATACCCAGCCGCAGGCACACGCATATCTTGAGCCCTGTGCGGCCATCGCTGAGGTTGACGACGCGGGCAAGGTAAGCATTTGGTCAGGGCACCAATCGATCAATCGCGTGCAAGCAAATGTGGCGGAAGCGCTTGGTCTGTCTATGTCCAAGGTGAGGGCGTTGACGCCGAGGGTTGGCGGAGCATTCGGTGGAAAGATGGAAGCAACGGTTCAACCAATCGCGGCAGCCCTTGCAATCAAGACTGGTAGGGCGGTCAAGGTAGCACTATCGCGGGACGACGATTTTCAAATGATGAGATCACGTCACGGGACCCGAATACAGATGTCTACTGGCGCAACTCGAGATGGGGCTATCCTCGCCCGTTCTGCAAAGTTGTTCTACGACGCCGGAGCCTATGCGGATGATAGTGCGGCTGTCCTGGGCTTTGGAATGTTGATGGCGCGTGGCCCGTATAATATTCCTAACGTACACGTGGAAGGGTACTGCGTTTATACGAACAGGTTACGTGCTTCTGGGTTTCGAGGTTTTGGAAACCCGCAAGTCACGTTTGCAGGTGAATCTCAACTCGACGAGTTAGCACACAAACTCGAGATGGATCCCATCGAGTTGAGACTTAAGAACGTGATGAAGGACGGTGATAAGCAATTCGGTGGGCACACAGTCGAGGTTTGCGGTTTGTCGGAATGCATAGAGAACGCGCGTGATCAATCCGATTGGGCTATCAAACGCACTGAGAAAACGGGTTCCGAGAGAAGAACCGGTATTGGGGTTTCGGCTTTCTCGCACGTTTGTGGATTACTCTCCACCGGAGCGATTGTCCGTTTAGCTGAGGATGGCAGTGTGGTTCTTTCGACGGGTGCAGTCGACTATGGACAGGGCTCTGATACCGCTTTGGCCCAGATCTGCGGCGAAGCTCTTCAGGTCGATGTCGGTCAGGTTAACTTCGTCGCGCCGGACAGTGACAGCTCTCCTTACAACTGGGGAACAGCAGCGAGCCGGACCACCTATATGGTGGGCCGGGCCGTTCGGGATGCGGCAACGGACGTGCGACAGAAAATATTAGCGGCCGCAGAGATCATGCTCGAAACTAGTGCTGCAGACCTTGAGTTGGTTCCGGGTGGAAAAGTTCAAATTGTAGGTTCCGACGTCAGTGTTAGTTTCTTTGACGTTTCGATGTTCTCACTCTATGGGGCCGGTGGTCCGATTATAGGCCAAAGCACCTTCATGTATGATGGGGAGCCTTTTGATCCAAAACGGACGGTGATGAGTGGCTTCCCTTTCTCCAATTTAGGTGTTTATCTTTTTGGTGCCCACGTGGTTGAGGTCGAGGTGGATGAGACTACAGGGAAGGCCGATGTTACCAGGGCCTGGTTGGCCCATGATGTTGGAAAATCAATAAATCCGTCCGCGGTCGAAGGTCAGATTCAGGGTGGTTTTGCACAAGGCCTGGGATACGCTCTTCATGAGGAGCTTGTTTGGGATGGCGGGCACCTTATTAATCCAACCTTTATGGATTATAAAATACCCGGCGTCCACGAAGTGCCTCACGAATTGTTTCCAATTATCATCGAAAACCCTGAACCGTCAGGCCCATTTGGGGCTCGTGGAATTGGCGAGCCGGGGTTGGTTGGTGTCGCACCTGCGGTGGCCAATGCAGTGTTCAATGCGACAGACACCCGGGTTCGCAGTTTACCGTTAACATCGGAGAAAATTCTTACAAAAATAATGCCAGACCAAGGAAAAGATAATGGCAAGTGATAAGTCAACCGACGACAATTCTGCATCGTCAAAGGCTGCCGGATTATCAGCGTCGAAAGAGGCGATTGTTGAAAAGGCGGGGAGCAATCGTCCCTCCGGGTCAGAACAAGCTATTTCTCCCTTTGCAACGGTTTTTCTGGAAGGACTAAAGGAAGCCGGTGTTAGCATCGTTGCGGCCCTGCCAGAATCACTGCTCGCCAGTATCTACCTCGCTTGTTCGAGGGATAACGAAATCCGATATATCCCGGTCTCTAATGAAGCGGAGTTACCAGGTATTGTCACGGGGGCATACTTGAGTGGGAAAAAAGCTGTTATGATTATGGAAAATTCTGGGTTGCGCCAAGCGTTGGAGCCAATAGTTCGTTCGACGTACTGCCACTCCTTACCGATGGTTATGATTATGTGTTACCGGGGTGACTTGGGTGAGCAAAATTGGTGGGGACATAACCATGCTCAGACCATGGAACCGATTTTGGATGCCGTCCGCATTCCATGGCGTGCGGTCCGCAAAATAGAGGACATAAAATCATCAATCAAAAAAGCAATTGATCACTCTAATTCAAGTCAGTGGCCAGTCGCGCTGGTAATGTCGGGAGAGTGTGTGGAGATAACAGGTTATGGAAAGAATTGAGGTTATTAAAAGCATAGCGCCCTGCGTTACGCCAGAGGATTTGGTAACGACGTCAATCGGCGCAACCTGGGACGATTGGTGGAATTATAAGCCTGCCAACAATACATTTTTCACTGGTACTCTGGGTTCGGTTACGACAACCGCTCTCGGTATGGCTGTGTCGCTGCCTCACCGACGTATATTGGCGTTGGAAAGCGACGGGTCGGTGCTTATGAATACTGGAGCCATGTGCACTCTTGGGAATGAACGGCCATCAAACCTAACCGTTGTGGTAATGGACAACGGTATCTACGAAAATATTGGTGGACCTCCTACTCATACTTCCCGCAACACGGACTTGGCCAAAATGGCGGAGGGGGCTGGTTGCCTCAACACGGCAACGGCCAAGACAATTGAAGAGTTTAATGAGAGATTTCTGACCTCATGGGAGGGTAAAGAAATGGCTTACATCGTTGCTAAAATCGAGCCGTTTAAAAAACACCCTTGGGACTGGGAGGCACGGAAACCGACTGACGGTATCGAAGACAAATATAATTTTTTGCGGTATGTCGAAAAACTGGAAGGGGTGGTAATCCACCCGGGCGCATTGCACAATTGATTAACAGCTTGAGTTTCGTCGAACGGAACGGTTCCGCATGTTTGGAGAAGCGTGATTGGTTTGTTGCGCTGTGCATGAGCTGTTCGGCGTAAATTTCCATTTAATGGATACGGAATGGAGACTGTCTGATAAAGGTATTAGGAGTTCCAGAAAACTAGAGAACTCTTAAAGCTGTTCTGCGAGCCAGTCGAACATGAACGGAATAGAGGTATTCCAGCTATCGTAGTTGCAATGGATAGCGCCACCCTTATTGCCATCCCACAGCTTTAAAATTTTTTCGGAACTGCTGATTTCGTTATAAAGTTGTTTGGCACCCTCAACCCGCATTACCATATCCTCAACGCCGTGGGATATCAGAGTTGGACAGGTGATTTTAGGCGCGACACCCGAAAGGTTATAATTTAGTAGTTGTTTTTTAGCATCTGCGTCATTTTCAGCTCCGAGAATCCATTGAATTTGTTCCTGAATCGGTGGGTACCATTCATAAATATCCCGCAAAATGTCGTAACATGCACACCACAGTACAAGTGCTTTGATCCTTGGCTCAAAAGCTGCTGCACGTGGCGCGTAAAAGCCAGCCATGCTAACCCCAACGCAACCTATGCGTGTAGCGTCAACTTCTGGTCTGCTCGACAGATAGTCCAACGCCGCTGAAACAGGAACCTCGTAATCGGGCCGAGTGTGTATTTTCTTTACCCGCAGGCTTGAGCCGCGTCCTGGTGTATCTAGGATCAGGGTGGCTATCCCTCGCTCTGCGATTTCAGAGCCGCCAAAGAAATAGAGCTCCTCCGCGAGTGAGTCGGCTCCACCGAGCATTAAAACACCGGGCCCCGGCGACGCATTTGGATCGACGGGATGACAGTAATAACCGTCATATATATCTGATCCACACTGAACTTGGACTTCCTCTATCTTTCTGGAATGAAGTTTGATTGCGTCTTTGAAACACTTTGATAGACGAATGAAGTTTTCCAGTTTGCGTGGGTCCAATCCCGGAAGAAAGAAGTCAGCGTGTCGAAAATAATTAGTTGCACGGAATAAACATTGTCGGGCAGTAACGTGTGCACCTTTTTTCAATGCGTCGCGTCCTATTTTTTCGACTTCAAGAGCTAGTTGGTGCCACTCGTAGTGCCAACTTTGGAAATCACCAGAGGATATTCTTCTTGCGACTCTGTCACATTCGAAAACATCTGCGCCACCATAGGCAGCTTCGGCAATCAGGCGCTGAGTTTGAATACCCCAGTCCGGGTCATCTGGAAAAATATTGAGCATATAAGGTTCTCTAGTAACTCTTTGACAAATTTTGCAATGAGACCAAAGCATACTAATGTCGGGGTATCAACAGACCGGGTACTGGAAGATCATGGATATTGATAGCGGTGAAAAATTTGCTTTGGGGACAGAAGATGATCAACGTCGATGGCAGGAGGTTTATCGCGATTTGGTCGAAGAACCAAATCAAGCTGGTGATCTACGTTATGTAGGCAAAAGTATCCCGCGTAATGACGTTCTATATAAAATTCTCGGTAAGGCGAAGTACCTCGCTAATGTTTGCCTTCCCGACATGCTCCATGGTTGTTTTGTGCGGAGTACTCAGCCTTATGCACGTATATTATCTATCGAGGTAGAGGACGCCTCTAAAGTACCCGGCGTACGCTGTATTGTTACAGGTAAGGATATTCCTGAAGATCGGCTTTATATTGGATCGCTTGCGAAAGACACACCTGTATTTGCTGTGGATGTAGTGCGGCATGTAGGTGAACCCATTGCTGCGATTGCCGCTGATACACTGGAGATAGCGCGCCGGGCTGCAGCACTTGTTAAGATTGAATACGAACCACTTGCGCCTGTGTTAACCCCTCATGATGCATTGGAGGAAAATGCGCCTTTATTGCATCCCGACGGAAACCTTATTGCCGATTTGACAAATGCAACGGGTGATGTCGAAAACGGTTTTGCAAACGCGGATGTAGTGGTTGAAGGTACTTACACAACGGAGCCCGTTGAACACTGTTATCTCGAGGCCCAGGCTGGTCTATCATTCATCGATACCGACGGTGTATTAACCGTTTTAGATTCCACGCAATATCCCCACTATCACCACAAACAAATTGCGGAGGTGACCGGTCTACCGCAAGAAAAAGTCAGGGTTATACAAACCGTAGTGGGTGGGGCTTTCGGGGGTAAAATAGATAACACTATTGAATGTGCAATCTCTCTATTGACGCTAAAAACAGGATTGCCAGTCAAAATTCAATTAGAAAATGAGGAAGTTTTTTCTACTACGACTAAACGGCATGCTATGACAATACGGCACCGTTTGGCGGGTAACAAGGACGGCAAAATTACATCCCTTGATATGGATATTTTGGCTGACGGAGGTGCGTACTCCTCATACAGCCTTATCGTTGCCGGTCGGTGTATCGTTCATGCGGCAATACCATACGATATTGGAAATGTTAACGCGCGAATTCGAACGACCTTCACCAATAATCTGACTGCTGGAGCGATGCGCAGTTTTGGTATTGTAAAATTAGCGTTTGCGACGGAGTCTCAGATTGACAAGTTAGCCTACGAAATCGGGATGAGCCCGATAGAGATCCGTAAGAAAAATGCGTTGCAAAGTGGCAAGAAAACCATGACGGGTCAGGTGCTTCAAAATGTTGGTCTTGTAAAAACGCTCGACGCTATTCAGCCATTTTACGAAGAGCGGAGCAGGGCGATAGCTAAGGATCCCTGCAGAGAAGGCATAAGACGGGGTATCGGCGTAGCGTCATTAGGCTATGGTATTGGTTATAGTGGTGTGGGAAACCCATCCACTGCTCGTATTGAAGTAACACCTGATGGTCTTATTATCGCGAATTGCGGTACACCGGACATCGGTCCAGGTTCGGATACCGTCCTAGCTCAGATCGTCGCGGAATCGGCTAGTATCTCGATGGGACGTATTCGTGTGGTAAGCGGGGATTCAACTAAAACTGATGACTCTGGTCCAACGTCTGCGTCGCGAACAACCTATTTTTCTGGAAATGCGGCCGCCCTGGCGGGTTCTGATTTTAAAAAACAATTCATTGCCCAAATAGCAGAAAAATTAGGTCATCCGGAAGCAAGTGTGCGACTTCAAGATGATCAGGTCATAATAAATAACGAAGCCATGACATTTGTTGAGGCCTGTGCCGAAATGGGTGAAGACTGTAAAAACATCAAGGCCTACGGAAAATTTGATCCTGACACAGTTTTAGACTTTGAGACCTTTAAAGGGGATCCCTATCCCGCATACACTTTTGCAACTCAAATGGCGGAGATAGAGGTTGATACCGAGACGGGTCAGGTCAATGTTCCCCGTTATTGGGCTGCTCACGATGCTGGACGGATTGTTAATCCGATGGGTGCGGAAGGACAAATAGAAGGCGGTGTAGTGATGGGTATAGGTATGGCTCTGTGGGAAAAAATTATACGAAAAGAGGGTTTTATACAAAACCCAAGTCTGCGGGAATATCAATTGCCGGGTACAAAAGATGTACCGGATGAAATTAAAACTATTTTTGTAGAAAGCTACGACAAGTCAGGTCCATTTGGCGCGAAGGGGGTGGCAGAAGCCAGTCTTATACCGGTGCCAGCGGCAATTGCGGCAGGTATTAATAACGCTATAGGCGTGCGGATTAATCAGCTACCGATGGACGGTGAAACAGTGATGAATGCCATTGATCTAAGCAAAGAGGGCAAAAAAGAAAATGAGTGAGCCCCAATATGTTCGAGCGACCACTATAGACGAGGCGGTTACCGAGCTTACAAATGCGTCCGGCGACGGGCTTATAGTAGCGGGCGGAACAGTCGTTTGCACTTTGTTTAATCAACATCTGGCGTCCCCCAAAGTGTTAGTGGATATCAGCCGAATACCAAATCTTAGTGATGTAGAGGTCGCGGATAACGGCAGTATACTCATTGGCGCACTTGTTACGCATGATCAGATTTTGCGTTCGTCGACTATCCTAGAAAGAGTGCCCCTACTAAATGAAATAGCGGGCGGAACGTCGTGTGCAAGGTTACGCAATCGTGGCACGATCGGCGGTAATTTGTGTACGATTGGGAGTCAAGGGGATGCCGCCACCGGATTGATAGCACTTGGTGCAATGCTTCATCTGCGCGGTCCGACTGATGCGAGGGTAATCCCCCTGGAGAGCTTTTATGCGGATGAATTTACCATTGATTTGAAAGCCGATGAAATCCTGGAGAGGATTGAATTACCTCCTATAAAACAGAATTTAAAATATGGTTTCTGTAAGCTTGGGCCGCGAAAGGCTATGGATTGGACGCAGATTACTGTGTCTGTTGTGTTTGATGGTTCGGGAAAGGCTATGAAAGATATTCGCATAGGTATGAACGGAGTATCAAACGCACCGAGCAGGCCCTTGAAGATTGAAAGGTGGCTTGAGGGTAATGAAGCTGACAAAATTGATCGAGATGCACTGGCTATTGTTCTTAACGAAGAGGTCGCGCCAGAGAGCGATCTTGTGTATTCCGCACAGTTTAAAAAACGACTTGCCGGGGTTGCGCTCCGACGCGCGTTAGAACGCGCAATAAAAAAAACGAAAAACAGATAAAGGGTGAATAACGGTGGTTGAGGTAACTCTAAATGTTAACGGTGAAGATCATCGTGTATCGGTAGGGTCAACTGATATGCTGGTTGACGTGCTTCGCGAACGGTTGGGCTACGTTGGTGCGAATAAAGTCTGTGCTCAAGGTATCTGTGGGGCCTGCACTGTTACGGTAAACGGTAAGGCTATAACTTCGTGTTTAACGCTGGCGGTACAATTAGAGGGCGATATTATCACTACGGTGGAAGGACTGGGCGGTAATGGGCACCTTCACCCCCTTCAAGAGTCGTTTATGCGGCATGGCGCGGTACAGTGCGGATACTGCACGCCTGGGTTTCTCATGGCAGCTAAAGCTTTACTTGACGAAAACCCTAATCCGAGCCGGCAAGAAATTGTAGATGAACTGCGCGGCAACCTATGCCGGTGTACCGGTTACCAAAAGATAATAGACGCGGTTGCTGATGCCGCAAAATTATTGCAGTGCTCACAATAACTATAGAAGTCCTATGTGGCAGCAATCATTTGTGCTTCCTTTTCTGCTAAATCGCCCGCTGCCTTGTAGTATGCGTCGCAGCGCAGCACCTTTCCCGCACGATCAAAATGCCAAAGATCTAACCCAAGCCAATCGAGTGTTTCGCCGTTTTGGTTGGTTCCCGTAATATGCCACTCAGAGCAGGCACGATCGTCGGCGTTGCTCCAATGACAACGCACCGCTACGTGCAGATCGGGGTAGGAGTCACAAAAATGTTGAAACATATCCCGGATGGCGCTTTTGCCTTTTACTGTGTAACCGTCCGGTTGTGTCCCGCGCGCTAACAGCCAAACACCATCTTTTGCAAAGTGATCAGAAAAACTCTGAGGATCATGGTCATTCCAGGATTTGCATAGGCTGGCTGCTAAGGCGAGATTACGTTGTTCATTATTACTCATTGAAGAGGTCCTTTAGTCTATTTGGTGACCTGTGGTTTCATTAGCGCGTCCGTTACCTTATCTGATGATATAATTAGGTTGTTTCCATCATCACCTCGGATCACCCCTTTAGGGTCGCCGCCACGCCTTACAGTGTCTATTCCTTCCATGACCATTTTACGTAACATGATTATTCCACGGTCTGTTACTCCTAGTCTTTCGACCGTCCTGTCAACTGGCTGTCCCTGGGTAACGATGGCTCGATAGTCTTGCTCAAAAAGTGTTTGAACGAGGCCGGCGGCCGGAAATTCCATGCCCGCAGGTAATTGTGGCATCTGACCGTCAACTTCAGGAACATGCGTTACGTGAAAAAGCAAGGTGTGATTGTCATCTACTGGTGTACGAAAAATGGCGGAGTACCTCGGCCAATCAAAATCACCCCCCGGCCATGGCTGGTTTAATAGAATGGTTGTGGGAAGTCGCAGATAATTTGTTCTTCTGTATTTTCCTCTGACCTGCACAGTTTGTATTCCGAAATCGTCTTTGTGCCAGTCTACGTCAGGAACTTGGCTCCAGAGATCAGCTCGAGAGGAGCCTTCCCCATGGAGGATACCGGTGTGTACCTGGTCAACAGAGTTCTCAACGATTTGTAGCCAATTTGCAGGCCAAAGGCAGAAGTTTTCAACAATTCTCACACCACCGCTTGCGGATATTACGTCGATCGGGGGAAGGGCAGGGGGAATGCCCTGGCCCATATAGGTCCATATTAGGCCGCCTTTTTCCTTCAGGGGGTATGATTTTATTGTGATCTTCTCTTTAAAGTTGGTGTCTGCAGGTTCACCTGGCATAGCGAGACAGATACCATTTTCATCGAAAGTCCAACCGTGGTAAGCGCATGCTAGCCCCTGCCCACGGGGACGACCAAATTCCATTGACGAACTTCGATGTGGACACTTGCGGTCGATAAGTCCAAGGGTGCCGCTAAGGTCCCTGTATAAAATCAAGTCTTCTCCAAGTATTTTGACGGGCAGAGGACTTCCTTCAAATGTTCCCAATTCTTTTCCAAATGATGTTGCAGTACCACTGCGCTGCCTAAATAAAACAGGTTCTTCTAGTTGCAGTTGTGCCGTAGGCCCATCCCAAAGTTCGGAGATGGCGATAGGAAACCAGAATGACCGTAGCCACTGTCCACAATCACTCTCGGGGCCTACCTTTGTGAGAATATCATTTTCTGCTGCAGAGAGCATTATTTTCTCCTAAATGAGAGTGCCAGGGGGATTTATTTCTTAACGCGAATGGTTACAATTGTTGCTGAGTTTTTCAACTAAGTATTTGGTATTATACAGCTATAGAGGTTTGGGCAAATAGGTGTGTCGGGATGACAGGCTTCAATTACGGCAACTATTTTGGTCCTATTGAACCTTTGGCGGACGCTATTCGTGATGGTGAAGACCGTTGCTGGGGGGCTGGGAATGAAAAAAACAAAATTCCGCATGACTACGTTCTATATCTTGGTTGCAATGTATTGAGGACTGTAGCCCTCGCTGAAATGATTACTGCAATTTTGATGTCTATGGGTATTGACTACGTGTCTTTGGGTGGACCCTCTACTTGTTGTGGTATTATTCATCATTCCAAAGGGGATAAGAACGCATCCGAGACATTAACGGAGCATACCTTAGCGAAGTTTAAGTCCTACGACCCGAAGGCCGTTTTGACATATTGCCCATCCTGCCATGCCCACATGGACTATGCACTTTTGGATGATGCTGTCTCCTTCGACGTGCCCTATCTGCACGTGACAGAATTTATTGTAGAGAATCTTGACAAACTCAAATTTCGCAAAAATGTTGACAAACGCGTCATGTTTCATGGACATAGCGACGACGAACAGGCAAGGCGAGATTCAGAGTTTGCCCGCAAAATATTAGAGGCTGTGCCCGGTTTAGAGGTTGTTGACGCGACGGGGGGAGCAGAGTGGGGACACGATTGTGGTAGCCTGCAAATTAGCATGATCGGTCCTGACAAACATAAACTTCTGGTAACTGAATTGTTTGAGGGAGCTCGTGCAGGGTCGGTAGACGGGGTAGCAACGCTCTATCACTCGTGTTATCGCAATATGTGCGGTGCAGAGGATACGCACGGTGTAGAACTTATCCACTATACAAGCTTGGTTATGGAAGCACTAAATCTGTGCTTACCAGAAGAAAGATATAAAACGTTAGTGAGCAAGGGAGACCCAGAAACGGCCTTTTCTGAACTTGTGTCCGTAGCCGAACGCAGGCAAGTCAACAAAAAACGCTTACGAAAATCTTTAGAATTACATTTCGGTAAAGAATAAAATTCTAAAGACTTCTATTTGCCCCTGGGAACATAGTGTGAAAAACGAATTTGATAGAATTTTGACTACCCACGTTGGAAGTTTGCCACGACCAAACCACCTTGTCGAAATACTTCGCCGCGAGGATTCGGGCGTGAGATCTAAAGATGCCACGACGTGGTTAGAAATTTCGGACGCGGTCAAAACGTGTGTAAAGGAACAGGTGTCCGCGGGAATTGACATAGTGTCCGACGGTGAAATGAGTAAGATGTCTTACCACGTTTATGCAAAACACAGGCTCAAGGGGTTGAATAATGTGGAAAAAGGAGGTCATACCGAACAACGGGGAGTGCTGCGAGATATCCAAGACTTTCCAGAAATGTTGCAGGAGCGGTTAGGTGGTGGTGGACCTGAAATGTTGCAGCAAACCATGTGCACGGGACCCGTCTCATATTCTGATCACGCCCCATTGCGAAGGGATATTGAAAACCTGAAAAATGCAATTTTAGTAGAGGAACCCGTTGGCGCGTTTATGAACTCGGTATCTCCGGGATGTCTCACGAATTATGTTCCCAATCGCTATTATTCGGGGCGAGACGAATATCGTGAGGCGTTAATAGAAGCCATGCGGCCTGAATATGAGGCCATTTACGCGGCAGGCTTTATTCTTCAACTTGATTGCCCGGACCTAGCCGGTAGCCGACACGCGGAACACCAAAACCTGACGGAAAAAGAATTTCTCCATGATGCTGAAAAGAGCGTAGAGGCGTTGAATGCGGCTACACGTAATATTCCCCCCGAGGCAATGCGAATGCACATTTGTTGGTTAAATTATGCGGGGCCTCATACCCACGACATACCAGTGTCACGAATAATTGGTTTGTTGAGTAAAGCGCGGCCCCAAACCTTGCTCTTTGAGGGAGCTAATCCTCGACATGAACACGAATGGGAAGACTGGGCGACGGCGAGTATTCCAGACAGTAAAATACTTGTGCCAGGTGTAATTGATTCTACGACCAACTTTGTCGAACATCCGACACTGGTGGCGCAGCGGCTCTGCCGTTATGCAAATATTGTCGGCCGTGATCGGGTAATGGCGGGAGTTGATTGTGGGTTCGGTACCTACGCGGGTCGCAAGGCAGTTTATCCTTCCGTAGTTTTGGCTAAATTCAAAGCGTTGGCAGAGGGGGCCCGTATTGCGACAGAGAGGTTGGTGTAAACAATAATAAATTTATCTCTGCGATGCTGAATGGACATTTTTTTTCGTCCAACGTAACATTTTAAGGCAGACGCATATGGGTAAAAACATTGGCATATCCTGAAAACGCATCGATTAATCCGGCGAGCCTTATTAAAGAAGATGCAATACACCGTAAAATCTATACAGATCCCCAAATCTTTGATCTCGAATTACGAAATATCTTCGAAAAAACTTGGCTCGTCGTCGGCCACGAAAGTGAGGTTTGTCGACCGGGTGATTTTAAAACACTACACATGGGCACGCAGCCCATAATTTTGTCACGAGACGAAGATGGAGAGTTGCATGTCCTCTTGAATTCGTGTCGTCATAGAGGCGCATTGGTGTGTCGTAAGGAGCGGGGTAACACTAAATCATTTGAATGTCTCTATCACGCCTGGACGTATGGTTTGGATGGCTTTCTCGCCGGGTTGCCGAAAGAAGAAGGTTATGGACCGTCTTTTCAAAGAAAAGATATTCGGTTATGGCGCGCGCCAAGAATCGAAACCTTTTGCGGACTTATATTTGCGTGTTTGGATGAGAACGTCATGCCATTGTTAGAGTTTTTGGGCCCGGCTGCAGAATTTATAGAAGTCGCCCTAAAAAGTGGAGACGCGGGAGAAGTAACGGGGATCAATGAATATCGTTATCAAGGCAATTGGAAACTTCATTTAGACAACACTATTGATGGGTATCATGTCCGTTACCTTCATCGTTTTTTTTCAAACGCCGCTGGTTTATTTACTGAAGGCGAGTCCATTGCGCTTGGTAATGGTCACGGTTTGTTGCGTTGGGAGAGTGCCTCGGCGGCAGGTGAGACTGGACGATTATTGGGGATGGATAAATCTGAAACTACATTGCCCACAAATCGAGTGATGGTATTATTTCCAAGTTGTGCGATCGTGCATGTACAGGATAGCGTAAACGTTCGTATCGGAACACCACTTGCACCTCTGTCAACCCACGTACAGGCGATGGCCATAGGTTTCAAGAATGAGGCTAAAGAGGTGAGACAACGTCGAATACAGCAGTTTGCAGCCGCGCAAGGCCCAGCAGGGAGTGCAGGGGCCGATGATGTGGAGGCATTTGAAGCCTCTCATGAAGGTTTTCAGGCCACGGTTGGTGATGTTGGTTGGTTATCAATAGCCCGAGGTATGCACAGGGATAACGGAAGCAATGGAGACCTAGAAGACGATACTGCTCTTCGCGGAATGTACCAATGGTGGCGGTATCTGATGGCTGTAGAACCGTAAGTTTTAAGAACTATGGAACCTACTGAAACCCCTGAACAATTTTTATTCCGTTCTTTTCGGCTTTTAGATCGTGGAGATTTTGACGAGTGGCTTTTGACGTGTTCTGAGAACGTTTCTATTGTCTTGAAATCTCGCAACAATAGAGAACCTCTTACGGAAATAGCATTAATTAATGACGACTTTGAACGTTTGCGTGGACGAATAGAGCAAATCAAACGCTACTGGCATGCCGAAAGTCCACCCACCCGCACGCTTCATTCAATTTCCAATGTTGAAACCGAACCGCATTCGGAGGGCTTAGTTTTTGTTCATTCTTGCTTCACAGTTGTCGCAACACGTCGCAACCAACAGGATATTCTTTATGGGCGTTATCAAGACCTTCTACGTTATGGTGTCAAGGGGTGGCAGCTCGAAAGACGTGAAGCAGTGCTCGAAAATGACATTATCGAACGTGGTAAAATTTCGTTTATTGTTTAGTTTGCAATATCCCCATCGGTATTTTGTCATAAAGTATCTGTAACGGTGTTCCCGTTCTGGTTTTATTCTGAACTAGAAACGGGTACTACGTTCGTTAAAAGTTCGCTATAAATTGGGGTAGGGGACAAGCGATGGATATGGCGGTTGATGCGGTTGTTGGGAATGTGGATGAATGGCTATGCCAATTTGAACGCGCACTCACTGACCAAGATTGGACGGCGGTAGAATCACTCTTTTTGGAGGATTGCCATTGGCGCGATCTTCTCGCCTACACCTGGCATATTACTACGCATAGTGGCCGAGAAGATGTTGTGACTGCGATACGGGAAATTATGCATAAGCCCGTTACCAGTTTTAAATGTGTTGGACGCCCCTACCTAGTGTCACGAGGCGGGCGAGATGAGGTGTTGGAATGCCTTTTTGAGTTTCGTTCAGAGGTGGGGAAGTGTCGAGGGGTTATCCGGATGTGTGAAGAGCCCGATAATCCTGGCGTAATTAAAGCGTGGACTATTTTAACGAGTCTGGATCAAATCATTGGTTTTGAGGAGACAATTGGCGAGGATCGGCCAAAGGGAGATATATATTCGCGGAATTTTTCTGGCCCCAATTGGTTAGACCGTCGCAATATTGCGATAGCCTATGAAGATAGAGAGCCAGAGGTTCTTATCGTTGGTGGCGGTCAGGCGGGCCTTTCAATTGCGGCGCGCCTTACTCAGCTTGGAGTTGATGCATTAATCGTTGATCAAGGGGCGCGTGTTGGAGATAATTGGCGCAACCGCTACCATGCCTTAGTCCTGCATAATCAGGTCCACGTTAATCACCTTCCGTATCTGCCTTTTCCACCTAATTGGCCCACCTACATACCCAAAGACAAGCTCGCGGCGTGGTTTGAGTTTTATACGGAAGTGATGGAACTTAATTTTTGGACAAGCACAGAATTTGTTGGAGGTGAATACAACGAGGATAAATCTTGCTGGACGGTGGACTTAAAAAGGTCTGATGGGACGTTGAGAAAAGTACGTCCATCACATCTTGTGATGGCAACAAGTGTTAGCGGGATACCCAACATACCGTCCATTCCAACACTCGAAGAATTTTCGGGAGAGATTATGCATTCGAGTGAATTTACTAGTGCCGACAGTTATAAAGACCGGCGAGTTCTAGTGGTCGGGACTGGGACGAGCGCGCATGATATCGCGCAGGATTTACATTCAAACGGCGCAAAGGCGAGTTTATTACAAAGAAGCCCCACTTCGGTTCTTAATGTTGAGCCGAGCGCCCAACTTCCCTATACACTCTACGATGAGGGCCATTCCCTTGACGATACTGATTTAATTGCAGCGGCGACGCCTCTGCAGGCACTAAAGAGCGCACACGAGTTAATTACCAAACAATCCACGCACCTCGATAAAGATTTGTTAGACGGTCTTACCAAAGCAGGCTTCAAGATAGATCGAGAAGATCGTACAGGTTGGCAGTTTAAGTATATGACGCGAGGTGGTGGATACTATTTTAATGTTGGTTGCTCGGATTTGATTGTTAACGGTGACGTGGGGTTAATCCAAACAGATGATATAGAGAACTTTATCGCTGAGGGCATTAAACTTAAGAATGGTGAAACTCAAACCTTTGATACGATCGTTCTTGCAACCGGGTTCAAGGGTATGGATGCGTTCGTAAAACAGCGCTTAGGGCCGGAGGTAGCTGCCCGGATAGGACCGATTTGGGGTTTCGATGAAACGGATCAAGAACTCCGCAATATGTGGGTGCGTACGGCCCAGCCCGGACTTTGGTTTATTGCCGGCAGCTTTGCCCAGTGCCGTATTTACTCCAAATACCTCAGTCTTCAGATCAAAGCGTGCATCGAAGGGTTAATCCCAAATAACAAGCATTAGTAGTCTATACCTCAAAAAAAGGGTCCTGCATTGCCCGGGTTTTCGGGCATTTCCGGACCTTCTATCTTCAGCTGGTGGCTAACGAAGGTTGGGTGTTTAAGGGTCTATCGTTTATTGGGTAGTGAAGCGCTGTCGCAATGAAACCCAGGATTATTCCGCCCCAGAAAATTAAATCGTAATTTCCAAATGCGTCATAAAACACCCCCCCGAGCCAGATGCCAAGAAAACTACCAATCTGATGCGTAAAAAATGTTATCCCTACAAGCGTCGCCATGTATTGCGTGCCAAATATTCTTACCACGAGCGCAGCAGTGAGTGGGACCGTTCCAAGCCACATGAGCCCCATGATTGACGCAAATAAAATGACGCTTGTGGGACTTATTGGCGTGAGTATAAAAACGGTCATGACAATAGAGCGTAAAAAATAAAGCCAGGCTAAAAGATATTTTAAGGGATAACGTTGACCCAGTTCGCCCCAAATTATGCATCCAATAATATTGAAACCACCTATTAAGGCGAGGGCGGTCGCGCCCAGCCAAGCCGGTTGCCCGAGATCGGATAGGTAAGCCGGGAAGTGCGCTCCAAAAAACATTGTTTGGAATCCACATACAAAATATCCGGCGCATAAGAGCTTAAAACCGAAATGGGTTCCAGCCTGATGCATAGCCTGGCCAAACTTTTGGTCCACAGTGTTATCGTCGGCCCTCTTGTTCCCGCCGGCTAAGGCAGAAGACAGAGGCACGATCAATGCCGCTATAAACACAGTTATGAGTACGGCGCCAGCCCAGCCAAAATCATTCACAAACCATTGTCCGAGGGGAACAAGAAGCACCTGACCGGAAGACCCGCCGGCACTTGCGATGCCAAGGTAAAGACTTCGTTTGTGGGGGGGGGCAATTCGCCCGACCACAGATAATACGATTGGGAAGCCCGTCATGCTCAAGGCTAAGCCCGTAAAGAAACCAACGCCGATGGTGGCATCGAGGGGCGTGGTCGTTTGTGATAACAGATAAAGACCGGCGACGTATAGCATACCGCCAACGGCGACCACTCTGGCTGGGCCAAAGCGGTCTGCAATGACCCCACAAAATGGCGTAGAAATTCCCCAAACCAGGCTTTGAATGGCGATAGCAAGTGCAAAGGTCTCGCGTCCCCAGCCCAATTCACTGCTAATGGGACCCATGTAAAGGCCAAGATGTTGGCGGAGGCCAAAAGAAACCAATAAAATTAAAGTACCACAAACAAGAACGATGAATGGGGTACGCCAGGCACGGTGTCGCATTGTTTTACGTCTCATACCTTTCGGGTTTTGACCAAGGCCTACAGTTAAGGGTTCCCGTTCCACAGGACCAAGGTAAGGGTTTTGCTTTCAGTTTACGTCGGCGCTACTAGTCGAACAATCAAGTCAGGCATTTTGATGTTGTAGTTCAAAAGACGCAGAATAGGTAATACTTTGAACTTTGCAGCAATCTGTTCCCTTTAATTCAAAAAAGTTGCGGCGTTCCCGTATGAGGTTCTTCATAATTTTCTGTATAACGGATACCGGCCTTATCTGTTAGTCGGGTTTGCTACCTGTTTGTCGCGACGAGAAATAAATCCCTATAAATATTAATGCTATACCAGTTAAGTGAAACTGCCGAAACTCTTCACCTAAAAGGAAAATAGCCATAATTACTGTGAAAGCGGGAATTAAGTGGATGAAGAGCCCAGCGCGACCAGCGCCTAGCTTGGAAATGGCATAATTCCATAGCAAAATTGATAACACAGAGGAAAAAATCGCTAACCACACGACGCTATTGATTGTAACCCACGTAAAGTTTGTGGGCCTTACGAAGCTCGCCTCGTAAAGATAGATCGGCAACATAAGAATTGTTCCAAACCCTAAGATGCATAGCAAAGTAATCCTTTGGTCCAATCCCCGCGGGACCTTCCTTAACATGACGGCGTAAAGTCCCCAACTTACGTATGCCCCTGTTACGAGGAGATCACCCAGATTGAAATCCATTTGGGTAAGCACGTCGAGTGACCCGGTTGAAATTAAGACCAAAACCCCCATCAATGATACTGCTACGCCGAAGCCTTGGCGTCGACTAAAAGGATCACGAAATAACAGCCAAGCTAAGACAATGATTATTATAGGTTCGAATGAATTAATAACTGCAGCATTAATCGCAATTGTGTACTGAAGAGAAAGAAACAGTATGGCGTTTCCCCCAACCATCAATAAAAATGCCAGAAAAAGGAGAATTTTCCAATTTTCTCTTATTAAATGTGATTGTTGCCGAAGCGGGTAAAGTGCGAAAGGAAGCAAGAGTAGGAAGCCTACAAGAGACCTCCAGAAAGAAAGGCCCATCGGCGGAACTTCCTCCCGCACGTAACGGACCAATACTGTACTTCCAGCCCAAAAGAACATTGCAATTACAGCGGCAAGGTAGGGTGAAAAAACGAAACGTCTTAAGAGTGCAAAACGGGATTCCGACGCGTTATTGCTCTCTTCGTTTGACGGCATTTTTTATCTCATAATTTCAATTGAAGAGGTAAAGTTAAAGAAGTTGAACTAAAAGGTTCATAGCGACCAGATTGCCAACATTTATTTGGGGTTATTAACATTTCTTTTGGGGTTGGGATAGACACACTGAAATTTGCCTAATTTGGCCAGAATTTTGTCGCGGCGTGCTCAGTCCGGACCAATCCCGGACCCCTAAAACTTCATTTTACACGATGTGAGTGACGCTGAGCTTCCTTGATGGCTCGGAGCACTTTTTCTGGCGTTGCTGGCATGTCGATTGTTCCGATCCCAAGAGGTGATAGGGCATCAACGATAGCGTTCATTATTGCGGCTAAAGCCCCAACATTTCCGGCTTCTCCGGCGCCCTTAGCACCTAGCGGATTAAGCTTAGTAGGTACGGGATTGTTGGAGAGATCGAAATTACACATGTCGTCGGCTCGCGGCATTCCATAATCAAGAAAAGACCCTGTCAACAATTGACCGCTTTCATCGTATTGAATGTTTTCGGTAAATACCTGACCCACGCCTTGTCCAATGCCCCCGTGGATTTGACCGTGTAATGTCGTTTCGTTGATGACCGTACCCACATCATCGGTGACGGAGTATTTAACTAATTGGGTGACACCCGTTTCTGGGTCAATTTCGACTTCAACTGTATGACAACCGTTTGGAAAAGTCGGAGCTTTAGGTACAAAGGTATCGGTCGCAAATAATCCAAGTTCCATACCTTCCGGCACTGTTTGGCTATTATAGGCCGCACGCGCAATATCTTGGATTGCAACTTTTCTATCAGTGCCCACGACGCGGAAGTTGCCATCTTTGAATTCTATGTCGGCACTGGTGGTCTCGAGAATGTGGGCCGCGATTTCTGTCGCTTTTATTAAAATTTTATCAATTGCTCCGATCGTTGCGGAACCGCCAAGAATAGCCGTGCGTGAGGCGTAAGAACCTCCACCGAAGGGTAAAATGTCGGTATCGCCGTGGGAAACACGAATATCCTCGTGGTCGATCCCTAACGCGTCTGATACGACAATTTTATACATAGTGTCGTGGCCCTGTCCTTGGTCCGCGGAACCTGCAAGGACGGTAACTGTTCCTGATTGATCAAACTGTACGCTCACCGTTTCGCCAAACATCTGGGCGGTTTGTTCTATGAAATTAGCAATCCCCAGCCCACGAAGTTTGCCTTGTCTCTGTGTAGTTTCGCGTCTTGTCTCAAATCCGCTGTAGTCTGCTTTTTCAAGGGTATTTTGCATATTTTCTAAAAATTCGCCGCAATCAAGCGTATAGGTTAGTCCGGTTTTAAAGGGCATATCCTCCGGGCGTACCATATTACGCTGTCGAATTAGCGCGCGATCGATGTTCAATTCCCGGGCGGCATTGTCAATCAATCGTTCAATTATGTACGCTGCTTCAGGACGACCGCTACCGCGAAAAGGACCGTTTGGACTGGTATTAGTAAAGACTGCGGATGTTTCAGCGTAAATCAAGGGCGTTTTGTATGTCGCCGCGAGCCCGCCGAGGTGACTCACGGGTGATATCGTTCCAAAGGGATCAAGCCAGGCGCCGATATTGCAAATACTGGTAACCGAGAGCGCAAGAAACGTCCCATTTTCGTCGAGTGCCAGCTTCGCTTCTGTGTATTGGTCCCGGTCGTGGTAATCTGTCGTATGTCCATCACTGCGTTCACAAATCCAACGCACGGGACGGCCAATCTTTTTTGCGGCCCATAAGCACGCGTGATTTTCTGGCGCGTTGCCTTGTTTCATTCCGAAACTTCCACCTACGTCTGGTGAAACAATACGTACAGAGGTTTCGGGTACTCCCAGAACATCCGCCGCGAGTGTTTTGCGGATAAGATGGGGCAACTGAGTCCCGCAATACAGGGTATAGCGCCCAAAACGTTCATCGTAATCACCAATACAACCTCTCGGTTCCATTGTATTGGCGGTGATACGGTTGATTTTCGTTTTAAATTTCGTGACATGATGTGCGCTAGAAATTGCTTTTTCGACCGCCTCTTTATCACCGCCTGCAAAATAGTAGCTCTCGTTGTCGTCGCAGCCTTCGTGTAATACTGGTGCACCCCGATCTCGTGCCAAAATTCCTTCGGTTATCGTGGGCAGCGGCTCATAATCGACTACAATATGTTCGGCGGCATCCTTTCCCTGGTTTACGGTCTCCGCTACGATCATGGCGACGATATCGCCAGTTACTTTGACAACATTGGGTTCTATCGCATGGCGGGTAGGACAAAATTGAGGAGTGCCGTCGCGGCGAACGCGTGGAATATCGATAGAATGTTGGCCGTGTCCGCCCTTCACCCAATCATCGCCAGTGTATACCGCAAGAACGCCTGGCATCGCCTGGGCGGCTACCGCATCAATCCTTACTATTCGGGCGTGTGAATGGGGCGAGCGAAGCATATACGCGTGACATTCATTTGGTAGTTTGAAGTCGTCTACATATTGACCCCGTCCGCGCAGCAGGCGTGGGTCCTCTGTGCGTGGCACGGGTTGCCCCATGGCGAATTGTCCCAAGAATATCCTCCTCTATAGAGTCGCAAAGGCTTTGTATTTAACACATCACCGGTTTTTAGATTCTTTCTCTAAATCACTTGTGGTCCCCTTATTGATGCTAGCTTAACTTGCAGTGTAGAAATACTCTATTATTAGTGAAAGAAGTTCAGTGTTGATTTCTCGTGCTATGGGGAACAGTGCACTATATCGTTGTTATGTTATTAATTTTGGCGATTCTAGTTTGATAACTAGAAAAAACCTCAGTGTGACTGGAACATTAAATGGCTGAAGCGCTTGTTAAATCCGGAGCAAATAATTATGTGCGTCCGAATGAAATTGTCGAACGTGCTCAATCCATCGTGGGCTTCATTAGAGAAAATCAGGTGGAAACTGAAACGAAGCGGGCAGTCCCGGAGAGCGTATTTGATGAAATTCTTAAGCAAGGTTTTTTCAAAATGCTCATGCCACGACGCTACGGTGGGTATGAGCATGGAATGGATACCTTTGCCGAGGTAGCTTATGAAATAGCGCGCGGGTGCGGTTCTGTGGGTTGGGTTCATTCAATATGCAGTATGTACCAGTACTTACTGGCTATGTTTCCGAAAGAGGCACAAGACGATCTCTGGCTAAAAGACGAAAATGCTTGTGCGTCTGCATCCTTCATTCCAACGGGCACCGCCCAAAAAATAAGCGAAGGCTACAAGGTTTCGGGTAGTTGGGCGTATTGCTCCGGTGTGGATAATTGTCCTTGGGTATTGGTTGCTGTTCGTGTTGTCGCGGAAGGGAGCGAAGATACTATAGAGCGGGGCTACATAATTGCCCCAAAAGTTAACTTTGAAATTAAAGATGATTGGTATGTTGCCGGCCTAGCGGGAACGGGTTCTAAAACAGTGGCGTGTCATAATTTAGTTGTCCCCGCGCATCGTTATTTGGCGTTGGAGGACACGATGTCGGGGAATCCACCGGGTGCTGAGGTTAACCCTTCCGCGTTATATAGAATTCCGGCATTTCAGTCATTAACGATCAGTGTCTGTGCACCAATTTTGGGGATGGCGAGGGGTGCTTATGATTGTTTTATGGAGCAAGTTTCCGGGAGAGCCACACGCGGATCGGCGTTGGCGAGTGCCGGGCCTATGGCCCAATTGCCATCTATACATACCCGCGTGGGGAAAGCGGCAGCGTCGATTGATGCTGCAAAACTACTCGTTCTCAGGGATGCGCGAGTGATGATGGAGTTATACGAGGGTGGTGGCTCTCAAACGGAAGAAGAACGAGCACGGAACAAGGGTGATCTGGGTTTTGCAGCAAACCTGGCAGTGCAAGGTCTTGATACAATATTTGAAGCCAACGGTGCTGCCGGGCTTCAACTCTCTGGCAGCCTTCAAAGATATTGGAGAGATGCGCACGCTGGAGCCATGCATATCAGTGTTAATCATGATGCGGTTTTGGGTCTCTATGGAAGAGTTCATTTAGGTCTTCCTGCTGGCCCAGCACAGTTTTAACACTTAAAAGTGGGTGGAGTTAATTTGGTTGGTATCTGCGGATAAATCATATTTGACTATAAAATCCATGAAGTCCTGAATAGAAAAGTGCGGAGCCAAAAATGAGTATACTTATTAAAAACGCACATATTGTCACTATGGACCCGCTAGCCGGAGAGTTAAGTTGTGGGGACGTTTTGGTCAGGGGTGATCGAATAGACGCAGTTGGGGTTGATCTAGATTACCCAAAGGAAACCAAAATCGTCGACGCTGGCGGCAAATTTCTTATCCCAGGTCTGGTAAATGCACATATACACTTGTGGCAGACTGTATTGCGGGGCGTGGCTACGGATTGGACGGCACCTAACTACATGAGGAATATGCACCGGGGCCTCGCGACACTCTTTATGCCGGATGATATCAGGAATTCAAATTTGGCCGGCGCGCTAAACCAATTAGATTGCGGCACCACCACCGTTGTTGATTGGTGTCATAATAATCCCACACCGGACCATACCGATGCCGCAATTAGGGGTTTGGAAGAAGCCGGGATCCGAGCGGTATTTCTGCATGGATCACCAAAACCGTCACCAGGGGAGGGCCAAAAACATTTCAGCGAAATTCCAATGCCACGCGGTGAAATCATGCGGCTGCGCAAAGGGAACTTTTCGAACGCTGAGGGTTTGTTGACCTTTGGTCTGGCAATCCTTGGACCTGCATATTCTACCTACGAAACCACACGAGAGGATATGACCTTGGCTCGTGAGCTGGACTTAATCGCCAGCATGCATGTGGGGGGCGGTGATATGATGGTGCCGGATGGTTTTGAACGATTGGGCGCGGAGAACCTTCTGTTTAACGGTACCAACGTTGTTCACGGGAATAACTTATCGAACGAGACGTTGGCACTAATCTTAAAAAATGGAGGATCAATAACTGTAACAGCGGAAACAGAGCTGCAAATGGGTTTTGGGAATCCGCTTACAGGTAGACTTCGAGCTATGAGTGCACCAATTTCAATCGGCCCAGATATCGAGTCGGCAGTAAGTGGTGATATGTTTTCAACAATGAGAATGACGCTTCAACATCAAAGGAATATTGACAATTTGCCGCTCATTGAAAAAGACGGATCTGTGGGTTATGAAATTTCGATCGCTTGCGAGGAGGCACTCCGTTGGGCGACTATAGACGGCGCGAAGATGGCTCGTTTAGATAGGGATGTGGGGAGTATTACACCTGGCAAAAAGGCGGATCTAGTGCTTTTAGACCGACGTCTAAATATGATGCCCTTTACAAATGCCGCGACGGCGATCGTGTTACACGCCAATCCTGGTAATGTTGAGAGTGTTATGGTCGACGGAAAGTTTCGCAAGGAAAAATTTAAACTTACGTATACTGGTCTGTCTGGATTGTTAGGGGCAGTAGAAAAAGCTCAAGATAGGATATTTTCTGATTTCGCGACATTAAACCCTATTTGAACGAATGACCCAAATACGTTTTTGAGAGGCGGAAAACATGAAGTTCGCACACTTTGCACACGTCTGGGGCAAACCAGGTATGACCCCACATGATCGGTACGAACAGTTATGGGCCGAGCTTCAATTGTGCGATACGCTTGGTTTTAATTATGGCTTTTGTGTAGAACATCACTTTATGCCGCATGAAAGTTGGATGTCAGCGCCCAGTCTCTACAGTGTGGGTGCAGGGGCAAGGACTAAAAATATGCGGGTTGGGCCAATGGGTTATATCGTGCCCTTGTACAGCCCGCTGCGCCTGGCAGAAGAAATTGCAATTATAGATCAGATGCTGAATGGACGATTAGAGGTCGGCTTGGTTCCTGGCATTATGGGGTCGTATTTCGAGCCATTTGGGGTTGATTATAATTTTCGTAAGTCGCCCACGCTCGAATATGTGGATTACCTTCGCGCTGCGTACGGGGATCAGCAACCGTTCTCTTTCCTCGGAGAAAACCATAAGACAAAAGATGCGCTATTAGCAGTTTTGCCTATACAAACCCCTCATCCGCCACTTTGGATGATGAGCCGTGATCCAGAAACACTAGAGTTCCTCGCCGCCAATGGCATTAATACTGGCAATTTTTTAGTTTTTCCTCGTGCTGTCGCGGCGCCACGTTACCGCAAGTATATAGACGACTGGAACAAGGCGGGATGGAAGCACAAACCAAACATCGCATACGCTACTACGGTTTATGTCGATGAATCAGACGATAAAGCAATCGAGACAGCACTTTTCAGAGCCAGTAGGGCGTATGAAGGCATCTTACCATTGCCTCAAGAAACCTTTGAGAACCGATTAGGGGAGTTCAGACGCCAATTCGAGGCACGAGGGGAACCCGCCGCTGCAGATATGATCGCGAAGATATTTGATCCGGACTATATTCGGGAAAACGATCTCGTATTTGTTGGTTCCCCGGATACCGTTGCGGAAAAACTTTATATGGCGGCGACTGACGGAGTTTTCAATACCTTTATGGGGGAGTTTAATTTTTCCGATCTTCCTGAAGAAGACTTGTTGCGTTCTATCAAGCTGTTCGGGGAAAACGTCATACCTGCTCTTGCGGACTATGAACCTTTTTGAACGTTTTATTTATTAGTCGTTATCGAAATTGAACCGCCATGTGTCGTCAAAACTAATAATCTGCCCAACACCGGGCGTTGGAAAATGCGCGGGCATAACAAGCGTCGAAGTATCCGCGTAGCTTTCGAGAAAGTTTCTTCGAGTTATTGCCGACAAACTAGGGTCTACGCAAAAACAACTGCTCCAATCGGGCTCGGCACATTGGAGCGGATGGTGCATGAGGTCGCCGCTCATCACAGCATGTGATTGGCCCGATGAAATGTGGATGCAAATATGTCCGGGTGTATGGCCAGGTGAGGGCTCAAGTCGAACCCAATCATCAATAACGTGGTCACCCTCAACGAATTCAGCGAGGCCGGCGTCAATTACCGGAAGAATACTATCTTCGTAGTAGGGGTCGTCGGTGAAATCATTTGATTTATATTCGGCTTCCCAAAATTTCCATTCCGTTTTGGCGAATAAGTATTTGGCATTTGGAAACGTGGGTACCCATTTACCGTTAATGAGACGTGTGTTCCAGCCTACGTGATCTACGTGAAGGTGTGTACATAAAACAAAATCGATGTCGCTTGTTTTGAGCCCCGCGGCCGCTAGATTCTCAATGTAAGGCCAGTTTTTAAGGTGATACCGAAGTTTTTGAGGACGAGTTTTGTCATTTCCACCGCAGGTGTCGACAAGTATCACGTGTTGAGGCGTACGTATCACAAATGAATGAAATGATATTATTAACAACCCACTAATTGGGTCCCGAAGTCGGGGTTCCAACCAACCTCGATGTTTTTCAAGATTTGTTTCAGTAGCTTGGGGCAGTAGAACGTTAGGAGGAAGCAAAGGGCTCTCAAACTCCACTACCCGTTGAATTTCCACATCACCGATTTTCCAAAGTTCCATTTATACCCTTACACATTTCCGCGTTATAGGAACCAAGAGTTTAACCTAAGTTGGGAGAACATATACGAAAAAGCTAAAATGAAACGTGTGTCATCTTCAGGGTTTTTGTTTGTGTTTTTTCTAGTCAGAGGATAGGGGCGGTGGCGACACTTTGGTATGGATGCGTCGCCACCTAATAGATATTTTCCAATTTATTTCTTTTTCTTTGCCTTTGCGGCTGCTCGTTTTGCCTTAAATTTCTTTACCTGTTCTTCGTTGAATTTAAGCGGTTTTTTGATTTTTATTCCACGTTCTTTCCAATACCGAGCTGCTCCTGGATGTACGCCACCGGCAAGTGCAGCGACCGCATTTTTCAACGTCAGTGTGTCTTTTAGTTGGACAGACATCGCGTGGGCTTCCTCAATATGCCCCCAAAAGGCCTTCATCGTCTGGTAAACAAATTCTGGGTCCATATTGGTTCTGACGTTCATACCTACGTACGCTCCGGTCGTAAGAACGGGTTTCTCGTTGACGAGGTTTTTTCCATAGATGGCAGGGTCTATCTTGTGAAAGAAACGGGCTGGTTGTGCCGCATATTTTTTCCATGATGGATGATTGAATTTTGAATCGTCCAAAGCGAGTAACCGGATTTTATTTGTTAACGTGAGTTGGGTGATGGCAGGGGAAGGCGCCGCACTTGGCACAATCCAAACATCAAATTTACGATCCTGAAACGCCTGCGCAGCCGGTCCCCACCCCATTTTTACCTGGGTGAAATCACGTCCGGGTTTGTAGCCAGTCATCGCATCAATGATCAATCTGATGTTTCGTGTGGCGACACCCGCGGGTGGACCAATGAAAACTTTCTTTCCTTTGATATCACGGTATGTTTTTATTCCTGATTTCGCGTAGACGACGCCGTGATAGACCCCTATTGGGTATGAAAACATTGATGACATTTTCTTTGTCATTGCGAGACCGTTTTTTATTTTCTTGAACGGACCCAAGCTAAACGCCATGAGGCGGTACATGGTCTGTGCCCCCATCGCAAAATCCATCCTGCCTTTTGCCAGAAGCACGTTATGTTTGGTCGCGGCGCCAACTGCGGACACTTGAATGTTGTGACCGGGAACATATTTATTTACCGCTTTTGCAAATGCGGTGTTTACTAGAAAAGGTGTTGTCCCGGGTCCGAGGCTTCCCAACGTGTATCGCGTGTCAGCAGCTTTGGAGGGCTGAACCAGTCCCGCGGCTAAAACCATCCCGCAGGACGCTAGTGTCAAAGTCGTCTTTAGTGTTGTTTTTGGTCGCATGGCGTTCTCCCTGTCAGCTAATACTGTTTTTAGTGCTGTAGTTTTGTCTAAAGTTGAACATAAATTGGACTGTCAGTCATCCTGAAAAATAGGGGTTGTTTTTATGCCCTAATTGTTGGCTTTGCTGCGAAGACGATGATTTAGCAGGAGCCCAAAACCGAAAATAAAAGCGACTATTTGGACGGGAAGCATTTGTGTGCCGGCGACCAGGGCCATAATTCCACAGATACCACGAATTATGCGCTCCCATAGTGAGAGTTTTCGTGCGTCGCATCCAATCAAAGATGTCGAAATAAGCCATATTACGACGGGAAGTCTGGCTAAGATCCATAAAAATTCACCCCAATCAAAGTCGACGACGATGCTTATTGATGGATAGTAAATAAGTACAAAAGGTATAATAAAACCCACTGCAGCGAGCTTTAAGGCATTAAAGCCAGTAGACATGGGATTGGAGCCTGCAATAGGTGCGGCCGCGTAAGCTGCTATAGCTACTGGTGGTGTCACATTCGATAATACCCCAAAATACAATACAAACATATGTACTAGGAGAGGAGGTATCCCGAGTTTTCCGATAACCGGACCAACGAATAGAACTATAAATAGGTAGGCCGGTAGTGTTGGAAGGCCCATCCCCAATAACAGACAAGCGGCCGCTGTGACAACCAGAGCAACAAAAAGCGAGCCTTCAGCTAGCTCTGACACAAGGGTACCAAAGTTTCCCGCAACACCGGTTAGGCTTACGACCCCAATTACGATACCAATCGATCCAACAGCGACCATTATCTGCGCACATTGTGCGCCACCCTTCTGAAGTGCTTCCGCAAGTCGGACAATGCTCATCTTTGGTTGATCGTCATTTTTTGAAAAAAGGCGGTCGATCCCGATGCCAGTCACTATGGCGGCAACCAACGCAGAAAACCCTGCGAGGGCTGCGGAACGTCCGGCAAACAGAACAGCCACTACTACAATCAACGGTATTATAAAGCGGGCGGATTCAATCCAGTCGTCTTTTGAAAGAGTTGGGATGTCTTCCTTTCGCATTGGTTCGATGCCAAGTCGGACCGCTTCAGCATAAACACTCGCGAAGAGACTACCGTAATAAAGTAAAGCGGGGATGGCCGCACAGATGGCTACTTGAAGGTATGGGAGACCAATTAACTCGGCCATAATGAATGCCACTGCCGCCATAATCGGAGGTGTAAACTGGCCGCCAGATGATGCGGCAGCCTCAACGGCCCCTGCGAAAGAGTTTCGAAAACCCTGTCTTTTGATCATAGGGATCGTGAAAACCCCCGTGCCGACCACGTTTGCGACCGGGCTCCCAGAAATTGTACCAAATAGAGCACTGGCTACGATAGCGGAGTGTGCTGTTCCACCGCGAATGCGTGACGTTGCAACAATCGCAATTTTCAACAGGATGTGTGTTGCCCCAGTGGCTTCAAGAACTGCGCCAAAGACTATAAAGACAAGAACAATCGAAGATACGATGTCAGTAGGGCGTCCAAAGACACCTGAAAAACTAAACCATGTGACTTCAACAACTTCTTCAAAGGTGAATCCGCTATGGCCTAGGATGCCGGGGAGATCACCATAGTGAGCATATCCGAGCATTAAGATACAAATTAGGGGGAGAATTGGTCCGAAGGCCCTGCGAACCATTTCTATTATCATGAGTATCCCAAAAAATCCCACAGCTAAAGTGGGACCCTCAAGGATGATCACCCCATCCCACATGCTCTCGTAGACTTCGGAAAAGTTTAATAATGTGTATATAAACCCCACCAGTATTATGACATCAATCATCCAGAGGAATAGCCGTCGGGATTTGATACCCCCTCCGAATTGCTTGGCCAGGGGGTTAAGGGTCAATATGATCATGACAGAGGCGCCAATTGCCCCACCGAGTCTCACACCCTGTTCAATGTAAGGGAAGGGTCCTGCGCCGTATATTGCCACGACGGCGAGTATCAGCCCAATGATTAGGCCAAGCTTTCTCATTATTAGCTCGAATTTATCTAACATCGGTACTTTTTGAAACGTCCGCTAAGACGAGTTTTACAGGTAGATCTTTGGAGAGGGTCACAATGCCTACTACCTCTTTGTCTTGATGAAAGATGGGTCGTTCGGTACTCCGTAAATGAGATAGGGTGACTTATTTATAAGTCACCCTATCTGAGTAATTTCTTATTTATTCAGCGGCTTCCACGTGGGTTTTCTTTTTTTCCGCCCGTCGTTCTAGTTTCTTGCGCTCGCCTTCGTCTTCCGCAACCACGTTTTTTATCGAGCCGCCCCACCCGAGGTGTGTGCAGTCAATAATGATGCCATGTGGGTCGCGGAACTTCATTTCGTAAAACGTGTCGGGTGCGTCTTCATCGGGTCGACCTTGGAAGTATTTACCACCTGCTTTTTCTATTTTTGTCTCTATTTCTTCAATGTCGTCGACCCAAAAACCCATATGGTGGATGCCTTGCCAGTCTTTGCCTCTCTCGTCTTCTCCGTCGACATAACCGGCCCACTCATCAGTTTTATACGCCAACAATGCAACTGTTATAACTCCATCTGAGACATAACAACCCTTTGCAAGCGGTGAATCGGTTGTACCAACACGTTCCATGTCAAAGGCATCACAATAGAAATCAGCTGCTTTTTCCGGATCTGGAACAGACAGGGCTACGTGGCGAAGTTTGGCCATAAGGGCCTCCTTTTTTTGTCGGTTAAGAAGCGACTTGTGACGCCTCTGGACCTTTAAGATTAAACATTTCTAAACAACGATCAAACACTACGCGACGACGTATTTTAGGGTCAACACCCGCAAAAGTCTTCTCCATAACGTCATCGGCGTTAGGCCATACACCTTGGCCATGCGGATAGTCGGCTCCCCACATAAGTATTTCTGCCATGCCAGATTGGGGATGCTGCAATAACATTCCGGCTACGTAATCTTCTTCGTAAGTGATGGTGACTTGGCGTTTAACGTACTCACTTGGTAATTCTTTAAGACCGGTGTCAGCAAACATTGAAGGTCTTTCTATAGCCTGACGATCCATCCACTGGAGGAGCATCGGCCCCCAGCCAGCGCGGCATTCACCGTAGTTGTATTTAAGCTTGGGATGGCGCATGAGCGTGCCCGAATAAGCTAATTGTGAAATTGGCTTCGCCGCACTAAAAGGCACACACGAAAAATACGCCATTCGTACACCTCGTTCGAGAGGTGGATAGGGTGCGCCGGCACTATCACCGATGTGGCTGCATACAGTGATATTCCCGTCTTCGCAAGCGGACCAAAATGGATCCCAACACTCTTCCCAAATTTCTTTGCTGAGGTCCGCCACGGGAAACTCTACCGCCTTACAACCGAATGTTTTAACTCGTTCTAACTCCAAAAGAGCGGCTTGTGGGTCAAATACCGGCATAATTGGCAGCATTACTAGCCGGTTCGGATGACGGTCGTTTAATTCCATCATCCAGTCATTGTATACGCGGTGCACTTCGTGTCGGAGTTCTGTGTTTTGGATTTCCCATTTACGGACCGACGCATACCCGACGTAGGCCCAAATACCGGCCATGTCCATATGTTTTAATATAATTTCCGGGTCTGCTGGGGGTAAGGAGCCATCTGGCAAATCATCAGCATAATCCCCATAATATTCGATAAGTGTACGACGATTGTCCGGGCTATCTGCTGCGCCTCCATCACGACCGCCGAACACGCGGCCTTCCCATTCCCATACCCAGGCGCCGTCTTTTTCTATGACGCGGGGTGCATCCGCTCTAAATTTTTCAGCGACGCGATCTTGCCAGAGGTTCGCGGGGATCCAACGTTGATCAATGTGGTTATCCGCAGAATTATATTTATATTTAATCATTCAGTTTAAAATTCTCGTCCTTCTTGATCTAATCTTATAATAAAACAGCTCCGTCCAGGAAGGGCGGAGCTGTTTTTAGACGGTTATGTTAAAACTTATTTTTTCTTACCATAAGCCAATAATGCGGCCTGCTTAACAACGTCCGGACTGGTATTGGCGAGTGCATCATTTACGACCTTCTGAATAGTCTCACCGGTTGCCGCAATAACACGGAGTTTTCTCTTCTTTGCGTCGGCATTAAACTTTGGGTCCTTTATCATCTTTTCCCATGCCGTTCGCATAACACTTATTGCGGATTTAGGTGTTCCAGGAGGCGCCGCTATCCCTCGACCAATCAACCCTAGCGCCCCAATAAATTTGAGAACCGGGAGATATTTCTTGTCTGTGACGGCCTTCATCATCGGGACGGTGGGTAGTTCAGGGTCCTTGAAATGTCCCAGTTGGAGTATGGCGCGAGCGAATGGTTTGTCACCTTGGAACCATCGCTGGTATTTAGATTTCCAAAATAACCAATTGAATGCGGCGCCTTTATTTTCACCTTGTTCGACAGAGAGCCCGGTCTTGGAGGAACCTTTGTAACCTCTTACTATTTTCATCTTGGTGCCGAGCATCCGGTTGACAAGGCCCGGCATGATTGTTGATGTTGATCCGAGGCCCGTGGAACCCATCGGAATGGAAATGTTTCTAAGGTCTTGCCATTTTTTTATCCCTGTGTCACTGCGGACAACCAGTATTACGTTGGTTTGGTTGGCAGACCCGATCCAAGTGAATTTGCTCATATCGTATTTAGCCTTTTTAGGGCGCATTAGTTGGACAATCACCGAGCTGTCGGGTGGCACTAAATAGTTGAGCCCATTTGGGGCCATAGCTTTGGCTGCGTAGTTTGTTGCTAGGACACCGCCTGCCCCCGGCCTAGAATCCACAATAATATTAGGGTTTCCCGGGATGTGATTTTTCAAGTGTTCCGCAAACATCCGCGTGTATTTGCCGTATGTGCCACCAAACCCATAGCCGATTACGAGCTTGATCTGTTTGCCTTTAAAGTCAAAATCTTGTGAGTGTGCGGTAGTTGTAAATAGTGCCGCTGTCCCAAATACGGCAGCGGTGAAGATGATTTTCTTTTTTGTAAACATGTTATCTCCCATTCGTAGCCTCAGAGACGCCGGTTTTCATTTTATCGTAGGCCATGTACCTACCAAGTGATGCGTCTATCGATTTCGTATTTAGGTACCATTCGAGGCAATATTTAGCAACTTGACCTTCTCTAACCGTAGCGTTAAGCGAATGTTTAATAGGACTATTGGGGAGATATGAATGTTGGGTGTTCGCATATTTCAACCACGCAAAACTGCGATGCAGTCGGGCCGTGCTCGGACCAGACACTGGTTGGTTGAATTTGAACCAGGGGCTAAGATAAAAAATGATAGTTTGATGGGGTGGTCCGGGGCAGGGGACACTCGGAATCAGATTCGATTACGGTTTGAGACAAAAGAAGCAGCGGTAAGTTTTTGTGAAAAAAATAATCTATCTTATAACCTAATCACGCCGAAAGCGCGTACGACGAAACTAAAATCCTATGCTGATAATTTCAGTTATGACCGTAAAAAGAATTGGACGCATTAGTGTCTGTCGGGTGTAAGGGGAGGACGCTAATCGAGGTTGCTTAAACCCTTAATTCCTTGTTCCATTATTTGGCGGCCTCGGATCCATACTAATTCTTTCCAATTATTTTCGTCGGGATAAAGAGCTTTACGAATTTCGGCCTTTATTTTGCGCCCCAGCTCACTATCAGGATCACCCTTGGCATGGAGCCAATTATCCGCAATAAGCGGCATCAAAACTTCTCGAACAGAATATGTCCCAAATTCTACGGTGAGGCTGGTGACGTCGGTCTCTGTTTCGGATAATCGCCGTCGCAACCCAGAACCAATGGTCCCCGTTAGAGGGGCGGACAAAGATTGGCCTTCGGAGGGCGTCGCCAAGCCATGTATAAACCATTTATTGACGCGGTCGCCGTGTTCGCTCCCGGGGCGCGTGATTCCTAAGAGCTCGCCATTCCCGTATGGACCAAGTCCGGTGTGCCAATCCAAAAATAACACGTGTTTGGCTCCCAGCACGTGCTGTTCAACAATTTGCATAAACCGCTTATTCGTAGCCGTGGGTTCCCTTCCTCCAAAGAAGATACCGTCTGGGTGATCGTATTGTCCGCCAGTAAGCACTGTTTGAAGTTTGTAAAGTGAGTGTTTGCTTGCATACCGTTCCAGCTTTTCGGTCGACTCTGCGATTGTCTGCTTATTCCAATTTTTTGGGAGCACAGTTGAATGGAGCTTAGAATATTCACGGTTTTTGGGGTGTGGTTTTTTGTGATCAACAAAATTCCTATTCAGGTCGACGTTTTCTTCAGTGACTCGGCGCAACCACGCAAAACCATAGCAATTTAACGCGTGAATTAATACTATCCGGACGTTATCAGGAATTTCGTGTATGAGAGTGGATGAGAGGTATCCAGTAAAAATCCCTGATCCACAAAACCCCTCTACACCGTGGGTTGCTGAATTACACAAAAGCAAATTCGGTGCGTCTTGATTCCCTAATAATGCGACGTCTGTGTAGACTGGGTCGTTGTCTGGACCATACGCCTTGGCGGCGTACGTTTTGATTTTCGCTTTGGCGTTATTTGCCGCCGAAAGAAAAGCCTTTCGGCCTTCTCGGTAGTCAGCAGGAAAATAATGTAAGTACGACATTTCAAGAAAGAATGGCGAAACTAGGTATTTCTGTCCAGTTGATTAAAAGTGATCAACGTCATTTGCTGAAACCGTTTCGGTTAAAAAGTTGTATCTATCAATCAACGGTGATAATCAATCCAATTAATTGTATTTTGGTAAAAGACTATTGCAGTTTTTACTATAATTGGGAGGGTTTGATGAAATTATTTACAAGGACACTGATCGTGTCTGCAGCAGTCGCTGGAGTGGCGATGTCACTTGGAGTAGGTGTTGCGTCGGCTAAAATATATAAATTAACGGCGGGCTCAAGCCATCCCCCAATTGTCCCATGGGTTGCCGTCATTAAGAACCATGTCGTTCCGCAGTCTATGGCGCGGGTCAAAGCGGCGGGCAAGGGTGATAGCATTAAGTGGACGCAAGCTTATGCCGGGGCGTTGTATAATTTCCAGAATACACTCGAGGGTGTACAAAAGGGGTTGGCTGACATTGGTTGGGTTGGAACCCTTTGGGAGCCCATCAAGATGCCGCTTATGAACGTATCGTTTTATGCGCCATTTGCTACCGGTAATGTCCAAACGTTGACGAATATTGGGCATCAGTTGCACCAGGACATTCCAGCGATGAATAAAGCGTGGGACAAACATAACCAGGTTTACCTTGGAATACAGGTCGCCGATACATACAACACGTTCACTACTTTTCCTCTAAAGTCGGTGGCTGATCTAAAGGGCAAAAAGATATACGGTCCAGGGGCCGTCGCTGAATGGTTGCGGGGTACCGGAGCTGTGGCGGTAAATGGTGGATTGCCGGTGTACTATAACGGTGTAAAAACAGGGGTCGCGTCGGGTGGAATAGTGATTACGACGGGAATGTTTCCATTCAAGCTCCATGAAGTAGGAAAGTACATTACTGTCGTGGATATGGGTGGACCTATTTCAGGTGCAATTACAATGAATAAAGACACCTGGGATGGCCTTCCCGCGTACATGCAGGACATCTTTCGTAAACTCGGTTCTGAATACTCCGCTAAACAGGGCGCAATTGTTGCTAAGAAAGCTAAAATCTTTATGGGTTTAATGAAGAAACAAGGCGCAATAATTTCTACATTCCCAGAAGCGGAAAGGCGTAAGTGGGCTAATATGATCCCAAATATTGCAAAAGAATGGGTCAACGCTGATAAAAAGCAAGCCGCAACCAGAAAAACAGTTATGAAAGCCTTTATTGCGGGATCCCGAGCCGCCGGCGATGAGCCCCTTCGCGCTTGGGATAAGGGCCTGTAGTCAGGCGTAATTTACTAAAACGCACGGCGTAGTGTTTTCGTCCGTCGCTAAAAATGAACGATTGAGCGGGAAATCCATTCAGCGGTTTCCCGTTCGCTTGTTCAATGGGCTTACCAATCTCATGAACAGCATCGGCACCTTATGGGTGTTCGGTATGATGTTCCTTATTTGTGCAGATATATTTTCGCGGAATATTTTTAATCTTCCGCTTAACGGTGTTCCCGAAATTATCGCGTTTTCCATTGCGGGAACAATTTACCTCCAACTGGCAAACACACTTCACGCAGGGCGTTTTGTCCGTGCAGAGCTTCTTATCGAATGGATGGAAAAAAAACGCCGCTTTGCAGGTCATGCATTTAACGGTGCCTTTAATCTTTTTGGACTTGCCGTGTTTGTGGTCATGGTTCAAGGGTTCTGGGAAGAATTTTTTGATGCATGGGTGGAAAATGAGATGGCCGGCGTGCCAGGTACAATCACGTTCGTTGCATGGCCTTTCTACTTGTTGCTTGTCATCGGTGCCGCTGCAACAGGAATAGAATTTCTTCTTCGTTTCATAAAAGAGTGCTTCGGTTCTCTCCGGACATTCACGAAAAAAGATGATGGCGGAGAGATTCAAAAACGGGGTTACGGGTGGTTGGTTTGTGTAGGCGCGTTCGGTCTCTCCATATATTTATTAACATCCGTCGAGATGACTAATGCCCAAATTGGGACGCTTTCTATTCTCTGTATGCTTATCCTTATATATGCCGGCATGCCAATAGGCGTAGCGCTTATAGTTCTCGGTTTTTGCGGTGTTTGGATGATGAAGGGTAATACAATTATTGCCGAAAGAATGCTGCCGCAAGCGGGCGCGGAATATATGAAGAATTATTTGTTTGGGGTCGTGCCGCTATTTGTGCTGATGGGTTTGTTGGTAGCGGCGTCTGATGTCGGTAAAGAGACATTTCAGGTGGCACGGTGGGCCTTGCGCCGTGTCAAAGGCGGTTTGGGCATTGCCACGGTTGCTGCTAATGCAATTTTTGCAGCTATTACCGGGTCGTCTATTGCATCGGCAGCCGTGTTTACCCGGGTGGCTACCCCCGAAATGATGGAACAAGGTTATACTGCTCGGTTCTCCGTTGGAGTTGTTGCCGGGTCGTCTGTTTTGGGAATGCTAATACCTCCCAGCCTTTTGTTGATTGTTTATGGCTTCCTAGCGGAACAGTCCGTCGGCATTCTTTTTATAGCTGCGGTTATTCCTGGATTAATTCTTTCCTTTGCTTTTGCGATTTTGATCTTTGCAATGGCCACTTGGCGCCCTCAATGGATCGGTGACGTGAAGATCAACGACAGCAAACAGAAAACTGAAACGATTGGTTCTGCATTGCTGTTGGTTTTTCCCATATTAGCCCTGGTGGTACTTGTGATTGGTGGAATTTATGGAGGTATTTTTACGCCTACAGAAGCAGGTGCCGCGGGAGCGTTTGGTGCACTTTGTATAGGTGTTATGCGTCGAAAGCTGACGTGGAAAGTACTTTGGGGCGTCCTGCTGGAGACAGGACACATAACCGTCTCCATCTTATTCTTAATTCTTGCTGCTAATATTTATGCTCGAATGCTCGCGCTTTCGGGGTTGCCACAGCAAATGGGAGATTTTATTGGGTCGACAAATCTCGGCTTCACCGGCTTTCTCGTTCTATACGTTATTGTTTTAATTTTGTTAGGCATGATTCTCGACTCGATCTCGATCATGTTAATCATTCTTCCCTTGGCATTGCCCGTTTTGCAAACGTTTGGAGGAGATCCAATTTGGTTTGGTATCGTCACAGTAATCGCCGTGGAAATTGGACTTCTCACCCCTCCGTTGGGCATAACCTGCTACGTAGTTAAATCGACATTGAATGATGATCGGATATCTTTAAACCAGATTTTTCTCGGTGCGATGCCTTTTGCCATTATAATGCTGTTGGTGACAGTTTTAATAATAGCGTTGCCGGAACTCAGTTTGTTTTTTGTTTAAAGAGTTAAAGTGGCGCTCTTAGGCCACGTTGTTCAAGCAGAGGCATTACTTCAATGTTAAACCTTTTTAAGCCTGTTTCATAGTCTACCCATGAGAGTAGCGATCCGTTAAAACCAACGTTCGAGAGCATCTCTAATCCCTCAGCAATCATTTCGCTGGTGCCAATCAGTGGGTAGCCGCAATAGCCAGCGATAAATTGGCTTTTTAGACCTTCCATTGCTTCTTTTCCCACCATCTTCGAGTTTATACCGAGGACACGAATTAAATTGTCAGCGGCTTGCCAATCGCCCAATTCGTTCACGTAGTGATTATAATACGCCTTAGCGTCTGCTTCCGTGTCTCCGTGTACGATGTAGGAGTTCGTCCAGATTTGTATTTCTCGTCCAAAGTCCGTTCGAGCAATCTCACGGACGGATTCTATTTCGGCCTTAATGGCTTGTGGGTCTGGGTTTGTAATAGCCTGAAACATCATATCGCAATTTTTTGCCCCAAACCGTTTGCCTCGTTCTGACCCGCCCGCATTCATTATTGCGGGGAAGGGTGCTTGAATTGGTTTTGGTTGATGAAACCCTTTAGGAACATTGAAGAACTTCCCCTCATATGTGAATTCTTCCTCTTCGATCCACAAGAGTTTCATAATTTCTATCCACTCGTCCGCGTAGTCATAACGAGTGTCATGCTCCATAACTTTTGAGCCAAACATTTCGAGTTCGGGTTGGTACCACCCTACTACGATGTTGAGTGCAAACCGGCCATTCGATATGTGGTCGATAGTGGTAGCTTGTTTGGCAGCTAAAATTGGGTGTACAGTTGGAACGTGTGATGTGGAGAAGACAGCCGCTTGTTGGGTTTGTCCCCCCAAACCGGCTGCCCACGTATAGGTTTCAAAGCACCGAGAATTGAAGTCAGTTTCACCACCGAAACCGCGCCATCTAGCTACTGGAACTAGAGCTTCCAAGCCTATATCATCGGCAATCTTTGAAATTTTTAGGACATTAGGCCAATTTATTTCAAGTGCGCCATCTGCTTTAGTGATGGAGCATCCTCCGGAGACGTTTGTTCCGAACGTGCCAAGTTTTAGTTTGTTGTCATTAAAGAGCGGGTTTGTCGCTTTCCTGACGTCCGGTTGTGTTTTTTGTTTTGTGTTCATGATTTCTCTTGCTTAGACGTGACACTCGAGGGTTTATGTCGTTTGCGCGGTGCTAAACTAATATTTTGGTATTTTGAGTGAAAAGACAAGTTGTTAGATATCTGTTTGAGGCGATATGCTGACACTTGAACCAACTTATAGGTAAGGCGATGGAAAATAGTGCAGGCATCCTTGGGCAACTCGCGTCCTCTTTAGTTAATGGCGCTGTAAATGTTGTTGACTTGACGCATCCGCTCGGCCCGCAAACACCGATGATCAAAGTCCCGGAGGGTCATGGAAAGCAGCCGCCTGCGGTCCAACTTGAACCTATTGCTGACTATCGTGATAAGTCCGGCTACGCCCGTTGGAGTACGTTAACTGTTGCGGAGCACGCTGGTACCCACTTTGATGCGCCAGGTCACTGGTTTACTGGCGAAAAATTTAAAGATGGCACCACGGATACCATTGATGCACAGCGTTTCATGGCTCCCGCCTCCGTTATTGATTGTACCCAGGCGGTGGAGAACGATCCTGGCTTTATTTTAGATGTTCAGCATCTACAGGAATGGGAAAAGAAGCATGGGCAGCTCCAGAAGGGGAGTTGGCTTCTTTTCCGGAGTGGTTGGTCTAAACGGTTTTCAGACGCTTCCGCCTTTTTGAATGAAGTTGATGGCAGTTATCTATCTCCAGGCCCTAATCCGGACGCAGTGCGATTTATGCTTGAAAGGGATGTCTGCGGATACGGCACGGAAACGATTGGCACAGACCACGGAAATGCGGGGATGTTTGACCCAGTTTTTCCCGCCCATAACTTAATGCATGGCGCCAACAAGTTTGGGATGTCCAGCCTCAATAATTTGGATCAGTTGCCGCCAACCGGTTCTATTATTGTTACTGCACCATTGAAGATTGTAGAGGGTTCCGGCAGTCCTCTACGGGTCTTAGGATTAATTTAATTTTTAATAAAGCAATAAAAACAATACAATATAATTATTTTATAATGTAGTTTGTTAATACGTGGAGTTAGCTTTATTCGTATATTTAGAGTGTCTGGTCAGCGCAAAAGATAAGTAGAAATTGGCGGAAATATAATAATTAAAATTAGCGCGAATAGCATCGCAAGTGCGAACGGCGCGGATCCCATGAAGACTTCTTTCAATGTGATATCAGGTCTTGAGAGGGTCGAGTGCACAACATAGACACAGAGGCCTAAGGGTGGCGTAAGCAAGCCGATCTCTGTTGCGATAACTGTCACTACCCCGAACCATACGAGGTCTATTTCGTAAAACTTAAGTGCGCCTAAGAATAACGGGACCATGATTAGCATAATTGAAACTGAATCTACGATTGTCCCCAAAATGATGACCACGATGACGTATAGGGCCAACATTCCATAAAAACCTGCCCCGAGTTCGTTAAATATCTCGGCCATTTCGCCAGGTAACCCTGACATCCCTATCATGCGGCTATACATGCTCGCGGAGACGATAAGGAATAGCAAGGTAGCCGATACCTTGCTTGTGTCGATTAGGACTTCCCATAGTGTTGCCAAGGTAAGTTTCCGGCGGGCAACTGCGAAAATTAAGGCTAGAAATGCACCCGCGCCTCCCGCTTCGACTGGTGTGAACACCCCGCCATATAGACCACCCATTACGAGGGTGATGAGTAAAATTATGGGGATGATTTTCTGAAGAGTGCTTTTATCGTTATCAATAGGATCATCAGATCCATATGCTACGTCATCTTGCGCAAGGGAGTCTGGGGGTTTTTCAGCGTAAACCATGCGCGGTAGGAAGATCGCCATGCCTGAAATCAACCCGCAGTAGACAATTGTAAGTAAGATTCCAGGACCGATGCCTGCAATGAAGAGGTCGCCCACAGACTCTTCTACAATCAGTGCATAAATGATCAATAATACGCTAGGTGGAATTAACATGCCGAGTACAGAGGACCCGGCGACCGTTCCTACGGCAAATCGGCCGCTGTAGCCATGGCGGATCATCTCTGGGACGGCTATTTTTGAAAACACAGACGCGGAAGCAACAGAAACACCCGTAATTGCAGCAAATATTGCATTTGCAACCACCGTTGCCATGCCTAGACCACCCCGAACGCGGTGCAGCATATTCTGTCCAATATCGTACGCGTCTCGACCCATTCCAGCCGCAGAAACGAGGAAGCCCATCAGAACGAACAGGGGAATAACCGCAAATACGAAATTATTTACCGTCTGGTGTGCCGAAACCCATAGTAAGCTAGTGGCGACGGCAATATTGCCCTTGATTATCCAAGTACCAATGAATGATATAAGTGCAAGGGTGACCGCGATGTGCATGCCGAGGTATATGAAGAGCAGCATGGCCGCCACGGATAGGATCGCGATTTCAAAGGCTTCCATTGATTTACACTTTCACACACATGGTTATCGCGCTTTGCATTTCACGAATTGGCAACCCTTGGATCAAAAATGGAAACAAGATTTTTTACAATAAAGAAAAGAAACTGAAGCCCGGTTAGGCCGCAACCAACGAAGACAATCGCGAGCCTAGGCCAATCGGGAAATGTGAAGACATCAACGACCCCTACATAGAAGCCGTTTTGGTATGCATCAATGGACTTTGGCCACGCCATGGACATTATGGCAATCATGAGCATGAGTCCGGCGAATGAAAACACGAGGTCTAGTGCGTAGCCGGTGCGGGGGTGTCTTTTTTTCAAACGTGATATTGCGGCATCTGATCGGGTCATACTTCCCGACCGCAATGTATAGGCGAGTTGTAAGTAAAGGACCGACACAATTGACAGAGTCACCATCTCTGTAGTCCCGACAATAGGTGTATTAAACAAAAATCGCCCAAGTACATCTGCGACAACCCCGCGCATCATCAAGAAAACCCACACTGACGCTAGTGCGTTACTGGAAGTTATCAGGGTGCCGAGAGCGCTATTGCACTTGTTTAAAAGGTCCATTGGATAAGTACTTTGGATAACCCATTCAAGAAAGAAGTCGCGGCTGACCTTGAATTTCTTTCGAGACCAGCCGCAACATGCAAGTAGAAAGGGTTACTAGTGCTATTCCTTATCCCAGTGCCTTACGAGCACCTGGTTTTTGGCGCGCATGTAATCCATGAACGTTTTCAGCATTTTCGTCCCAGGCAGACCAGCCTTATCCTGTCTCTTGGCCCAAGACTGCGCAATATTAGGTAAGGCGAATGCCCAGGCTTTTCGTTCCGCAGCTGTCAACTTGTGTGTAGTTTGTCCGTATTTCTTTTGACAGACACCTGCGCCCCATTTGGCCCCACCAAGTGTTGCTTTGTTGCCTCCTGCGGACCATGCCGGCGCGGCTTCTTTGACCGCTGCTTGGACCTCTTTAGGCATCTTCTTCCAGGAGTCATGGTTGACGGTTAGGAGTGCGTTTGCGACCGCGCCAAATCCAGTGTCTACATGATAGGGAGTTACTTCACAGAACTTAAACGCTGCCATAGCTTGTTGCCAAAGGATGCCCGCATCATAAATGCCTGTTTTTAGAGAATTATACATTGTGGCAAGACCCTTGATCATCACTGGGACACCACCTGCTGCTGAAACCCAGGGTGCATTGGAACCAACGGCGCCGATCTTCATGCCCTTAAGTTGCTCAAACTTCGTAATTTTCTTACTCGTCCATAGAGCATAATTTTCTGCAGTGCCCGATATTGCTAACACGGTTTGGTTGAACCGTTGGGCCTGTTTTCCCATAGCCGGGTATTTAGCTAACAGGTTGCCCATTGCGTCAGTCGTTACTTGCAGGTCTACGGAAGTAAAAGGTGTGACATAACCTATTTGATACAAAGATAATTTTGATGGATGAAACGGTCCCGGGACTACGCCTATGTCGCCAAGCCCAGTTTGTACACCCTCCAATTCACCGCGAACCTTAACAATTTGCCCGCCGAACCCTTTAACCCAGGAGGCTTTGTAGTTTCCCGTCCGGGCGAGTATTTCATTAACTTTGGGTATGAAAGCTTTGATAGCTGCGCCGACAGGAGCATAGTGGTGAGTGTTTCCCGAGATGACTGTAAGGTTTACCCGCTTTGCCGCGTCTGCACCTGTTGAGAGCGCAAAAGCAACTGGCAAAGCTAGCAGGGATACTGCCGCAATGCTCATCGTGCGGGATTTTTTCTCCCTTTTCAAAAGCATTTGTTTCTCCTCAAAGAAATTTGGTTTCGATTTTATTGTTTGCTGACCGAACAAGTCAGGCCTGTAGTATGGCAGGTTAGAGTTGTTATATGAAGGCGTTTTCGGGATCCAATTTCAAACACTAAATTGGCTTAAAGCGCCATCATTTAGTTATCGGCGATGATTGGTAACAATAAATATGAGGCGTGTGACGGACCGCTGTACAACGTAACATTGTTATCAAAGGTCTCGGGTGGCCTATTTTTAGTTTCATCATGGCGGAACGGTCCGACCCCAGTGAATACACCCATCCGTTTGAGTCCTTTTGCCCCAGGGTCTCGCGCAGCGTGCTCATAATCACGCCCGCGGACAGAGAGTCCAAAACGATGACCCGCAGGGATCACTATAGAAGTTGGCCATATTTCAATGTCGAGTTCATAGACATCACCTGGCAGTAGTTTTTGGACTTCATCGTGTGAGTGGTAGGGTCGGTATTCCAGTGTTAATTCTGGGTCAAGCTTACGGTGTGATGCCCTAAGCCAGCCAAGAGCGATGGGTGTGTGTGGGTCGTTTGAGCCCTGAAAGGTAACTTCGTTAAGGTCGGGACCAAATACTCTGAATACCAGAAAGAAATCTGCGTCATCTGTTGAGGAAGATACGAAGAGCTTGCTGGCTAGCGGACCTGTTATTTCAGTACTTGTTTCTAGGGGTGGGCTGAGAAATGTCAGTCCGTCAGCGAAACCCTCATAAGTGTTTTGTGCTAATTTTTCCAATGGGTCGGAGGAGAAAGCGAGTTGCTCCATATCCAAGTAGAATTTTGACCACTTTGTCCGGGCTAAAGGCCATTCGTTTTCGTGCCGCTCTTCAAATACTTCCCCCGGATGTCTGATCTGTAATTGAATACGCGGTTGTTGTGACCAACCGGTATCTTCTTCTTTTAAGAAATAATCAAAGAACCGACGTTGGAGGTCTACACCGTAGTCTGTATAGAAATGGGTCCAGTGTTCAAGCCCGTGGACTTCAAGCCACTTGTCTTTTGAGGCCGATGCAAGAAAGCCCTCAAAATTGCCCCTTGGATGAAGGCCTTGTCCGCCCCAATTCGCTGCCGATAGGAGTGGGACGTCTATTTTAGAAAAGTCAGGCAACCGAGAAGCCCAAAATTCGTCGCTTGCAAGGGTGTTATCGAGGAGGTCAGCATGCCAGTCACTGCGGTTTGTCGCGAGTTCTTCTGTGGTGAGGGTTTCCGGGCCAGAGACCCAATCGTTAGTCATACTGCTGTGTTCGCCTTTTGAACCAAGCCCGTTCTGCATTATGACCACATAGGGACCGTACCATGCCCGACTAAAGGTGCACATAATGCCGCCATGATGAGCCATATCCCGGTAGTAATCGGCGGCGCCCTCCCACACACACATTGCCCTGAGGTGAGGGGGGCGGAGTGCGGCAACTTGCCATTGGTTCATCGCGAGGTATGAGATCCCATTTAATCCCACGCGGCCGTTACTCCATTCTTGTGTGCCAGCCCATTCTATGCAGTCGTAAAAGTCTTGTGCCTCTCGAGCGGACCAGGGGTCGATATAGCCCGGAGACCGACCCGTGCCACGAGAATCGACCCGAACGACTGCGTACCCATGAGGTACAAATTTTTCTGGATCACACACTTCAAAACTCTGATATTTATTCGTAGACCCGTCAGGTACGTCTGGGTGTTCCTCGCACATCCGCGACCATTGTTCAGTGAATTGTTCGCCAAAAACCAGCCATTTTCCATAAGGACCATACGAAAGTATTATCGGCCACTTGCCCTCGCCAGGAGGCCTAAAAACATCAGCCCGCAGAACAACTCCATCATCGGCTTCAATTGGCGTGTCCCAGTCAATCTGCATGCCGTCTTTGAGTTCAGTGCGGTAGATTTTCATCTTTTTTTCCTTATCTTGAGCTTTCTTGTTTCGTAATTTTGCCGATTGTTCTGAACGTTTTTGTTACCAAGGTATTTCCACCGCATACCGATCTAGAAACTTACCTGAATCACTTATGGTTAGTTTGTCGATCACGTTTTTCATGTCATTGGCGACTTCGTCGGGCTCTGTGCCGTTGTGGCCTGTCATTTTCGTGGCGACAATGCCGGGGTGGATTGCTATGGCGGTCACCCCTTCGCGCAGCAGATCTCTAGCCAGGTTGGATGTCAGCATGTTCTGCGCGGCTTTCGACATCCGGTACCCGTAATCACCCCCTGACCCATTATCCCCTATTGATCCCATTCGACTTGAAACGTTTATTAGGGTTGAGCCTCTACGAAAAAATTTGCGGAACGCGAGGGCAAATTTTAGGGGACCGAGAGTGTTAACTTCAATTTGTTCGCGGATCCTTTTTAGCTCGAGGTTATCAATATCGTCATCAACCAAAATGCCGGCATTGTTGATCAACACGTCAATTGTGCGTTCACCCAATTGCTTTGCTGCACCGGATACATCTTTGTCGTTTCGAATGTCGATCCCGTCAATAATTTCCGCGCCGATGTCTTCGATTTCGGGGCTCTTCTGTCGGCATATAGCGATCACTTTGTTACCGCACTCTGTATAGACGTTGGCCAGAGCCAACCCCAACCCTGATTGTGCTCCGGTTATAACGATGGTGGCCATTACTTTCAGACCGCCGTATACCCGCCGTCGACAATCAAGTCTGTTCCGGTCATGAAGGCGGCGTCATCACTGGCAACAAACAACGCCGCGCCGGCAATGTCCTCGGGTTGGCCCAGACGCCCGATTGGGTGATTGGGAACCATTAATTCACGAATTGTCTCTATGTTTTTGTGACGTGCAAGTAACCGGTTTGTCTCAATCGCTCCAGGTGATACCGTTACGGCTCGAATGTTGTCACCCGCGTTCTCGATGGCGATCGCCTTGGTTAACTGGATTGCTGCTCCCTTTGTTGCGTGATAGGCGGGCCGGCCCGGTGTAACAACACTGCCAAATTGAGAGGCAATGTTAATAATTACTCCACCACCCGCGTTACGTAGGTGCGGAATTGCATATTTACAGAGCAGAAACATACTGGTCAGATTTACCCTGAGTGCTTCTTCCCAGTGCTCAAACATCATTTCTTCTGCGGTCGCGGTCGGTTCCCGTGTGGCAGCAGAATGTACTGTAGTATCGAGGCCTCCCAGGGTATCGGAAATTTCTTCTACGACATTTTTGGCGGATACCGGATCCCCGATATCGATGGATAAAGAGCAAACTTTACCGTCTCCAGGGGCTGTTATCAGTTCAGCGGCGCGCCGTTCTGCGGCGGCTTCATCCGCGTCAACAATTCCGACGTGGGCTCCCTCTTCATAAAACCGCTTTGCAATTGCCCCGCCAATGCCGCCACCAGCGCCAACAATTAGTGTTCGTCTTCCTTCGAGCTTTCCCGTCATTTGTTTTTGCTCCTCGTCAAGTTGTGGCTTCAGCGGCCAGTAGTTCGTCTGTAATTTGACGTGCAAGGATGGTACCACCGTCAATTTTTACGTCGACAGTACGTATGCCACTTTTATCTGTTTCGATTGATTTTTGTTGGGCTTCAAGTATTTCTCGGTCCTCCTGAAAAATAGTATTTACCGACTGGTGCCACCACTCGCCGAACACCTGATCTTCTAGCCGGAAATTTCTTGAAACGGCCCAATAATAGTTCGTTGTATTTTCGGTTTCTGGTACAAGCGCATCAAGGACAAAAAAACGGACACCACTATTGGGATCGTTATTTCCCGGCGGAACCGTCCTCGCTTCAACGTGCACGTAGCACGGCGCCTGAAAATGAACGAGTTGGTATCGGTCTACGTTGGCCTCGCTTTTCGCAGCCTTGGCAAAAAACGGAGGTGGCGGAATATCGCGCATTATCCGGTCTACGAAAACTTCGTTGCCATCCCGGTGAACATTGATGGGGGTTTCCGCAACAGCATCATTACCGATACTTGAGGTGTGTACGTATGTTTCGTGAGAAAGGTCTATCAAATTATCTACTAGAAGTTGGTAGTTGGCTTTTACGTGTAGGTGATCCTGGAATGGTACCCATCCGCCTTCATCTAACCCGGGCATTTTGGGGATTTGCTTGGGGTCCGCCTTATCTTTGTCTCCGAGCCAAACCCAGACCCATCCAAATTTTTCGACTAAGGGATAACCAAAAACAGCCGCGCGCCGCGGTACGCCGTTTTGGCCTGGTATCGCGGCACACTTTCCACTGGTATCATACTCAAAACCGTGATATCCGCACTGCAACCGCTCTCCAATCACGCGGCCCGCGGAAAGCGGCATTCTTCGGTGGATGCAGCGGTCCGCAAGTGCTGCCGCTTGCCCGTCTTCCGTCCTGAATAAAACAATTGGCTCGTTACAGATAATGCGCTGTTGGGGTTTTGTGGTTATGTAGGCACTAACTCCTGCTACATACCAGGTATTCTTTATGAACATCTGTGTCGCCCCAATCTCTTTTAACGTCTCTCCAATGCTACGAACCCAACACGCGCGGGACAAGTGCTAGAACATTCTTGCTTGGATGTTTCTAGACCCAGCTACTGTGCTGGATTTTAGTGCATCATACCATGTTTGGCGAAAGGGTTTCGTACCTGATTTTCTGCGTTACTTTTTATGTGCCGCAAAAGGTGCGATATGGCACGTCTGATTTTGGGGCAGGCATCGAATAATTCACTCCTTCCGCCACTTCATTGTAGGGCTTCGTTATTATCGACAGGAGCTCGGTAAACGGCGCCATGTCTGTGGCGTCAACCGCTGCCGTCAGTGCCGCCTCCACCTTGTGGTTCCTCGGGATGTACGTTGGGTTTGTTTGATCCATGGCGTCCGCAATCTGTTCGGGAGCACCTTCACTTTCCTTGAGCCGACGGACCCACCGGTTGACCCATTCTTTAAAGACCTTGGTGTTTTCGTATAAGCCTTCAGCTTCTTTGTTATTTTTTCGAAGTACTCCAGATAGGGTCCTAAAGGCCAATGTAAAGTCTATGCTGTCAGCATTTAGCAAGGTTAAAAAATCTTTTATGAGAGCGCCGTCTTCAGGGGTTGCTGTTTGGATCCCGATTTTCTTGCCCATCCCTGAAAGCCAATAGCTTTCATGAAGGGAAGGTATCGCACTAACCCGTTCGGTCAGTATGTTTACGGATTGGTCGGTATTTGGGTCTATGAGTGGAATTAACGTCTCCGCCAGGCGCGCAAGGTTCCAGACCAGAATGGATGGTTGGTTCCCAAAGGCATAACGCCCATGCGTGTCGATCGAACTGAAGACTGTTTTCGGGGAGTAAGTATCCATAAAGGCGCACGGTCCATAATCGATTGTCTCGCCGGAGATCGTCATATTATCGGTGTTCATTACCCCGTGTATAAAGCCGACACCCATCCATTTTGCCACTAATGCCGCTTGGACGTCCGCGACCGCATCAAAAAATGCTAGGTAGGGATTGTCACCATCTTTGAGTTGCGGGTAGTGCCGTTCGATACAATAATCCGCGAGTGTTTTTACGTTCTGGGTGTCTTGCCGAGCCGCAAAATACTGGAATGTGCCAACTCTTATGTGGCTGGAGGCGACACGCGTCAGGACTGCTCCCGGTAATACCGTCTCGCGATAGACCTCTTCGCCTGTTGTGACCGCTGCGAGTGCCCGGGTCGTCGGGATCCCTAATGCGTGCATGGCCTCGCCTATAAGGTATTCCCGCAATACCGGGCCAAGCGCGGCCTTGCCGTCACCGCCGCGTGAAAACGGCGTTTTACCAGAGCCCTTAAGTTGTATGTCGCGTCGGCATCCATTGCTATCTATGACCTCGCCAAGTAAAAGCGCTCGCCCGTCGCCGAGCTGAGGGCTAAACCCGCCAAACTGATGGCCGGCATAAACTTGGGCGAGCGGCATTGAACCATTAGGCATCTCGTTGCCAGAGAAGATTGCGGCGCCGGTCTCAGTATTGAGTGCACTCGCGTCAAGCCGTAATTCGTTTGCCAATTCGTTGTTGAACTGAAGAAGTCTGGGTGATTGTGCCTCGGCGGCTTTCCACGAAACGAAGAATGGCTCGAGGGTGCGCGCAAAGGTATTGTCAAAGTTAAATTCCGGAAGGGAGAGTTCACTCACTTCTGTCATAATAACCTTTCAGGTTCACTGGCGTCGTGTTCAAGAATGTCCATCTAAACCGATCAATAGTATACGAGGGGTTCAAAGTATAGATTGATTAAAGGATATAGGGCTTTAATCATCAGATGACGCCTAAAACTATTTAAGTTGTGTCTCATGTATTTTCCAGACAGACTAACTGTGCATGCAACAAAAGAAACGTTGTGTTTAACATGGACGATTAGGTATCGGTCCGGTGCCTTAAACGTTTTGAACCAAGATTTCTGGGCTGCGTCGGTCCCCGAAGATGCCAGGGGGAAGCGAACTAAGTCCTGATCAAATTCTTTAATTCAAACGGAGATATGTGGGTATTTCGGAATTGAGTTTGCGTGATCTGGTCGACACCTCGGACGAAGCGTTAAAGTATATGCCTGTACCATAAAACTAGACAACGAATGACAATTAAAGGAGGAAACATGTCCGCGAAGTCTGATGGCCGGATGAAAAGGTGGCAGGAACAGCGTTGGGTCTTGGATGCTGTTATCAACACTGTTGGTGTCGAATGGGATCAACCTCGTATAGCCTATATGAGTGCGCCCGCCGCACCTCACTCCGTACCGGAGTTTCGGGCAACTGCCGCACGGATTAAACGGGTTTCCGATTTTGCGAGGGAGTTTAGTAACGCAGCGAGACGTCGTGAGCAGAAAGCAAAGAGTTTTGAGCAAACAGGCAGGTCCGTCGCGGCACGGGAAAGTTATCTGACCGCGTCCTTACTTTGGGCGACGGCACGCTGGCCAATTTTTGAAAAGACCGCGACGTTAGAAGAATTAGAAATAAGAATGAACCACTGCTACGAGAAGTTTTCCGAGTATTCAGCGCACCCTGTGGAGGTTGTAAAAATCCCCTTTGAAGGAAAAGAACTACCAGCGTATCTGCATCTGCCACACGAGCCTTCTGCTGGTGAAAGGTTTCCGTGTGTGATTAATATCCCGGGCATGGATTCGAGTAAGGAAAATGGTGTTTCCATGTATGGGGACGCCTATCTAGAGAGGGGGTGCGCTGTATTAACAATTGACGGGCCCGGACAAGCAGAAAGTGTCACGTTGGGTATATTTGTGTCAGAAAATAATCACATGGATGCTGCGCGGGTGACACTCGATTGGCTATGCCGACATCCGGCAATTGATACGGATAATATTTGTGTGAGAGGAACCAGCTTTGGGAGTTTTTGGGGGCTACAGTGGGCGGCAGCATTAGGGGACAAAATTAAGGGCGTCGCTGTTACTGGTGTGTGCCATGAACCAGGGTGTAACACGATCTTTAATATGGCTTCTCCGTCCTTTAAGCTTCGTTACATGTTTATGGCCGACTATGACGATGAAGCAGAGTTTGATGTGTTTGCTGAAACTCTAGACCTCAGACCAACAGTGCCTGATATAAAGTGTCCTGTTCTGATTATCGCGGGTGAAGAAGACCAGTTGAGCCCTCTTGAGTGCAGTTACGATCTTTTCGAGCGAATAAAGACACCGAAAGAGATCCTCGTATACGAAGGTTCAAATCACTCAGTAACAGATGCACCGTCGATCGCATTCGGAGAAAATCCTCGGGTGTATTCGGCTGACTGGATTTTAGATCGGATTAAAGGACAGCCGGCAATCTCGATGAAATCTTGGGTTGATAGCCGCGGAATTAGATCTGAGATTAAGGTTTGAGAAGTCGGTAATGTTATCTCTATTAATATTTTCGGATGCGGAATCTGGAAGAAAGCGTTAAACCATTACATGGAATTTTTAAACCAAAAGGTAAATCAGATGGATTTAGACAAAAAGAAAATAGCACTACGTATGATACCGTATGGTATCTATGTGTTGACCGCCAAGGAAGGTGACGAAATAGCAGCTGCAACAGTGAATTGGGTAACCCAGACATCATTTGAACCGCCGCTCGTTGTGGTTGGCGTGAAAGCGGATTCTGGGGCTTTGGAAATTCTGAAAAAAGCAGGGAGTTTTGCTCTTAATATGCTTGGAAAAGGTCAGCAAGGCGCAGCTTTTGCATTTTTTAAACCTGCGGAACACGCGGATGGAAAGATTAGCGGTGAGTCATATAAAGAAGGATCATCAGGTGCGCCGTTATTAAATTCAGCGCCCGCTTGTGTTGAGTTTAATGTTGCTGAAATAGTTGAGCGTGGGGACCATCATATCGTTATAGGTGAGGCTGTTGACGTTCATACCAACATTGAGATTGAGGGGCGTCCAGATGAAGCGGTTTTGCATATGCGGGACCTTGGCGATTCAGTTTTTTATGGCGGGTAGGCCATGTAGGGGTCGGCTGTGGTTGATATAAAAGGGGTCGCTCATTTTAGTATTCCAGTGAGTGACGTTGCAAAAAGCACAAAATTCTACACGGAAATTGTGGGCTGCCGGCACCTATCTACTGTAGCGAGAGGTGAGATGGCTTTCTTGGATGCTGCTGGGGTGTGTGTAATATTAGTTCAACGTGCGGCGCCGATTAACACTTGTTTCGAAGACCATAATGGCGTCCACCATTCATTCATTATTGATGGAGATAAATATCAGTCGGCACTCGATCATCTTCGGGAGAATGATGTAGAAATAACATTTGAGGAAGATCGGCAGGGCGGCGTGGTTAATGGCCCTCGTGCATATTTCCGTGACCCGGATGGAACCGTTTTGGAGTATATTGACCTGACTAATTACGCGGGAAACAATTGACGTTTCTAAAAGGTATTATTTTTTACTAAGGATAGGGTACGATTACGAAAATTAGTTGGTCGCTGCTCGGGTAAAACTGTTATAAGAAATTGATAATGCGCCCGTAGCTCAGCTGGATAGAGCAACGGACTTCTAATCCGTAGGTC